>CAYVJG010000035.1:0-28638 GCA_964451785.1 uncultured Flavobacteriaceae bacterium
CAACCGTGTTTCACCCTTCGATACAACGTTTTTCTTGCTGCGCTGCGAATAACGCTACTCAGAATGACGCTAGATTTTACTTTAATTACTCATCACTATAAAGCAAAAGGCGCTCCCTTTAGGTTGATAAAATCGACTTTTGCGTGAGGGATTGAGGCATTTGTTGAAGCTCTTTTGCGGCTGATTTAGAAATAGACCTTTACGGAAGGCTAGAAAGACCTTTACTAAAGTTTTAAAACTTTAGTAAAGGTCGAGATTTTAGTGCAGGGATTAACCCTTGCGGATTAGCACTAAACTTAGCCGCAAAAAGCGACTGCCGAAAGCCCGACCCTGCGCGGTGGCGGAGTGGTTGATGGTATTGTTTAGCGCTGGTGCTGACGGGTGAAAATTTACTTTTTCAGACTAGCGGCGCAGGGGCACGCCCAAATAAAAAAGCAGAAGATTAGGTATAAAAAAACATCCCGCTAAGTGGTGTGCTTAACGGGATGTTGTAGTATTTAGAATGGGATGTTTCTAAAATTTAATAACCTCAAGGCTTTTATCAACCAAGAAACCATCAATTGGTTTAAGGTCAACGTTAAGGTCTTTTTTAGCCTTGAAAGTGAGTATAAATAGCGGCTCTGATCCGTTGAGTGTCGCCTTGTTGCCAAGGTTAACGAGGGTTGGATAGAGGGCTTTTTGACCGTTGGAGTGCAAGCGATCATTGGTCATATCACGCATGTCTTCAGCGTTGAGCAATTTAATGCCGAGGTATTCATACTCATCGGTGTCGTATGGCATAGCAAAGCTAAGGGCATTGACATTTTTGAGATCTTTACCACTAACAGTGAGGCTGATAGTTTCGCCTTTTTTGTAGTGTGTTTTATCGGTTTTAAACTGCAAGCTTCCGGCAAGGGTATCGGCAGGGTTGATGCGTACGCCACCGTTTAATTGGGTGGTGACATTTGAAATGTCATAGGCATCAATCAAGTTGTTTTTATTGATATCTCCTTTGCTGATATAGCCTTCAAAGTCAGAGTCGCCTAAGCGCAATCCGGTGTAGTTGGTGTATGAAGTTAAATCGTTTTGATCTACTTTTCCATCGCTATTAATATCACCAGGGATGTAGCTTGAGGTGCCAGGAACTTTAAAGATGTATAGCTCGCGTCCTGAGCCGTAGTTGCCCACGCCTTTTTCGAGACTAAATTTGACGTAACGCGCTTTAGGATGCTTGTCGAAGCTGAAAGTTTTGTTGGTGTTGTCACGTTTCCAGGCGATATCACCAGCTTTAGTCCAGTCTTTTTTATCCATACTGTAATAGACGCTACCTTTGGTGATTACACCGTTTAAGCCGTTTTGACGTGGTAAATACTCGAGTTTGTCGAGGGTGTTAACACTGCGTAAGTCGAGAATCACGTCAGATGGAATAGCGTCAGCGTGGTATTTGCTGTGCCATAGGGTGCGTTCGTCTTGGTCAAAAAGTTGAGTGATGTCAAAGCCTGCTTGTGATGGAGCAGTGCCATAACCAGCGATGTTAGGAATGGCAAATTGCAAAGGATCAAGGGTAGTGGTACCGCTGATGCTTGCCCATTCGGAGTGCCCGGTTTTGTTGACAGCACGAACTTTGAAATCATAAGTGGTTTCTGATTCGAGATCACCAAAAGTAAATTGGGTGTCTTTAATGTTGGTGTATAGCATGCCGTTGAATTCAATGTCGTAATAATTGGCATTGGCAACTGCATCCCAAGATGGGGTTAAAGAAAAAGGTTGAGCGTTAGCGTCAGTGATTTGTGCGTTTTGAGGCACTGTTACTGCACCTTCAGTTTGTTGTAATTGGTTATGAATGTCAAATACATAGCCTTTTACTTGCACTTCAATAGCCTCTTCTGCCACGTTAACGGTGTCTAATTTTACCCAAAGTTGTGGATTGCGTTTGATGTCAACTTGTGCAAACTCACTGCCTTCAGTAGCAAAGCGATTAAACTCAGGCGCCGGATTGTAGTAATAAACATTAGTGCCGTTGTTAAAAGCTTCAAGTGAGGTAACTTCTTGTAGTTTAACGCGTTTGCCGTTAATGCGCACTTTGGTTTTGCGCGGTTGTTCTGAAACGTTGAATTTGAGTACGGTTGTTTGATCTTTTACAAAACCGTCAAAATCACCTTGAGTTGGCGCAATGCGAATAGTAGCTTTTTCATTATCGAGATCAGAAGTGATAAGGGTAGTGGCAAAGTCACCATTTTTGTAAGCTACAGTTTTGCCGTCGTCATTATAGCGCGTAAAGCTCGATTTTCCGTATGGATACAATTCGAAAATACGTTGGTGCTGATCGATTTGTGTCACATTATTGTTAGGATTCACTAACGGAATGATAGCCCCTGGCTTAACGAAGATTGGCAATTTCCAAAGTGGTGCATCAAAATAATTGAGTACAGCTTGGCCTTTGTATTGTTCACCGGTAAAGTAATCATACCAAGTGCCTTCAGGGAGGTAAATGTGATGACGCACATCGTTGCCTTCTTCATCAGCTTGTGTATCTTGATAAATTGGCGCGATTAAGAATGAAGGCCCGTACATAAATTGATATTTTGTAGCGGTTCCTAAAGTAAATGCGTTGTAATCTTCAAGAAACATAGCCCGCATCATCGGCAAGCCATCAACAGCTTCGTGAGCAATAGAATAAGCATAAGGCATCAACTCCGATTTAAATTTTAAGTAATCGCGGTTGATAGAGGTAGCCGATTCGCCAAGTGCTTGTGGATATTTAGGGTTTGAGCCCCAGCCATCCATGTTGAGTTGCATGGGCGTAAAGGTTTTCCATTGGAAATCACGTACGTTAACCGGGATGTTTTCTCCGCCAAAAATACCGTCCATATCAGAGGTGATATTAGGTTCGCCAGATAATCCAGAACCGATGTAAGTTGGGATGTGGAAACGGATGTACTCCCAGTAGCCACCAGTTTGGTCGCCACTCCAAATGGCGGCATAGCGTTGTGTGCCTGCCCAGCCGTCAAGGGTAATGATAAATGGACGGGCATTGTTGCCGTATTTGGTAGTCACCTGAGCCACGTCAGCAATACCGTTTAAGCCAAATGAATAGCCAGGACCTACCCAAGCCACATCTGTTTTTAAAACGCGTACGCCAGCCACGCCAACTTCTTTTACGATGTCGCGTTGCAATAGCGCTTCAACACCTTCTTTAGGGTGAAGGTCACTTTGTGTCCATAAGCCGATTTGCACACCGTGAGCACGCGCGTAATCGCCAAATTCTTTTAAGTTTTGAATGTTGCCGTCAAGGGTTTCGGTTTGGCCATATCCGGCACCGTATCCATCATTAGGTAAAATCCAACCTAATGGCATATCGTGTGCGGCATAACGATCGATGACTGCACGAGCTGAAAATTGGTAATTGTTTTTTTCGCCGTTAAGTGATTCTTTGGTGCCGCCGTTGTCTTTTTGACTTTCTTTGTAGCGGTTACCGTCTTCAAATAAGATTCCGGTAGAATCTTTTTTCCAGTAATCGCGGTTATAGGCATTGAGGTGACCTTCGTAAAAACCTATTTTAGGTAATAAAACCGGATTGCCGGTGAGTTGATAATAATCGTTGAGTAGGGCTACGGCGCCATCGCTGACCATTACAAAAACGTCAAGGTGATCCGTGTCGTGAGTAAGTGCTACTTGATTAGGGTTTTGAGCACCAAAATCGTATTCACCTTTTTTAAAGGTAAACCACATTAACCCATAGCCGTTTGAACTCCAATAATAAGGGTTTGGAGAGGCTACGCCGCCGTCTGTCCAGCTGTTTTGATTAACGATGGCAATACTTTTACCTTTGTGTGAGAAACGACCGTTTTGAACGCCACCACCAAAGAAGTACTCATCGCTTTTAGCTTGTAATTTTAATTGTGATTGCGTGCTGCTGGTCAGTATAGGTTTAAGCGATTTAGTGACGAGCTGCCCAGTGGTTTTGTTGTAAACACTAAATAGGCTAGTGGCTTTGTTAAACGCAATTTTAACCTTAGCAGTGTTGATAAATACGCTGTCAGCAGTTTCAGTTAGTGTTACTGATTTTACGGCGCTACGCGGATGGTCAACAAGAATTTGAGCCGGTGGTTTGGCTTTGGGATTTCTAAGGGTTTTAGAATTTTCATCTTCAAAGAGGCGGAAAATATTTTCACCGTAAAAATCGATAAGAATATGCTCTTTGTTGTTGAGCTGTAGCTCAATAGTTGTAGGGTTAAGTTTCTGCTGATCAACAATTTTGACTTGTTGCTCTTGGGCATTCATTTGGTTTGCACCAAAGATGACACCAAAAAGCAGAACGACCCGTTTGAGGGAAAAACGATCTACCATAAATGTGTGTTAATTTGTGGAGCAACAAATGTAACTTTTTCTGTAACTAAAAGTAGATTTTAAATGTAAAAAAATAATTTTATGAATAAAAAATCTGTAAAATTAACTTGATATCTTGTTTAAATTTGTATTATTCGGTATTAATAGATTTTATTTGTATTAGTAAAAATAGCTTTATCTTGTCAAAAACAAAATAAAGCTATTAATGGAGTTGTGAAAAGAAGTTGAATTAACTTAAAAGAATTGTTTTAAGTTGGGTTTGAAATAGTTAGAACCTTTAATCACTTTGCCATCTTCGCGATAAAGCGGTTGGCCGTTTTTGTCAAGTTTACTCATGTTACTGCGGTGAATTTCTTCAAAAACCTCATCAATCTTGTGTTGCATGCCGTGCTCAATGATGGTACCGCATAATACATAGAGCATATCGCCGAGTGCGTCAGCAATTTCTACTAAGTCGTTTTCTTGTGCGGCTTTGAGGTATTCATCGTTCTCTTCAGCCATCAGTCTGTGGCGCAAGGCAATTTTGTCTAGCCCTATATCGGCTTTTGGAGATGAGAGGTAACCGAGTTTGTAAGCCTCGTGAAATTCTTTTACAGCTTTAATTTTTTTATCCATTCGAATTAATAGTTTAAATTTGCCTGAAAAATTAGCTATTCATGTTTTCTCAAGGTCAATTAATATTTGCTGCCATTTTTTTTATCGCCTTTGTGGTCTTAATGGTATTTAGTTACAAAGGTGATCGCAAGCGCAATAAAAAGTATTTTAAGAATAGTTATATCGTCTTAATTGCGTTTTTGATATTTATAGCGTTCTTATTTTATATGAAAATCTATTTTGAAAAATAGTCCTGTGTTTAGGCTATTTTAGAAATACCTTTTCCGGTGTGATCGCTAATATATGCCCCATTTTGACACCATTGTTTTAAGGTTGAATCAATAAATTCTTGTGTGCTTGCTTTTTCAGTTTCAGGATAGAGCAGGTGTACATTTGCACCAGCATCTAAAGTAAATGATAAATGCGCCTTAGTGTCTTGACGATATTTCCAGATGGCTTGAATGATTTGAATAGTGTTAGGTTTCATCAACAAGTAGTAGGGCGAGCTGGTCATCATCACGGCATGTAAACTTAAGGCTTCACTTTCAGTTATTTTTATAAATTCATCTAAATCACCTTTTTGTAATATATTTTTCAATAGCTCTAAGTTGACAAAAGCTTGGTCGAATCTGCTTGAAGCAAAGGGATGACCTATCATAAGGTTGTGGCCTACGCTGCTGCTCACGGTTTTCTCTCCTTTGTCAACTAAAAGAATGGTATCTTGATAGTTTTTGAACGCGTTGTGAATGGGGAATTGATTACGAGTAGCGTATAAATCGGAACTGTCTTTTAAAGCCGGGTGTTGTCCCCAGATGGTGATTGGACCTTCGATACTTCGGGCGGCACTACCAGAACCCAGGCGCGCTAGAAAGCTCGCTTTTTGATTAAAATAACTTTTGGTGATTTCCGGATTTAGCTGCTGTTCCATATCCATGATGCAAGCTGCTAAAGCCGCCATGCCGCTGGCTGACGAAGCTATACCACTGCTGTGCGGAAAGCTGTTTTGCGTGTGAATTTCAAATTCGTAATCGTTGACAAAGGGCACATAGGTTTTGATGTGATTAAAAAACTGTTCGATTTTAGGACGAAAAGCAGGGGTTTCTTTTTCTTCAAAAAAAACTTTAAATGCAATCTCTTCCGTAGGTTGAGTTTTAGGGGTGTAGCGCAAAGTAGTCTGTGTAAAACAATTTGACAGTGTAAAACTCAAAGAGGGGTTTTGTGGTAATTGACGTCCGTGTTTGCCCCAATATTTTACTAAAGCAATATTGCTAGGTGCTTTCCATGTGCATTGACTACTCGGAAGGATAGAAGAAGATTTCGTGAAAATAAAAGTCGGTTGTGTCATAGTGATAAAAGGTGTAGGTAGGTGTACAAATATACTAAAGAAAGTGATTTATACACAGCTTACTGGTTGAGTAGTGCAACCGTATGACAAGCGGCCAAAGCTGCGGTCTCGGTGCGTAAGCGATTGTGTCCTAGACTTACAGGTTTAAAGTGATGTTTTAAAGCTGTTTCAATTTCTGAGCGTGAAAAATCACCTTCAGGGCCAATGAGAATTTCGACATCAGTTTTTGGAGTAATTGCGTCGCGCAGCAGTATTTTTTGATCTTCCTCACAATGCGCAATGTAGCGCTCTTCAAGATGTTGTTGTGCGATGAAGTCTTTAAAACTTATGGCAGGGTTTACCTGAGGAATGTAGGTTTGTAGAGATTGTTTTAAGGCGCTTTGGACGACGCGTTCAAAACGTTCAATATTGACCTTTCGGCGCTCACTGTGTTCGCAGATAATGGGCGTGATTTCTGATAATCCGATCTCAGTGGCTTTTTCTAAAAACCATTCAAAACGTTCGTTGCGTTTTGTGGGAGCCACTACCAAATGCAAGCGATAATCAGGGGCGGGTGAAATTTTGTATTCGGTGATTTCAGCAATACATTTGTTGTGGTTATCGCTTTTTATGACAGCACTAAATAAAATTCCTTTCCCGTTGGTAATGTTTAAGTTGTCACCTATTTTTTTACGTAAAACTTTGATAATGTGTCCGCTTTCTTTTTTGTCGAAAACAATTTCTTTTGAGGTCTTGGAAAGTGTAGGATTGTAAAAAAGTTGCATAAAAAGGGATTAAAAATGATAGCGAGCTTGAGCAGTTACTGACACATCAGTAAAATCTTTGTTTTGATATTTGATATGTCCTACAATGGCAATCATAGCGGCATTGTCAGTGGTGTATTGAAATTTTGGAATGTAGGCTTTCCAACCGTAAGGATTTTGTGTTAGGGCATTGCGGATACCGCTATTGGCCGAAACCCCTCCACCTATGGCAATTTCTGTAATTCCGGTTTCTTTAGTGGCTTTTTTGAGTTTAGCCATCAAAATATCGACAATGGTTTTTTGGAATGAAGCACAAAGATCATCGCGGTTTTCAGTGATGAAATTAGGGTTTTCTTTTTCCATTTTCTGCAAAAAGTACAGCACAGAAGTCTTTAAACCACTAAAACTAAAGTTTAACCCGTCAACTTTTGGTTTAGCAAATTTGAAAGCTTTAGGATTTCCTACTTTGGCATATTTGTCAATCAGTGGTCCGGCTGGGTAAGGTAAATGCATCATTTTGCCACATTTGTCAAAGGCTTCGCCTACGGCGTCATCAAGGGTAGTGCCAATAACTTCCATGTTTAGGTAATCGGTTACTTTTACAATTTGAGTGTGCCCACCGCTGATAGTTAGGCCTAAAAAAGGAAAGTTAGGTTTGTCAAATTCTGGTTCGTCAATAAAGTGTGCCAAAATGTGGGCTTGCATATGGTTGACTTCAATAAGCGGAATATCGAGTCCCATGGCTAGTGATTTAGCAAAAGACGTACCTACTAAAAGCGAGCCCATTAAACCTGGACCGCGTGTAAAGGCTATGGCTGAAAGTTGAGATTTGTCTATACCTGCTTTTACTAGGGCTTGGTGCACAACAGGTACAATATTTTGCTGATGAGCTCGTGAAGCTAATTCAGGAACTACACCACCGTATTCTTTGTGGAGTTGTTGGGTGGCAACGACATTGCTTAATATTTTGCCATTGCACAAAACGGCAGCGGCGGTATCATCACAAGATGATTCGATGCCGAGGATATAAATGTTGTCTGATTGACTCAATTGGTGTAAAATTTGTGTTATCTATCAATGAGGCTGCTTAAATTTGCCTTAATATTGCAAAATTACTATTATTAACGCTAATATTCAGGTTGAAAATTTATAATTTGCCCCTAAATAAGTTCACGCTCTGATTAAGAAAGTTTTAAATATCTTAAAAAAGGTGCTGGTAGCCATTATTTTATTGGTTTTACTAGTGGCTTTGCTGTTGTCTGTTCCGGCTGTTCAGACGCGATTAGCTCATGAATTAACGGATTATCTCAACACAGAACTCGGTACAGAAATAGAAATCGATAAGCTAAGCATTACCTATGATTTTCAAGTAGAGATAAAAGATGTTTATATTGGTGATCACCACAACGATACACTGATAACAGCAGAATCTTTAAAAACTTCGCTAATCAATATCCCCGGGCTGTTTAGTGGGGATAATATTGATTTTGGTGATGTGACAGCAGAACATTTAGTGTTTAGATTAAGACGTTATAAAGGTGATCCTAAAGATACTTTTGGAATGTTTTTGGATCGACTGAGTCAACGCCAGAAAAATAAAAACAAAAAGGGAGCTCGAGTTTTACTAACTCATCTACACATTTTTGATAGTAAGTTTAGCTTTGTTGACGAGCAGGCGCGCTATCCAAATATCGTCAACTTAACGGATTTGAATATCGATGCCTCAAATTTTGTGATTGAGGGGAGTAATATTTCAATTGATATTAATAAGCTCAAGGCACAAGAGAGTAGAGGCTTGCAAATTGACAATCTGAGTACGCAATTTAGATTGCTGGACAACGCCATGAATTTCGATAATTTTTCGTTGAAAACGCCTCAAAGCAGCCTAGCTATGGATGTGCATTTTTCGTTTGATTACACCATGGCTGATTTTGAAAATAAGGTGCATATGGATGCTGATGTAAAACAGGCATCACTAGCAATAGCTGATTTACACAAATTTTATTCTCCATTTGGTCAAAGAGGGCGTTTAAGTTTTGGCGGAGAGATGAGTGGCACTTTAAACGACTTGACACTCAAAGATTTTATAGTTTACGGGATGCGCCATACCACCCTAAATGGGCAGATGCATTTTGATAATATCTTTGGCGAAAAGCGATTTAAGTATGATGCTAACTTGAGTTTACTCGAAACAGATTATAAAGATTTAATCAATTTATTGCCAGGTATATTACGTGGTAAATTGCCAGAGTATCTCAAACGATTAGGGCATACCCAGCTGCAAGGACGCGTAAGTGTGACTAAAAATATGGTAAGCACTAATGCCCTTATAAAATCTAAATTAGGCCTGGCACGTGCTGATGCTATTTTGTCAGACTTACAAAATACAGGACATGAACAGTATCGCGGTAAATTGAAATTTATCAATTTTGATTTAGGACAATTATTAAACAACCCTAATGTAGGCGAAGCTAGTTTTACGTTTAATATGACAGGAAGTGGCTTTAACACACAAAGTCTAAATTCAAATTTAGATGGCGTGTTTTCAAGCCTGCGTTTTTACGGCTATACCTATCACGATATTAGGGTAAAAGGGGTGTTGCGTACACCGGTTTTTACTGGACAATTAATTAGTAATGACCCTAATTTACAAATGCATTTTGACGGTACAGCTGATGTATCAGGACAGAAAAATAACTACGACTTTACCGCTGTTGTTGAGCACGCAGATTTGTATAGCCTGAATTTTATTAAAAAGGATACCGCTGCCGCCTTTAAAGGTAAGGTGGTTATAAACATGCATGGCCATAATGTAGATGATGTTGTGGGATCTATAGATTTAGAAAATGCTGCTTATACTAATAAAAAGGGAACTTATAAATTTAAAACTCTAAATATCACTTCTTCTTTTGCCGGGAAAGTCAGAAAAATAACCATTAATTCACCAGATATTATTAATGGCCAGCTAGAAGGGTATTTCGTTTTAAGCCAATTGCCGGCTTTGTTTAAAAATGCCGTCGGAAATCTGTATTCTAATTACAAGCCTATTCCGATTGCTAAAAACCAGTACTTATACTTTGATGTGGCTGTGTACAACAAAGTTGTGCAGGCTTTGTTTCCAAGTATAACACTTTCGCCAAATACATTTATTCGCGGAAAAGTAAGATCGAGTAATTCAGATTTACAATTGGTGTTTAAATCACCGCAAATTTCTGTGGGTAACAATAAATTACACGATGTAGATTTACAGCTCGATAATACCAATCCCTTGTTTACTACTTATTTTGATGTAGGCAATGTAGAGTTGGGAGCTTATAATTTGTCACGTGTTCACTTGATTAGTAAGCGAGTAAACGATACGCTGTTCGTACAGACGGAATTTAAGGGCGGTCAAGATGACAAGGACGAATTTAATCTTAACTTTTACCACACCATTAATGAGGCTAATAAATCTGTGGTTGGTATCAGAAAATCTAACTTGAGATTTAAAAATAATACCTGGACACTCAATAAAGACAAAGAAGATCAATCTTTAGTGTTTGACAATGATTTTAAATCTGTAAAATTAGACACCTTAGTCATGAGCTATCAGGATCAAAAAATAGCCATAAGTGGATATAAACACGGCAAATGGAATAAGAAAATAGACATCGATTTTGATAATGTTGATTTACAAAAAGTCACCCCATCTATAGAAAATCTTAACCTTGCCGGAATACTTAATGGAGAATTGAAAGTTGAACAACGCCAAGGGATTTATTACCCACTTTCAAATTTGCAAATACATAATTTTGCGATTAATGCCATAGATTACGGAGAACTCAATTTAAATATACTTGGCAACAGATCCTTAACCTCTTATACGGTTAATGCTAATATTGTAGGGGCTAACAGTGATTATTTCTTGGTTTACGGCGATATTACATTAGGCGGCAATGATCCAAAGATTGATGCTTATGCAGTGCTGGGTGACTTTAACATAGGATTGCTCAATGCTTTTGGCAAAAATGTAATTTCGGATGTGAGAGGATCAGCCACCGGATATGCGCATATCGGAGGATCTTATAGATTACCTTCAATAGATGGTGAATTACTTTTAAATGAAGCAGGTTTAAAAATACCATACCTCAATGTAGATATGGCTTTTGAAAAAAACGCTGTAGTTAAACTGTCTCAACAAGAATTTTATTTTGATCATGTCAACTTTGAAGATACAAAATACCATACCAAAGGTGTTATTGACGGCACCATAGCGCATCACAATTTTAAAAATTGGCGGATGAATTTAGATCTGCAAGCCCCTGATCGCTTACTTGTTTTAGATACTGATTATACCGATGAATCGCTGTATTACGGCACAGCTTTTATCAGCGGTGATGCGCATATTGCTGGCCCGTTTAACGAATTAGTGATTGATGTTACGGCCACTTCTGAAAAAGGAACGGTGTTTAAAATCCCGTTGAGTGATGCAGAAACAATAGGCAATAATTCCTACATCTACTTCTTGTCTCCAGAAGATAAAGAAGCACGTAAAGAAGGTAAGGATATTGTGTTTAAGCAACTTAAAGGCTTAGAAATGAACTTTGATCTCGATGTGACTGATGATGCTGATATTGAGATTGTAGTTGATGAAGAAAGCGGCAGTACCTTGCGTGGACGTGGAGCCGGAACTTTATTGATGGAAATCAATACCAATGGTAAATTTAACATGTGGGGCGATTTTGTGGTCTATCACGGCACCTACGATTTTAAATACGCCGGATTGATAGAAAAACAATTTGAAGTAGTGCCGGGCGGAAACATCACCTGGGATGGCAGTCCGATTAGGGCAAATCTCAATATTAGGGCACTTTATCAAACTCAGGCTAATCCAGCTAGTTTACTTGAAAATCCGACGATTAACCGCAGTATTCCTGTCAATGTTTACATCGATTTAAGCGGTTTATTGACCAATGTAGATATTACCTTTGAGTTAGAATACCCTAACTTATCTTCTATGGTTAAATCGGAACTGGAGTACCGTATTAGTGACCGTAAAAACACCGAAATTCAAGCGTTGTCGCTAATTACACAAGGCAGTTTTTACAGCACCATTACCCCTGGGCGTACGGCACATCCTGAAAACTTGCTTTACGAACGTGCTGCCGGTCTTTTTAACGATATTTTTTCGGGCGCCGATGACAAGTTTAAAGTTGGTGTTAACTATACAAAAGGGAATAGGGCACCAGATCAGGAAATTTCAGATCGCGTGGGCGTTACTCTGTCTACCAATGTCAGTGATCGCATTTTGATTAACGGACGTGTAGGTGTGCCTATAGGCGGGTTAACGCGATCAGTAGTGGTGGGCAATGTCGAAATAGAATTCTTATTAAACGAAGAAGGAAGTCTGCGTGCCAAAGTGTTTAACCGTGAAAGCGATATTCAGTATATAGGTGAAGAGTTGGGCTATACACAAGGCGTAGGGATTAGCTATTCAGTAGATTTTGATACCTTTAAAGAATTGATACAAAAAATTCTGAATAAAGATCTTAAGCCTTCACAAGTAGCTCAAGAACTTAAAACAGAAGAGGAAACTTCTCTTGTCCCTGACTATATAAAATTCCCTGGAGAATAACTACTCACAAAGTATAATGCATAAAAAAAACAGGTTTTAAGTAACCTGTTTTTTTATCTGAGTGAGTTGTTGTGTCTATTATTTAATGGCGATAGCGCTAATCTCAACATTGACATCTTTGGGTAAGCGTGCCACTTGTACCGTTTCTCTAGCAGGAGCATTAGCTTCGTCAAAATAAGCGCCGTAGAGGGTGTTGATTTGCGCAAAATTATTCATGTCGCTGATAAAAATAGAGGTTTTTACGACATTCGAAAAGTCCATTTCGGCTGTTTTTAAAATGGCTTCTAAATTGTGCATGACGCGATTAGTTTCTGTCTCTAGGTCAGCAGTTTCAAGTTCTCCAGATTCAGGATTTAAGGCAATTTGACCGGAAATGTAAAGTGTATTGCCGTGTAATACCGCTTGATTATATGGTCCAATAGGAGCCGGAGCTTGCGGTGAAGTGATGATTTTTTTCATGTTATACCAGTTAGAATTATTTTTTAGTCCGATTTAGAATATTTTTTATGGTATAATACCGTGGGTAACAAATTAATAGTACAATGAGACTGCTGTCGAAATTGGACTATTTAATTTATCCATACGGTATTGCATAAATTTATAAGGCAATGTACAAACAAAAACTAAATACGCTATAAGGCATCGTGAAAATCTGCAGACTTTTTGGCAAATGTGATTAGGGGGCGTAAAAGAAAATTAGCTCTATGCTGTTTTGAGTGGGTAAATAAAATCAATTCTTATTTTAAAACTTGTCAGTAATAAAAAGTCCAAAGGACTTTAATAGCTAAAACCGTAGGCAAAGCCTACGGGGAATAACAGACTACACACCTAACAACCCTGAAAGGGTTGAATAGTGAAAGAAAGGTTTTTACTCAAGATATTCCATATAAAGACACTTCACTAATTAGGGCTTACTTTATTGTGTAAAATCGAAATTTTGGTTACCCACTATATTTAGCATAGAGCCAGAAAATTGAAGTTATCACAAAACAATTTACGCCTCAAAAGCCCTGAGCATTAAAAAGGTTGAGGGTTTAAATAGGGAATTTGTAAGTAGTAAGTGCTTACAGACGACGATCTCTAGCGCGACGTTTGTCATATTTAATAGAGCTCAAGATACTCGATTTAATACCGATGAAGAAATACCATGATTCGCGTACACCAAATGGCGTCCAGTTAAAACTCATGCGCCAGCTTTTTAAATCGCGTTCAAAACGGAGTTGAGTGTAGGTAAACCCATGATTTTTGATATCGTAACCTGAAGATACCCCAACGCGCCAGTTTGGTGATAATTCAGCATCTGCAGAAAACATAATGGAATGTGATGAAATTTCATTTTCGCGACGCAGGTTATTGTAGGTCATGGTATAAGCAATATTCAAATTCCATGGAATTTTATAGTGATAGCGCTCAGTTTTATTCTCTTTAGGCTTGTCATCTTCTTTATCTTGCTCTCCAAAGGTGCCGTCATTATTCATCGATTGCCCAAAAAGATCATCTGCACGCCCACCATTTCTGTAGGTTTCACTGTCATAATCTTTATCTTCGTCTTTCTTTTTGTCCTTTTGAAAATCTTTATTTGAAAACGAATAGCTAAAACTCAAATTGGCGCGTGTTAATCTAAATAGACTTCCACCGTTTTCAATATTGAGTTTATTGATGCGTTGATTATTGTTGTTTAAAGCATATGGATCTAAAGCACCGTTGAAATTTAAGTTTAACTTATCTTGAATAATAGGTAGTGTTCCACCAAAGGTTACCGGACGTAAATTTAGAGAGTCAGCAGCAAAATTATAAGCCGTGCTAAAACGTAAATTAGACAGCAATTTACGTTTTTTAGGTTCAGCATCTACAGAGTCTTTGGATCTGATTTTAGCCTCAAAATCGTTAGTTAAGGAGAAGCCAATGCTACTGGAGAAGTTTTTGTTTGGCGCCCCAAAGAGCGTGTTTTGAAAACGTGAATATTCAACTACTTCAGCCGGGGCACCTGAGGTGGCAGGAATGAGATAGGTGTCGTAAAACTTATCAAATGACGGCGAAATGGAGTAGGTGACAGAAGGTTTCATAACATGGCGAATGGCCTGTATTTTGCTGTCTTCTTTAAATTTGAAAATCCCGTAAATAGTGGTTCCTAAGCTCGCATTAAAATTGTATGTGCGGTAACTGTCAAACCCGCGCACCGTGTCAACGACAGTTTCTTCTAAATCTGTATCATAAGTTTGTCCGTAGGTGTTAAAGACCCATGTTTCTTCATAATTAGCCCCTGCACTGACACTAAAGTATTTAAATAACTTAAAGTTGGTGCTGATAGGGATAGTGTGCTTAAACCCTGTTTTAGCTGTACTAAACATCTCAGGACTAAAAAACAAAGAATCGGTTGTGTGATAACGGTTTTCGCCGCGCACATCATATCTGAAATTGATGTTTTCAATCAGCCCTTTTTTGATTCCATTTTTAGGAGCGAATGGATATATCCTTGAAATACTAGCATTCAAGGTTGGCAGGGTCATGTTGATTTCTTGGGTGTTTGTGTTTTGATTATGTGTAGCGGTAACACTAAATCTGAATTCAGGTTCGCCAGGGAAAGTTTTAGAATAGGAAACCGATGAACTCAAGTTGTTATTTAAAAAGTTACCCGAGTTATTTTCATTAATACTTTCGCGATAGTATTTACTACTCCCCAAGTTTACACTAGCCGAAAAGCGCGAATTAGGGTTGGCTTTTGAATCTTGTTGGTGGTGCCAGCGGATATTGTAAATGGAGCTTTCCGAAAAATCAGGAAAGCCGCGCTCACTGGTCAAGAGCTTTTCATAGCGAAATACCAGATTACCACTAAATTTATAGCGCTTTGCATAACTTGATTCCAGACGTAATCCATAGCTACCATTGCTGTAATAATCACCTAAAACAGCTAAATCGACATAATCATTGATGGCAAAGTAATACCCTCCATTTTGCAAGGAATACCCGCGATCGTTATCGTTGCCAATTGAAGGAATAATAAATCCGGAATGCTGCGTTTCAGTCATTGGGAAATATCCAAACGGAAGCCCTAAAGGCGTAGGCACATCAGCGATGTACATATTGACTAGCCCTGAAACTACTTTTTTGCCGGGAACAAATTTAACCTTGCGCGCATAAAAGTAATACTCCGGATTGTCAATGTCTTGAGAGGTGGTAAACTTTACATTTTGCATAAAGTAAACCGAGTCGTTATACCGCTTGGTAGTTTCTGCTTTTATTTTAAATTCACCTTGCTCAGTAGAAGTGTTGTGCACCAGCGCGCGTTCTGTTTCAATATTATAGCGAATACTGTCAGCTGTAACCGTGCGATTACCTTGGGTAAAAACAGGGAGTTGCGTGTAAACTCCGGCTGAATCTTTTATGCCGTAAGCATAAACTTCACTGTTTTTATTATCTAAGATAATTCGTCCTGCTTTAAGAGACATATCACCATATTCTATTTGGGCTTGATTGTAGAGGTAAACCTTTTGATGAATTAAGTCGTTTTTAATTCGAGTGGCCGCAGACTGAGTGATGTTGTATTCTAATAAGCCTTTTTTTTGTGTAGAATCAACTTGTGTAGAATCTTTTTTGATAGAATCTTTTTTGATAGAATCTTGCGGCACTAAATTAGGAATAGAATCGTTATCTGCAGAGAGACTGTCAATCACTGCAGGAATATGAATAGCAGTAGTTGCTGTATCTATGTCTTGAGCTGAAGCCTTTTTAAATGTAAAAAGAGCTACACTACAAAATAAAAGTATGTATAGTTTGTTTGTTTGCAAGATTGAGAATACTATTTTTGTAATATGGCTCGCTTTTTGAATGCCAAAATTACGGAATATTTTCAAAGTCAGTTCTAGAATTGACTAAAAAGACTTCATATTTAATCTATAATATTTCTTAAATATAAAATTAATGAAATCATATCAATCAACACTAGTTTTAATCGTTTTATTCTTTGCGCTGAGTATGAGTGCTTTTGGGCAAAATAAAGGTAATTATAAAAATAAAAAGTTTGTAGTTGTGGTTGATGCAGGGCATGGAGGGAAAGACCCCGGAAATAGAGGAAATGGATATTACGAGAAACATATAGCACTTGATGTAGCTTTAAAAGTAGGTAAGGCACTAAAAAAACACGCTGATGTTAAGGTCATTCTTACGCGTACCACAGATGTGTTTTTAGAGTTGAAGGAACGTGCCGAAATAGCTAATCAAGCCGATGCAGATTTATTTGTCTCTATTCATTGTAATTCCTACGGCAAGAGTAGTAGCCCGCATGGTACAGAAACCTTTGTGCTAGGAACTTATCGCAATAAAGACAACCTAGCCATTGCCATGAAAGAAAACTCTGTAATTTATCTCGAGGATGATTATGAGGTGAATTACGATGGATTTGATCCTAAATCACCAGCCTCATATATTAGTATGACCTTGATGCAAGAGGAGTATTTGGACCAAAGTATTTTATTGGCGGATAATATTCAAAACGAATTTACTAACGATTTAAAACGTACCAATCGCGGTGTAAAAAAAGCCGGATTTTTAGTGTTGCGCGAGACTTACATGCCGAGTGTACTCATTGAAATTGGATTTTTAACCAATCGTGCTGAAGGAAAATATTTGAATTCAGAACGCGGACAAACACAAATTGCTAAAGCTATTACCGAAGGTGTTGTCGATTATAAAAACGCCCTAAATTTAAATGCGTATAAGATAGAGAAAACAGCAGAACCTTCATCCAGTGATGTTTATAAAGACATTGTGTTTAAAGTTCAAATTGCAGCCGGTTCAAAGGCTTTAAAAACAGCCCCATATAATTTTAAAGGATTGAAAGGCGTAGAACGTCAGAAAGAAGGAAACCTCTATAGATATTATTACGGAGCTACAGCAGACTATTTGAAAATTCAAAATTTACAAAAGGAAGCCGTCAAAGAAGGCTTTAAGTCGGCCTATATTGTTGCCTTTAAAAATGGAGAAAAAATTAGCGTGAGCAAAGCTTTAAAACACAAAGCACAATAAAAAGTAAAGCTATCTTAAGTGATGTTTTATTATTAATCCTTAGATTTGCCCCAAACCAAACCTTATATTTTTGAAAATTTCTAGAGAAGTTAAGACGGCCATATTAGCGCTTTTGGCTATTGGCATGGTGATTTTTGGCTACAGTTTTATGAAAGGTCAAAACATATTCGATTCCCATAAAGAAATTTATGCAGTTTACGATAATGTTGAAGGATTATCCAGTTCAGCTGGAGTAACTATTAATGGCTTAAAAATTGGTAATGTTACTAGCATTCGCTTTTTAAATGAGTCAGGTAAATTATTAGTCACCATGACTATTGCATCTGATTTTCCATTTACCGATCAAAGTACTGCCCAAATTTATAGCAGCGGATTTATCAGTGGTAAAGCCATTCAAATTTTGCCGGCTAATAAAGGTCAGCTTGTCCAATCTGGTGATACCTTGCCAAGTGCCGTTAAAGAAAGTATTGTCGATAACTTGACCAATAGCTTAACCCCACTTCAAGAAAAACTCGAAAGTGCCTTAACCGGTATTGATAGTTTGGTACAAGGTTTAAACAATGTTTTGGATGAATCAGGTCAAAACGATTTAAAAGAAGGCTTAGCAAGTTTGAATAAAACCATGCAAAATTTAAGTCATACTTCTGCTGAAATTGATCAGTTGCTCACTAAAAATGCCACTCAATTAGATACAACTATCAATAATATTAGTCAAACAGCTTATAATTTTGCCAGTTTATCGGACTCTTTAGCACAAATTGAAGTAGAGCCATTAGTGCGTAAAATTGACGGCATGTTAACTAACTTTAATAAGATTTCTTCTAAATTAAATAATGGCGAAGGAACTTTGGGTAAGTTAATCAATGATAATCAGATGTATGAGAATCTGGAGCATGCTTCAAAACAAATGGAAGAGCTTATTCAAGATATAAAATTACATCCAAGACGTTATATAAATCTTAAATTCTCTATCTTTGGCGGAAAGGATAAAACACCGGCTTATCAAAAGCCGGATGATCCACTTAACTAAACTATAGAGGTGTTATGCACATATTAGCTCAAATTCTTTTTGTTTTACTCTTAGCGTTTGGTGTTGGATTTTTTGTGCGTAATGTTAAAAAACTGCGCCGAAATATCAAACTTGGACGCGCTGTTGACCGTACTGATCAAGCGTCTCGGCGTTGGGGCAATATGGCCCGTGTAGCCTTAGGGCAATCTAAAATGGTTGTGCGCCCCATCCCTGGATTTTTACACGTTTGTGTTTATGTGGGCTTTGTCCTCATTAATATCGAGATTCTAGAAATTGTTATCGATGGTATCTTTGGTACACATCGCATCTTTTCAGGGGCTCTAGGCAGTTTTTACAGTTTCTTGATTGGCTTTTTTGAAATCTTAGCTTTCCTTGTTTTCGTCGGGGTTGTCGTGTTTTGGATTCGTCGAAATATTGTGAAAATAAAGCGATTCTGGTCTAGTGAAATGAAAGGCTGGCCTAAAAACGATGGCAATAACATCCTTTATTTTGAGATGGTTTTGATGCTGTTGTTTTTGACCATGAATGCTGCCGACCATCAATTGCAAATTTTAAACTACGGCCATTACGCTAAAGCTTCGGGCGTTGTTGGCGCTTTTCCTATAAGTGATTTTATTCGTCCACTATTTGAAGGCTTATCGGCTAGTGCCCTTGTTATTATTGAGCGCTCAGCTTGGTGGTTGCACATTGCCGGAATTTTATTTTTTCTCAATTACCTGTATTATTCTAAACACCTGCACATTCTTTTAGCCTTTCCTAATACTTATTATGCTAATCTAAATCCTAAAGGAGAACTGGACAACTTAGCCGCCGTGACTAAAGAGGTTGAATTGATGATGGATCCTAATGCCGATCCTTTTGCGGCTCCTGAACCTGGAGAGGAAGAGGAGGAACCCGAAAAATTTGGCGCTAGCGATGTCACCGACCTCAATTGGGTTCAACTTTTAAATGCCTATACCTGCACAGAATGTGGGCGTTGTACCTCAGAATGTCCTGCTAATAGATCGGGTAAACTATTATCGCCGCGTAAAATTATGATGGACACTCGTGATCGCGTGGAAGAGATAGGAGGAATTATTGATAAAAAAGGAAGTTTTGAACCAGATGGAAAGCAATTACTCGACAATTATATTTCTCGTGAAGAGTTGTGGGCTTGTACAACCTGCAATGCTTGTGTTGAAGCTTGCCCTGTAGGTATTGATCCGCTTTCTATTATTGTAGAGATGAGACGTTACCTCGTTATGGAAGAAAGTGGTGCCCCTCAAGAACTAAATATTATGATGAATAATATTGAAAATAACGCCGCACCTTGGCCGTATAATCAACAAGATCGGTTGAGTTGGGCTGATGAAAATTAGACAAAACTTATTTAAGGATAAACTAAAAGCGATGAATTTTAACTTTGAAATTCATCGCTTTTTTATTAGCTATAATGACGGTCTAAGCGGTCATTTATTTATCTGCCGTAGGAGAGGCTTCATTAGTAGATTCAGCCGGGTTACGACTAAAAAAGAATAATAAAAAAGTAACTAGTAATAAACTTCCTAAAATGTATAAAAAGGTCAACATGCTATTTTGGTTTTTAGCTTCTATATAATAGATGACAACTTCTTTAAAAGGTTGCGTCTATTGAGAAAAAACTTTTAAAAATTTAAAATCGTATGTTGTTTTTAATGATTCTCTGACCTTTAACGCTTGTTGTGAGCGAATTACAATCAGGTTTAGACTGTATTATAAAGTAAAATTAAAAAATTAAGATTTTTAAAAAGTAAATAAGGAGAAAAACAACTTAACTCTCAGCTAATCGGTCATAGTCATAGCCTGCGCGAGCCAAAATGCGCTTAGCAGCTTGTAAAACGGCTGGTAGTGGGTTAGGGGGATGTACCGGAACAGGAGTAATAGCTTTGAGTTGAGTGAGTAAATCTTCGGTCTGTCCCTGCGTCAAGTTTTCGCAAATATCATACATCCCTCCAGGTATTTCTTCAGCCTCGTCATGTTTTTCTAAAACATGTCGCAGAACTTTAAGTAAAGACTCATCGGGAGGAACAGCCATCAATGTGGTTAAAGCGCCGTGTTCTAATCTGAATTGTTGAAAATTTGGCAGTTGCTCGCCACCATTAGCCAGTTTAGCAGCAGGAAATAATAATTTTTCTTCCATCTTAATATGCGTCAATAAACCAATTCGGAAAGCTTTATATATTTCGGTATCAATGGCGGTGATATCGGCTGTAGCGCGGTCTAGAAGCTCATCAATTCGGCGGTGATCTTGCGTAAAAAAATGATGTAACGGCTTATTCATAAAATGAATTTTAAGTAATCAAAATGAGGTGTTTATTGCAAATCTGTCGGTTAAAATATAACAACAAAAACTGATTATACAATAATCGATTCGGTATCAGCCCCTAAGCTGATTAAGGCTTCACTAATATCTTTAGTAAATTGTTCAGGGCCACATACATAAAATCTGTAATCAAAATCGCCTATATTTTCTACCAGAAATTTTTTGTCAATATGACGTTCTCTAAATCCTATAACACCTTGTTTTGTAAAAACATTCTTGTAAGCATTGCCCAATAATTGGTGTAGCTCTTTCCCTAAAATAATATCATCTTGAGATTTATTGGAATAGAGCAGTGCTACGCCTCTTAAATTTTTTGATAGGTAAAGCGCTCTAAATATAGCTATAAAAGGGGTAATGCCAGTTCCTCCAGCAATAAAAATACCGGGACCTTTATACTCAAAAGTGTCAAAAACATCATGCATAATGATTTCATCACCAGCCGTCAGCAAACCGAGTTGTTGTGTTACGCCCTCGTGTTTCTCATAAATTTTTATAGTAAATTCGAGCTCAGGCCAATCATTGAGTGAGGTAAAGGTGAAAGGTTTGAGCTTATCTTCCCAACCTGGTTTAGGAACTGATAAGTGTGTTGCCTGCCCTGGTCTATAAGTAAATCCTTCAGGCTTTTTGACTACAAATCGCTTAACATCATGAGTGATGTAACTGGTGTCTAAAATTTTTAGTTTTTGCATGAGATATATTTTAGTGTATTAAATGTACGCATTTTGCTAAATATAAACTCGCTTAGGATTATCTTATTTTGTTTTTTGAGAATTTGCTGTTATCGTCTGGCAGCTTTGCGAGGAAGCGGTTTTTTTACCGCTAAACTTGAGAACCGAAGTCAAAACCGTAAATTTACACAAAAAAGTTCAATAGAAGGTGTTTACCCCAACTTGTATTCAAACCGTTTGTTAACAGTAGTTTATAATTACCAAATAACCTAGAATTCAAAAGAAACTCCTGCGCCTATATAGCCCGAAAGTTTCCGGACAATATCGACTGCAAATATATTATTGTCAGCAGAAATTTCAATTTTATCAAAAGCATCAATATTGAGCATATTTGAACCTTCAATCCAATATTTTAGGTTACTATCTTTACGGTCATAGTATATTTTTAATCCTAAATTGTAAAATTTTCTGTTGACACTTGTTGCCTTATAAATCTCATAAACATTGTCTATATAGTATCTAATGTTTAGCTTCTTAATATAGCCGTTAAAATTAATAAAGGGGCTGACTTGATGTATTTTATTACTGTTGTTTCCTAACGCATAGTTTTGTTCTCTGTAGCTATAAGTTAGTCCTCCTTCGTAATTGAAAATAGTATTGTCAAAATTACTCCTCAACGATGTTGTAAACCTGTAGAAATTAGAGGTTACCTCATTTTTAAGTGTATTAATAAAATTGTACCGTTCAAGATAACTGTAACTTCCAGATAATTTTAGTTTGCTTTTTAGCTGATTAACGCGTTGTTCAAAGCTTAAACTCGTATTCCAATTGTAGTACTTAGGCGATAATTGTTTGTAAATGTTATTGTAATTAGATGACGTTAACGTATGTGTAGCAGTTGCTTGATTAGCTTGAATAAAAGAAGAATTTAACATGATTAAACTACCGTGATACAGATCAAAATTGAAATAATTAAACGCAAATATATTTTGTTTAAATAGTTCGGAATATTTTATTGTTGAGGGTAAGATGAGGTTTCTGAAATCGTTGACATAAGTGCCCTTATGGAGGTCTTCTACTTTTGGAAAATTAACTATTCTATTATAACTTAAGATAAGGTGATGAGTCTGCGAAAAGTTTAGCTTTAGTTGCACTGTAGGTAAAATATCAAAGCGGTTTTTATGAGCATTTACTTCTAAATTACTGACTTTTGATTCCTTCAACTGAACTTTTAATAGATATTGCCAAAAACCTTCTTTCTTAGACAGCGACAAGTTGAAAAAACCATATTTAAGCTCTATTTTGCTAGTAAAGACGTCATTGGTATTGAGAATACTCTCAGTTGTAAAATCTGTATAGCTATAATTATAACCAAAGCTGCTGCGAAGGATAATGGTATTAATGCGTTGGGTGTATTTTGCAAATACACCCCAATTATTACTTTTTATGCTCTTGTTTTGAAGAAAATCATTAGTGATAAGGCCGCCAAAAAGTGAATTTATTTAATAAACTCTATTTGGAAGTTACGAGCAGATCGTCTTGAATTTCTTTTTTTATGTTTTGCTTTTACCCCACAACTTATTTTGCCTTTTGAGAACTTGTCGTTATCACTTATCTTTGCGCGAGATAGGGACAGATTCAAATTAAACTTAATAGCTTAACTATGCGTGTAAAATACCTACTTTTTATAGTGATTGTGCTGATATTGACAGGCTGTCAAACAAAAAATAAACGTGAGGAAGCTATAGCTAAAATTCCTATTCAAGTCCATGTAGAGCGATTCGATCAGCTATTTGCAAAGGCTTCTCCGGCTGATTTACCGCAACTCAAAGCTGATTACCCGTTTTTGTTTCCTAAACAATATGCTGATTCTGTTTGGATAGCTAAGATGAACGACAGCATTCAACGTGAAATTGACAAAGCCGTAACCAAGGCTTTTCCTGATTTTGACACTCAAAAAGAAGGACTGAAGCACTTGTTTCAGCATTTAAGTTATTATTTTAAAGACTTTAAAACACCGCGTGTAATTACCTTAACTTCAGGAGTTGACTACCATAATAAGGTTGTTGTGACTGATAGTTTGTTGTTGATTTCTCTGGATGTGTATCTCGGAGCAGATCATAAATTTTACTTCGGATTAGAACGCTATTTGGCAGATGATTTTATTCCGGAACAGATACTGCCTGATGTAGCTGAAGCCTATGCAAGGCGTTATGTGCCACGCCCTACTAGTCGAACTTTTCTAGATTATATGGTGTATTACGGTAAGATGCGCTATCTCAACGAACGCCTGTTGCCACAAACACCTGAACATACTATTATGGCTTATAGCCCTGAAGAGTTAAGCTGGGCTAAGGCTAATGAACGTCAAATTTGGGGCTATTTCATAGAGCATAAATCGCTTTATCAAACGAATCCTGATTTGCGTCGTGACTTTCTCGATATAGGGCCTTTTACCAAATTCGGTTTGGTTTTAGACAGTAAAAGTCCGCCTCAATTGGGGCAATATATCGGCTGGCACATTGTGCGCCAGTACATGGAAAATCATGAAGATACAAGCTTGAAAGAGCTTTTAAATATGGATAATACCGCGCTGTTTAAAGCGTCAAACTATAAACCAAAACAAGATTAATAATGGCAAATAAACATTCTCAAATAAAAATTGACATCGAGACAGATGAAAATCACGTGATGGAAAACATGAAGTGGACGGCTGAAGATGGAGGCGTGAAAGATCGCGATGCTAAAGCCATGATGCTTTCTCTTTGGGACCCTAATCGCAAAGAAAGTTTTCGCATTGACCTCTGGACTAAAGATATGCCGGTTGATGAAATGAAAACCTTTTTCTACCAAACTCTAGTCGCCATGAGTGATACTTTTTATCGCGCTACTGACGACCGTAAAATGATGGAAACTATGCGTGATTTCTGTGATTATTACGCAGAAAAAATGAATATAAAATAGAAGTTTTCTCAAGCTGATTTTTGACCGTCTTTACTATTGTGAAGGCGGTTTTCTCAACCTAAACTAAAAAAACAATGTCTTATTCTATTTTACACGACGATATAGAGACTGTAAAAGCAGCGGTGCAAAATGCTGCTATTTTACTGGATGTGCGCTCAGATGAAGAATTTTTAGAAGGAAGCGCTGCAGGAGCAGCACACATTCCTATTGACCAAATTCCTCAACGCTTAAAAGAGCTGAATCCGGAAGAAACTTATGTGGTTTTTTGCCGATCAGGACAACGCAGCGACATGGTGCAGCGTTTTTTACTGCAAAATGGATTTGAAAACGTACTCAACGGCGGATCTTTCGGAATGATGATTGACTTAGTGGGTACAAACTAATTTGTTGACGCTTTCTTAACTTTAATATGCCCCCAATTTTCACCACTTTTGATGCGTCTAATATGCGTTTCAGAAACTTCAAATTCTTTGGCAATTAACCGAACCGGGCGCTCGCGTTGCAGCTGCATTTTGATGCGCATCACTTGCGTAGAAGTCAGTTTCCAAGCCTTTTTGCGTTTGCGGTATTTGATATTGTATTTGCGTTGACGTTTTTCGGCAATGACATAAGGACTGTTAAATTGATGTTTTCTATTGTCTTCAGGGGTCATCCATTGCAAATTGTCAACACAATTGTTGAGCTTGTTGTAGTCGAGATGAGAAATTACCGTTTCTTGGGGTTTAGGAAGTGGTAAGAAATAGTCTGCTACCACACGATGGATAAGTAGTGTTAAATTAACGGTTCGACGTTTAAAATCCTTTTTTTTAAGCTTCCTTAAGTGCTCTTTTTTTTGCTCAATTCTGCTAGCTAAACGTATGATTTTTGGAGGGTATTCTCCAGCATAGACAAGCGCTCTGTGGCGCTGAATCATTTGCCCGATTTCAACTTCATAATCTTGAAACTCGGCTTCCTTTTCGGGTGCTCTTACTTTGAATAACTTGATAGCAATTGACGGGTAGCCCTCGCGAAGAGAGCCTTTTAAAATACGACCTTGAGCAATTTTGTTAAATGAACGTATTCGCCCTAAATTAGAAATTTCATAACGCGTTTTGTTGGTACACTCAAAGTCAATGTCTAGTGTAATTGTTTTCCAAATCTCTTCCACAAACCTTCTATTTTATGTCCAAATATTTAAATTATTCAATTAGCTGTGAAAAACAATTTGTTAATTAGTTAAAGTTTAACAGGTTAGGGGTTTGATGAACAGGTTTGTAGGCGGACTTATTTTAGTAGGCATCTTATACCAGTTAGAATTATTTTATAGTCCGATTTATAATATTTTTTATAGGTATAATACCGTGGTTTATAAATTACTAGTACAATGAGATCGCTGTAGAAATTGGTCTATATAATTTGCCCATACGGTATTATTTTTTCTTGCGCAGTTTAAACTTTACCTTTGCATGTTGAAAATTGAAAATAGTGATAAGTTGAATCAATCCATTATACCTCCAAAAGTCAAGAAAATAGCCAAGAAATTAGAGATACACAACGATGTACGTATCGATAATTACTATTGGATGAATGAACGTGAAAATCAGGATGTGCTAGCGTACTTGAATGCTGAAAATGCCTATTATGATCAAATGACAGCGCATACTAAATCTTTTCAAGAGAATTTATTTGAAGAAATGAAATCGCGTTTAAAACTCGATGATGAATCAGTGCCCTACAAACGTCGTGGGTATTGGTATTATGTACGTTATGAAAAAACGGGTGATTACCCTATTTTCTGTCGTAAAAAAGAAAGCTTAGAAGCCGAAGAAGAAATCATGTTTGATGCCAATGAAATGGCAAAAGATTATGAATATTTCAACTTAGGTGGAATCGCTGTAAGTCCAAATAATAAATTGGCTGCTTTTGCAGTAGATACGGTGAGCCGACGTCAGTATGTGATTCGTATTAAAAACTTGGAAACTGGTGAAATTGCTGAAGATGCAATTCCTAATACGACTGCCAGCGTAGCTTGGGCCAATGATAATAAAACATTTTTTTATACTAAAAAAGATGCGCAGACACTGCGTTCTGATCAGGTGTATAAACACGTTATTGGCACCTCAGCAGAGGATGATGTGTTGGTGTTTAAAGAAGAAGATGAAACCTTTAACAGTGGCGTTTATCGTTCAAAATCAGGGCAGTTTATCATTGTGGCCAGCAGTAGCACCTTAAGTGATGAATATCGTATTTTAAATGCAGATACCCCTGATGGCAAATTCAAAATGTTTCAAACGCGCACAGCTGATTTAGAATATGGCGTAGCACATTATGGCGATTATTTTTATATAGTTACCAATAAAGACAAGGCGACAAACTTCAAATTGATGCGTACCCCAATTGCTGCTACAGAAGCTGAAAACTGGGAAGAAGTTATCCCGCATCGCCAGGATGTTTTACTAGAAGATATAGATATTTTTAAAGACTATCTGGTGGTGAGTGAACGCACTAATGGCTTGAGTAAATTGCGTGTGATGCGTTGGGATGATACCGAAGATTATTACTTGCCTTTTGAAAGTGAAACCTATACCGCAGGAACTGGTCATAACCCGGAATTTGATACGCCGTTTTTGCGTTATGGCTTTAACGGAATGGCTACTCCGGGGCAGGTGATAGACTACAACATGGCTACCAAAGAAAGCGTCGTTATCAAAGAGCAAGAAGTGCTAGACCCTAACTTTGATAAAACTAATTATTACGCTAAACGCGTGTGGGCTACAGCTGAAGATGGTACTAAAATTCCGATGTCCGTTGTCTATAAAAAAGGTTTGGTGTTTGACGGCTCTAATCCGTTGTTGATCTACGGTTATGGCAGTTATGGACACACGGTAGATCCTACGTTTTCTACCACGCGATTGAGTTTGCTCGACCGCGGATTTATTTTTGCTATTGCGCACATTCGAGGTAGCGAATACCTAGGACGTAACTGGTATGAAACCGGCAAATTAGAAACCAAAGCTAATACCTTTACTGATTTTATAGCCTGTTCTAAGTATTTGATTACACACAATTATACTTCTCCTGAACATTTATATGCTATGGGTGGATCAGCCGGAGGTTTGTTGATGGGAGCAATTCTAAATATGGCGCCTGAGTTGTATAACGGCGTATTGGCTGCTGTTCCTTTTGTCGATGTGGTAACCACTATGCTCGATGATTCTATTCCGTTGACTACTGGAGAATATGACGAATGGGGAAATCCTAATGACGAACGCTTTTATCACATCATGAAGGCCTATTCTCCTTATGATAATGTAGCGGCTAAGGATTATCCCAATATTCTAGTTACCACAGGGTTTCACGACTCTCAAGTGCAGTATTGGGAGCCGGCAAAATGGGTGGCTAAGTTGCGTGAATTAAAAACAGATAGCAATAAGTTGCTCTTCCATATCAACATGGATGCCGGGCACGGCGGCGCTTCTGGACGCTTTGAATCGCTTAAAGAACTCGCTGAAGAGTATGCATTTATGCTTGATTTAGAGGATAAAATGATACTGATTAATTAAGCGCTAGTTTGATTACTTTATAACAAAAACCCTCGGGAGTGACTCAAAACTCTACGAGGGTTTTATACAAAAGATAACTGAAGTTTTATTTCATACGGAAGTGACATTCAAAATGGACCAATCTTCCTGTTAAAATCACAAATCTCTGCGTTATAAATGCTCGTCATAGCTATGGCTATGCCTGTGCTTTTTGCCTTGACCTTTGAAATTTTAACGACAAAATATTTAGTCTATTTTAAAAATCATTTCCGTATCAGTTGAAAATTGCGCGTATGGAAGAGTTGTGGTCTTTTTTGGTAGAACCTTATCAAACCTATTCTACTGTTCAAATTTTATTAGAAATTATCGCGGCAAGCCTAGGGGTGGCAAGTACTTATTTATCGATGAAACGCCATATAGGCGTGTTTCCTACCGGAATTATTTCGACAGGAATTTATATTTAT
>CAYVJG010000036.1:0-27802 GCA_964451785.1 uncultured Flavobacteriaceae bacterium
CTATGGCTATGCCTGTGCTTTTTGCCTTGACCTTTGAAATTTTAACGACAAAATAGTTAGTCTATTTTAAAAATCGTTTCCGTATTAGAGCGTTTTTGCTTAGCCTCTAAGTTGCGTTTTATCTTGTGATTAGGTCTACTCCATTTAGGTTTTTCTCCTAAAGATTCATAGTGCGAATCTTCTGCTTCCACCGTTTTGGGTTGCGGATGTTTAGCAAAAGGTCGTTGTGGGTTTAATCCTAAAGTTTTAAACATTTCCATATCGGCTTTAATATCCGGATTAGGCGTAGTCAGCAATTTATCACCAGCAAAAATTGAGTTGGCACCTGCAAAAAAGCACAAGGCCTGCCCTTCTCTACTCATACTTGAGCGCCCTGCTGAAAGACGCACTTGGGTTTGCGGTAATAAAATACGTGCTGTAGCTACCATTCTGACCATTTCCCAAATCGATACCGGTTCTTGTTTTTCCAAAGGCGTGCCTTCTACCGGCACTAAGGCATTGATGGGCACAGATTCTGGTTGTGGCGTTAACGCAGCTAAAGTTAACAACATATCTGCACGATCTTCTATGCGTTCTCCCATCCCTATAATTCCACCACTACACACCGTAACATTTGATTGACGCACATTAGCAATGGTCTCTAGTCGATCTGCATAGCCACGGGTTGAAATCACTTCTTTGTAATAATCTTCAGATGAATCTAAATTGTGGTTATAGGCATAAAGTCCAGCTTCAGACAGGCGCATGGCTTGATTTTTGGTCAACATCCCTAAGGTACAGCAGACTTCCATATCTAATTTATTTAGGCTGCGCACCATTTCTAATACTTGATTAAATTCAGGACCATCTTTAACATTGCGCCAAGCCGCTCCCATACAAATTCGTGAACTTCCGGCAGCTTTGGCACGCAAGGCTTGTGCTTTAACTTGATTGACACTCATTAATCCTTCAGCTTCTACATCGGTGTGGTAACGCGCGGCTTGTGGGCAATAGCCACAGTCTTCGGGACATCCTCCTGTTTTAACCGAAATTAATGTAGAAACCTGTACGGTGTTAGGGTCGTGATATTGACGATGAATAGTTGCAGCTTCATACAATAATTCCATTAAGGGTTTTTGATATAAAGCCACCACTTCATCGCGTGTCCAATTTTTCTTTTCCTTCATAGTTATTAGAAATTAAGTGATTACAAATTTTTCAAATGATAACGCAATCCGATGCTAAACCATCTTGTCGGCATAGGTACGGCACCAGCTTCACTATACTGCGCATCAAACAGATTGGTTACAGCGGCATAGATAGTTGCGGCATTCCATTGGTAATTCAAACGGACATCTGCCACATCATAACCCGAAGCCAATTCGCGTTGTAACCAACGATTTTTAAAATAAATCGAAAAATCTTGGTAACTGTAATGAATACCAGCTATAAACTGATGTTTTAAAGAAGATAATACATATTTAGACTGCATATCTGTCGATGCACTTACCGATGGATCGAGGTAATTATAGCTGAGTTGATAGCCAAAGCCTTGTTCTGGTGTGAGCTGAAAATCTTGTTGTACACGCGCATACAAACCGTACACTTTATTTTCACCAAAGTTAACGGGGGAATAAGGTTGAGAAGCATCGGTGCGCGTCCAATCGATAAAATCAGAAATAGTACGGTAAAAATAGCCAGCTTTCACACGTAATCCAGCTTTGTTATACTGCACACTGGCAGCATAATTCCATGCATCTTCGGGTTGTAAATCAGAATTACCCACATTTCCCGGACGTTGATCTAAATATAAATCAGTAAATGAAGGAATGCGTTGTGCTGAACCGGCACTAGCCGCAATAGTCCAATGTGCATTGAGCAAGTAAGCCAAATCTATTCCGGGGTAAACTTGCCAGCCATAATCCGTATTATAATTGGCGTAAACCCCAACTGTTCCTTTGATTTTTTCACCAATTCCGCTGCGCAACTCTAAATAAGCACCGTGATTATCACGCTTGTGTTGACCTATATTTGAGCTATTTATTTTTTCTAATCGCGATTCCCATCCCAATCCAATTGTTCCAAAATCGGTTTCTAAACTCGTGTTGAGTTCGAGCATCAAAGCATTAGTGTAATGCAGCGATCTGCCTTTGCTTAAATCATCACCAAAAAAGCGGTAATCATCTTCGCCATAACGATCACTGATGCGTGGAGACAGCGTAAAATTACCCCAACGGTGTTTAGAAGATAAGCTAAATACAGAAGATTCTACAAATTCTTTAGATTCGCGATCACCAGGAGCCGCATAAAATCCATTCGCTCCAAAGAAACTACGCGCATATCCCGCCATGGCTTGAATGCTGTGGTTGTAGTTAAAATCGTAATTCCCATTATAAAATAATCGCGTATTTTCAGCGGCTGAATTATAGCGTTGCCCGTTGTAATTGTTATAGCTTACGGCTAACAATTGATTTTGTTTTTTTGTACCATAATTAGCGGTAACTTCCACTCCGCCTCCGCCGTAAATTCCAGAACCATCGCCTTCAGCTTTACCCTTAAATGAGCTACCTCCGTGAACATCAGCAGTGATAAACGAATGATTTTCTTTTTTAGTTACAATATTAATGGCTCCTGTAAGTGCGTTGATACCATAAATACGCGCAGCAGCACCTCGCAACACTTCAATGTGATCAACAGCACTCAAAGGCACGGGAATATTCATCATATTATGCGCTGTTTGTGCATCTATTAGCTTTACCCCATTGAGTAAGACAATAGTTTGCTCTGACGTTCCGCCATCAATACTCACATCAGCTTGCGTTCCGAATGGCCCACGTTGCTGAATATCAACACCGCTGACAAATGACAACACTTCATTGAGTGATTTTACAGGCATTTTTGTGATTTCTTCTTGTGTAATCACCTGAATATCACGCGTGGCCTCACTAAAAGGAATAGCTAAACGGTTGCCTTGAATAATCACTTCTTCTAAACCGTAATTAGGCTGAATTGTTGAATCATTCACCTGGGGCTGTTGAGCCAACATCACTGTAGAAGCCATTAGGCTCAATGTTGTAAAAATCTTTTTCATCTTTAATTCTTGTGCAATTTTTAATTATCGGAGGGCAAATATTGAAGTTTAAGTCTTATTTTTGGTAGTCCAGTTTTAAAACAATGAATAGTCCGGTAAAAATCAATTTTTCGTCTTTTATAAAAATCGATCGCCAGCATCAGGATCCGATTTACTTACAGATAGTCTATCAATTCATTAATGCCGTGCGCCAGCATTTATTAGAACACGATGACCAACTACCCGGCAGTCGCCTTATTGCAAAAGATTTGCAGGTACATCGCAAAACGCTTATCGCGGCCTTTGACGAGCTGCAACAACAAGGCTGGCTACTCACCCAACCCAGTGTGGGTACTTTTGTACAAAATCCCGAGCTAAATGTCAGCAGTCATAAAACTATTCAGCCGCCGCAACATGCTCCATTTAATTTTAGACGAAATTTTGTATTAGATCTTCCAGAAAAAGGTCTTAAAACATCACATTATTTTACCGAAGGTACGCCTGATCATCGCTTGATTAAAGTAGAAGAATTAACGCGTACTTATGCTGCTGTCTTAAAGCGTAAAATCGATAAAAATCAGTCAGAAACCAGCCAAAAAGCTGCTGATTTCTTTCAAAACCAACTGAGCTATTACCTCAATTTAACGCGGCGCATTCGCATTTCACGTCACCATTTACTGGCAGTAGCTCAACATGAACATCTGTTTTTAATTTTAGCTCAACTATTACTCAAAACAGGCGATGTTGTTTTAGTAGGTGCGCAGAGTTATTACCGTGCTAATATGATTTTTAATCAGGCTGGGGTGCAGCTTAAAACCATTCCTGTTGATGATGAAGGTTTATGTATTGAACAGATTAAGCAAGGATTTAAGCCCGGTGAAATCAGGTGTATTTACCTCAATTCAAGAGCGCAATATCCCACCACGGTCATTTTATCTGACAAGCGGCGTAGGGAACTGCTGAGCCTAGCGCAACACTATCGCTTTTTAATTATTGAAGATGATAGCGACTATGAATTTAGGTTATCTAGACAACAGCCTAGCTCACTTTTTCGACAAGATGGTGGGCAACAAGTAATTTACATTAGTGCTTTCGGTCGTTATCTTCCTATAGGGTTTCAACGGTATTTTATGTTAGGCCCTGAAGATTTTATCAATGAAGCTAAAAAGTATCTCAATTTTTATGGCAAACCAGATTCTATGATTAATAAATCCTTGGGAGAACTCATTCATCAAGGAGATATACATCGATATAGGCGCAAAAATCAGCAGCTCATCACCGATCGCAGTGAGTTATTTGCAGCTGCTTTATCCCATATTTTTAAAACCGAAATTTCGTTTTCAATTCCTATCGCCGGATTGGCGTTTTGGGTGATTTTTAAAGCTTCTTTTTCTTTAATACATTTACAAAAAATAGCTCATGACCTAGGATTAATTATTCCTTCAAGTTGTCTCTATCAAGATAAAAACACAACAGCTTTGCGCTTGGGATTCGCTCACCTCAATAAAGAAGAAATGATTGACAATCTCCAATTATTACATTGTGCTTACGACACATTACAAAAATCACATTTAACTGAATGACAGACATTTTAACTAAGTAAACAAAACTATTAGTTTAACTATTAAACCGCAATAGTATCGCCCATCTTCTACGCTATCAAATGCGTTTAACCTGTTCTGTTTAGTCAATTTTTTATTCCATTGAAAGCCTCTATCTTTGCGTAAATTTATTTGCATAACTAAGAATGTATAACTCAATAAAACAATTGTATCTATGGATTGGCTCTCATCAACTTGGCCGTGGTATGTCAGTGGTCCACTGATTGCTTTAGTCATGTTTACTTTGCTATATTTAGGAAAAGGATTCGGATTTTCATCTAACCTGCGTACGCTGTGTAGTCTCGGTGGCGGTGGAAAATTTGCCGAGTTTTTTAGAATAGACTGGAAAAAGCAAGGTTGGAATTTAATTTTTCTCATCGGTAGTGTCATCGGCGGATTTTTGGCGGCGCGTTTTATCCCTACAAAAGTTGTTCATATCAATCCCACTGTTGCTAATGAACTGTCTACTGATTACGGAATCACCAGCGCTAATCAAGCCTATTTACCCACCGAACTTTACACTACAGAGAGTTTATCCAATCCTTATATTCTCGTTATTTTAATTATCGCCGGAGCTTTAGTGGGCTTTGGCGCGCGTTATGCTGGAGGGTGTACCTCAGGGCATGCCATTTCAGGACTAAGTAACCTACAGCTTCCATCATTGGTGGCAGTTATCGGCTTTTTTGTCGGTGGTTTGCTGATGGTTCATTTTTTATTTCCTTTGATCTTTTAAACTTCTTTTATGCGTCATCTAGCTTATCTTTTTACTGGTATTTTTTTTGGTATTTTAATGTACAAATCGGAAGCTGCTTCGTGGTTTAGAATTTATGAAATGTTTGAATTCGGTTCATTTCACATGTACGGCATCATTGGCAGTGCTGTTGTTTTAGGAATTATTGGGGTACAATTGATTAAACGCAAGCAACTCAAAACTATTAATCATCAAGAAATAAGTTTACAACCCAAAGCAAAAACCTATTTTCGTTATGCTGCTGGCGGCTTACTCTTTGGATTAGGTTGGGCCCTCGCTGGCGCTTGTCCTGGGCCAATGTTTGTCATGCTCGGCGCTGGGTATCCTGCGTTTTTAGTAATTATTTTTGGTGCCCTGTTAGGCACTTTTGTTTATGGCCTTTTGCGTAAGCACTTACCGCATTAAGCCTATTCATAAATCACTGGATGTGGCTCATTCATTTGAAAACTTTGGAAACCAAAATCCTCAGTCCTAACACTATTGGTGTCCCATATACTATTGCCTACCCCAGGCATTGAAGGATAATAGGACAAGGAGATTTGAAAAGAATCAAATACTAAATAATCATTGCGAATAATAAACCCTACCCCAAAAGCACTGTATAATTTATTAGTATTATAACTCATGCTATCTCCCGTTAAATAACCTACACTAATATTTAAAAAAGGATTTAACCGGAAACCAATAACATTCCACGGTGAATAAAATTGTGTTTGTAAATTCAAGACATACTTATGCGTGCCAGTAGCTGAGCCATCAAAACCAGTTATACTACCGGTATTGTAATCGATATAATCGCGTTTAGATTCATAATCGACATAACGATAACTATTCACACCGCGGTAATATGGGGTTTCGTTTAAGCTCAATCGATCTAATAATGAGTTTTGTCGATTAAAACCTAATACAATTTGAGGTTTTACAAATTGACGCATCTTCCAACCTTCAGCAAGCTGGAGTAAAGGACTAAAATAATTGAGCTTAAACGACAGTGTTGTTTCTTCTAAGTCTCCTCTATCAAAAAAAGTTCCTGCCTCAAAATTAGCACTGACAAAGCCCCAATTAAAATATTTCCCTTTTGATGCGCGTAGGCCTAAGTACAGGCGATCGTGCTGGTGTTTATGCTGTACTCCCGCCGTAAGTGCATACAAAGACCCTATAGGTACATCTTCAATTTCGCCGTCTCTAAAAATATAGCGATCGCGTTTAAAGCGCATTCTACTCAGCCCTACACTGGTTAAATAAAAATTTTCATTACTAAAATACCCCGTACTGTCATGCTGTAAATCGAATTGCTGATTGTAATTTAAAAAATAACTTCGTGCACTAAACACTAAGTTTGTCACTGCTGATGCTTGTTGTTTAAGCGGGATAGCGTAGGCTCCCCAAAAATCATAGTAATTATAGTCAAGGGCTAACGTATCGATTTGAATTGGTCGTTCCAAGGAACGATTTTGTATAAAAACTCCTCCTGCCCAGCGCGTTAGAGGCGAATAGAATGTGCGTTGAATAGAGATGTATTTATCATTATACCCGTCAAAATCAAAGGCGTATTTTCCGGTGACATCTATAAACGTATTTTTAAAATTAGGAATGTGGTAAATTGATGAAAATCCACTTTCGCCATCGGCAAATCGCTTAGAATAATCGAGATCAACACGATGCCCGGTTCCTATAAAATTGCGATCTTGTAAACCAATTCTCATTTTATTACCCGAAAAACTCGCATCGGGAATCAAACTCCAGCTATCCAATACTTTAACGACTAAATCAACCGAATCCTTAGTTCCCTTAACTGCTTGTGGCACAATTTTAACACGTCTAATATAGGCCTGCTGGCGTAACAAACGCGCTGTTTCACGAATGCGCAGACTATCTAAACCCTCGCCTAGCTTAAACAAAAAGAACTTTTTGATAGCCATGCGTTGTGAGCGCACATGCAGAGCATTTCCCCACTTTTCATACCAATATTCAGGCTGCTGTAATGTGTTGTTTAAAGAATATCCAAATGGATCATAAGCTTTAATACTTATTTTGCGAATAACCTTTCCATTATAAGTTGAATAATCAATTGTATCTCTAGTCGGAGCTTTATAAGCCGGATTAGGACGGCTAAAAATCCATTTATGCAACACTTTCGTCACTTTAGACTGCTCTGAATACTGTTGGATTTTATCATAAATCGAGGTAGAATCGCGCGTTGTTGTATCCTGATTAACGGTGTGATCTTGCCCAAATAGCACACTGCCAGTGCACATAAAAACAATAAACCACACTTTTTTAAACATATATTGATTGATAAAATCTAGACGTAAAAATAGATAAGATATACTATTGAACGTAGCTAAAACAGGTATATTTCATAAATTCTACGTCATTGCCTTATCACGGCCTCCAGCAATTGTGATTTTAGTGCGATTTAAACCAGCCTGTTATACTTAATCGTTCAGATGTTAAAACGGGTTTCACTTCGTGTTCTAGCACTTGACTTTCAAAGATCACGGTTCGCCCGGGAAAAGGATAAACCACTTTTTCTACTTCTTCCCCATTTTCTTGTGGATACAATACGAGTTCTCCCCCATTTTCTTTAGCCCAATCTTCATCGTTAAGGTAGCACACAAAAGAGAGCTTACGGCGGTCATCAGCTTGAAACATATCTAAATGCCTCTTATAAAAAGTACCTTCTTTATAAACTGCATAGTGAAATTCACGCTGTTGAATACCCATAAAACAAGTGCGGTTGAGATAATCAATCCAATCGTCTATTCTGGTAAAAAACACCTTCTCAGCCTCTTGTCGTCTGTCATCAGCTAACCAGTGAATGACATCGCCTCGGACATCTTTCTTAATTATTTCATGAGTATGATTACCTATAGCGGCTTTCTTAAAGGCTGACGCCTCAAATTTAGCCCATAAGCATTGGCGGAGATTATTAATTTCTCCTGTAGTAAAGAAGTTGTCAGCTATGCTATACTTCTTATCGAGTAAATCTGATATGATGCGTTCATATATCGGATTTTCATCAGTTTGCGTAACATCAAAGAGGTGATTCGTCTTCATTTTACGGAATTATTTTGCGAGGTAACCAAAATCAATTCCTAACTCAAAAATACTACAATCCACTTAAAAAACACACGGCTCAACAAAAAATATCAATTAAATTAATACATTATCATTAAAGCAATTGTAAGTAAAAAGCCACCTAAAAAGGTGGCTTTTTTTATGCGAAAACAAAAGACTTATTATTTTTCAATCAAGCCTCTATCTTCTAACATTGGTGTAATGTTTGGTGCATGTCCACGGAAAGCTTTGAAGAGCGTATTGTAGTCTTCAGTATTTCCTTTAGACAAAATCATATCGCGGAAACGTTGTCCATTTTCACGGGTTAAGCCACCGTTTTCTTTAAACCAAGAATAAGCATCATCATCGAGCATTTCTGTCCAGATATACGCATAATAGCCTGCAGCATAACCGTTGCCCCAAATGTGTTGAAAATAAGAAGAACGGTAACGCGGTGGCACTTGATCAAGATCTAAATGTGTGTGCTCTAAAGCTTTTTCTTCAAAATCATCCACACTTTTAACGTCTTTATCAGCTGAAATCATATGCCATTGCATATCCAACTGTGCTGAAGCTAACAATTCAGTCATCATATACCCTTGATTAAAGGTAGAAGCTTTTTTGATTTTAGCCACCAACTCCTCAGGAATCACTTCGCCTGTTTTATAGTGTTTAGCATAGTTTTTCAAAATGCTTGGATACAGTGCCCAGTGTTCGTTAAACTGAGATGGGAACTCTACAAAATCACGCGCTACGGCTGTTCCAGATAAGCTCGGGTACTTTTGATTAGCAAAGAAACCGTGAAGAGCATGCCCAAATTCATGGAACATAGTAGTCACATCGTCAAAACTAATCAAAGCTGGTTGTCCTTCGGCTGGTTTAGGAAAATTGCACACATTGTAAATCACCGGTTTCTTGTCTAGTAAAAATGATTGATTGACAATATTAGACATCCACGCGCCACCACCTTTGTTGTCGCGCTTAAAAAAATCGGCATAAAACAAACCTTGGGTAGTCCCATCCTTATCAAATACCTCATATACTTTGACATCATCTTGATAAACCGGAATATCAGTACGTTGCTTAAAAGTCAGTCCGTAAAGTTGATTAGCCGCATAGAACACGCCGTTTTCTAACACGCTGTCTAACACAAAATACGGTTTAATTTGATCTTCATTTAAGTCGTATTTTGCTTGGCGTACTTTTTCGGCGTAATAATTCCAATCGTAGGCCTCAAGTTCAAAATCCTCTCCTGATTTAGTAATAAGTTTTTGGATTTCAGCAGCTTCATCTTTAGCTTTTTGAGTAGCCGCAGGTACAATTTTACTTAAAAATTCTTCTACAGCTTCAGGTGTTTTTGCCATCTGGTCTTGTAAATTCCAAGCAGCATAATTGTCATACCCCAAGATAGCCGCCTTATCAGCACGCGCTTCGGCCAAAGCGATTACTACTTTACGAGTATCTGTATCACCTCCTTGTTCAGCTCTATCGACAGAATGTTCAAATAGCTCTTCTCTAACTTTTCGATTGTTGAGATTTTGTAGAGCGGGTTGCTGAGTGGTGTTTTGCAAAGGTAGTTCATACTTCCCATCATGGTCGTGTTCTTTGGCTTTTCGAGCAGCATAGTCAATTTGTGCTTCGCTTAAACCATCTAATTTTTGAGCATTATCAACAATTAAAGCCGATTTTTGTGCTGCAGCCAATAATGTATTGCTAAACTCAGTCATTAATTTAGCAATCTTTCCATTGACTTTTTTCAATTCTACTTTTTTATCTGCAGGTAAATTTGCGCCTGATAACACAAATTGTTGGTAATAATATTCTGCCAATCGTTTTGACTCGGGATCTAGATCAAGTTTATCTAAGCTGTTATAAATCGTTTTAACGCGTTGAAACAATTTATCATTGAGGTAGACAGCATCACTTAAGGCTGCCAATTTAGGAGCTACATCTTCTTCTACTTTTTGTAATGTATCGTTGGTATTAGCACCCGTCAATAAGTAAAATACATTCAATACACGGGATAAATCTTGTCCAGATTTCTCTAGAGCCACTAGCGTATTTTCAAAAGTTGGCGCCTCGCTATTATCAGCAATAGCTTTAATTTCTTTCAACTTTTTGGCGATTCCTGCTTCAATGGCAGGGGCAAAATCTTTGTTGGTGATGACATCAAAATTTGGCGCGCCATACGGTAATGTACTTGGTTTCATAAAAGGATTTTCACTAAGCGATTTATCGGTTTGCGAAGTGGCTTTTTTTTTGGATTTCTCACCACAAGAAGTCGCTAAACAAACTGACAAAATCAGCGGTAAAACATAAGTTCTTTTCATGTGCTATTTGTTTTTTTATGCAATTACCGAAATTACAAATTATTCGCTTAAGCTGATTCACAAATTAAAAATATAACTAAAAATCAATTACTTTACATATATTATTTACAAAAAAAGTCTATATTTTTTATTTATTTAAAAATAAAAAATATAGACCTTAATATTTTAACACTACTATTTTAGTATAGGAAATAAATCTAACTACCCACTAGCTAAAACTCACTTTACAGCGCGCTCGACACCAATTTGGTTGCAACCACTAACAGTCTACTACTCTAGCACAAACGCGAGCACTCAGTGTATTTCGTTTGACTCTAATATCCATACATTTACCCGATTGAAGATTTGATTTTAAATCGGATACTGCTTCCGCTGATTTTTCTTTTACACAAGATTCACTATGACACACGCCATAACTGGTCCAGCCATCCCCTTTTTTGCCACCACATTTCACACTGTCATCAGAACCCGGTGAAATTGGATTTGTTCCTTCAATTGGCGTGACCACTACCAGATTATCTTGAAGATTTATAGTCATATCATAACCGACATAAGTTGTTGAAGTTTCCTCTACATCACCAGTTCCAGTTGTAGTCCTTGAATGATTATTATCGAGCTTTGATTCAAACAATTCCCGGTTTAAATCCGTCATCAATTGATCTAAACTAATTTTATTCAGGTCATATGTTGTCGGTGTTGTTGGGTCAATACTGATTGACAAATCATCAGGAACTAAGTTGTTCTCAGACGATTTTATATTTGTTTCACTTGTACAACTGAAGAACAATGGAGTCAAGATTATTAAAATCATCCACATCTTAACGGATAGATTATTCTTTTTTAAAATGACCATAGTTTAAACTATTAGAGGTTAATTGATGTAAATTTACAAACAAACAAACAAACAACCTCTTAACTGTTAAATTTTAAATCATACTTCACTGATTCAATTTTAAATATGAATAAATCATTATGTTACAGATGTTTTTTTTTTAAATTTAAGAGTTAAATCCTCCAATCATTCTATTGCCCCACTAAAGCAGAGGCATTTTTTGTTTCTAACGTAGAAGAACCCATTAAAAATTCATCAACTTTTCGCGCGCATTCACGCCCTTCAGAAATAGCCCATACCACAAGAGATTGTCCTCGGCGCATATCACCAGCAGCAAAAACTTTAGGGATGTTAGTTTGGTATTCTTTTTCAGAAGCATTGACATTGCCACGTTCGTTTAATTCTATATCTAAGTCGTCAAGCAGACCTTCTTTTTGCGGGTGGACAAATCCCATTGCCAGCAAAGCTAAGTCACAAGGGATTTCGCGTTCAGTTTCTGGTTTTTCTATAAACTTAGTCGGTCGCCCTTCTTTAGAGAGTTCCCATTCTAGATCGACAATTTTCAAGGCTTTTAATTGTCCGTTTTCATCACCAATAAAGGCTTTTGTAGCTATAGCCCACTGGCGGTCTCCACCTTCTTCATGCGAGCTTGTCGTTTTCAACAACATCGGGTAAGTTGGCCAAGGCATATAAGGCGTGCGTGCTTTAGGTGGCGTAGGTAGCAATTCAAATTGCGTGACTTTAGCTGCTTTTTGGCGATTAGAAGTCCCTACACAATCGGAACCAGTATCGCCACCTCCAATGACAATGACGTGCTTATCTGTGGCTAAAATAGGTTGCTCTTTAACAGGAGTATCGGTAATTCTTTTATTCTGCTGCTTTAAAAAGTCCATGGCAAAATGAATGCCTTTAAGCGGACGCCCAGGAATCGATAAATCACGCGGAATAGTACTTCCTCCGGCTAAAACAAGCGCTTGGTATTGGCGCAGCAAATCATCAACCTCAACATTCTCCCCTACATTGGCATTGCAGCGAAACACAACGCCTTCTTTTTTCATAAGTTCAACACGTCGCTCTACCACCCATTTTTCCAATTTAAAATCAGGAATACCATAGCGCAACAATCCACCCGGCTGGTCATCACGCTCAAAAACAGTCACCTCGTGTCCGGCGTAATTGAGTTGAGCGGCGGCAGCTAATCCGGCGGGGCCTGATCCTATGATAGCTACTTTTTTACCCGTTCTGGTTTGCGGAGGTTTAGGTTTTACCAAGTCTTTTTCATAAGCAATTTCAATGATGTGCTTTTCAATTTCTTCAATAGTTACTGCTGGCTGATTAATTCCTAAAACGCAAGCAGATTCACACGGTGCCGGACAAATACGTCCTGTAAATTCCGGAAAATTATTCGTAGAAGTCAAAATGTGATAAGCTTCTTCCCAACGCTTGTTATATACAGCGTCGTTAAATTCCGGAATAATATTTCCTAATGGACAGCCGTGGTGGCAAAAAGGAACGCCGCAATCCATACAGCGCGAAGCCTGTTCGGCAAGGGTTTTAGTGGGATATTGATGTGTAAATTCCTTATAATTTTTTAAGCGTTCAACTGGTGAATCTTTCTCTGGTAGTACTCTTGTATATTCTAAAAATCCTGTGATTTTACCCATAACTTTCTCTTTTACATTCAATGCGTTAATTAAATAGCTTTTGCGCCTTCTGCTTCTTTATTTTGTAAATTAAGGGCACGCTTAAACTCTTGTGGAAATACTTTAATAAATTGTCCTTTCTGGTTATCCCAATCTTTAAGAATAAATTGAGCAACAGCACTATTAGTATACTTCAAATGCTTTTGGATCAGATGCTGCAATTCTGCTTCATCAGCTTGATTTAAGGGATCTAAATCTACCATTTCAGTATTACATAAATCTTTAAAATCATGGTTTACATCATAGATATAAGCGATTCCTCCGCTCATTCCTGCGGCAAAATTTCGCCCTGTTGATCCTAATACGACTACTTTACCACCGGTCATATACTCGCAACCGTGGTCACCTATACCTTCAACTACGGCTGTGGCTCCTGAATTGCGCACGGCAAAACGTTCTCCAGCCTTTCCTCTGATATAAGCTTGGCCTGAAGTTGCGCCATAAAAGGCCACATTACCAGCTATCATATTGTCTTCAGCTTTAAAGCTAGCGGCCTTGTCAGGATATAAAATCAATTTAGCTCCCGAGAGGCCTTTTCCAAAATAATCATTGGTCTCGCCTTCGAGTTCCATGGTAATGCCTTTAGTGGTAAAGGCACCAAAACTTTGTCCGGCACTACCCCTGGCTTTAATATGTATGCTGTCTTCAGGTAAACCTTCAGACAAATAGCGTTTGGTGACCTCATGAGACAGCATGGTTCCTAGAGTACGATCCGTATTGGTGACATCAATTTCGATGTAGGTTTTTTCTTTATGCTCAAGGGCAGGAATTGCTTTTTTAAGCAATTGACGGTCTAAGACTTCACGATGAGCATTATCTTGTTTTTGCGTGTGATATAAATCTGTAGCTTTAGTATGGGGATATTTAAACAATAGCGCAGACAAATCTAAATGCTTGTATTTCCAATGATCAATATCATCTCTAACCTTTAAAACGTCAACCTGACCTACCATTTCATTAATGGTATGAAACCCGAGTTTTGCCATAATTTCTCTGAGTTCTTGTACCATAAACTTGATTAGGTTAACCACATATTCAGGCTTTCCTGTAAAGCGTTTGCGCAATTCAGGATTTTGAGTAGCCACCCCAACCGGACAGGTATTTAAGTGACATTTACGCATCATGATACAGCCTTCGGTAACCAAAGCTGCTGTAGCCACGCCCCATTCTTCAGCGCCGAGCAACGTGGCAATAGCTAAATCGCGACCGGTTTTGAGTTGGCCATCGGTTTGTAAGACGATCCTATTTCTAAGCTTATTGCGCACTAAGGTTTGATGTGTTTCAGAGAGCCCTAGCTCCCAAGGTAAGCCGGCATGACGAATTGAAGATAAGGGAGAAGCTCCTGTGCCTCCATCCATTCCGGAAACTAGAATAACATCCGATTTTGCTTTGGCAACGCCGGCAGCAATAGTCCCCACGCCTGCTTTAGAAACTAACTTGACATTAATTCGGGCTTTGCGATTGGCATTTTTTAAGTCAGAGATGAGTTGTGCCAAATCTTCAATCGAATAAATATCGTGATGAGGCGGCGGCGAAATCAAACCCACTCCGGGAGTAGAATGGCGCACTTTAGCAATCCATTGGTCTACTTTATGACCAGGAAGCTGCCCTCCCTCACCGGGTTTAGCGCCTTGAGCCATTTTAATTTGCAACTCTTCTGCCTCCGCCAAATATCGGCTAGTGACACCAAAACGCGCGGAGGCGATTTGTTTGATAGCCGATTTCATCGAATCACCATTAGCTAAAGGTTTATAGCGCAATTCATCTTCACCGCCTTCGCCTGTATTGCTTTTTGCTCCTAAGCGATTCATAGCTATAGCGAGCGTGCTGTGTGCTTCATGTGAAATTGAACCAAATGACATGGCGCCGGTAGCAAATCGTTTGTAAATATTTTCAGCTGATTCCACCTCATCTATTGAAATGGGCGTTCGCGTAGAATTAAATTCAAATTGTCCTCTTAAGGTAACAGCTTTACGGTTTTGTTTATTGATTAATCGCGCGTATTTTTTATAGCTCGTATAATCGTTCATCCGTGTGGAGTATTGCAAGAGATGAATGGTTTGCGGATTAAACAAATGCGTTTCACCTCTGCGTTTCCACTGGTAAACACCTCCTGTAGGCAGGCGCTTGTCATTTTGATTTTTATGAGGGAATCCACTATTGTGTTTAGCTAAAACTTCGCGTGCTATTTCGTCTAATCCTAGACCTTCAATACGCGAGGCTGTTCCGGTAAAATAGTTGTCGACTACAGAAGCGTTTAATCCTATAATTTCAAAAATTTGGGCTCCTTGATAAGATTGCAAGGTTGAGATTCCCATTTTCGAAAATATTTTTAACAACCCATAATTGACTGCTTTGACGTAGTTTTTTTTCAGCTGAGGAGTATCTAATTCTGTATTGATTTTTCCGGTAGCCTTCATATTTCTAATGGAAGATAACGCCAAATACGGATTAATTGCTGTTGCTCCAAAGCCTATTAAACAAGCAAAGTGATGTACCTCCCAGATGTCTCCTGCTTCAACAACCAAGCCCAAAGAGCCTCTCAAACCTTTTTTGATTAAGTGATGATGCACTGCAGAAACTGCCAATAATGAAGGAATAGCGGCGTGTTCAGAATCTATTGAACGGTCAGATAAGACTAAGACTTCAAAACCATCGGCGGCGGCATCGGCGGCATAACGGCACAGGCGATCTAGCCCTTTTTTTAAGGAACCTGGTTTGCCATCGGCTCTAAAATAAGTTTGAATGGTCTTGGCTTGAAAAATTCCGGTGTCAATACTTCTGAGTTTTTCTAGCTCATTATTGACCAAAACAGGGTGTTTGAGCGCCAAAGTGTGACAATGTAAAGGGCTCTGATCAAGCAAATTACCATTATTACCAACAAAGGTTGCTAAACTCATCACCGAACGCTCGCGAATAGGATCAATAGGTGGATTAGTGACTTGCGCAAATAATTGCTTAAAATAATTAGCTAAATGTTGAGGTTGCTCACTCAACACAGCGAGCGGAATATCAGCCCCCATCGAGCCGATTGGCCCTTTAGCTGCAAGCGCCATAGGTTTTAAAATAGCTTCTAAATCTTCTGATGAATAGCCAAATATTTTTTGATATTTAACGATAGCTTCTGCTTTGAGGTGTGTAAATCTCACTTTAGGTTCAGGGAGCTCATCGATTCTAATTTTATAATTATCGAGCCATTCTTGATAAGGTTTTTCACTACAAATAGAGTGTTTTAATTCTTCATCACTAATGATGCGTCCTTGCGCCATATCGACCACAAACATTTTTCCCGGCTGCAAGCGTCCTTTTTTAACGACAGTAGATTGGTCAATAGCCAGCACGCCAGCTTCAGACGCCATCACCACACGATCGTCATCGGTAAGCACAAAGCGCGAAGGGCGTAGTCCATTGCGGTCTAAAGTAGCGCCAATCATACAGCCATCGGTAAAAGAAATAGATGCAGGTCCGTCCCAAGGTTCCATGATAGAGGCATGATACTCGTAGAATGCTTTTTTTACCGGGTCCATCAAATCATTGTTATCCCAAGCTTCAGGGATAAGCATCATCATCACATGTGGTAAAGAGCGTCCTGAAAGTGTCAACAATTCAATCATATTATCTAAACACGCACTGTCACTTTGCGCCTCATCAACAATTGGAAGTAACATTTGCATTTCCTCATCTGTAAAATAAGGTGTACTAAAGGCAATGGCGTTACTGCGCAACCAATTTAGATTTCCTTTTAGAGTATTTATTTCGCCATTGTGAGCGATATAACGAAAAGGTTGCGCCAACTTCCACGAAGGGAAGGTATTTGTAGCAAATCGAGAATGTATTAATCCAAAGGCTGAAACTAAACGTGGATCAGCCAAATCTTTAAAATACTGACGTACCTGACTAGCAATCAGTTGACCTTTATAGATAAGTGTCCTACACGACAACGATGAAAACGAAAACAGGTCGCGTTCTGTGGTAATCGTTTGTTTGACTAATTTTGAACAATAATTGCGAAGAACAAATAATTTACGTTCAAAATCTTCAGCATTAGTCACCAAATCAGGGCGTCCAAAGAAGACTTGTTCCATAACGGGCTCAACGCTTTTAGCAGTTTCTCCAATAGTACTGTTATCTACTGGCAGCTCGCGATAACCCAACACAGGAATACCTAGCTTTTCAGCTGTTTGTTCTATCAGCGCACGACAAGCTTCTCTTGAGCGTATATCTTGAGGAAAAAACACCATTCCTACCCCGTATTCTCCATTACGCGGCAATTTAATGCCGAGTTTTAGACACTCTTCAAAAAGGAAATTATGAGGAATTTGTATTGAAATTCCGGCGCCATCACCGGTATTGTTTTCGCATCCGCAGGCACCGCGGTGTTCCATATTTTCCAATATAGTTAAAGCATCAAGGACAATTTGGTGGTTTTTATGTCCTTTAATATGTGCTACAAATCCTATTCCGCAAGCATCGTGTTCAAAACTAGGGTCATACAATCCGTTCTGTTCTTTCTTCATACATTTCGATTTGGTAAATAATTCCTCTATAAAAGGGTCAATTACCGCGAAGTTATTAAAATAATACTTTAACTAAAAATAAATCACTATAAAATATTCAATATTTAGGTTATATATATAATTTTAATTCAATAAATAGATTGTTTATTTAGAATATTTATAAATAAATTCTGTTGTAGTAAAAATATATTTTTAACTATATTTTTATTTCGAAATGCCCCTCTGAAAAGTAAGTGCGTTTATACTGTGTCTTTTTGGCACAAAACCACTTTGATATTCCTTGTTTGAAACGTATTTTCACCCTAAATTGCTCCCCAATAATTAAAAGTCTATGGCCTATTATGGTATCGTTTTAATTGCTCATTCTTGGGGACGCTGGCTGGTCATCATTTTATTACTGATGTCAATAGTTAGAGCTTTTCAAGGCTGGTTAGCTCATCAATCAATTGGTCGTTTTGATCATTTACTTAATCGGTTTACTCTAGGAGCGCTTTACGGTCAAATGCTAATGGGATACTATTTGTATCTACACAGCCCTATTGTCGATTATTTTTTACAGCATATTAAGGAGAGTATTCCACAAACACAGCTGCGGTTTTGGGGAATGGAGCATATCACAGCTATGACATTTTCGATTCTTATTCTCAGTATAGGAAGTTATAGAGCTTTTCACAAAACTGAAGACCAGAAAAAATTTAAAACTTTAGCCTTGTGGTTTAGCTTTGCTTTTATCATTATTTTTTGCACTATTCCATGGTCTTTTTCTCCTTTTACTGCTCGACCTGATTTTAGAGGGTTTTAGTGCCCTACCAAGGCTGCCATCTTCTTTGTAACAAAGAAGACACAAGAAGAGTGATACGGAAGTGACATTCAAAATGGACCAATCTTCCTGTTAAAATATTTAGTCTATTTTAAAAATCATTTCCGTATTACTGTATTTAGCAGAAATAAAAACAGCCAAAAAATGCCCAGAGACCTACTGTTATCTGGGCATTTTATAGTAAAGATTATTTTTAGAATTTTACAAAGATACTACGCCTTTGCGGTGCACAAAATCACCAAAGTGCTCTCCGTTTGTGCGTTCTTGCGCATAACTGTTAATCATAGGCGTCAATTCAGCTAAAATATCTTTTTCAGTCAACATTTCTTTATATAAAGTATTGAGGCGATCACCATTGTGACTAGCCCCTAAGTAGAGGTTATACTTCCCTATAGATCGCCCTATGAGCCCTATTTCTCCCAATCGTGATCTTGCACACCCATTGGGGCATCCCGTCATACGTATCGTGATTTCATCATCAGCTAAATCATTCTCTTTCATAACAACATCTAGTTTATCAACTAGATACGGCAGATAGCGTTCAGACTCAGCAAAAGCTAAACCACAGGTATTTAAGGCCACACAAGCCATTGAACTTTTGCGCAGTCCTGTTAATGATTCTTTATTGAGTACCCCGTATTTATTTAAGGTATCTTCTATTATTTGCTTGTGTTGTTCTTCAACATTAGCGATAATCAAATTTTGATTGCCTGTCAATCTGAAATCTCCTTGGTGAATTTTCGCCACTTCTCTCAGCGCCTCTTTTATAAGGTATCCCGGTTTGTCTTTTACGCGTCCATGTTCAACAAACAAGGTGTAAAACCACTTGTTATTAGTTCCTTTAAGCCATCCATATTGATCGCCATTAGTCGTAAAATGGAATGGTTTAGCGGCTTCTAATTCGCGTCCTAATCGCTTGTGCAGTTCATCTACAAACCAGTCTAAGCCCCTGTGTGCAATGGTGTATTTTAAACGGGCATGTTTGCGCTCTTTTCTATTGCCAAAATCACGTTGTATTTCAACAATAGTTTTAGAGACTTCAACAATATCTTCAGGTTTTATAAACCCGATGACATCAGCCAAACGCGGAAAAGTGGTGTCATCACCAAAAGTAGCCCCCATACCCCCGCCAACAGTAACATTAAATCCTTTTAACTGCCCATTTTCTTCAATGGTAATAAATCCTAAATCACTGGCATAAATATCAATATCGTTATTAGGCGGCGTAGCGATCCCTATTTTAAATTTTCGAGGTAAGTAACGTTTTGTATAGAGTGGTTCCTCGTCTTCTTTTGTGGTTTTGACTTGTTCTTTGTCTAGCCAGATTTCATAATAAGCCTGCGACTTAGGTTTAAAGTATTCGCTGAGCGTGTTGGCATAGTTAAACACCTCTTGATACACCTCGGATTGGTAAGGATTAGGATTACACATCACATTTCTATTCACATCGCCACAAGCTGCAATTGTGCTCATTAATGCCTTATTAATGTCGATCATTGAGGCTTTGAGGTTACGCTTTAAAATGCCGTGAAGTTGAAAAGATTGTCGCGTAGTCAACTTCATGGTATTATTACCGTATTGCGTTGAAATGCCGTCAAGCGCCAACCATTGATCGGTTGTCACTACGCCTCCGGCTGCTCTGACACGTACAAAAAATTGATAAAGCGGTTCTAACTTTTGTCTTTTGCGCTCTTTGATTAAATCTCTATCGTGCTGTTGATAGGAACCGTGAAATTTTAATATTTTCACATCGTCATGAGGAAGCGCTCCGGTAAGGGGATTGTTTAGCGCTTCTTTGATATGTGCTCGTAAATAGTTGCTTTCTTCTTTTAGAAATTCATCAGCTGAGACGTCTTCCTTTTTTAAAATATGAATTGCCATGTTGTGTTTTTAGTAAACGTCAGTTTGGTAACGTTTGTTTTTTTGAAGTTCTTTAATGTATGTTTTAGCTTGATCTTCGCTCTTATTCCCAAAACGTTGAATAATCTGAAGTAGAGCCGCATTGACATCTTTAGCCATGTGATCCTTGTCGCCACAGACATAAAAATGAGCGCCTTCTTCTAACCATTGAAATAATTCTTCTCCGCGTTCCAACATTTTGTGTTGCACATAAATCTTTTCTTCTTGATCGCGTGAAAAGGCAACATCTAAATAAGTCAATAGACCTTCTTTTTTATAATTTAACCACTCTGTTTGGTATAAAAAATCAGTTGTAAAATGTTGGTCGCCAAAAAATAACCATGATTTCCCCGGGTTTTCCTGTGTATCGCGCTCTTGAATAAAGGATCTAAAAGGAGCTACTCCTGTGCCAGGACCTACCATTATAATTGGGGTTTGTGGTTTTTCAGGTAATTTAAACTGACTATTTGGGTCAATAAATACTTTAACTTTACCATCTATCTGAATGCGATCAGCAATAAACGAAGAACATTGCCCTTCTTTTTGACGGTTATGAGCTGTATAACGCACGGCTGACACTAAAATATGTACCTCATCACCTACTTCTTCTTGACTAGAAGCTATAGAATACATCCTTGGCATATTTTTTCGTAAAATAGAAACAAATTCTTGTGGGGTAAATTCATAAGTTTCTTCTTGTATCAAATCGAGCATATCTCGTCCGTACAAATAGTTGTGTAAAGCTTGTTTATCCAGATGAAGTAAGTTGTCGTTTCCTGAAAGTTCTGCGTATTTTTTTAATGAATTAGATGTAAGAATAGTTAATTCATAATCTGATAGCAGTGCAGATTTCAAGTCTTTATCGCCTAAATGGGTAGATACAATTTCTTGCCCTGAAAACTTAAGTGCCTGTAAAATTTCATCGACTAGTTGCTCATTGTTAAGTGCGTAAACCCCTAAAGCATCCCCGGCCTGATAACGCAGTTGCGAATCCGCTAAATCCAATTCTAGGTGAACCGTTTCTTTATTAGAGTCGCGTCCATTCAAATTGATTTTTTCTAATACCGTAGCTGGAAAGGGATTCTTTTTAGTATAAGTAGCTGGCGATTGAGCCGTGGATAAACCTATAACAGAAGCAGGCGTATCAGTTTGGAAAGGCAAATCAGGAGTAGTCTCAAGAGTAAACAAAGCACTAACATCTTCAATCCAAGCTTCATAATTATCTTCGTAATCAACATCACAGTCGATGCGTTCTTTTAAGCGTTGTCCTCCTTTTTCGGCTAATATCGCGTCAAAATCTTTACCTGTTTGACAAAAATCAGTATAAGATGAATCGCCTAAAGCTAAGACACTATAGGAAAGATGATTTAACTGCGGGGCACGCTTACCTTGCAAAAACGACAACAAGTCTTCTGCTTGTACCGGTGGATCTCCTTCTCCATCTGTACTGACAATAATCAGGAGTTGGGTTATCGTTTTTAAATTTTTGGTTTTAAACACATCCATACCCTGCACTTTTGTTTCTCGTCCCAGCTCTTGCAAACGCTTAGCCGCAGCATGAGCCAAGTTTTCACTATTGCCAGTGTGTGTACCGAAGAGGATCCAAATAGGTTCTGTTGATGGCAGGCTTACAGCCTGTTCTGACACCTGTGTTTCCACTGAATTATCGTGTAAAAACACGCCTATTCCGGCCAAGTATCCATTGAGCCATTGTATTTGATTTGGGTCTAATCCCGGCAATAGATCGTGTAATTGTTTAGCTTGCACTTCTGTGAAAGGCCCGCTTTTTAAACTTGTTTTCCAGTTCATGTTTATCGGTTTAGCTTAGTGTGAGGAATATTTTCTGCCATGACAGCAGTAATTTCATTTAATCGTTTTACTTTATAAGAAAAATTGCCTTTTAACGCATCTCTAATTTGCTTTAAATCTTTTAGTACAGTTTCAATCTCATCAGGCAAGGCACTGGTCAATAACTCACGCATGCGCTTAGCTAATGTTGGCGACTGACCATTGGTTGAAATGGCTATTTTTAAATTGCCTTTTTGCACGATGCTCCCTAAATAAAAATCGCAAAGCTCAGGTGTATCGGCTACATTAACCAGTAGATGACAAGCTTTTGCTTTGTGGTATATTTCTTCATTTACTGCGGAATCATTTGTGGCGATAATAACAATATTCTTATGCTGAAAATGCGTTGTAGAAAAAGCAGTTTCCTGAAGACAGACATACGGATAATGCATTGCCATTTGCTTGATTTCAGGAAGAATAGTTTTCCCTACTAATGTAATGGGGGCCATAGGGGCGTTTGCTAACAATGCCGATAGCTTTTCTAAACCCACCTTTCCACCACCTACAATAAGTGTTTGTTGTTTTTCAATCTTAAAAAAAACAGGAAAAAGTGTGTTTCGAGACGGGGTTTGTAACTCGTTAATCATGATTTATCAAATTGATAGTGAAAGCAATTGTTGTGAATAGTCTGTATGTTGATGTACAGTAGCGTAATGTTTAACGGCCTCACCGATAATGAGTAAGCCGGGACCAGTTGTCGTTTTTTGATTCAATTGTTCTTCTATCGTGTTAACTCTTCCAATTATAATTTCCTCATCAAGCTTACTGCCATTTATAATTACAGCTATAGGAAGTTGCGCTTTTCCGGCTGCTTTATAAATTTCTGTTATTTTAGTTAACTTGCGCATGCCCATTAAAATCACCGCTGTGGCTTTAGTTTGTGCAGCCTTATACACATCAGCACTCACTTTACGATCTGAAGTTGTACCGGTTAACACCCAAAAACTTTCATTCTCACCTCTAGTAGTCAACGGAATTTTATGGAGGGCTGGCAAAGCTGTTGCGCTCGTTAACCCAGGAATGACAAGTGTTTCAATATTAAATTTTTCAGCATAAGCTAGCTCTTCATAACCTCTGCCAAACACAAAGGGATCTCCGCCTTTGAGTCTTACAACATCGCCATGAGAAAGCGCGTATTGTACAATCAATTCATTTATCTCTTCTTGTTTGTAAGCGTGATTTCCGGATCGTTTTCCAACAAAGTGCATAATAGCATCAGCTGATGCAAAGTCTAAAGTTTCGGGTTGCACCAATGCGTCATACAATATAACCTTTGCTTTTTGTAAGGCTTTAACCGCTTTAAGGGTTAATAATTCGGGATCACCCGGCCCCGCCCCTATTAAGGTAAATCGCGGGCTTATCTCTGATGGAAAACTTGATAACATGAATAACTATTTTAACTACTGATTATATACTGTAAGTTTATTTAATCTTTTAATCCTATAGGTTTAATAGGATTATGCAAACGTATAAACAGTTATCAAAATATACAAGAGAAATGAAAAAGTTTTTTTAAAATAAATTTATCGTTTAACACTACAATCGATTTTAATTCAATAAAAACTATCTATCTACCTTATTATAAGCGTGTTGTGAGTTTTTAAATTTCTATAGGTTTCATAAATTTAACACCGATTATTGTCGCAAACAACAAACGATGTTAAAAAAATCAGCAAAATAAAATAAGGACTATGTTGTTTTAGGTAGCGAAAACTGAAGTTACTGTTTTTGGAATGCTGTTTAACGGCTAGTTTGATTTCATTTAGTACAAGTCAATACCTACGACAGTGGCAAATCGGGATCGATTCATCTAAACTAGTGTTCGAGATTAGAATTATATTTCCTTTCGAGGTTCTGAAGAATTGGCATTGGCCCATCGGACCAGTGACCGACCTTAGCTTATTACGCCTTTTCGGGGTAAAACGCATGCGCTTTTAACTAACAGCTACAGCTACACCAAAACTGCGTTCAATTGATTTTGAATTGTAGTGCCCAAGCTAGCCTTATCAAGTGCTAATAGGAATTAATCGTGAAAATAATCGATTTGTCTTTCGGTAATATAATCAGCTTCACCATTACTATATTCAATACGCTGAATCCAATTTTGATGATGATCAAATTTATAGGTATAGGTCAAGGTTTTAAGTAAATCTGCGTCAGATCCGTATTTTTTTAGTTGGGTAAGCAGTCCTTTATCGTCATAACTATACTCCCTTTTTTTAGAGATACTTCCATCAAGCTCATACCAAACACTTTCTATTAATTGATTAGTACGGTTATAGGTATTTACTTTTCTAGTCTCTAAACTTCCATCTGAACTGTATAAAAAATGGTATCTCAATTCTCCTTTTTTACCGTACAGATTGACCTGACGCCTCAACAGTTCGCCATATGGTGTATAAATATTAATCGTCTCACGTCGTCCTTCTTCTTTATAGGTATAACTCCAAGCTTCTAAAAGTTGACCGTTAGATTTATACCAATACCAAACTTGCTCATTTATTTTTCCACGCTCATTGTATTCAATGTTTCGCTTTTTCTCTAGTTTTCCATCAGCGCTATAAGTGAGTACCTGCTGTTTTTTTCCTGCTGAATTATAAGTATACCTGTTTTTGTTCAGCAAATCCTGATGCGCATTATAAATGTATTCTACTGCTTTGTGCCCAAGGCTATCATAATTTATTTTAGTGTTCTTTTTAGAAGAATTTACAACGATATCGCCTGTTTTTAGAATTCCAAAATCATCAACAGCCTTATAGGAAGCTGACTTTAAGACCTTAATCTTACCGTGCAAGCTCGATTTGTGCCACTCCGTTTGAGGTATGCTAGCACAACTCGTAAAGAAAGTGATAACAGCAAGGCAAATCACTAGTTTAAAACTGAAGTAAAAAGTAGAGTTACAACGTGATAACACCATGTTTAATTTTGTGCAAGATAAATGATAATCAGTTAAATTTTATTAATTTCAAATAGCTCAACTCCGCTATCAGAAGGACTTACAAAGATACAAACAAATTCTAGCTATAACAGGTTTAAGCTTAAATATATCGAATTACAATTTATCAGTTAGGCAAGTTTGATCAATACAAGTTAACTTCATCGACAACTTACTAGCGCCGTCTTTCATAAAAAAAATCACTGCTATTTCAAAAAACAGTGTATGTTTGTCAAAAACCGCACATCATGTATTTTGTGCCTTTAAAAATTATTTATGAAGAAAATTTTTGTACTCTTAATCGGGATTTTATTTCTTTTTCCCGTGCAACAAGCTAAAGCCAACGAAGGAATGTGGTTCCTAATGTTCCTTGGCAAAAGAATTGAAAACATGCAGAAAGAAGGCTTAAACCTCACTGCAGAAGAAATTTACAGCATTAACCACAGTAGCTTAAAAGACGCTGTAGTGCAATTTGGTGGTGGTTGTACCGCCGAAATCATCTCTTCTAACGGATTAGTGTTGACCAACCACCACTGTGGTTATGGTTCTATTGCCGAATTATCAACCCCAGAGCACGACTACCTCACTAATGGATTTTGGGCTAAAAACCATTCTGAAGAACTAAAAACTAAAGATTTATCCGTTCGTTTTTTTGTACGCATGGACAATGTGAGCAAACGCATTTTGTCTAAACTAAACGACAAGATGAGTGAAGATGAACGCCAAAAAGTAATTAATCAAGAGATTGCTAAAATCGAAAAAGAAAACAGCGAAAATGGGAAATATGTAGTTTCTGTACGTTCATTCTTTCAAGGCAACGAATTTTATTATTTTGTATACCAAGATTTTTACGATGTACGCTTAGTAGGCACTCCTCCTAGCGCCATCGGAAAATTTGGTGGCAACACCGACAACTGGGAGTGGCCACGCCACACAGGTGATTTTTCTATTTTCCGCGTGTATACTGACAAAAACGGTAATCCTGCTAAATATTCTGAAGACAACATTCCGCTACAAGCAAAATACCACTTACCGATCAGCTTAAAAGGCTATGAAGAAGGAGATTTTGCGATGATTTTAGGCTATCCGGGGCGCACCAACCGTTGGATGCCTGCCGGAGGCGTTGAGCAAAACGTCAATTACGCCTACCCAGCGTGGGTTGAAAGCTCTAAGTTAGCCATGGATGTATTTGAAAAATACATGAATAAAGACCAAGCTGTAAAACTCAATTACGCGTCAAAATACGCCGGTATTTCTAACTATTGGAAAAATCGCAAAGGAATGATTTCAGCGTTAAAAGAGCACAAAACAGTTAAAGCAAAACGTAAAACTGAACGCAAATTTAAACGTTGGGCTAACAAAAAAGCTAATCGTGCACAATACGGCCATGTAGTAGAAACCATCAATAACTATTATGACCATACCAATGAGCAAGCCAAACACGACAATTATTTATTTGGCTTCTTGCGCTCATCAGCTTTTGCAGTAGCTCCTTATCGCATAGGTAAAGCCTTGCAGCAATACACTCAAGAAAACGAAGCTAAACGTCAAGACATGCGTCCGCAAATTGAAGCTTTAATCAATCAAAGTTTTGAAGGTATTTATTTACCTTTAGAACAAGATGTGTTGGCTCAGCAGCTTCACCTCTATTACACCAAAGCCGCTAATGGCGGATTGTCAGATTACGTTAAAACTATAGGTGACCAAAACAATGGTTCTTTTACCACTTATGTCAATAAAGCCTTTGACAATAGTTTATTTACAGACAAAGCTGCTTTACTCCAGTTTTTAGATCAACCAAAAGCTGACGTAGTGAGCCAAGACGAATTATTCAAATTGTCTTCAGCACTCTTAAAGCGCTACCGTCAACAATCTCCTGAAGACAAAGAACGTCAAGACAATTTCAGCAAAGCCTTCCGTTTATTAGTCAAAGGTTTACGCGCTTCTGAACTCAGCCCTATTGAGTATCCTGACGCCAACAGTACCTTGCGTTTAACTTATGGCACCATTCGTCCATTACCACTTAAAAAAGGTGAAGTTAACGATGCAGAATTCAACTACTACACCACTTTAAAAGGAACCATTGCAAAACATATTCCTGGTGATGATGAATTTGAAAATCCACAACGTCTAATCGATTTGTACAAGGCTAAAGATTACGGACAATACGCTGACAAAAACGGTGAAATGTGGGTCAACTTTTTATCTGACCTCGATATTACCGGTGGCAACTCTGGTTCGCCAGTGCTAAATGCCGATGGTGAACTTATTGGTATTGCTTTTGACGGTAACATTGAAGCTATGGCGGGTGATGTGATTTTTGATCCTAAATTACAACGCACCATCTCAGTTGACATCCGCTATGTGTTATTTATCATCGATAAATACGCTGGTGCTACTAATATTATCAACGAATTAGATTTAGTGAAATAGTCTTATACGGAAATGATTTTTAAA
>CAYVJG010000037.1:0-27609 GCA_964451785.1 uncultured Flavobacteriaceae bacterium
AAATTTTAACGACAAAATATTTAGTCTATTTTAAAAATCATTTCCGTATAAAAAAACGCTCGAATTTTCGAGCGTTTTTTTATACCTGAAATTTAGAAATTATAAAAATATATTGGTTGAATAAGTCTATATTTGCAGCCAGAGCAGGTCACTTTATCGCTCTATTTTATAGAGAGGAAAGTCCGGACACCACAGAGCAGCATAATGGTTAATGGCCATCATTCTACACCAGTAGAAGCGGACAAGTGCAGCAGAAAGAATGTACAGGTAAGGCTGTAGTGAAATCAGGTAAACTCTATGCGGTGCAATGCCACGTAAACCAGTTTTAAGGGCGGCTCGTCCATTCTGGAGGGTAGGCAGCTAAAGTGCTTTGGTAACAAATCACTCAGATAAATGATAAAGCGTTCGCCTTTGGCGAGCTGACAGAATCCGGCTTATCGACCTGCTTTTTTATTCTTCCGGCAAGCTGCGGTTTAAATATTTATTATAATCAGACATTTTTTGATCATAGGCTTGATTAAAAAGTGGAGAGGTAATAATAAAATCAGCTGTAGAACGGTTGTTGGCTATAGGAATATTCCACACCACACAAATACGTAATAAGGCTCTGATGTCAGGGTCGTGTGGCTGTGCTTCCATAGGATCCCAAAAGAAAATCATCACCCCAATTTGATTGTCAGCTACCATGGCTCCAATCTGTAAATCTCCGCCCATAGGACCACTGCGCAATTTGTTGACCGTTAAGCCCGTTTCTGACTCAATTAGCTTTCCTGTAGTACCTGTGGCAAAAAGTTCGTGATTCTGCAATATAAATTTATGATTCTCAACCCATTGTAAAAGTTCTTGCTTTTTGTGGTCATGAGCTACTAAAGCAATGCGCTTGCGGGCGTGTAATTTGCGTTCTTCTAGCATAGTTAATTTTTTGTTTAAGTTTATTTTTAAGAATATCTTCTCCTTCTCAAAGATGCTACTTTTTATTGTAAAATAGTGGAAATAGCAAATTAAGTTTTGATGAAGATAGCTCATTGAGAGCATTAGTCCTAGTTAACGATGTAAAATCCTGTAAAAAATAGCTAATCTAAAGCATTACCGCAAAAGAATACTTAATTTTGCCGACGTTAAAAAATGAAGTAAATCTCTTCGTTTAAAGGCGAACACCAACAGTTGATGCCCGCTATAATTAAAATAAATTGTTATGCCACAACCCAAAATTCATCCTTCAGAAATCAAAATTGAAGATTTTCAATATGACTTGCCGGATGAACGCATTGCCCGTTTTCCCTTAGCTATTCGCGATCAGTCTAAATTGTTAGTGTATAAACAAGGTTCAATTACCGAATCTATATATCACAATATTGCTGATTTTATTCCTGAAGATAGCTTATTGTTGTTTAACCAAGCTAAGGTTATTCACGCGCGTTTGTACTTTCAAAAAGCAACTGGCGGTCGGCTCGAAATTTTTTGCTTAGAACCTGACGAACGCTATGCCGATATTACTACCGCCATGTTTCAAGAAGGCGAAGTCTATTGGAAATGCTTGATTAAAGGAGCTTCTAAATGGAAAGATGAGAGTGCCTTGATGATGACGGCTAACTACGTTAATCAATCTGGGCAAACTGTAGAGTTTACAGCTAAGGCAGAGAAAGTAAAACGCGAAGGTCAAGCTTTTATCTTACGTATTAGCTGGACGTCAAACACCGATAAACAATTTAGCTTTGCCGAATTTTTAGAACACGCTGGAAAAATTCCGATCCCCCCATACCTCAAACGCCAAGCCGAAGAATCTGATGAAACACGCTATCAAACCATCTTTGCTAAACAAGAAGGTAGTGTGGCCGCGCCAACTGCAGGTTTGCACTTTACGCCATCAGTGCTTGAGCAGATTAAAGCTAAAGGTATTGTGATGGATCACCTTACACTTCACGTGGGAGCCGGTACGTTTATGCCGGTGAAGTCTGATAAAATGGAGGGGCATGAAATGCACTCGGAGTGGATTGAAATCCCTATTCACCTTTTGCAAAGCGTCGCTAAGCAACTCAAAGCTGATAAAAAAGTGATTACTATCGGGACCACTTCAGCGCGTACGCTTGAGAGTGCCTACTGGATTGGCGTAAAAATGTTGCGCAACGAATGGAAAGATGAGCACGGCATTGCTGTCGATCAATGGTATCCTTATTTGCGTACTGATGAATTTACCCCTCTACAAGCTGTTGAAGCTTTAATTTCATATTTGACTACTCAAAAAATGGATAAGTTGATTACGCGCACACAACTCATCATTGCGTCTGGTTATGAATTTAAACTCCTCGATGCTTTGATAACTAATTTTCATCAGCCTGCGTCAACGTTGTTGTTGATGATTTCGGCTTTAGTGGGCGATAAGTGGAAAGAAATTTACAATTACGCCATGCAACACGACTTCCGTTTCTTAAGTTATGGAGATGGTAGCTTGCTGTGGAAATAAACTCTGTTTATACTTTAAAATACTTAATATCTAAAAGTGCAGTGACTGTTTTGTTGTTGCACTTTTTTACATCTGTTCCGGTCATTGTTTATTTCATTTTGTTGCATTTATTACTTGAATCTAAGATTATTGGTTCAAGCGAGTAGCCCCAAAATTTACTTTATTTAAGAGTTAATTGTACTAAATACGATAGGAATTGCAGTTACTATCTTGTATATTTGAGAGAAACATTGATTATTAACTCTTAAAAATTTAAATTATGCCGAAAAATGAAATTTTAGGACCACAAAAATTAGGACCTTTAACTCCTTTAGTTGGTGAGTGGGAAGGTAATGTAGGTGTTGATCTTTCATACCACAACAAAGATGACGAGACTTCAAAAACAAGTTATTTTGAAAAAGCTTGGTTTAGACCTATTCCAATTCAAGAAAATGGAGACCAATCGCTGGAGGGCTTAATGTATAGCAGTAAAGCCTGGCGCCATGGCGAAGAGGCTATGGATCCTTTTCACGATGAAATAGGTTACTTGCTTTGGGAAAAAGCGACCAACCAAGTTATTCGTACTGTAGTTTTTGGACGTGGTATAGCCATTCAAGCCGGGGCAACTGCTCAAGCTCGTGATAAAGAAATCCATTTTAAAGCCACTCCGGGTGATCCTACTTATGGAATTTTACAAAACAAACACCTGCTCGATAAAGCTACGCTAAAAAGCTTTGAGAGCACGTTTAAGTTTAACGATGACGGCACATTTACCCACTCTTCTGATATCGTCTTAGATTTAGTAGCCATAGGTAAAAAAATGCATCATACTGATGAAAATACACTCCACAAAGTGAAAAGCTACCATCCTGGGGTAGAATATCAATAATTTGATTTTGCAACATAAAAAAGCCTCCATTTTTGGAGGTTTTTTTATGCGTTTTTTATTGATTTTTAAAGCGTAATACCGTATGTATAAATTAAATAGTCCAATTTCGACTTTGTCTCATTGTACTGGTAATTTATGAACCACGGTATTATACCTATAAAAATATTCTAAATCGGACTGAAAAATAATTCTAATTGGTATAAAATCTGTAGGCAACAGGCCTTGGTTTGCTTTACAAATAATCCTCAAAGTAATCGCAGTGTTGGCGGGCACGCTGTACAAAATCGGTGTTGGCGTACTGTGTTTTGAGTTTTTCGAAATACGGATTTTTTAAAGAATGACGATAGTACTCATCTTGGTGATTATATCTCGAAATGTAATTGTATTCAATTTCATATTCATCGAGATCGGTATTAGAGAGCGACGTGCGTTTTTGCCAGCATTTGGCAGCTCCCCATAAGGCTTTAGCTTTGAGTTCCGGATCTTTAGCCGCTTGAACAGTTTTGATGAAATATTGCTCTGCTTTATACACGCGATAATACTCTTCTAAATAAGGCGCCAGTTGTTGGTCTACACTCGGGCGTTTAAAATAAGCATGATCATCTGTTGAATGTCTAAAATAAGCGGTTAAATGCCAAGCCGGACCGTAATAAGAAGTGTTGTAAAGGGCTAAAGCATAGCCGTAAAGTGCCCCGGTATCATTAGGATTTTGTGTAATGATTTTTTTGAGCTCTGCCATGCGCTTGCTATAGCTGAGTTTGGTGTAAAGATGCGTACGATCCACATCGATTCTATCGTTGATACGCGGCATAAATGGACTGGGATACTGAGTTTCTAAAGTCGTGTTTTTAAGAATGTCTGCTGCCTTTTGAAATTCTTGGTGACGCATATAAGTGGTGGCCAAAAGCTCTTTTAGGTGATCAGCAGTGTAATAGGTGCCGCTGACTAACCAGTTTTCAAAAGCAGATTTATTAGGACTTTTTCTGTAGCGGATAACTGTTTTGAGCTGCTGTGGGGATAATTGACTTAACAATTGTCCGGGTGCATCTCCAAAACCGCGGTCAACCCAAAACCTACGCTGCTTTGAACGATAATCATAGACTATTTCCCCATGTGCCATAGCATAGATGGCTTTAATCGTATCTCCTTGGTTGAGGTATTTTCCGGCGATGACATTTTGCATCAAATCTTTAAGTTGTTGCTTAGCAAAATTTTTGTCATCTGAATCATAACGATTAGGTGATTGCTTGAGTGCATGTTGCTGTAAAGTTTTGAGTTTAGGCAGTAACACTTGCTCTGTAGCTGAAGTAATTTGAGGAGATTTTAATAAGACGTGCAATAAATCGATGCGTTGATAAAGCGCGTGCTCTTTAGGGGTCATTTTGACGGCTTTTGCAGCAGCTAATTCACGGCCAACTTGTGCGTGTTCGTTTTGCATAGCGGCTAGATAAGCTTTGGTAAGATGCCAAAAAGCCGGAGTTCCATTTTTGTTGTCTGTGATGATTTGGTTGAGAAATTGAGAGAGCTCGTCGAGATAAGGTTGGTATTTTTTGTCCAGTTTAGCAAGTTTGCGTTTAAACTTTTCAGTGTGATTTCTTCCGTAATAACTATTGGAATTGAGGAAGTTCTGTGCGTCTATTTTTTTGGAAAAATAAAGGTATTCTAGTTTGTTGACTTCTCTATTAATCAACACATCAAGATCGCTTAAATCAGGGTCATAGCTGTAAATTTTCTTTAAATCATCTAAACATAATTTCGAATTTTGTAAGGTTTTCATACCTAATACCACTGCGCGTTCATGATTGTTTTTACACAATGCGTAAATACCGTTAAGACGAATGTCACTGAGCCCTTCGGGATTAGAAAGCGCCCAATTGAAACTTTGCATAGCCTCTAAACGGTAGGCTGAATTGTTTTCAAAAGCTTTAGAATAATAATAACCGGCTTTTACCTTTTGGTGCAGGTGATAATAAGCTCCGGCTTTAAACCCTAAAATTCGGGTAAAGGCAACACTAGAATCTTTTTTGTTGCCAATAAGTTGATTGTATAATTGTAAAACGCCTTCATAATCTTGATTATAAAACGCCATGCGGATAATCTGAAAAGCGTATTTCATGTGTAAAAATGGTTGCTTGACCGTTTTGATGGCACGTAAACCTTCTGCTTTTAATTCGGCATTTGTTTTGACAGTGGGTTCTTTTTCTTCTGGCCAAGCATTCGTTTTAACATTAGCATTGACCTCACAAGCCTTAGCGTAAGCTAAATAGTTGAGTACTTCTGCATTTTGTGCTTGTTGCAAATAAGCACTAAACTCGTTTTTAATAACGGCAGTTTTGCCAGACTGTATTTGTTGAAAAACAGCAGTTGAATCGTCACTGTAAAGTAAAGTGTCAATTGCTTTTTTAGAAAATTTATGCTTGAAGAACACTTCCCATTCCTTTAGAATTTGCGTTTTGTTAACAAAGTCGGTATCTGATGGATTTTGCCAGCCTGCTACATCGTAATACAATGAATGCATGGTGAAGTAAAAAGGGGTATAACCCGGTTTATCAGGCGTGGTGTTTTCAAAAAAAACTGTAGGACTGTAGTATTCGTAATACATGCCGGCGCAGGCGTGTATAATTTGTTTTGAAAAGATAAGTAGTAAAAGACTACTCGAAATCAGTATATATTTTTTCCATTTCATCAGTAGAAAATCTTTTAAAAGTTTCAGCGTCGCAATGGTATAATAAAATGCGCAGGCTGTCTTGTGTGAGTTGATTAGAAATATAATTGGCCACTTGATTGACGGTTTTGAAATCAGCTTGTTCAAAGCGAATCAATTCATGTTTTTTCAAAGGATAAGCTCGGTATAAAGTGTCCTTTTTAATGAGGTATCGATTGTGGTTTTGACGTTCAAAGAGCCTTTCGTTTTGCAAGTCATTTAACCTTACATCGCGTAAAATTCCTTTAAAACGACGATCCGTACCTGGTACAGTACTGTGGTTAAACAACAATGCCCACGAATAAATAGGCAAGGCTATATCCAAAGTTAAGGGATATTTTGATAAATGCTTTAAATATTGCTGACAAACCTTGAGACTGATAATCGAATTATCGACATTTACATCAGTTAAATCTTCTGTGTTATAAACCATTAAAAGCCCTTTGTCAACTGGCGGAATTCCTGTTTTTTGGGCATATTTTATCTGGTGTAAGCGGATAGTAGCACTTAAGGTTTTGTCGTGAAAATAGGGCTGAGCCTTAATGGCATTGAGCAGGGCAAAGTACAATTGCTTATTGCGCTGTGTCCAATCACAATCAATTTGGATTTCAGAAGGATTACAATTTATCAATTGTGCTTTTTGCGCAATGAGTTTAACAATATTTCGCGCGTAAAACGCTATGTTTTTCCACGACATGGCATTGAGCGCTTCTACAGTGATATATACCGTAGGGATAATGCTTTGATGTGGTAAGCTTTGCCCAAAATTAATGATGGCAGATGGCTGTGGCTCACCGTTTTGATTTAAAGTAACCTCAAAAAAACGGGTGTATAAATATTCCGCTTTTAAACTATCTAGTGTATTTTGCTCAACCGAAGAGAGGTTTAAATTGGTTTTCCAATGGTAAAACCCACGCGTAACCTCACGTTGTTTATCGGCTTGACAACTCACTAAAAGTAAAGTTATAAGCAGTAGTAAATAACATCGACTGGAGCGGTTAACTAATGACATAAAAGCTGAAAAGTATGTATTGTTTTAGTCATTAATAAAAATAGGACACTTTGTTTTTGGAAGAATTGCCGGCTAAAGATGAATTCATCCTGGTCTTACAAAATTAGGGTTTAGCTTTAAAGATTAGTCTTTTAAAGGTGTATTTTTTTAACGGTTTTTGAGAAAATTATTTTCTGATTAATTCATCTTGAAAAGCCCGCATGGCGGCCGTGATATAACTGTCTCTTTGCGAGACTAAAGAGGCCGTTCGTGTCATGTTTTTTTCATTTATAGAAACGCAGGTTATTCCTTTGGCGTGTTCAGCTGTGTTTTTGGTGAGAAAGGTAAACCACTGCCCGGTTCGCGTCATTTCTAAAAGCGCTGGGGTGTCGTTTATTTCTAAGGCTAGATGTGCATTCCAGCCAGATTTTATCAGGCGTTCACGAATAAATAATGAGGTGCTGTAGCCGGTAGGTAGCATCACTAAAGGTAAATCTTTGATGGCTTTAAACTTGATAGATTTTTGTTTTGCAATGGAAGAGTCTTCAGCACAAATTAGTGCCATTTCTGAAACAAATAAGGGCGAATAAGCTAAATTGGTATCCGGGTGATCTTCTTCAAAACACAATACCAAGTCGAGTTTGGAATTTTCTAATTGCTCAATAATAAAACTGGTCATTCCAAATTTAATCTTGATGTCAATGTTTGGGTATTTTGCTGTAAATCGTTTTAGTACTTTAATCAAAGTAGGTCGTAATCCATATGAAACTCCTATGTGTAAACTGCCGCGTTGCAAGTGTTGTAAATCTTGCATGGCCAACCGGCCTTCTTCAGAACGCTTAATACTCTTGGCGGCGTAGTTTGCAAAAACAATGGCAGCTTCAGTCAAGGTAATGCGTTTCCCAATACGATTAAATAAGGGGATTCCTAATTCAATTTCTAATTGTTTAATTTGTTGAGAAAGCGTGCTCTGACTGATGTTTAAAGCTTCAGCAGCAGCGGTAAAATTGAGTGATTCTTTAGCTTTTAAAAAATACTTGAGTTGACGGAGTTCCATATTGTAAATCGGTTTTATCGATTGATTATATCGAAATAAAGCGTTTTACGAATATAGAGTTTATTCAGAACTTTGTACCAGATTTAAATGTAAAAAATTATAGAAATGAACAAGGTTATCAAAAAAGCTACACAAGGCAGTCGACGTTTCGGATTGATCCGTTTGTGTATCTTTTTGTCTGGATTATCTGTTTTTGCACAATTGTATTTGTTCCAACCTCTGTTACCCGAGGTGGCACATTTTTTTGGAACTTCACTAGGGAGTAGCTCCTTTTTAGTATCAGCATCAACTATTGGAATGGCTCTGGGTTTATTTTTCTTCACCTTTAAAGCCGATAATTTTTCGCGTAAAAAGGTGATGGTTTTTGCCTTGATGTCATCGGCAGTTTTGACTATTGTATCTGCTTACATTCAGAGCTTGCTAGTATTGGTGTTTATTGGCGTCTTAAAAGGTTTTATGGTTTCTGGAGTATCAGCAGTGGCCTTAGCTTATATTATGGAAGAAATCGAAGAAGTACATACAGGTGCTGCAGTAGGATTTTATTTGAGTGGAAATATCATTGGCGGAATGAGTGGCCGTATTTTGGCCACATTGGTTGCCAGCCAATGGCAGTGGCAAATGGCCGTATTAGTGATAGGTATTGAAAGTTTGATTTTAGGTATTGCGTTTTGGAAGCTGTTTCCGGAGTCGCGCTTTTTTACGCCAATTAAACAGAGTTATCACATCAAAATTGACCGCATGAAAAGCTTCTTGAAAGATCTATATTTGATGTGTTTGTTTGTTATTGCAGCTTTGCTTATGGGTGTTTTTGTCAGTGTGTACAATTACATTTCGTTCCGATTAGATAATCCGCCATTCAATTTGAGTTCGTTTTATATCGCCTCAATATTTGTGATGTATCTCTTTGGGGTTTTAGGTACCATGTTAACCCACAAATTAACGATGCATTTTAAACCGGTGTACATTTTAGCCGGAGCGGCGTTATTGATGGGAGTAGGCGTTTTAACCTTGTTGTCTAACTTGATTTTTGGTATCGTTTTAGGCTTAGGCTTATTGACCATGACTTTCTTTATGGTGCACACAATGGCTAGTCAAATGGTAGCTAAGCACGCTGCAGAAGGACGTAGTTCAGCAACATCGTTATACTGGTTGTTTTATTATATCGGCTCAAGTGCTTTAGGAAGTGCCACGGGCTATTTGCTCAATGCCACCAATTGGCTTGATTTTATAGCAATTTTGGTAATAGCTATAGGTGTTGCCTTTGTACTGATTTTAAAAGTAGGTCAATTGACTGGTGTAAAATCAGTGGGGCGAGTATGGCGTCATTCAATGAAATAATCGCTTTAGAAAATGGGTTGTAAACAGGTGGAAAACTCTTTATAAGCAATTCATATACATACCATGCTGTTTTAACCTCTCTAACGGAGCTCAATTGGGCTCCGTTTTTAGTTGTTTCTCTAGATTTAAGTCTTGATTTATCGTTTGGATTTAATCAACAACAGCCTATTCAAAACATCGACTTAAATAGTAATTAGTATAATTTTAAAGTAATTTCATCAAAAGGTTAAATGTTATTTTTTAATTAAAGACATTTTTGTCTTAAATAAAAGTACAGTCTATATTTGCGTTGTCAATCATTAAAAACAAACTTTATGACACGTGAAAGAAAGCTTTGGCTTGCCTTCATCTTAGTAACAGGAATTTCCTTTGCTGCGCTGTTGTATTACGGCTATGAAATTTATCAAACGGCTCCGCCTTTACCCACTAAAGTGGTAGATACTTCGGGTAAAACCATTATGGGAGGTCAGGAAATTAAAGACGGGCAGAACGTCTGGCAGAGTATGGGTGGTCAGAATGTAGGATCCATTTGGGGACACGGCGCTTATGTGGCTCCTGATTGGACCGCCGATTATATCCATAGAGAGGCGTTGTTTATCCTTAATCATTGGGCTGAACAAGATTATAAACAGACCTATAAAGAATTGCCGCTCGAAGAACAGGCCGCTTTGCAAAGTCGCTTAAAAACAATGATTCGCGCTAATAATTACGACCCTGAAACCGGCGTCATTACCATATCGCCTGAACGCGTAGCGGCTTATAATTATTTATCAGATTATTATCAGGGCTTGTTTATGGATGATCCTAAATTAGCTGAGTTGTGCGAAAAATATGCGATTCCAGAAAATAGTATAAAAGATGAAGCACGGATGCAAAAGATGAATGGATTTTTCTTTTGGGCGTCATGGGCTTGTGTGACTAATCGCCCTGATGCTGATATCAGTTATACTCATAACTGGCCGCCTGAAGATTTGGTAGGCAATGTGGCTACCGGAAATTTGTTGGTGTGGACAGGGGTGAGCATCATTCTCTTACTGTTGGGTATAGGAATTATGATTTTCTATCACGTGCAAGAACGCGAAGAAAAACCGAATTCTCCAGAAGAAGATCCGCTTAAAAAACAAGTGATTACCCCGTCAATGCGCGCGGTTAAAAAATACATTTGGATTGTAGCATTCCTGGTGTTGGTGCAAATGACTTTAGGCGTTATTACAGCGCATTACGGCGTTGAAGGGCAGGGGTTTTACGGACTCGATTTGTCTAAAATATTACCGTATTCCGTGTCGAGATCTTGGCATGTGCAGCTGGGTATCTTATGGATTGCTACTGCCTGGTTAGCAACCGGACTTTACATTGCGCCTTCTTTATCGGGTAAAGATCCTAAGTACCAAAAACTAGGCGTCAACGTGTTGTTTATTTGCTTATTGGTGATTGTTTTTGGATCAATGGCCGGTGAATGGATGGGGATTATGCAAGAATTTGGTCTCGAAACAAACTTCTGGTTTGGTCACCAGGGTTATGAATACGTTGAGCTCGGTCGTTTTTGGCAATGGTTCTTATTTATTGGCTTGTTTGTATGGCTGGCACTAATGGTGCGTCCATTGATTCCGGTGTTTAAAGAAAAGAAAGGTGAGAAAGGACTGTTGCGTATGTTTATCATCTCATCAGCTTCTATTGCTATTTTTTATGGCGCAGGCTTGATGTGGGGACGCCAAACTAACCTCGCTATTGCTGAATACTGGCGCTGGTGGGTAGTGCACCTTTGGGTAGAAGGTTTCTTTGAGGTGTTTGCTACCGTTGTTTCAGCCTTCTTGTTTGTGCGTTTAGGACTTATTCGCGATAAATCAGCCAGTAATGCAGTGTTGTTTTCTACCATTATCTTTTTGTCTGGTGGTATTTTAGGCACTTTCCATCACCTGTATTTTAGTGGAACCCCAACTTCTGTATTGGCCGTTGGCGCGTCATTTAGTGCACTTGAGGTGGTGCCTCTAGTACTGATTGGTCATGAGGCTTATCAAAATTATAAATTGAGTAAAGTGACTCCTTGGCTTAAAAATTACAAATGGCCAATTTACTGCCTTGTTGCCATGGCTTTTTGGAATTTCTTTGGGGCCGGTATTTTAGGATTTATTATTAATCCGCCAATTGCCTTGTATTACATTCAAGGATTAAACACTACTGCAGCTCATGCTCATGGTTCTCTTTTTGGAGTTTATGGTATTTTAGGTATTGGACTTATCTTGTTTGTACTGCGTGGATTGTACCACAATAAACAATGGAATAATAAGCTGTTGAGCTTTTCTTTTTGGAGCATCAATATCGGACTGATGCTCATGCTGATTTTGAGTTTGTTGCCTATGGGAATTTTCCAAGCTGTAGCTAGTGTTAATGAAGGCATGTGGTTTGCCCGTTCAGCCGAATTTTTAGCCCAGCCTTTAATGGGGACTTTAAAATGGCTTCGCGTTATTGGCGATACCATTTTTGCTGCAGGATTGCTTGCTTTTGCGTGGTTTGTATTCGATTTGACTCGAAAGAAATTGCAACAGTAGTGTGAACTTATAATTTAGGGTGAAGTGATTAAACTGTTTAATAAGAATAAATCACTTCGGTATAAAAGAGGCCTTGTCAAATGGTTTGACAAGGCCTCAACTGTTTCAGTTATACCAATTAGAATTATTTTTTAGTCCGATTTAGAATATTTTTTGTAGGTATAATACCGTGGTTTATAAATTACTAGTACAATGAGACTACTGTCGAAATTGGACTATATAATTTGTCCATACGGTATTAATCATTTTCCTCGTGTACAGATTTGTATTGACTGAAACTTATAATCTGCAGAAGATTGATTAAGCTATGCTTACCGGTTTTTGTAAAGTGGCTCGGGCTACTTTTGCAGCGTCAACCATAGCGATTAAGGCGGCTTTGGTTTCTTCCCAATCGCGTGTTTTTAAGCCACAATCAGGGTTGACCCAGAGTTGATTTGCCGGAATGACCTTGCTCGCTTTTTCTAATAAATCTACCATCTCAGTTTTTGAAGGGACTCGGGGCGAATGAATGTCATAAACCCCTGGACCAATGTCATTAGGATAATTGAAATCGGCAAAAGCTTGCAATAATTCCATTTGTGAACGTGAACATTCAATGGTGATGACATCGGCGTCCATTCGAGCTATATCTTCAATGATGTCATTGAATTCTGAATAACACATGTGAGTGTGAATTTGTGTGCTGTCTTCAACTCCGGAAGCCGTTAACTTAAAGGCATCAATAGCCCAGTTGAGGTAATTTTTCCATTCGCTGTGGCGCAATGGTAGGCCTTCGCGAAGTGCTGGCTCATCGATTTGAATTAATCGAATGCCATTTTTCTCTAAGTCAACTACTTCATCTCTGATGGCTAAAGCTATTTGACGGCAGGTTTCTGATCGCGGTTGGTCGTTGCGCACAAAAGACCATTGTAAAATGGTTACCGGACCGGTGAGCATGCCTTTAACAGGAGTAGAAGTTAGTGATTGAGCGTAAGCAGACCAGTAAACCGTCATCGGATGAGGTCGTGCAACATCGCCGTAAATAATAGGAGGTTTTACGCAGCGACTGCCGTAGCTTTGTACCCACCCGAATTGTGTGAAGGCAAATCCATCTAAGCGTTCACCAAAATACTCAACCATATCATTGCGTTCAAACTCGCCGTGAACAATAACATCTAGTCCGATTTCATCTTGCCAACGCACGCAATTTTCGGTTTCTTGTTTTAAAGCTTGATCGTATTGCTCAGCCGTAAAGATTCCTTTTTTGAATTTTGAACGCCACCTTCTCACCACTTTTGTCTGCGGAAACGAACCGATGGTAGTAGTAGGATAGGCCGGCAAGTTTAAGGCTTCTTGCTGCGTTTGTTTACGACTTTCAAATACACTTTTGCGTTCAGAATCTTCTGGTTTTACCGCGGTGAGACGTGCTTTTACATCCGAATTATGGATGCGTTCTGATTTTGTTTTAACCGCAATAGCCTCAGTGTTTTGGGCTAATTTTTCTTTAATATCTACGGTGATATCATCATTAGCTAAGGCTTTTAGTGTGACGATTTCTTCTAATTTTTGCTTAGCAAAAGCTAACCATTTTTTGATGTCAGCATCTAATTTAACTTCTAAATCTAAATCACACGGACTGTGTAATAGTGAACAAGAAGGAGCCACCCAGATACGGTCTTTGCCTAATTTAGCAATCGCTTGTTGTAGTGTTGTTAAAGCTTGTGTGTAATCGGTTTTCCAAATGTTACGTCCATCGACAACGCCTAAGGATAAGTTGAGAGACTCTGGAATAACATCTAAAACAGCATCTAATTGTTGAGGAGCACGCACTAAATCGATATGTAAACTGTCAATAGGAAGCTGTATTGCCGTATGTAAATTATCACCTAATCCTTCAAAATATGTTGCAACAAGAAGTTTAAGCTCAGGAAGTTCAGCGTGGATGGTTGCATAAACCTTTTGGTAAAGCGCTTGTGTTTGCTCAGTAAGATCAAGCGCTAGGAAAGGCTCATCTAGCTGAAGATGCTCTACTCCGGCAGTTTTTAATGCTTTTAAAAGTTTAAGGTAAGCCGGCAAAAGTTGATCGATAAGCTCTAATTTATCAAAGCCTTCTTCTTTTTCTTTTCCTAATAATAAATAGGTGATAGGGCCAATTAAAACGGGTTTTACGCGTTCTTGTACCGTTTGTGCTTCTTTAAACTGCGCAATAATCTTATCGGCATTAACTGTAAAGATTTGGTCTTTTGTAAATTCAGGAACCAAGTAGTGGTAGTTAGTGTCAAACCATTTGGTCATCTCAACAGCCGTAATGTCAAAACCGTTTTTTTGATAGCCTCTAGCCATGGCAAAATACAGATCTAAGTCTGAAACGCCTTCCGCTTGTAAGGCTTTATAGCGTTCAGGAATAACACCTAAACTCCAACTCATGTCTAGCACGTGATCGTAATACGAAAAATCGTTGCTGGCTAGATAGTCTAGACCTGCTTGTTGTTGCAGTTGCCAATCGTTTTGACGTACTGTTTTACCGACAGCAAAAAGTTCGTCTTGGTTGATTTTTCCGGCCCAATACTGCTCAGTGGCCTTTTTTAATTCTCTGTGGCTACCAATACGCGGATAGCCTAAAAGATGTGTTTGCATTGCTGTAAACTTTAATAATTAAACAATAATTAAAGCTCTTTTAAATGCTTCTCAACACCAGCGCAATAAGAAAAGAAAAGTATGATCCAAATCTAAAAATAGCTCACAATTTAATGGGGTAGAATAACAAAAAATTAGTTTTAGGAGGCATCATGAGTAATCAATTGCTTTAATCGCGAAAGCATTGTTCTTACAAAATAGGCAGGTATCCTGGCTTATAACAATTTTATCGTCCTTCCCATTTTTTAATAGTGGACATTGTTGTGATAAAATCTTTTTGTTAGTTTACAGTTGCGCGACAGCTCGTGATTTGCACACGATTCCCTTTTTATTCACGTTAAGTAACACCTTATTTTGTTTGATGAAGTATGGTAAAGAACTATTTCTTGAAACAAATATAGAAAAATTATTTATTCAATGTTAAAATAATAAATTAATTTATTTAAGGGATTTTGTAGACTTATTTACTGGTATGTAATCTGTTTTTAAGTTAAATAGAATTTATTGTTGTTTTATTTTAGTTAAATAATATAATAAAAGTGATTTGTAATTAAAGGCTATTTTATTTATTCTGTTCAAAGAAGCGTCTTAAATGAGTCTTAAACTGTTAATCTATCTGGATAATTAGAAAATGCTTAGGGTGGAATATGTAAATGCATTTTTGATTGCTTATTTTTGTGAAAACACCAACTATAAAAATAGATAGGGCTAAACTCTCTAAGTAAGAGTAACCTATTTTGAAAATCAGAATAACTATGATTACAAAAACCCAGCATTACGTCCTTGGAAATTGGGTTGATGGCCAAGGCGAAGGGAAACCGATTTATGACGCTGTAACGGGCGAAGTTTACACTACTGTCACCACACAAGGCTTAGATGTAGCTGCTATTTTACAATACGGCCGAGAAAAAGGTGAAACACTGCGCAAAATGACATTTCTTGAACGCGGAAAATTGTTGAAAAAACTAGCTTTTCACCTGTTGAAGAAAAAACGCGCATTCTATGAAGTAAGTTACCACTCAGGAACCACAAAAGCAGATGCTTGGGTAGATATTGAAGGTGGAATTGGTAACTTGTTTGCCAATGCGTCGCTGCGTAAAGAATTTCCTAATCAAGCCTACCATATTGAAGGTCACCCAGTAGATTTGTCGCGCGGTGGAAAATTTATGGGACACCATATTCTTGTTCCTAAAGAAGGAGTAGCTATTCACATTAATGCGTTTAACTTTCCTGTGTGGGGCATGCTTGAAAAATGTGCCGTCAACTGGATGGCGGGAATGCCGGCTGTTGTCAAGCCAGCTACAGACACAAGTTATGTGGCTGAAGCTGTAGTTAAAGAAATTATCGCTTCAGGAATATTGCCGGAAGGGGCGTTGCAACTGATTAGTGGTTCTGCGCGAACTATCCTCGATACCGTAACTTCACAAGATGTAGTGACTTTTACCGGTTCAGCAGCAACTGGAAAAATGCTTAAAACTAATCCGCGTATTATTGAAGAATCTGTGCCGTTTAATATGGAAGCTGATTCTCTTAATGCTACAATTTTAGGCGAAGATGCCGTGCCAGGTACACCAGAATTTGATTTGTTTATCCGCGAGGTACGTCGTGAAATGACCTCTAAATGTGGGCAAAAATGTACCGCTATTCGCCGGGTTATTGTTCCTGAAAACTTACTCGAAGACGTACAAATCGCCTTAGGAAAATCACTTGATAAAGTGACCATTGGTGACCCGCGCTTAAAAGAAGTGCGCATGGGGAGCTTGGTGAGTAAAGCACAGCTTGATGAAGTGCGCCAGCGTGTAGAAGAATTGAGTCAAACGGCTCATTTGGTTTACGGCGATTTAAATAAGGTGCAAACCATTGGCGCCGATGCTGAAAAAGGCGCGTTTATCAATCCTATTCTGTTGCGTGAAGATCAACCGTTACAAAATATGACCACCCATGAGGTAGAAGCTTTTGGACCCGTGAGTACCTTAATGCCGTATAAAGATTTACAAGAAGCGATTAAAATTTCAAAATTGGGAAAAGGCTCATTGGTCAGCTCAATTTTTACCAATGACAATTCTATTGCTAAAACGTACACCATCAGCGCCGCCACACATCACGGGCGTATTTTGTGTATCAATCGCGAAAGTGCTAAGCAAAGTACCGGACATGGTTCACCTTTACCAACTTTGATTCACGGTGGTCCAGGTCGAGCTGGTGGCGGTGAAGAAATGGGGGGAATCCGCGGCATTAAACATTACATGCAACGTTGCGCTATTCAAGGCTCGCCTTCAACATTGACTGAAATTACCGGAATTTATCAACCTAATGCCGATTATATCGAGGCCGAAAAACATCCGTTTTCGTATTATTGGGAAGATATTCAACCGGGCATGTCGCTCAAAACCCACAGTCGTACACTTACCGATTCTGATATCATCAATTTTGCAAATTTAACTTGGGATCATTTTTACGCACATACTGATACCACAGCGCTCGAAGGTTCTATTTTTGAACGCCGTACAGCTCATGGCTATTTTATAGTTTCACTAGCAGCTGGTTTGTTTGTCTATCCAAATAAAGGACCGGTTTCTGCTAACTACGGCTTAGAGGATATTCGTTTTTTACGTCCGCTTTATCACGGTGATACGGTGCATGTGCGGTTAACTTGTAAAGAAAAGGTAGACCGCGAACAGAAGGGGAAAGTCTTACCTAGTGGTATTGTAAAATGGTATGTTGAAATATTTGATACCAAAGTGACCAACGGTTTGTTGCCTGAAAACGAAGCTGCCGAAAAAGAAGCTTTGGTAGCTGTTGCGACTATCTTGACTATGGTAGAAAAGAAACAAACTACTTTTGTTGAAATAACTGATCAGGTGATAGATGAAGCTTTGGCAAAATTAACAGCAGATACCAAACCAAAATGGGGCGCTATGACAGCTCAACAAATGGTTGAACACCTCGAATTGACTTATCGTATTGCCGCCGGCGAAATTCAAGATTTTGAAATTGCTACTCCTGAAAAATACATCGATGATGTACAAGCGAGCTTATGGGATTATAAACCTATGCCTAAAAATTACAATTTCCCTTTGTATAAAGATGGTGAAATGCCGGCCTTACAACACGCTGATTTAGCAATTGCTGTTGAAGCGCTTAAAGCCACTCGCCATGCGTATTTGGAATTTTTTAAAGCGCATCCTGAGGCGAAGACCAAAAATGTGGTCTTTGGCGAATTGTCTAAATTTGAATGGATATTGCTCAACCGCAAACACCTTAATCATCATTTTAATCAGTTTGGACTACTGTGAGTGTTGTAGTTCAGGGATATATAATTTATTAACTAACAAACTAGTTGCCTACACATATTTAGATAGATGTGTAGGCTATTAAACGATTTAAATATGGAGCAACAAGCTTATGTAAAGCAATCTGTAAATAGCGGTATTGCTACTATAGAATTTTTTACCCCACACCACAATTCAATGCCGGGTGAAACCTTAGCTGAATTGACAGCGGCAATTACTAAAGCCGGTAAAGATGATACGGTAAAAGTGATTGTACTCAAAAGTGCCGGAGATCGTACCTTTTGTGCTGGCGCGAATTTTCAAGAATTGATTTCTATTGTTGATGAAGCGCAAGGCGAAAAATTCTTTATGGGATTTGCTAATGTGATTAACGCCATGCGCAAGTGTCCTAAATTTATTATCGGGCGCGTGCAAGGTAAAGCTGTTGGAGGTGGTGTAGGTTTGGCTGCTTCAGTCGATTATTGCTTAGCTACAAAATTTGCTGCTATTAAATTGAGTGAACTCAACCTCGGAATAGGTCCGTTTACGGTAGGGCCTGCGGTAGAACGCAAAATAGGATTGAGCGCATTTTCGCAAATATCTATTAATTGTAACGGATTTTACGAAGCTGAATGGGCACGCCAAAAAGGTTTTTATGCCGATGTGTTTGGTTCTACTGAAGAACTAGATCAAGCTGTACAAACCTTGGCTGAAGAGTTGTGTACCTTTAATCCTGAAGCTGTCAAAGAAATGAAAAAAATGTACTGGCAAGGTACAGAAAATTGGGATGAATTACTCCATGAGCGCGCCATGACTAGCGGAAAGCTGGTGTTGAGTGCATTTACTAAACAAAAATTAGCACGATTTAAAGCCTAACGCCATGATTTATAAATTTAAAGGCTTTACGCCAGTGGTTCACGAAAGCAGTTTTGTACATCCGTTGGCAGCTGTAACCGGCAATGTGATTATCGGTAAAAACTGCTACATCGGTCCAGGTGCAGCGATTCGTGGCGATTGGGGCGAAATAATTTTGGAAGATGGCGTGAACGTACAAGAAAATTGTACGGTGCATATGTTTCCCGGCAAGAGTATTACTCTTCAAGAAAGAGCTCATGTGGGACACGGCGCTATTATTCACGGGGCTAATTTAGGACGCAATGTGATGATAGGGATGAATACTGTGATTATGGACGACGCCTTTATTGGAGACGAATCAATCATAGGAGCAATGGCCTTTGTCAAAGCTAAAACTCAGATTCCATCGCGCAGTTTGGCGGTGGGAAATCCGGCAAAAGTTATAAAACAAGTATCTGATGAAATGATTGCTTGGAAAACCGCTGGGACCAAACTTTATCAACGCTTGCCAGCAGATTGTCACGCAAGTCTTCAGGCAGTAGAACCTTTGCGCGAAATCCCAGAAGATCGCCCTAAACAAGAAGATTTCTATAAGACTTTAGAAGAATTTAAGGCGAATCAGCAATAGCAATCATATTGTTATTTTATTAAAATGCTCACTTTAAGTGGGCATTTTGTGTTTAGAGCTATTTTATTGCTATATTTATACTTCTTATGCCATAATGATTAAATTTATAGTCTAATTTATATTATTTGGTATAAATACCGTGGATAATAAATTAATAGTACAATGAGACAGCTGTCGAAATTGGACTATATAATTTATCCATACGGTATTAATCTATGTTAACCGAAACTTGGATGGCCTAGCCGTATCTTTGCCATATAAAATAAAATCACTATGAAAAACAAGATTTTATATAAAGCAGATAGCAGAGGGCATGCTAATCACGGGTGGCTAGATACCTATCACACGTTTAGTTTTGCAGGCTATCACAATCCTGACCGCATGAGTTTTGGTGTACTTCGTGTATTAAACGATGATACCATAGCGCCGGGAATGGGATTTGGAACGCATCCACACGATAATATGGAGATTATTTCTATTCCGTTATCTGGTCAACTAGAACACCGTGACAGCCTGCAAAATGGTGGCATTATTACGGCAGGAGAAGTGCAAGTTATGAGTGCCGGAACTGGCGTGAAACACAGTGAATTTAATCCTAGTGATACAGAATCAGGAAGCTTTTTGCAGATTTGGCTATTTCCACGTGCGTTGGGTGTAGAGCCGCGTTATCAACAAATTGAATTAGATAAACAGGCAGCTCACAATCAATGGAATCAAATTGTATCACCTTCAGCTGATGATGCAGGGGCTTGGATTCATCAAGATGCCTGGTTTTATCTGGCAGAATTAGAGGCTGATAAAGCACTTGATTACACCGTGAGAAAAGAAGGAAATGGCGTGTTTGTCTTCTTGCTTGAAGGGAGCTTAGAGCTCGAAGGTGAGATCTTAAACAAACGTGATGCCATTGGCCTTTGGGAAGGTGAGCACATGAGTGCGAAAGCACAAAAAAACAGTAAAATTTTACTCATGGAAGTGCCTATGGAACTTCCGAATTATTTATACATTTAATTAACAAATAAACAGATAGTTATGGCTAATAAAGTATTTAACATCGATTCAACACACTCTACCATCGGATTTAAAGTAAAACACATGATGTTTTCAAAGGTAAGAGGACAATTTGATACCTATACCTCTAGTGTAGATTTAGGTGAAAATTTTGAAGATTCAAAATTGAAATTTGAAGCAGATGTCAATTCAATCAACACTAACAATGCTGATCGTGACAAGCATTTAAAAAGTACAGATTTTTTTAATGCAGACAGTAATAATGGTATTAAATTTGAATCTACTAAAATCACTAAAACAGGCGATCAAACTTACCTTGTAGAAGGAGATTTAGCGTTTAATGGTATTTCTAAGCCTATTCAACTTGAAGCTGAATACAGCGGCGTGATGAAAGATCCTTGGGGACAAGATCGTTTGGCTTTAGTTATGAAATCAAAAATCAATCGTGAAGATTGGAAAATGACCTTCAACCAAGCTCTTGAAACCGGTGGTGTTTTAGTTGGTAAGGAAGTAGAACTCGAAATTGAGTCTCAATTTGTGTAAACTCTTTTCACTCAATAGAATTGTAAAAACGCCCGTAAACAAAATGCTTACGGGCGTTTTTCGTGATTGATACAATTGTGATTTAACTCCACTGTTGGTCAAAATCAAAATCGTCATAATTGTCATAATCGATATTATCTTCCCCATACTCACCATAACCTTCAAAGTCATCGTCGTCGTCTAAGCTTTCACTTTCAAATTTCTTTTCAGGAGGAATAGGAGGAAGGTTGCCTTGAGAAAACATCAAGTTCGGGTAAGTTTGTCCCGGTTCAGCTTCATCAGCAACATCGGCTAATTCGACATAAAAAGTCCACATAGCCATAAAATCATATACGTAAATGAGCTTTGTGTTTGTTGTAGATACAACGGTATCAATGGCAGTTTCATTCATAATGCGCACTGAAGAACGGCCTTCGCTCATGTCAAAAAGGACAATTTCTTCACCTTGATTCCATTCGTCATCAGTTAAATAGAAAGAGGCCATTTCTAAGCCGTCAAATCCAAAGGCTTGAACAACGGCATTGTGAAGATCTTCAAGAGTAGCATCGGCTTGAATTTCGATGTCTCTAAAAACTTCTTCTAAGGTGTCAAATACGATGCGAAATCTGTATATCATAATCTAATAATGGGTTATTGAGCAGATTTTGAAGTCATCAGCTTGGGCTGATTTTTCTTTGTCTCAAGCAAGATATAAAATTGTACACAAAACAACAATAGCGCAACTAATAAATGTATAGGTTGCGTTAAAAATGGGAAGTCGAAATAATATAAGCTAATGCCGATAATGACTTCTAAAACAATAAGCCCCAAAACAACATTCATTTTAGTATAGCCTAAGTTTAATTGATCGTTTTTCCACCATAAAAAGGCATTTAAGGCTACAATGATAATGGAGTATGAACGATGAATATAAAAAGAAATGGTGGGGTCTGCCATCCATTGACTAGTGGCAAATTGTCCGAAAATTTTGATTTGCTCATCGACGTATTGTCTGACACGGGTTCCTAATACAATTTGACTTAAGGTTAAAATTAAACTGATAATAACTAAAGTTCTAAACTGTTTGTTGTAGATACGCGGTTTGCGATGTGTTTTTGTGAGGTGAATAAGATAGAGAATCCCTGCAAGAATGAAGATGGAAACTCCCATGTGCATAGTGATTTTAAACGGTTGTAGCATTGAGTAAACAACTACAGCGCCCAACCATGCCGCTAAACCTAAAAAGCAAACGGTGATCCAAGAAACACCTATAATTCGCTTTTTGTAATTTTTGTATTTAAATAAGGCGAGGTAAGTGCCGACAATAGCCATGATAAAAACACCTATTCCTGATAGCATGCCAAACAGACGGTTGATAAACTCTGTCCAGGTGTGAAAGGCGTTGAATTCGGCGTAATCGTGTTTGGTGTACGGCGCCCAGTTATCTGCATTGTAAGTGTCTCCAGCCGTAAAATCAGAAACGGCTTTTTGTAAACTTTCGTTGTGAATAATTAATTGACCTTCGTGAAATTGCTCACCAGGATGCCATTCAATTTGTGAACGTTCGGTAGGCGGGATGAGGTGACCAAAACATTTAGGCCAGTCAGGACAACCCATTCCACTGCCAGTCATACGCACTACAGAACCGGCCATGATGACAAAAAAGACAAAGAGTAGGGCTATTTTGGCAATTAATCTAAACATGGGTAAAACGAATTAAGTTTCTATTTAATTTTGAGGCGTAAGACCAAGTGTTTTCCCTTTTTTAAGCATAAAGGCATAGGCTTCATCATAATCATTTGCTATGTCGCCTTGTAAAATGGCTTCTTTTATAGCCGCTTTGATGATGCCAATTTCTTTAGAAGGTTTGAGGTTAAAAGTGGTCATAATTTCTTCGCCGGAAACAGGCGGTTGGAAATTGCGAATGTGATCACGTTCTTCAACTTCTTTAATTTTGGTTCTTACAATTTTAAAATTGTTGTGGTATTTGCGAAAGCGCTTTGGATTTTTTGTGGTGATATCCGCTTCGCATAAGGTCATTAAATCTTCAATGTCATCCCCCGCATCAAATACTAATCGGCGTACGGCCGAATCAGTTACTTTATCTTGCGCAATCACAATGGGGCGCGAACTCATCATAACCAATTTTTGAACGTACTTCATTTTTTGGTTAAGTGGCATTTTTAAACGCTTGAACAGTTTATATACCATTTTTGAGCCTACAAATTCGTGATTGTGAAAGGTCCAACCTATTTTTTTATTGAAGCGCTTTGTGGGGGCTTTGCCAATATCGTGTAATAATGCCGCCCAGCGCAACCATAGGTTATCGGTGTTTACTGAAATATTATCAACCACTTCAAGGGTGTGCCAAAAGTTGTCTTTGTGGCGTTGTCCATCGATCTCATCAATACCTTCAAGAGCCGTTAACTCCGGCAAAATGAGTGGTAGTAATTTTGTTTTGCGCAATAGAGCTAGGCCTGTTGAAGGCTTGTCGGCCAGCATAATTTTATTAAACTCATCAACAATGCGCTCATTAGTGATAATCGTTAAGCGATCGGCATTATCAGTGATGGCTTGTAGAGATTTATCTTCAATTTTAAACCCTAATTGGGTGGCAAATCGGATGGCACGCATCATGCGTAAGGGGTCATCAGAATAGGTTTCAGAAGGAGCTAAAGGCGTCTTTAACAATTCTTCTTTGAGATGTTGTAAACCATTAAAGGGGTCACGTAGTCGTCCAAATTCAGCTTTGTTTAGTTGAAGCGCCAAAGCGTTGATGGTAAAATCACGTCTGTTTTGATCGTCTTCAAGCGAGCCTGGCGTCACTTCAGGATTCCGACTGTCTTTAGCGTATGATTCTTTGCGGGCTCCGACAAATTCAATTTCTAAATCGAAAGCCTTTAGCATAGCCGTGCCAAAGGTTTTAAATACTTTTACTTTAGGATGATTGGGTAACAAACGCGAAACTTCTTGTGCTAAATCAATGCCGCTACCAACGGTTGTGATATCAATATCGTGCGTGGGCCTATTTAAAAAATAATCCCGTACAAAACCTCCTATCGCATAGGTTTCAAGTCCTAAATTATCAGCGGCTTGAGTGATGTAAGGAAAAATTTCGTGGTGTAAGGCTTGTGGATAAGTAGCTGCGGTTTGAACGCTTTTGTCCTGTGTCATTCAGATCGAGTTTGTTATTCTCTAATTAAAGTTAAGCTGCCATCGGCTTCTATCTTAATAATGGTAGAAGGTTTGGTGTTGACAGTTTCGCGTTGCAAATTTACAACATAATCTACGCCTTTCACAATTTCAGCGCTGATTTGCGCAAATGATTTTGCTGTAGGCTCACCGCTGATATTAGCAGAAGTCGATACTATGGGTTTACCAAAAGCTTTGATTAAGCCTTGACAAAAAGGAGTGTTGCCTATGCGGATAGCCACGGTGTCATCACTCGAAATAAGATTTTTAGCTAATCCAATAGGGTGATTATAGATGATAGTCGTCGGTTTGTTTTGCGTTTTTAAAATGTCAAACACCTGTTCAGGAATTTCAGGAATATAGGTCTTGAGCATTTCAAAATCAGAAACTAAACAGATAAGCGCCTTGCTTTCTGCGCGGCGCTTTAAGCCATAAACCTTGTTAACTGCTTCGGGGTTGGTGGCGTCGCAGCCAATGCCCCAAACGGTATCTGTAGGATAGAGCAATAACTGTCCTGCTTGTAGGGTTTGTAATGCTTTTTGAATTTCTTCTTCCATAATTTGATCTACTAAAAGATAGCGCAAAATTACGGTATAAATAATCTTTTTTAGTGTGAATGACCTAAAAATTCAATGCCTTTGTGAGAGAAGGTTACCAGCTATTCGTCAGTAATGTTCTGACAAATAATTTGTTAATAATTGTCGTTTTATTTGAATAAATCGGGTTCGATATTTCGGTGAATAGTGTATTTTTGTGCCATGCAGTCAGAGATTTCTATTAAATATCAGGCACAAAAAAAGGAGCTTGAAGATTTTGTTACGCACTTTGAAACCAAAGGGAAACCTTATGGTAATCAAAAACGTAATTCCCTTAAATTGTTCGAATTGGAGGGAAAAACGATTAATATCAAATCGTTTAAAAAACCTAATTTTATCAATAAGATTGCTTATCGTTATTTCCGAAAAAGCAAGGCACAGCGCTCTTTTGAATACGCCAACATCTTAATTGAAAAAGGAATTAAAACACCAGCTCCGGTAGGATTTTTTCAGGAGTCTTCAGGTTTATTTTTTGGAAAGAGTTATTACTTGAGTGAACATTTAAATTACGATTTGACCTATCGCGATTTAATTCACGATCCTAAATTTCCTAATCGCTATGAAATTTTACGTCAGTTTACACAATTTACATTCCAGTTGCACGAACAAGGCATTGAGTTTTTAGACCACTCGCCAGGCAATACACTTATTGTGGTGAATGAAACCAATAACTACGATTTCTATCTAGTCGATTTAAATCGCATGAAATTTCACGAACAGATGGACTATGAAACCCGTATCAAAAATTTTGTTCGTCTATCACCAGATCAAAATATGGTGTCAGCCATGAGCGCTGAATATGCTAAATTGATAGGGAAAGAATTTCATCAAGTATATACCGATATGTGGCGAGAAGTGCAAGCTTTTAAAGAGCGCTATGCACGTAAAAAACGCCGCAAACAAAGAATGAAACTTTAAGAAAATAGCGTGCTGCTGTAATTGGTTTTGATTACAGCAGTCGTTTAATTATTGTCTATTGCGTCGCAACAACCACAATTTTACATAACGTGTATAGACGGCGTAACTTTGTATTGAAGCATTGGTAAAACCTACAAATCCGTCTCTAAACCCGCCTTTGATAATGTATTGCTTAAAGAAGCGCCAAAAGGGCTTGACAACCACGTGATAAGCCGTTATTTTACCCGTTTTTTTGTCGTAATCTTTGGCTTGGAGCCACGCATAACGGTTTTTCTTTTCGATATATTTATCAAAAGACACATAGGTGTTATGAGTGAATTTATTTTTTAATGCGCCAACCTCACCCTCTGCAATAATTTCTTCGTGTACAAACTTATCTTGGTAGCGGCATTTACTTTTTTGAAATAAACGAATCACCCGGTCATTTTTCCAACCACTGTAGTTAAGAGGTTCACCCATAAATTTATTAGTACGGTAAATCCAGTAGGCCACATTGCCTTCTTTGTTAGGATTTTTAAGGGTTTCTAAAATTTCGTATTCCAATCCGGGCGTTACGCGTTCATCTGCATCGACCAGTAAAATCCATTCGTGTTTAGCTTGTGGAATGGCCCAGTTTTTTTGTTTGGCAAAGTAGTCAAATTTACGTCTGATGACACGATCGGCTAACTCAACTGCTTTTTCATAAGTGCCATCCGTTGTGTAACTGTCAACCACTAAAACTTCGTCGGCAAAGCGCACCGAGGCAATGACTGCTTCTATATTGTGAATTTCATTACCTACGGGAATAATGGCTGTTAATGGTAATCGATTTTGTTCAGGCATAGCTTGTTTAGGTAAAGTATAAGGCTGATTATAACTTTTTATAGTCCAGTAGTTCAGCTGTTTACGAACTTTGTATTTTCGTACTAAATTGAGTGGTTTATTTTTTAGATGTGATTTATCTGCCTGGGCAAAAGTAATACAGGTATCAATCACGCGTTTGCTCGACTTGCCATCTGTATAAGGATGTAATTCTCGGTTAAACGCTGCGAGTTCATCGAGAATATCTTGCGGCTGACCTAAAGCTGTTTTAAAACTGTTTTCAATCTCATCAGCTTTTGTGATGTTAATCAAATAAGGTTTAGGTACGTGATGATTAAAGGTGACGATAGGTTTATTTTGCAACCCAAATTCTTGAATAGCCGAAGTGGTGTCAGCAAACATAATGTCAGCCTGTTTAAACAACGGAATGAGATCAGTGGTGTTAAAAAACGAGAAGTTTTCGTTTTCTAATTCTTGCCATTTTTGGCGCGTAGCTTCTGGTAGTTTAGGATGTAATACCATTAAAAAACGATACGCGCCGGTCGTTGAAAGTCGCTGAATTTCAGCGTAAACATCATCGCGTAAGGCCAAGCTTAAGCGCTCTGTGAAAGTGGAAGCAATGAAGATAGTTGGCTTATCACTCGCTGGTTTATCAGTCAACGGAAATAGTGGATCCACCTTTGACCAACCGGTTTCAATGGCTTCAAAATGAGGATGTTTTTGTTGCAATTCTTTAAACACGCTAGTGGTAGAGGGTCCTTGTGTACAATACAAATCAAAGAAGCCGCGAATGCGAAAATGATCGCGTTTAAAACTGCGTTTCTCCGCGTTAAACCCGTGAAAAATTTGCACTTTTAGTCCTGTGATGAAATCGGGAATAGAATCTGTAATCGCTAAAACAAAATGAGGTTCATAAGTTACTACTTCTTCTATATTGTCTAATAGACGAGGATTTGAATGTAGCGCTTTTTGGCCTTCTTTTTCGTCGCAAAACCAAGCAATGGTATGCCCTTGTCTGAGGATTTCTTCTTCTAAAGGTTTGCCTATAGGCAAGGCATAACTGTATGAATAGTAGATTAGAAACTTATAGGTCATGGTGCTCATTCAAAAACGGTTAGCTATTTGTTTAGTCTTAACTCGCTGTGTTGTAATTAGTTGTTGTCTTTTGAAAAAAAGAATCGTCAAAATTAAATTCTTAATCTTAAAAGTACAAACATACGAAAAACAGTG
>CAYVJG010000038.1:0-26931 GCA_964451785.1 uncultured Flavobacteriaceae bacterium
CCCCCTTGATAGAAATCTATCTCGGGGGATATTTTTATCTAGTCATTTATCAGTGGTAGTATTTAGGAGCAGTATCAAATTTTTTTATGCCTGGTTTTCGTTAGAATGCTGTGATAAAGGAGACTTTCTAATCCGTGACATTGAGGGAGAATTAGGGCTTTCTGCGAATGGGTTAATTGAGGATTCAGTTGTAAAGGATTATTTTACAACTGCTTTAGATAAAAAGAATCGGGCAGCTGTGATTTCAAAAGAGGGAAATCAATAAGAAAAAAATGCTTCTGCTTCACCTTGGAGCTTATTATTTTCGAAAACAAATTTCCGATACTCCTAAAAATAAAATGCTCCACCCTTTCGAATGAAGCATTTTTTCAGCGGAGAAAGAGGGATTCGAACCCCCGGTACCTTTCGGTACAACGGTTTTCAAGACCGCCGCATTCGACCACTCTGCCATTTCTCCTAAAGTGGTGCCTAGTATCCTAGACGGGTGCAAATATAGTGTAATTTTTGAATCACAAAAACTTTTTTCAAAAAAAAATCAGCCTTTATAAGAGCCCTGTGATAATATATAATAGGGCGAAGCCAACTGTGCTTAAAGCAACTTTCTTTAACTCAGGATCTAAGGCTTTTAAGTCAGTGTTTTTAATAACGCGTATGCTGTGAAGAAATAAGGGAATAAAAGCGATAAGCGTAAGCCAATTTAATGAATTTTCATGTGTAATGTTATACCAGACCACGCCGATAAAGGCTCCGAAAATCAAAAAACAGTGGTATGCTTTAGCTTTTTGTACGCCTAGCTTTGCAGCTAAGGTATGTTTGCCTGATTTAATATCGTTGTCGCGATCGCGCATGTTGTTGAGATTTAATACGGCGGCACTCAATAAACCAATGACTACACCTAGCAACCAAGCTGATGCTTGTAAGTGTTTACTGAATAAAAAATAGCTTCCCACAACTCCTAGCAGTCCAAAAAATAAGAAAACAAAAAGATCTCCTAGACCTTGATAACCATAAGCTGATTTTCCTACTGTATATTTAATGGCCGCTACAATCGATAAAATACCCAATACAAAAAATACTAACGCATAGCCAATGTTGTTGGGAAATGAAATGCTTATCAAAGCAATTGCAATGACAAGGGTGATAAATCCAGTCCAAATCATGGCGCGCTTCATTTCCTTGTCAGTGACAATGCCACTTTGTAAAGCTCGTGTAGGGCCTATACGGTTGGCGTTGTCTGTGCCTTTTACGCCATCACCATAATCATTAGCAAAATTAGATAAGATTTGAAAGCCTATTGTTGTCAAAAGTGCTAAGCTGAAGATAAGTCCGTCAAAAACACCTTCACGTAAAGCTAATCCACCACCTACAATAATTCCTGCAATCGACAAAGGCAGAGTGCGTGGACGAGCTGCGGCAATCCAAGTTTTAAATTTTAAATTCATTTATCGCATTATTTGGGCTAGCATTTCTTTTAATAAATCAGCTTGTGTAATTGATGAGCTAGCATTAACGCCCTTTGTTTTTAAATCTATTTCGCGTAAGACGCTGATGGCGTGACTACAATGTTTCATTGAATAAACGCGAGCCGCTTGCGCGTAATCCTTTGTAAAATAAGGAGATACGCCTAAAGTTGACGCTACTGATTTGGGTGATTTGTCCTGTAAACCGTGATATTTAGAAACCTGACTAAAATAACGAAATAGGAGCGGTAGAGTTGCTAAAATAGGATTGTCCTTAGGATTTTGAGCAAAATAATCTATGATTTGAAAGGCTTTTTTAAAATTGTTTTGGCCAAGTGCATTTTGTAATTCAAAGTTGTTGAAATCTTTGCTGAAACCAATGTTTTCTTCAATGAGTTCAGGGGTAATCTTAGTGCCTTTTGGAATAATAATTTCGAGCTTAGCAAGTTCATTGTTGATTTTACTCAAATCGGTTCCCAAAAATTCAACGAGCATCTGTGAAGCTTTAGGGGTGATGCTGTAGCCACGTTCGCTTAAACTATCGTTGATGAATTTAGGAATTTGATTTTCGTAGAGCCGTTTACTTTCAAGAATAACTGCATTTTTCTTGAGCGCTTTGTAATATGCTCTGTTTTTATAGGCATTTTTTTGTTTGAGGCATATCACGAGAATAGTAGATGGCTGCGGATGCTTAAAATAAGATTCAAACTCAGCTAATTTACTTGCTATATTTGACTTTCCTAAATCTTGAGCTTCTTTTAAAATGACTACTTGATGTTCGGCCATCATAGGAAAGCGTTTAGCGTTAGCTACAACCTGATCAACACTGACATCACGTCCATAAAGTACACTTTGATTAAAACTCTTTTCGTCTTCGGTCAAGACTTGTTGAGCAATGCAATTGGTTACTAAGTCTATAAAATAAGGTTCTTCGCCAAATAAAAAGTAAATCGGTTTAAACTTTCTAGCTTTGATGTCGGCTATAATTTTTAAGTGGTCGCTCATCTGAAAGGGTTTTGAATAAAAGAGAGTGTCTTATTTATATTAAGGCTCAAAAAAAGATAGTAAACATCATTTTTTTTGTTGATTTAGAGTCGATTAAATCTCGACTGTAACTTAGCCATGCAGCGACAAAAATACTATTGTTTTGGCATATTAACTAAGGTAGAGCTGTTTTTTGCGCTGTTAATTTCATTATTTTAGCGCCTCAATTCATGCTATGTTAACTAAATTAAACTTTCCTGATTATAACTTTCGTTTTCAAAAAAGACAAGATAAACCCTATATCTTTGCACAATTGCGTAGAAAATTTCTACAGTTGACCCCAGAAGAGTGGGTGCGGCAACATGTTATTGCGTTTTTAATGCAGCACAAGCAGTATCCACAATCTTTACTGAGCGCCGAAAAACAAATTAAAATAGGCGAAGTGATTAAGCGCTATGATATTGTGGCTTATAACTCTGATGGAAGTATTAATTTAATTGTAGAGTGCAAGGCGCCAACTGTAAAGATAACACAAGATACTTTTGATCAAATTGCGCGCTATAACCTAAAGTTGAATGCGGATTATTTGATGGTGACTAATGGGATAAACCATTATTTTTGCCAGATGGATTATCAAATAGAGCAGTATCACTTCTTAAGAGATATCCCTAGCTATAACCGCTAAAATGTAGATATGAAAACAGCAGTTGTTATTTTAAATTGGAATGGGCGTCAACTTTTAGAAGAATTTTTGCCCTCTGTGGTTAACTATTCAAAAGAAGCTACTGTTTATGTGGCTGATAATGCGTCGACAGATGATTCTATAGCATTTCTAATTCAAAATTATCCCGAGGTTAAATTGATTAAAAATCAAGAAAACGGTGGGTATGCTAAAGGTTATAACGAAGCGTTAAAGCAGGTAGAAGAAGAACTTTTTATCCTGTTGAATAGCGATGTTGAAGTGACTGAAAATTGGTTAGTCCCACTGATTACGCACTTTAAAAATCATCCTGAAACAGGTATTGCTCAACCTAAATTATTGGCTTATAAAGCTAAAACAAGTTTTGAATATGCCGGTGCTGCAGGCGGATATATAGATGCTTTAGGTTATCCATTTTGTCGCGGTCGGGTGTTTGATACCATTGAGCAGGATCGTGGTCAATATGATGATGTTTGTGAAATACTGTGGGCTAGTGGCGCCTGTTTAGCAATCAGAAAACAGGTGTTTGAGCAGCTGGGAGGCTTGGATGAATTGTATTTTGCTCATCAAGAAGAAATTGATTTGTGTTGGCGCGCTTATAATGCCGGTTTTAAGATTATGTATCTTTCTGAAAGCGTAGTTTATCACCTTGGAGGAGCGACTTTAAATGCCATGAATCCGCGTAAAACTTTTCTGAATTTCCGCAATTCTCTCTTTAATCTTCTCAAAAATGTGCCAGGACTAAAGGTTTATGGCATTATATTTGTGAGACTAATTCTTGATGGTTTAGCCGGAATACAATTTTTGTGTACGGGTAAACCTCAACATATGTGGGCTATTATACGAGCCCATTTTAGCTTTTATGCGCACTTTAAAGCGATTTATGCTAAACGCCAAGCACAATCAAAAGTGTCTAAAAGATACTATAAAGTGCAAAGTGTGGTTTGGTCTTATTACGCATTAAAACGTCGTATTTTTAACGAAATAATTAAATAAAAAGTAAATTTAATATTAGAATACTGAGAATTATATAGCGCTAAGTAAATACTGAAATTTATGTTAAACACTTAAGTGCAGTAAATAAGTTCTATATATTTGCGTTCCTATTCTATAAAACTATTTTAAACATGAAAAAATTAGCCCTTTTGTCAATCGCAATGGTGACTTTGTTTACTTCTTGTGTGTCGCACAAAAAATTTGATGCGCTACAACAGAAAAAAGAAGATCTTGAAAGTCAAGTGTATAAATTAAGTGCTGCCCTTGATCAATGTGAAACCAAAACTGATGGTTTAGCTAGCCAAATTACAGTTCTTCAAAATACAAACTCTGCTTTGTTGAATGCTAACGGAAGTTTTGCTACAATTTCTAAAAAAGCAGCTGAAAACTTAGAACGTTCATTAGAAAGTATTAAAGAAAAAGATAATCAATTGAGATCTTTGCATGATGCAATGAACAAAAAAGACTCTGTAACTTTAGCCTTAGTGACTAGCTTAAAAGGAGCTTTGGGTAACTTCTACGATGATGATATTAAAATTGAAGTAGAAAAAGGAGTAGTTTTTGTTTCAATTTCTGATAAACTTTTGTTTAGAAGCGGAAGCTGGAAAGTGTCAAAAAGCGCGCGTGAAGTCTTAGCTAAAGTAGCTAAAGTTGTTAACGCTAAACCAGATATCGAATTTATGGTTGAAGGACATACTGATACTGATCCAATGCACACAGCTTGTATTGAAGATAACTGGGATTTAAGTGTGAAACGCGCTACTTCAATTGTACGTATTTTACAACACGAATACGGTGTAGATCCTGCTCGTATGACTGCAGCTGGTCGTAGCCAATACATCCCTGTAGCTTCTAACTCTACTAGTGAAGGTAAAGCTAAAAACCGTAGAACTCGTATCGTAATCTTACCTAAACTTGATAAATTCTTCGGAATGATTGAAGAAGGTATGAAAGAAGCTAAAAAGAATAGCAATAACGTGTCTCCTGAAGAAATTGAACAAGTTCAAGAAGAATTGAGAGATGTTCAAGAAGCACCTGTTGACGGTCAAAACTAATTTTCTAGTGCTTCGGCATTAAGATTGTTTACTAATTTTCAATCCCATCTTGATATTATCAGGTGGGATTGTTTATTTTTGCGCTATTATGGCAAAGAAACAAGATACTTTTAAAACGGTTATAGCGCATGCTAAAGAATATGGCTATGTGTTTTCATCAAGTGAAATATACGACGGCTTAGGCGCTGTTTACGATTACGGTCCTAATGGAGTTGAACTCAAAAAAAACATCAAAGCATATTGGTGGAAAAGTATGGTGCAAATGCATCAGAATATTGTCGGTCTCGATGCCGGCATTTTAATGCATCCTAAAACCTGGAAAGCCTCAGGTCATGTCGATGCATTTAATGATCCACTGATTGATAATAAAGATTCTAAAAAACGCTATCGCGCCGATGTTCTCATTGAGGATTACGCTGAAAAACGTCGCGAAAAAGCACAAAAAGAAATCAATAAAGCTAAAAAACGTTTTGGCGAAGCTTTTGATGAAGCTCAATTTGTAGCGACTAATCCGCGTGTAATTCGCTATCATAAAGAAGCTCAAGAAGCCGTTGAACGCATGGCTAATGCTCTTGAAGCAAACGACCTAAAAGCACTTAAAGATTTAATTGATGAGTTAGGTATTACTTGTCCTGAGAGTGGCTCTAAAAACTGGACGGAAGTTAAGCAGTTTAACTTGATGTTTGCTACAAAACTCGGTGCCTCAGCAGAAAGCGCTATGGATTTGTATTTGCGTCCTGAAACAGCTCAAGGTATTTTTGTGAACTTCCTAAACGTTCAAAAAACCAGCCGCATGAAAATTCCTTTCGGAATCGCGCAGATTGGTAAAGCCTTTAGAAATGAAATCGTCGCTCGTCAATTCATTTTCCGCCAACGTGAATTTGAACAAATGGAAATGCAGTATTTTGTGAAACCTGGCGAAGAAATGAAATGGTTTGACTACTGGAAAAATACACGCGAAGCTTGGCATAAATCTCTTGGATTTACTGAAGGGGATTACCGTTTTCATCCGCATGAAAAATTGGCACACTACGCTAATGCAGCTACGGATATTGAGTTTAACTTCCCTTTTGGTATCAAAGAATTGGAAGGAATTCATTCGCGTACGGATTTTGACTTAAAAGCGCACGAAGAGCACTCAGGTAAAAAATTGCGCTTCTTTGATCCAGAAACCAAAGAAAGCTATGTGCCTTATGTTATCGAAACCTCAATCGGTGTCGATCGTATGTTCCTAGCTGTGTTCTCAAAAGCTCTTCAAGAAGAAGATTTAGGAGATGGTAAAACCCGTACTGTGTTGAAGTTGCCGGCTATTTTGGCGCCTACAAAAATTGCGGTTCTTCCACTAGTTAAAAAAGATGGTTTACCTGATATCGCCCAAGAAATTGTAGAAGATTTGCAGTGGGATTACACCGTAACTTATGACGATAAAGATGCTGTAGGGCGTCGTTACCGTCGTCAAGATGCTAATGGAACGCCATTCTGTATCACTGTTGATTACGAAACAAAAGACGATCAAAGTGTAACCGTTCGCTTTAGAGATTCAATGGAGCAACGTCGCATTAAGATTTCTGATTTAAAAGCTTTATTTGCTAAAGAATTAGATTTTAAATCTTGGTTGATGGGTAATAAATAAACCCTGCACAATGATCTGTTTTTGCGCCGGTGACGCTTTTTAAAACATTGATTTCACCACGCAATTTTAATATTCCAAGGAGGCCGAAAATTAGGGCCTCCTTGTAGTTTATTAGGTTGTCATTCGGAATAACCAACTCTTGATTGGTTTTCGCCCGTATGCTTTTTATAAGCTGATTATTATATGTCCCTCCGCCAGTAAATAAAACCTTTCCACTTGGTAAGGCATTAATGACACGAGCAATTTGATCGGTAACATGTTGGGTGTAAGTACTGATTAAATCTACAGTAGAACTGTTAGTAGAATTTAATAAAGGCATAATATTTTGATTTACCCATTCAATACCTAAAGATTTTGGAGGTTGCTGCTGGTAAAAGTCGATTCGATTTAAGTGATTTAAAAGCGTAGAATTGACGGATCCATTAGCGGCTATTTTTCCATTTTCATCATAGTCGCACCCTAATTTTTGCGCCAAAGGATTTAAAACAATGTTGACAGGGCAAATGTCAAATGCAATGCGTTGATTGTTGACTTCATATGAAATATTGGCAAACCCTCCTAAGTTGATGCAAGCCTTGTATGCAGAAAACAACAGACGGTCACCGATAGGAACTAGTGGCGCACCTTGGCCACCGATATTGACATCCTCAACTCTAAAATCGCAAATTACCGGTAGATTGGTAAGTTGTGCTAACTCTGGCTTATTGCCAATTTGCAAAGTGAAAGCGCTTTCTGGTTGATGAAAAATGGTGTGTCCGTGCGAAGCAATGTAATCTATAGCAGTTAAGTTGTGCTTGTCAATAAAAGTATTAATCGTTTTAGCGAGAAATTTTGTGTAGTTGACATCGGCTTTCTGTACGCTAGAAAGTGGTAAATTATGAGCGATAGGAAGCCATTTTTTCCAATGATCAGGATAAGGAATTGTCTCTGATATGTTAAATCTATAGTTCCATTCAGAATTGTTTAAATTAAAAGAAACGTAAGCCAGGTCAACCCCATCGCATGAGGTGCCAGACATTAAAGCCAGTATATTAAGAGATTCATAATTCATAGCTGTAAAATTACGGATTCCTTATTGAAAAGTAGTTTCTAAAAGTTATATTTGCTGATACTTCAATTATTAAAAAATGCTAAAATAAAAACCTATGAATTTTGACCTTACCGAGGAGCAAATCATGATTCGTGATGCTGCTCGTGATTTTGCAAATACCCAGTTGCTACCGGGTGTTATTGAACGTGATGATAAACAACAATATCCTACAGAACAAGTAAAAAAAATGGCCGAACTCGGCTTTTTAGGAATGATGGTCGATCCAAAGTACGGCGGTGGAGGGATGGATGCCGTGTCTTATGCTTTGGCTATGGAAGAAATTTCTAAAATTGATGCCTCTTGCTCTGTGATTATGTCTGTGAATAATTCTTTAGTGTGCTGGGGAATTGAAGAATATGGCTCTGAAGCGCAAAAACAAAAATACCTCACTAAATTGGCTACAGGTGAAGCGATAGGGGCGTTTTGCTTGAGTGAACCTGAAGCAGGAAGCGATGCAACCTCTCAGCATACCACCGCTATTGATAAAGGCGATCACTATGTACTCAACGGAACTAAAAACTGGATTACCAATGGCGGAACAGCTGATTATTATCTGGTTATTGCGCAAACACATCCTGAAAAAAAACACCACGGCATCAATGCTTTTATCGTAGAAAAAGATTGGGAAGGCTTTGAAGTGGGACCTAAAGAAAATAAAATGGGGATCCGCGCTAGCGATACACATTCCCTTAACTTTAACGATGTAATTGTTCCTAAAGAAAACCGTATCGGCGAAGATGGATTTGGATTTACCTTTGCTATGAAAACTCTTGCAGGTGGTCGCATAGGAATTGCTTCACAAGCGCTAGGAATTGCCTCAGGGGCTTATGAACTGGCTTTAAAATATAGCAAGCAACGCAAGGCTTTTGGAACCGAAATTTGCAACCATCAAGCCATTGCCTTTAAATTGGCTAAAATGCATACCGAAATTGAGGCGGCAAGACATTTGGTGATGAAGGCGGCAGTTGAAAAAGATCAACATCTCAATTATGACTTATCGGGTGCTATGGCTAAATATTATGCCTCTAAAGTGGCTATGGATACAACTGTAGAAGCTGTTCAAATTCACGGTGGAAATGGTTTTGTGAAAGATTATCACGTGGAGCGCCTCATGCGCGATGCTAAAATCACACAGATTTATGAAGGTACTTCTGAGGTGCAACAAATCGTGATTTCTAGAGCCATCTTGAAAAAATAAGGGGGCATAATTAGAACTGAAATATGAAAAAGCGACCTTTTGAGGTCGCTTTTTGCATTATAAATTATGGTTGATTTCGTCTATATAATTTAAGATGGCTTCGCCGCCAATTCGCTTTTCTGATGAGGTGATAAAGCAGTTGGGAATTGGTTCCCAAGTTTCTTGTAATACGTTTTGGTAGTGCGCAATATTCTTGTTTAAGGCTCCGGGTTTGAGCTTATCTGCCTTTGTGAAAATAATGCTGAATGGAATCCCTTTTTCCCCGAGCCATTGCATAAATTCTAAATCGATTTTTTGTGGACTATGACGCGCATCTATCAATACAAAAGCGGCTACCAATTGTTGACGCTTGGTAAAATAATCAGAAATCAATTTCTTAAACGCGCGTTTTGTCTTTTTACTGGTTTGTGCATAGCCATATCCCGGTAAATCTACAAGATGCCATTCGTTATTGATTAAAAAGTGATTTACCAATTGAGTTTTCCCCGGTGTACCTGATGTCTTAGCTAGTTTTCTGCGGTTAGTCAACATGTTGATTAATGAAGACTTTCCTACATTACTGCGCCCTATGAATGCATATTCAGGTAACTTGCTGTCTGGGCATTTGTCAACTTCAGAATTGCTAATGACAAAAGAGGCAGAGGTGATTTCCATAATTTTAATTTAAAAACTTGAGATAAAGATAGCAAAAATCCAATTTTAGTCAAGTGAACTAAAATTGGATTTATTATATTTTTGTCGCATTATAACCTAGTTAATAGCGCGATTTTGAAACCATTGATACAAAATATCATTGAATTGATCCGGGTGCTCCATCATAGCTGCATGCCCACATTTGTCAATCCAAAATAAATCTGAATCTGGTAATAACTCGTGAAAATCTTTGGCAACTTCTGGTGGTGTTACACCGTCTTGTTTCCCCCAGATGATACATACCGGAATTTGCATATTAGGTAAATCTTTGGCCATGTTATGACGAATAGCGCTTTTGGCAATGGCTAGAGTTCTAATCACCTTTCCGCGATCGCCAACCGTTTCAAAAATATCATCAACAAGTTCTTTTGTCGCTATTTTGGGGTCGTAAAACACTTCTTCAGCCTTGCGCTTTACGTATTCGTAGCTGTGCCGTTTAACATAACTGCCACCCATAGCGGCTTCATATAAGCCAGAACTGCCGGTTATAATAAGCGAACTGATGTTTTTGGGGTATAATTTGTAAGTGAGTAAAGCGATGTGTCCACCTAATGAGTTTCCTAATAAAATAGCGTCTTTGTAGCCTTTATATTCAATAAATTCGCTAATGAATTTAGCAAATGTACTCACCTTGGTTTTCATTAGCGAAAGGGAGTAGAGTGGCAGCTCAGGAAGCACGATTTTGTATCCTTTTTTTGGAAAAAAACCAGCAACACCATCAAAGTTACTCAGTTGCCCCATCAGCCCGTGAAGGATGATGATTGGGCGGCCTTCGCCTATTTCTTTATACTTAAATTTACCTTCGGTTTTTAATTCGTATTTCATTCAAATCACGATTTACAAATGCAAATATATGCAATAATTAGCACTTCTTTAGTTGAACGAGAGTTTATCAATCGTTCATTTTTAAATAAATTAAGTTTAAGGACTCTGGGTTTAAAAAATTATTTTCTGAACTTTTTAACTCGCGTTTATGTGCTTATTTTAGAACTAATTTCTTAAGATTTATTCTAAATTATATAAATTTTACCCACTTTTTGGTTTTCGGTTTATTTAACTTATAGTCAGTGATATAAGGGGGTTTAGCTCAATGATAACAACAGGGTATCGAAAAATTTGCAACAAAGTGGGTAAAAGTGGAATATTGTGGTAATAATTCAATATCTTTGGAGTTATAAATGAGGTGATGCTTAATCTGATAGGGACATACGAGTGTAAAATTGACGCCAAAGGGCGCTTGCTTTTGCCTGCTAAATTAAAAAAGCAGTTAGAGCTTAGTGTTGCAGAAGGGTTTGTTTTAAAACGCTCAGTATTTCAGCCCTGTTTAGAGCTTTATCCAATGCAAGAATGGGAGGCGTTGATGAAAAAAATCAACGGTCTTAACCGGTTTAAAAAGAAGAATAATGATTTTATTCGTCGGTTTACTGCAGGGGTGAAGTTGATTGAAGTGGATGGAAGTGGTCGTTTATTAATTCCCAAAGACTTGTATACTTTTGCGGGATTAGAAAAAGAAATTGTCTTGTCATCAGCTGTAAACATCATTGAAATTTGGGATAAATCGAAATATGAACACGCCATAGATGAAGCTGCAGATGATTTTGCAGAATTGGCAGAAGAAGTGATGGGAAATGACGAATTCGGATTATAAATATCATCATCCGGTGCTGCTTGAACAAAGTGTTGCTGGGTTAAATATTCACCCAGATGGTGTGTATGTTGATGTGACCTTTGGGGGCGGAGGGCATTCTGCTGAAATTTTACGTCACTTAGGGCCTCAAGGACGTTTGTTTGGATTTGATCAAGATCCTGATGCGCACAAAAATGCATTTGATGATGAGCGATTTACGCTTATTCCGGCTAATTTTCGTTACCTCAAACGCTTTTTGCGCTTACAAGGTTTGCGTGAAGTTGATGGTATTTTAGGAGATTTTGGTGTTTCTTCTCATCAATTTGATGAAGCTGACCGAGGGTTTTCTACACGTTTTGATGCGCGTTTAGATATGCGCATGAATCAACAACAAGAGTTGAGTGCTTATCAAGTGATAAATACGTATTCACAGGAGGCTTTGATGCAGATGTTTTATCAGTATGGCGAATTGCGCAATGCGCCTAACTTGGCTAAAACAATTGTAAATCAGCGTGCTGAAAAACCTATTGAAACAAGCAATGAGCTTAAAGAACTTCTGTGGCCATTGCTGTTTAAAGGAAAGCAAAATAAAGTGCTAGCGCAAATTTATCAAGCTATTCGTATTGAGGTGAATCAAGAAATTGAGGTGTTAAAAGATTTTTTAATACAAACTCCTGAGGTGCTTAAGCCAGGTGGGCGCTTGAGCTTGATTTCTTATCACTCTTTAGAAGATCGTTTGGTGAAACGCTTTATAAAAAATGGGCTGTTTGACGGTGAACCTGAACGCGATTTGTACGGACGTTTTTATGTGCCATTTAAAAAAGTAGGAAAATTACAAACGGCTTCAGCAGAAGAAATTAAACTCAACAATAGGGCGCGAAGTGCAAAATTGCGTATTGCAGAACGTATTGCTCAATGAAGAAACGAATTTATAACATATTAAAAGGAAAGTTTCTCGTTGATGAAGACGCTATAAAAAATTGGCAGTTTATCCTGTTTTGTACAGTCTTAGCAATGGTAATGATTGCTTGTTCTCATAGCGCTGAACGCAAAGTGCATGATATGGCTAAATTACAAAAAGAAGTGAGGCGATTGCGCAGTGAATTTGTCGATCAACGCGAACGCTTGATGCAAATGAAGATGGAGTCAACTCTTGCTAACGAACTTAAAGAAAAAGGAATTTCAGTTTCTGATTCAAGACCTTATAAAATTATTGTGGAATAACATATATGACAACTGATAAAAAAATACTGAATCGCTTCTACTTAATTGTAGTGTTACTGCTCATTTTTTCAATGGCGGTAGGGGCGAAAATGCTCAATATTCAGTTTGTCAATGATGAAAAATATGAAGCTTTAGCCGAAAAACGCGTTTTTAAAAACTTTACAATTCCTGCTAATCGCGGTAATATTTACGATGCTAATGGAAACCTCTTGGCTACTTCCGTACCCAAATACGACATTCGTTTTGATGCTGTAACGGTAAGCCAAGAAGATTTTGATGCTAATTTACGTCCTTTGGCTGATAGCCTTTCTAAATTATTAGGAAACAGCTCTACTTATTATGTACGTCGTTTACGACATGCCCGAAAAAGCGGCAACCGTTATCTGTTTATAGCGCGAAACTTGGGCTATGCAGATTATATAAAGATTAAAAACTTCCCTCTTTTTGAAAAAGGGCCTTATAAAGGAGGAATTATAACTGAACAAAGTACGGTGAGAGAACAGCCGCTGGGAAAGATAGCTGAGCGCACTGTGGGACATAATAATGCTGGCTTAGAAGGGGCTTATAACGAATATTTAGAAGGAGATGACGGGCATCGCTTAAAACAAAAAATTGCCAATGGCCTTTGGAAACCTATTAGTGATGCTAATGAAATAGATCCACAAGATGGATTAGATGTCATCTCAACCATCGATGTTAATATTCAAGATATTGTACATCACGCTTTGTTGCGTCAACTAGAAAAGTATGAAGCAGATCACGGAACCGCTGTGGTGATGGAAGTAGCTACCGGACAAATAAAAGGCATGGCTAACTTAGGTCGCACTAGCGATGGTAAGTATTATGAAAAACGAAATTACGCCATTTGGCAGGCTCAAGAACCCGGCTCTACATTTAAGTTAATGTCGATTGTGGCTGCCTTAGAAGATCGGGTGGTTGATACAGCTACGATTTTTGATTCTGAAGGAGGTACTGTTCGTTATTACGATCGCATTGTGCGTGATTCTCATCGCGGAGGTTACGGAAAGATATCGGCTGCACGTGCTTTTGAAGTCTCATCGAATACGGTCTTTTCTAAAATTATTACTGAAGGGTATAAAGACAACCCTGAGGCCTTTATCAATCGCTTAGAATACATGGGATTAGGCGATAAATTAGGTTTAGAAATAAAAGGTGAAGGACAACCGATAATTCCACATCCCGGTGATAAAAATTGGTATGGTACAACTTTGCCTTGGATGTCTTTTGGATACGGTATTTTACTCACGCCTTTGCAAACACTCAACTTTTACAATGCTATCGCTAATGATGGAATTGCGGTTAAACCACGATTGATAAAAGAAATAAGAGATGGTAATTTGGTGGTTAAAAGCTTTACTAAACCACAAACGCATTCTATTTGCTCTCGTGAAACGGCCTTAATAGCGCAGGCACTGATGAAACATACCGTTGAGCGCGGGACAGCTAGTGGTATTGCACTAGATAAATTAGATTTAGCCGGAAAAACCGGAACCGCAGTGGCGAGTTATAACACACAAGGACGTACAGAATATACGGCTTCTTTTGCGGGCTTTTTCCCGGCAGATAATCCTAAATACTCTTGTATTATAGTGGTCAATAATCCCAATACACGTATTGGGTTTTATGGTAGTCAAGTGGCTGCACCTGCATTTCAAGAAATTGCTAAAAAAATATTTGTGCGAACCCCTCAATTAGACACAATTAAATCGATTGAAATTGAACACAAACCTTTTGTTGAAGATTATAATGACTATTATGCATTAAGCGATAAGTATAAAACCATAATGCCTAATGTGATAGGGTTGCCTGCGATGGATGCAGTGGCGCTGTTAGAAAATATGGGATTAAAACCACATTTTTCTGGAGCCGGAATTGTTACGCATCAATCTATTTCAAAAGGAAAACACATACGTAAAGGAGAAAAAATTAGTTTGAGAACACGGTGAAGAAGACGTTAAAAGACATATTGTATAAAGTTGCTGTAGAGACTGTAGAAGGCTCAACTCATGTTGATACCCAAGGCTTAGCCTTAGATTCACGTAAAGTTGAACCAGGATCTGTCTTTGTAGCTATTGATGGAGTAGCAGCTGATGGACATGCTTTTATAGATAATGCTGTACAGCAAGGAGCTGTAGCTGTGGTACACGAACACGAAGTGGATGATAAACAGCCAGGCATCGTTTATGTTAAAGTAGCTGATACCAAAGAAGCGATGGCCATTATGGCTTCTAACTTCTACGATAATCCTTCTGAAAATTTACAACTCGTTGGTGTTACAGGAACTAATGGCAAAACGACTGTGGCAACATTGCTTTATCAACTGTTTAGCAATGCCGGTTATAAAGTAGGACTTATCTCAACTGTAGTTATTAAAATAGGTGATAAAAGTTTTCCTACACGCTTGACAACCCCTGATTCATTGACTATAAATGCGTATTTAAAGCAGATGAATGAAGTCGGAGTTGAATATTGCTTTATGGAAGCGAGCTCTCACGGGATAGCTCAAAAACGCACCGCAGGATTGCATTTTGCCGGAGGAATTTTTACAAACCTATCTCATGATCACCTCGATTATCACAAAACCTTTGCCGAATACCGCAATGTGAAGAAAAGCTTTTTTGATCATTTGCCAAAATCGGCTTTTGCTTTGACCAATAGTGATGATAAAAATGGGTTGTACATGTTGCAAAACAGTAAAGCAATCAAAAAAACCTACGCCCTTAAAACTTTAGCAGATTACAAAGCCAAGATACTTGAAGATGGATTTCAAGGCATGCTGCTCAATATTGATAATACTGAGGTATGGACCAAGTTGATAGGTGATTTTAACGCTTATAACTTGTTGGCTATCTATGCTGCAGCTGATCTATTAGGTTTACCTAAAGGTGATAATTTAGTACACTTAAGTGAATTGGTGCCGGTTGAAGGTCGTTTTGAATATGTACTTTCTCCTTCAAAAGAAATTACGGCTATTGTTGATTATGCGCATACCCCGGATGCCTTAGCTAATGTATTGAAAACAATTAACAGTATTCGCTCTAAAAACGAAACGCTACTTACCGTTGTTGGTTGTGGTGGTGATCGCGATAAAACTAAGCGCCCTGAGATGGGAAAAGTGGCCGCTGAGTTGAGTGATAAAGTGATTTATACGAGTGATAATCCGCGTTCTGAAGAACCTGAATTGATTATTAAGGATATTGAAGCCGGTGTGCCACCACAGGCTTATCACAAAACCTTGTCTATTGTCAATCGAAAAGAAGCTATTAAAACAGCTTGTTGCATGACTAATCCTGGCGATATCATTTTAATTGCAGGAAAAGGCCATGAAACCTATCAAGAGGTTAAAGGTGTTCGCCATCATTTTGACGATTTGGAACTAGTCACTGAATTTTTAAAAAATATGAAGAAGTAGTAGAAGAATTATGCTGTATTATTTATTTAAATATCTAGAAAACCAATACGACTTCCCCGGAGGACAATTATTTGAATTCCTCAGTTTCCGGGCAAGTATGGCTATAATTCTGTCATTACTTATATCTACTATTTTCGGTAAGCGCATTATCAATTATTTGTTGAGAAAACAGGTGGGTGAAACCGTGCGTAAATTGGGACTTGAAGGCCAGGAAGAAAAAGCTGGAACGCCTACAATGGGTGGGATAATAATCATTATAGCTACCTTAATTCCGGTTTTACTGCTCGCGCGTTTAGATAATATTTATGTTATTCTGTTGATTATAACCACCTTATGGATGGGGGCTATAGGTTTTTTAGACGATTATATTAAAACTTTTCGCAAAAATAAAGAAGGCTTAAAAGGGCGATTTAAAATTGTTGGACAGATAGGTTTAGGGATTATTGTTGGTGCTACCATGTATTTTCATCCCGATATTACTATTCGTGAACAATCGGATAATTTGCAAGCTACTCATGTTCAAGTCAATCGCGAATTGGGTTATTTTGGGGAAGCACACAAATCGACTAAAACAACCATTCCATTTTTTAAAGGAAATGAATTTGACTATGCGAGTTTAATTGATTGGATAGATCCAAGCTTGCACAGCTGGGCGTGGTTGGTATTTATTCCTGTAGTTATATTTATTGTTACAGCCGTATCAAATGGCGCTAATCTTACGGATGGACTCGACGGACTCGCCGCCGGATCCTCGACCATAGTGGTTTTGGCATTAGGTGTTTTTGCCTGGATATCGGGTAATATCATTTTTGCCGATTACCTCAATGTGATGAATATTCCCGACTCTGGCGAAATGTCCATATTTATTACGGCGCTGGCGGGAGCCTTGATAGGTTTCTTGTGGTATAATACTTACCCGGCTCAAGTATTTATGGGCGATACAGGAAGTTTGACTATTGGTGGAATTATAGCCGTTTTGGCTATAGCCGTGCGCAAAGAGTTGTTGATTCCGGTATTGTGTGGTGTGTTTTTAGTCGAAAACCTATCGGTTATCATGCAGGTGAGCTGGTTTAAATATACCAAAAAGAAAACAGGTGTGGGCCGACGTATATTTTTGATGTCTCCGCTGCACCATCACTTTCAGAAACGCGGTTTTCACGAAAGTAAAATTGTAGTTCGCTTTTGGATTATCGGCATTTTGTTAGCAGTAATGACCATTGTAACCCTTAAAATTAGATAGCTATGCCTGAAAAATTAGTCGTATTAGGAGCTGGTGAAAGTGGTGTCGGAGCGGCATTGCTAGGGCAAAAACAGGGGTTTGAGGTTTTTGTATCTGACTTTGGTGCACTCATCAGTCAAGCCAAAGAAACCTTGACGCAGGCTGGTATCCAGTGGGAAGAAAATGGGCATGACACCAACCGAATTTTGACGGCTGACTTAGTGATTAAAAGTCCGGGTATCGCCGAAAAAACCGCCATAGTTAAGGCTATAAGAACAAATGAAATTCCTTTGATATCTGAAGTTGAATTTGCCGCGCGCTATACAACAGCAAAATTAATTGCCGTAACCGGCAGTAATGGCAAAACAACAGTGGTATCTTGGATTGCTAATATCCTGAAAAATGCTGAAGCCAATTATATCTTAGCGGGAAATATAGGCGATAGCTTCGCTAAAAGCGTGGCTTTTGATAACCACCCTGAATATTATGTGTTAGAGGTAAGTAGCTTTCAATTAGACGATATTGTTGACTTTCATCCCTATATCGCGGTGATTACTAATATTACACCAGATCATTTAGATCGGTATAATTATGATTTTCAACAGTATATAGACGCAAAATTTAAAATTACAAAAAATCAAACACAACAAGATTACTTTATCTATGACGCTGATGATGAGGTGATCAAGCAACAATTAGAACTTAAATCTATTAAGGTTAATAAAATCCCATTGTCGTTTAAAAAGCTCAATGGCTTAGGTACGACAATTATGGATGATAAAATGATAACACTATTAAAAGGTCGCACTTTTGATATGAACTCTAAAGAGTTTGGATTAAAAGGAGATCACAATGCTAAAAACGCTATGGCAGCATCAACAGTGGCTAACTTGCTCAATATTAGAAAAGATACAATTCGCCGAAGTCTGCAAGGCTTTCAAGGCGTTGAACACCGCTTAGAGCCGGTGATGAAGGTTAAAAATGTACAATACATTAACGATTCTAAAGCAACTAATATCAACTCGACCTTTTACGCTTTAAAAACTGTTCGCCCTAAAACGATTTGGATTGTGGGCGGCGTGGATAAGGGAAATGACTATTCTGAATTACTTCCTCTAGTCAATGAAAAGGTGAAAGCTATTATTTGCCTAGGAATAAATAATTCTAAAATCATTGATAGTTTTGATAACTGTGTCGATACATTAGTAGAAGCAAGATCGATGAATGAGGCTGTGCAAATGGCTTATCATTTGGCCGAAGATGGCGATACCGTATTGCTCTCTCCGGCATGTGCCAGTTTTGACTTATTCAAAAACTATGAAGACCGCGGTCGCCAGTTTAAAGCAGCTGTAAGCAACTTATAAAATAATATATCCGTAGAGTGACTAAAGAAAGAAACATAACACTAAAACGCTTGTTCTCTCAATTAAAGGGAGATAAATCCGTGTGGGCGGTTACAGCTTTATTGGCGCTGTTTTCGTTTATCCCGATTTACAGTGCAAGTAGTAATTTAGCTTATCTCTATGGTGATGGAAATACCTTTCAATACCTTTCTACACATTTTTTACATATCATCTTTGGATTTGTAATTATGTACACTTTCCATCGCATTCCTTATCACTACTTTAGAGGGTTGTCAATTATAGCGCTTCCGTTGATTATAGGCTTGTTGCTATACACTTTACTGCAAGGTACAACTATTCAAGGGGCAACGGCCAGCCGATGGATAACCATTCCGATTATCAATAAATCATTCCAAACTTCTACTTTGGCAACGGTGGTGTTGATGGTTTATGTCGCCCGTTATTTATCTAAGGTAAAAGAAGAGCAGATAACTTTTAAAAATAGTTTTTGGCCTTTGTGGTTTCCGGTTATTTTGGTGGTCGGACTGATCTTACCGGCTAACCTTTCTACAGCAGCAATTTTAAGCTTTATGGTGATGCTGTTGGTTTTTATAGGTGGATATCCTATAAAATATTTGCTAGCCATGATAGGCGTAGGGATAGTTTGTTTTGGAATATTCTTATTATTAGCTAAGGCTCTCCCTGAAGTTATGCCTAGCCGATTGGCTACTTGGGAAAGCCGTATTGAAAATTTTATTAATGGCGAAGGTAAAGGTGACAACTATCAAATTCAACGTTCTAAAATAGCTATTGCTCGCGGCGGAATTACAGGCGTTGGTATAGGTAAAAGTGTTGAACGCAACTTTTTACCACAATCATCTTCCGACTTTATTTATGCGATTATAGTTGAAGAAATGGGCTTAGTAGGTGGCGTGTTTGTCATGCTGTTATACCTTTGGTTACTCTATAGGTTTGTGGTTATCGCCTCTAAATCAGAAACAGTGTTTGGCAAATTATTAGTCATTGGTGTAGGAATACCTATTATCTTTCAAGCCTTTGTCAATATGGCGGTTACCGTTCAATTATTTCCGGTTACTGGGCAAACCTTACCGCTTATCAGTGATGGTGGAACTTCTATTTGGATGACTTGTGCAGCTATTGGATTGATTTTAGGCGTCAGTGTGAAACGCAATAAACAAGAATTACAGGAACTAGAAGAAAAAGCTGAGGAAAATCCGTTAGAAATTTTAAGCGAAGCGATATGAAAAAAATGAAATTTATCTTATCGGGAGGGGGCACAGGTGGACATATCTATCCGGCTATTGCTATTGCAGATGAGCTTAAAAAACGCTATCCGCAAGCAGATTTTCTGTTTGTCGGTGCTAAAGATCGCATGGAAATGCAAAAAGTTCCGCAAGCAGGCTATCCTATTGAAGGCCTTTGGATTTCTGGTATCCAACGCAAATTGACACTAAAAAATCTTGCTTTTCCTTTTAAGCTCTTGAGTAGTTTGATGAAATCAAAACAAATTATCAAGCAATTTAAACCCGATTTGGTAATCGGTACAGGAGGTTTTGCTAGTGGCCCACTACTTAAAGCGGCTAACCAAAAAAATATTCCTACTGTTTTACAAGAGCAGAATTCATATGCCGGTATCACCAATAAATGGCTGGCTGATAAAGCCGATAAAATATGTGTGGCTTATGAAAATATGAGCGCCTATTTTCCAAATGATAAAATAGTGCTTACCGGCAATCCTGTGCGTCAAGATTTGTTGAATGTCACTGAAAAACGCACCGAAGCTCAAGACTATTTTAAATTAGATAAACAAAAAACTACGCTCTTAGTTTTAGGCGGAAGTCTAGGGGCGCGAACCATTAATCAAACCATTGCTAATCATTTAGACTGGTTTAAGACGAATGGCATTCAAATCATTTGGCAATGTGGCAAATTCTATTACGATCAGTATAAAACACATGCAGAAACGGGTTTTGTGCAAGTACATGCTTTTTTAGAAAAAATGGATTTAGCATATGCTGCTGCCGATATTGTGATTTCTCGCTCAGGAGCCTTATCAGTAAGCGAATTGTGCTTGGTGGGTAAACCGGTTGTGTTTATTCCGTCACCTAATGTAGCCGAAGATCACCAAACTAAAAATGCAAATGCACTGGCCGATAAAAAAGCGGCTTTGGTTATAAAAGAACAAAATATCACAACTGATTTTAAAGCCACTTTTAGTCAATTGCTAGCTTCTCCTGCGCAACAAGAAGAATTGGCTAAAAATATTAAATCAATGGCTAAGCCACAGGCTACACAAGCAATTGTTGATGAAATAGAAAAATTATTAAACGTTTAAACGAAGAAGAATGAAGGGTTTTGATGAGATAAAAAATGTGTATTTTCTCGGTATAGGTGGTATCGGGATGAGTGCCTTGGCGCATTATTTTGTCTTGCATAACAAACGGGTTGCAGGCTATGACAAAACTCCAGGGAAAACCACCGCCCAGTTGCAAAGCAAAGGTGTAGAGCTGTGCTTTGACGATGAGGTAGAGCGTATACCCGAAACTTTTTTAGATACAGATAAAACCTTAATAATTTATACACCGGCCATTCCTGAAGACTTAAAGCTATTGCAGTTTTTTAAATTTCGCGACTATAGATTAGAAAAACGCTCGCAGATTTTAGGCGATATTTCTAACGTAATGCCTACTTTGGCTGTGGCAGGAACCCATGGAAAAACCACAACATCTGCTATTTTAGCGCATTTGTTAAAACAAGCTGATTATAAAATAACTGCTTTTTTAGGCGGGATCTGTGAGAATTATCAATCTAATTTTATTGGCGATGGTAATGAGGCATGTGTGGTAGAGGCTGATGAATACGATAGATCCTTTTTAAAACTATCGCCTCAATATGTGGCCATCAACGCTATGGATCCCGATCATTTAGATATCTATCAACGAGCCGAAGAACTCGAAAAATCTTTTCAACTTTTCGCTAAGAAAGTACCTAATCACCAGCATTTGTTTTTTAAAAAAGGACTCCCTTTGTCGGGTAATTCTCTAGCTGTAGAAGATAGTGCCGATTATGAAATTCAGGACGTTCAAATTATTGACGGTCAATATCACTTCAATTTTAAAACGCCATCACAAGTATTAACGGACTTAGAATTTACTATTCCTGGAAGACATAATTTACAAAATGCCGGGATGGCACTAGCTATGGCCTTAGATTTTGGCGCTGATCCGGCTAAATTGGCTAAGGGATTAAAATCTTTTAAAGGGGTTGATCGTCGATTTACCTACCATCTTAAGCAAGCAAATCTGGTGCTTATTGAAGATTATGCCCATCATCCCGAAGAACTCAGAGCTATCTGTGCCGCTACGCGCGAAATGTATCCGAATAAAAAAATTACAGCTGTTTTTCAACCACATCTCTATTCGCGTACGCGTGATTTTGCACAAGGCTTTGCCGATAGCTTAGCTGCTTTTGATCAAATTGTTTTATTGCCTATTTATCCGGCAAGAGAACAGCCTATTCCTGGTATTGATTCAGCTTTTTTACTTAATTTGATTAAAAATGCAGACAAAAAAATAGTCACCAAAAAGGAACTGCCAGCTTTTTTGATTACTCAATCACCAGAGGTAGTCTTAATGTTAGGAGCAGGCGATATAGGAAACGAAGTTCAACCCGTAAAAAAAGCGTTGTTAGGTGAAAATTAAACAGGTCATACAAGTGATAGCCTTATTAGTGGTTGTGGTAGTGCTGTATTGCTTTGCCATAAATCGCCATGAAGCACGGTCAGTGGTCAAAACTGAAATCGAGTTTTCTAATGGCGAACATTTGTTTTTGACCAAAGAATCCGTTAATAACTTGTTGATAGTTAATGCAAAAAAAGATTCTTTTCCTCAGCTAGATAGTTTAGATTTGAATAAAATAGAATATAATTTACGTCAAAACCCATTGATAGCCGATGTTCAAGTGTATAAAACGGTAGATAAAAGTTTAGGAATAAGAGTTACACAACGCGAACCAATTGCCCGTGTACTCGGAAAAGAATCGTTTTATATAGATAAGAATGGCCATAAAATGCCGTTATCAACACATTATACAGCTCGTGTGCCTTTTGTAAGTGGGATAAAAGACTCTGCAGAAATAGCCGAAGTCTTTCCTTTATTGCAAAAAATTAAAGAAGACGATTTTTTAAAACATTATGTCACAGCCGTAGAAAAAGAAAAATCAGGTGATTATATTTTGAAACTGCGCCAAAAATCAACGCTTATTATTTTTGGTAAAATTTCAGAAATTAATACCAAAATTAATAACTTGAAGGCTTTTTTCAAAAAGGCTCATCAAGACCAAATATTTGATCAGTATTCTCACATTAATTTGAAGTATACAAATCAAGTTATTGGTACGAAAAAGGAAGCGTAATTTGTTATGGAAGATAAAGGAATTGCAGTAGGTTTAGATATTGGTACTACAAAAATTGTGGCCATGATTGGCCGTGCCAATGAGTATGGAAAACTCGAAATTTTAGGCGTTGGAAAGTCTAAGAGCTTGGGCGTACATCGCGGTGTGGTTAATAATATTACACAAACCATAAAATCTATACGTCAAGCAGTAGAAGATGCTGAGGCTGATTCAGGATTAAAAATTAGTGAAGTTGTTGTCGGGATTGCCGGACAGCACATTCGCAGTTTACAACACAGCGATTACATAACGCGTGAAGATTCTGAAAAAGTGATTGAAGAAGAAGATGTAGATCGGTTATGTAATCAGGTTCATAAATTAGTAATGCTGCCCGGTGAAGAGATTATTCATGTGCTCCCACAAGAGTTTAAAGTTGACGGTCAAAATGAAATCTCCGAACCTATAGGCATGTACGGCGTACGCTTAGAGGCAAACTTTCATGTTGTCGTCGGCCAAATTTCCTCAATAAGAAACATTGGACGCTGTGTAAAAAGTGCAGGCCTTGATTTATCAGGAGTAACCTTACAGCCTTTAGCTTCTGCCAATGCCGTGCTGAGCAATGAAGAAAAAGAAGCCGGAGTAGCCTTAATAGATATCGGTGGTGGAACAACAGATTTAGCAATCTTTAAAGATGGCATTATCAGACATACAGCCGTAATTCCTTTTGGCGGTAATGTGATTACTGAAGATATAAAAGAAGGCTGCTCTATCATTGAAAAACAAGCTGAATTACTCAAAATCAAATTTGGGTCAGCTTGGCCAGGTGAAAATAACGATAATGAAATTGTTTCTATACCGGGATTACGCGGTAGAGAACCCAAAGAAATTACCCTAAAAAATCTTTCTAAAATTATTCACTATCGCGTTGTTGAAATTGTAGAAGAGGTCTTCTTAGAAATTAAAAATTACGGACACGAAGAACAAAAGAAAAAATTAATTGGCGGTATTGTCGTAACCGGTGGAGGCTCACAATTAAAGCACCTCAAACAACTTATCGAGTACATCACCGGAATGGATACCCGTATTGGTTATCCTAATGAGCATTTAGCCGGTGATACCGATCCTGATATTAAAGAACCACTTTACGCAACAGCTGTAGGTTTGGTGCTCAATAGCCTTGAATTACAAGAGAAAAAACGCCAAGAGCGCAGCGCCCAAAATCCAACAACTAAGCGCAATGTTGCTAAAATAAGTGAAGAAGAGGAAACGCAACAAGATGACACAACGCCATCTCAAGAGACTCCTAACACCTCTGCTGAAGAAGAATTTGAACAAGAAGAACGACCAAACGTGATTGAAACCGCAAGGGAAGACACACGAGAAAAAAATTACCATCGCAGTATTCTAGACAAATGGTTTGATAAGTTTAAAGATTTCTTAGACAAAACAGAATAAGGTTTAGAATGTACCGCAAAACATGAAATAACGAAAAGCTAACCAGAAAAATAAAAGTTATGAGCAATACAGGTATGGATATTCAATTTGATATGCCAAAAAACCGATCCAATGTGATTAAGGTAATTGGTGTAGGTGGTGGTGGCTCAAATGCCATAAACCACATGTTTCAACAAGGTATAACCGGCGTTGATTTTGTAGTTTGTAATACAGATTCACAGGCTCTAGAAAACAGTCCGGTACCTATAAAAGTACAGCTCGGCGTTAATCTGACAGAAGGACTTGGCGCTGGCGCAAATCCTGAAGTGGGAGAACAAGCGGCTTTAGAAAGTTTTGAAGAACTCAAAAACCTATTAGATACCAATACCAAAATGGTATTTATCACTGCTGGAATGGGCGGTGGTACCGGTACAGGTGCTGCTCCGATTATTGCTAAACAAGCACAAGATATGGACATCTTGACTGTAGGTATTGTGACTCTTCCGTTTAAGTTTGAAGGTAAAGTGCGCCTGCAGCAAGCTCGCCTTGGTATTGAAAAATTGCGCAATAATGTCGATTCACTGATTGTGATAGACAACAATAAATTACGTGAAGTTTACGGTAACCTCGGCTTTAAATCGGGATTCTCTAAAGCGGATGAAGTTTTGGCTACAGCTTCACGTGGTATAGCTGAGGTTATTACCCATCACTATACACAAAATATTGACTTACGCGATGCTAAAACCGTGTTGAGTAATAGCGGAACAGCTATCATGGGCTCCGCTACAGCTACAGGCGGCAATCGCGCGCAAGAAGCCATTGAACGTGCACTTGACTCTCCATTGTTAAACGATAACAAAATTACAGGTGCTAAAAATGTATTGTTGCTTATTGTTTCGGGTACTGAAGAAATTACGTTAGATGAAATTGGCGAAATCAATGACCATATCCAAAATGAAGCTGGTCATAGCGCCAATATTATTATGGGTGTCGGTGAAGATGAAGATTTGGGTGAGTCTGTCTGCGTAACCATTATTGCTACTGGATTTGACGCCAATCAACAAGCCGATATTACACAAACTGAAAGTAAGAAAATAATTCATACACTCGAAGATGAACAACGTGCTAGTCATAATTTTTCACCATTAAACTCGGCTATATCTTCAGTGTCACGTACTGATTTTTCTGCTCCTGTTCAAGAAGATACACTTAAGCACAGCTTACAGGATGAAGAACCTGTTGAAAAAAATCAAAATGAAGCTAAAACTTCTGACTTGATTTCAACAACTCCATTTATCAAAGATATTGATGTCAATTATCAAGAGGTGGGTTTTGAAGAAGAAGACTTTGTGTTTATTGATATGGATGAATCTGACGATACTAATTCAGCTGATGACAATCCTTCAGTTGGTGACGTTGAAGAAGAAACAATGTTCAAGTTTGATATGCCTAAACCTGCGCGTCCAGCGTTGAATAAACAGCCGTCAAATAGCTCTAGTACTCATTCTGCAGGAAAGAATATAACGACTAATTCTTCTTTAAATAGCACTAGTCAGTCTTCTGAACAGCATATAGAAGTTGAAAATCAAGTGGGATTATTTCCTGAACAACAAAAAACAAAACGCTATAGCCTAGAAGATTATTTGGAAAAAGAACGCGAATTGACTAACGCCAAACCTGCAGAAAATCCAAATGAACCAAAGCTAGTACATACTCCTAAAGAGACTCCTGCTAAGCAGCCTCAAAAGCCTCAGACTGTACAAACTGAAGAGGTTGAAGAAATTGATCCCTTAAACAGTCCTATTTCTCAACAATTAGCTGCACGTGCCTCTGAACGTCGTGCACGTATGAAAAAGTTTAATTACAAATTCAGAAAAAGCAGTAACATAGACGAGATCGAAAAGCAACCGGCTTATAAACGCGCTGGTATTGATCTTGGTCAGGGTGTCAAACACGACAATGACATTTCGCGCTCTAGTATTAATGGAGAAGGAGACGACTTAGAAATTCGCTCTAATAACTCTTTCTTACACGACAATGTCGATTAAGTGATTTTATCCATTCTGGTTTGCTTTTTTAAAAAGGCTGTCAATTCGTGACAGCCTTTTTATTTGCCATATATACCGTATGGACAAATTATATAGTCCAATTTCGACAGCAGTCTTATTGTTCTATTAATTTGTTACCCACGGCATTATACCTACAAATAATATTACAAATCGGGCTTAAAAATAATTCTAATTGGTATTAATTGAGATTTTGATTCCTCATTTATAAGAGGATTGTGTAAATTTGTCTATCAAATTATAATACCGTATTAACTAGTCCAATTTCGACCTTGTCTCATTGTACTAGTAATTTATGACTTACGGTATTATACCTACAAAAGATATTATAAATCGGACTAAAAATAATTCTAATTGGTATAA
>CAYVJG010000039.1:0-25124 GCA_964451785.1 uncultured Flavobacteriaceae bacterium
AATCTAAAAACAAAAAAGAGCACTTCCTAGTAGAAAAACTTCTAAATTATACTAATACGGGAGTGACATTCAAAATGGACCAATCTTCCTGTTAAAATTACAAATCTCTGCGTTATAAATGCTCGTCATAGCTATGGCTATGCCTGTGCTTTTTGCCTTGACCTTTGAAATTTTAACGACAAAATATTTAGTCTATTTTAAAAATCATTTCCGTATAAAAACTACTAAAGGTTAAAGAAGGTAGGCTTTGTATTTTTTGAGTGGAGCAACTTATAGACTGAGGATTTTCTTTTTTCAGCACTTGTTGTAATTCAAAATTATGAGGAAGGAATATTCGAGATAAACTCATTAAGATTAGCACATTTTTTACTTGCCCATTATGCCTACAAAATAATTCTAATCGACATAAGACTAGAGTATGTTTTTAGCCTCTAGTCTTAGTGATTTATAAACAGATTTACTTTAAGAGAGTGTATCGTCGGTTAGGTGCACACGATGTTGTTTGAGTCGTGCCATTAACTCTTTAAAAAGCAAGTTGTCAGGGTTGATTTCTGTTCCCAAACCTTTTCTGTATTTACTTCTAAAGGTATCAAAGGTAGTTGGCAATCGGTCAGAATATTGCATTTCTACAATTTCATCAAAATCATCTTGCACGATACAATTGCCTTTAAGGCCAATAATGCGGTGTTCAGAAATTTCGTTGACATCGTATATTTTTAAATAGGTTTTCAGGTCTTTTTTTACTAAGACAATCAGGTCAGAGTCTTGTTTAGCGGTGTAAGCTTTGATGAGTTGGCCATAATCGCTAAGGGCATTCATATAATGCTTGTTAAATGAACGATTGAGCAAGCTACGCATTTCAACTTTGTTGATACAAGCGTTGTCATAACACAATAAAACATGACCTGACTTAAAAGATTCAGGAATAGGGAGTTTAACCAAATAAGGCGAATCGAGTTCTTGCAGAGACAACATATAAGTGTTGTCTTCAAAAATATAGAGATTAGCCAAAAGATCTTCTTCACTGATGTTTGCAGAGCTGTGAGTTGATTTTTGATGCGGTTGTGCTGCAATACCTATGCTTGTAGGCTTTGTTGCATTTTCTTTAGCTTCTACACGTTCGGCAGGCGAACTGTATTGCGCTTGTGCTTTACGGCTAATAAAATCTACAATGTCAGTTCCTTTTAGGATGCGCGTTTGCACACCTTGACGTTGAAAAAACTCATTCTTAAATGGCACTGGTTTGTCGTATGCCGGAATGACAATCTCTAAGTAATTTTTATTTCCTGAGCGTAGGAATTTAAAGTCTAGAAGAGCATTAATTTCTTTAGGAAATGCAGCCACTAGAGTCGATTGGATATGGTTTTGATACTGGTCAAGAGAAGTGATATTTGAGGTGTAATTCAAATCTTCTTTCAGTCCTATAATTTCTCCGGCATCATTGACACCTATAAAAAGAGAGCCCCCATCATAGGCATTTAAAAATCCGGCAATAGTGCGCAAAATAACATCTTGCTGTGGCGTATCAGAAGCTGAATAGAAAAAGGATGATTTAAATTCTTTGGTTTTACTCTCTGATCCCAGGTTGGTAACCGGTTTTTTCTTAACGGGTTCTTCTTCTTTATGGTCAAATAAGACCGCTTCAAATTCTTTAGAGAAGTTGACATCTTTTTTGAGTATTAAGCTGCAAAATTCATTGATGATTAATTTTTTGATGTAAGTAGAGCTGCGTTTCCTGGTGTCTAAAGGCGCCAATAAATTATGTGATTCAATGAGTTTTTTAAGGCGATAGAAGCGCGAATTTTGACCTATATTAATTGGCACTTCTAAATATTCATTGTTGAGGTTGACAAATTCGAGCATAGAAAACGCTAAAGCATCTGCTTTAAGTTCGCTTGAATCGGCCTGCTCTTCTTGTTGAATAGCTAGAGTTTCAAGCAATTCAAAATCGCCTGTAACTTGTAGTTTGATGACCGCTCCTAAGTTATTGAGCTTGGTGTTGTAGAGGTAAGATTTACTACTCTTAGCAATGCCGGCAATATTGATGATAAAGAAATAATGCAGTGCTAAATCTTTTGAATCTGAAAGGTAATTGAGGCGTTGCTCTAAGCAATTCATCAACAATAAACTGCGTCCTCGTATTGATTCGTCAAAATGAATTTCTTGATTGGCAATGCCGAGCGTGTTGATGCCGGTGATTAAATCGAGCACATCATCGTCAAGTTGCGCCGGAAGGCCTTTAATTCGTCTAGGTTCTTCAAGTAATCCGGCAGTGATAAGGTATTGCCTAAATAATTGTTTTAGATTGCCTTTAAAAATAGATCCGGATAAGGCAAAATTATCTACTTCATAATCGTGAAAATCATAATTATAGCCTGATATATGCAGGTCTAAAACATCGCCTTCACGATATAATTTACTTTGTATAAATACAGGAAGTCCTTCTTCAGTGATTAAATAAACTCTATTCTTGTAAACTCTGACAACCTTGCCGATAGTATTTCGACGTTTTTGAAGGCGTTTTGTAGCGTAATCTTCAAGAATGCGCTCAGGTGAAATGTGAATGCGTTCATCTTCAATACCGGTGATATAAAAATTAATTCTATCGTTTTTGCGAATGTAATCGGCAATGTTTAAAAACACTTTTATCTGATGAAAACTGTTGACGTGTAGCAAGGTGTCTATATAACTGCCCTCAACAAAAGTGCGTAAGTAACAATAAGTTTCGTGTTTGCCGACTGATTTTATACGTCCGGAGAAAGTTTGATTAAACAATTGAGCCGTAGGCTCAAGACTATCGCTTTTGCGAAAATTTAGAGCTTTGGATATGGGTACTAAAGCGGTATTGACATCGTCTTCTTCCTGAATTTGGTCAGTTTCAAAGCAAGATTCTATATAGAGATCAAAATCTTCTAATTGAGCTATGGTATTAGCGGTATGATCATCATTTAATTGACCCATCAAATTTTTAGGAATGAAATGCAAACCGCTGTTTTGGTAATAGGCTATTCCGGCACGTAAATAGAAGCTTTCTTCTTGACTGTTATAGATAGAGATTTCTTTGATAGCATCAATGTCTAACGCTAAAATATTGTCGTGTTTTAAAACATTTGGATTTATAAATCCTTGTTTTGCAATCATTTGTATAGCTAAGTCGAGATAGGCTTTGTCATTGTAAAAAATGGTGAGACAACGCAGTAAATTGACTGATGAGATAGAGGCTTTATAAAAGTTTTGATCTAAAACCGAAAATATGATTAATAAATATTGATTGCGAATTAACAGCTTTAAATCTCCTTTATTGTCTTCAGGATTGACCGGTATATTTTCATCTAAAACTTTGTCACGCACACGCCAAATTTTTGATTCAACAGACTGAATATACACCCAGCGTTCATCATCTGAAATAAACCCGTGTTTAAGCAAGAGCATGACGGCACTATACAAATTGTCGTCTTCAGAATCGGCTGAAAAATATTGCGAAATGTTGACTAAAGCTTTGAGTAGGGCGCGTGTTTTTTTGTTGAGGTAGGGAGAAAGCGATAACTTGGCTTTTACATCACGCAAAAACTCTTGGTCTTTATCTTCGAGATATAAATCAATGGCCTGACGTCTTTCACTGAGTTGTTCAATTTTGTGTTCTGCCTTTTGAATGATATCCTCGCGTTTAAAACTACTGAAATTGCGCAAATAATCAGAGCCTTCTAAAATCCATCGCTCCATTTTGATATAGATATCAATCAGAGTTTTAGCTTCTTCGTATTCGCCCTCATTAAGTTTTGCAAATATCTGATGGTCTAAAACTGTCAGATAAGAGAATACCCATAAATTTTCGCCATCGGTATATTGTGAAATATACGAGCGCTCCTGTTCTTCTGAAAGGTCATCATCGTCATCATCATCAATACCGAGGTTAAAAAAGTAAGTCTCTTCTTGTTGTGCGTAGCCAATGGCTTCAAAAACAGCTTTGACATCGTAGTTGGATTGATTCCATTCTAAAATTTCACAAACCAAATCAAGATAACCGCGATTACTTATTTTAAGCACATACAATTCTACAGAATCACCAACATTAAGCTGGTTCATATCGCTGCTAAACGTCAAATCATTTTCGGGATAATAATGATTATACATGCCGTGTGCATCGCGCAAAGCCCAATAAGATACCCCGGTTTCTGAATTGTGCAGCTGCTGTGTGATTTCAAAATGATATTTTTTGCCTTCCTCAAAAATATGGGTCACCACATAATAACGCGTTAAGCGTAAACTGACATTGGTGTTACGTTTATAATAACCCAAACTTACCGGCAATTCATCATCTAAATCAATGTGATCAATGATGTGCGGAATGTGGATGTGATAATTATTAGCCTTATAATTTAAAATCGCAAACCGGTGATTGTTTTTATTGATGTAGGTTTTTACGACGGGAAGTGTGTACACCTTTTTTTCTTCAAAAGGCGAATAGTCTGTTGAGAAATCAAAATTAGACTCGTTGGTATCAAATGATTTATTGGTAAACTTTAGCCGATTGCGATCTAAATCTATTTTGTAAATCTCTAAGTCAATTTCATCATCATCTTCGTGTTCTAAAAAACTCAGGGGCAAGTGGTAGTGTAATCCACGATGATTAGACACGACAATTTTTTCGTTGTCCTTGCTTATAATTTCAAATTTGTAAGTTTTCCCTTCTTCATATAGGTTTAAGACGCTGTATTCAAATCGGATATTGTTGTTGTAAATATTGACGCTTTTTTCAAAGAGATAAAATTCATCACCAACTTGATGATCTAAAATAAAACAGCGATGTTCAGTTTCGTTAATGAGGTCAAAGACCCAGCAATAGTTATCAGCTACAGACTGTAATCGGTAGCGACGGTGTTTTGGATGTTGCATTAATAATTAGGTTTAAACAACTGTTCATCTTTAGTAAAATTTAGCTTGCTCTAGATTGAGACTTTACAATTCAACACGTTTTATATCAAATAAAATTTGTTTTAACCATGTGTAAAAATGTGCCGTGTTATGGTGTTGAAAATAAAGTAAAAACAGACTATTAAGCTAATAATCAGTTGATTGATTACTTTTAATAGCTTCGTTATCAGAGCTTTCTACAACAAATATACTATATTTATTCGAGAGATAAAATATTTTTAAGCAGTTCTATTTTTAGGGCAAACCTTTCAGAATTCCACTTAATTGCAATCGATTTTTGCAATTATATTTGAACTTAATATTTTTTTTGTACATTCGACAAGTATATGAATTTTGTCCCTATGAGGACAATTCCTTATGTCCATTAGCTCTAAGAGTTTTGATATATGTGCTACAATTACGATGTGATATATTAAATTAAAAAGGAATTTTTATAATAGGAGTTATATTGTTGGTTAAAATAACGATTTATTGTTAAATATTATAAAAATGACTTGGTAGGGTTTTTAGAATATTGGAATTTTGTTTAAAATTGAACTCAAATAAAGAGTTTAAAACTAACTAAATCAATAATTATGATTACATTGAAAAGATTGAAAACAGCAGCTTTATGTGTTGCTTTAATGGGAGGAGTATCTACAACGTTTGCTCAAACAGTACCACAAACACCGGTGCAAACTGAGCAAGCTAAAAAAATCGACGTTAAAGACTCAGAGCTTGAAGAATTTGCCAATATCTTTCAACAAGTGATGCAGAAAAATCAAGAAGCTCAACAAGAAATGATGGCGGTTATCAAAAAAGAAGGCATGACCACTCAACGTTATATCGAGTTGCGTAAAGCTGAAGCTGCACCTGAACAATCAACTGCCGCTAAAGCAACTGGTGAGGAAAAAACTCAAAAGAAAGCTATTGACGCTGAAATTGAAAAGTTACAGCCTAAATATGAAAAAGAATTTGACGCTATTGTTAAGGATAGTAAATTAGGGGCTGATCGCTATGAAGAAATAGCTACAGCTATTCGTTACGACCAAGATTTGCAACAACGTGTGCAAAAAATCCTTATTGCTAAATCAGCTAGTCAAGTTTCAGGTCAATAATAATTTAGGATTAAAAGAAATTGATAAAGCGACTTACAGCGTTCAAAGGCTGTAAGTCGCTTTTTTTACTTTGTATTCAAAGATTTATATTCGTTAAATTTTCTTATTTTTGTGACTTAAAAGCTCAATAATTTGGATAAACAACGCGTCATTCGTTGTGTTGCAGATGTTTTAAAAGAAACACCTTCAGCACAAGATATAGTGAAAAAAGGAGGAAATCGCGATAAGCGATTTGTGTATTTAGCTACTCATATGGTAGAGAAAGCTATTGAAAAAGATGCTCTGCTCACTCAAGAAGGTGAGTCTGGAGGCTTAGGGGTTGCCATATTGTTGAGAACAAGTGCTAAGGAGAAAAATTTCTGGAAAGAATTAGGCGAAAATTTAAATTTAGTCAAAAATGTGACTGGCGTAAAAAACGCCCTGAAAATTCTAAAGGAACAAAATTATATAGCCGAACAACGTCCTAAAAAAGGAGAATATCTATACGCTTGGTTTTGGGGAATCGACCTCGAAGGCCGCGGTCCTGATACGCACATTGCCTCTAATATGAAAAACCAAATGGTCAAAATTAGTGAAGAGTCTAAATTGACTATTTATTCTGAAACACGTTTGCGTACCAACGCTATAGTCTATCAACGTTATCGTTTTGAAAATTTCCACACCTGGAAACAACCTGGTGGAAGCACCATGTGGTTTTTGCGCTATGTGCCTAAAAGTTATAATGGCGAAAACGACTAAATTGTCGTTTTAAACTAGCCTTGTCCCCTTGTGTGTTTTACCTTTAAAATTACGAATGATGATAGTCGATATTTGGTCTGATGTGCGTTGTCCCTTTTGTTACATAGGCAAACGTAAATTTGAGCAAGCATTAGCGCAGTTTGAACAGCGTCAGTCTGTGCAAGTGCACTGGCATAGCTTTGAGCTCGATCCACAACTTAAAACTCAACCTGCATTGAGCAGTATTCAACATCTAGCAACTCAAAAAGGAATTACTGAGACTCAAGCTGAGCAAATGGTCGGCGCCGCAGTGTCTATGGGACAAGAAATTGGAGTGCAGTTTAATTTTTCAAAAGCCGTAGTGGCTAATTCATTTCACGCCCATCGTCTTATTCAGTTGGCAAAGCGAAATGGACTGGGCGATGCGGTAGAAGAAGCTTTGTTTAAAGCGCACTTTGAAGAAGGCATCAATATCGATGACAAACCGGCTTTGCGCCGTATAGGTGAGACTATAGGGTTGAAAACGGAAGAGTTAGATCGTGTTTTGTTTACTGATGCTTATGCACAAGATGTCCGTCAAGATGAACGCGATGCACACCGAATTGGCGTTCGTGGAGTTCCTTTTTTTGTATTTAATAATCGCTATGCACTATCTGGAGCGCAACCTAGTGAAACCTTTTTAGAAGTCTTGCAAAAAACTTGGCAAGAAATTCAGCCTTCAAAGCAAAATGAGGGTTCATCGTGTGATGTCGAAGGCTGTTGTGACTGAAAATAGAATTTTACAGAACATATAATCATAAGTGAAGTGATTTAAAATAGAAGAAAGAAGTTGTTGAACCTCTTTTTTTTATGTCCGTAAATTTCTGCAAAGTGCCGCTTGGTTATTGTCGAATAATTCCTTTTTCGGTTTTTACAAAATGGGTATCTTGCGCGGCGTATTAAATGAAATTTATGACTAAATTAGAATTGGCTTGCTTTAATGAATCAGCTGCTTTAATAGCGGCTAAAGCTGGCGTTGACCGTATTGAACTTTGTGAAAATTACAACTTAGGCGGCGTGAGCCCTTCAGTAACTCTATTACAAAATTTAAAAGCTCAAACTTCTACTTTAATCAATGTTATGGTTAGACCACGTGGCGGTGATTTTTGCTATTCAGCGGCCGAATTTGAACAAATGAAAACTGATTTGATACAGCTGAAAGCCGCAGGGGCTGATGGGTTTGTATTTGGTATGCTGACTGCCGATCAAAAAGTAGATGGTGAACGCAATCAAATTTTAGTCGATTTAGCTGAAGGATTACCTTGTACTTTTCACCGTGCTTTCGACGCTATCGAAGACAAATCTACGGCGCTTGAAGAAGTGATTTCCTGCGGGTTTAAAACCATTCTAACTTCAGGCGGTGAGCATCCTGCTGTTCAGGGTTTAGAAACACTCAAAGCCTTAAAACAACAGGCACAAGATCGCTTGTGTATCCTTGTTGGAGGTGGCGTACGTGCGCATAATGTTGAGCAGTTTACAACTGATTTTGATTATGTACATTCGGCTTGCGTACTAGCCGGGACCGAACAAATCGATCTGACTGAACTCCAAGCACTTCAAGCTAAATTGCACTAAACACTGATTGGAGTTTTTACGGATAGAAGCTGAAGATACTTTTTATACCTCAAGCAGAACCGCAACTGAATTAAAGTTTCGGAGTTAGTAATAAATTGAAAGTTAGGAAATTATGTGTTTGAGCATGGAGCATTTTACACTTTATTTATTTGATAATTAGCGATATATGACGGTTTTTACAAAAAAATAATAGTTCGAATCCCTTTGTTGTTGAACATCCTTCGGGGTTCAGTAGGACAAGTGCTACCTAACCCCGCACTTCACTTCGTTTGTGTAGGGTTAATCACATTAAAAACCTTCGGCCTTTTAAAGATTATTCCCGTTTATATTTACAACCAACCCTATAATGGTTGAATATGAATAACCCCGAGTGAAACTCGGGGTACGAGATGACTATGTCATACAGAACTACGAAGTAGTTCAACAATAAAGCTCGCAGTCAAATAACTCCGAAGATTCAGTAGCTGAATGCCGATTTACTCGTATTCGCGAATCGCTTCAGTGGGTAATAAGATGTTATAACCATCCCATATTTTAGGATCGTAGCGCTTTATGTCTTGTACAGGAATGCCGCGTTTCTCTTCAAGGTTTTTGTGGGTGTCGAGATCTTGTGGAGCTATGCTGCTAAATACCCATTGGTTTTTAGAGACATTATTAAATTCTAAAGTGAATTTTAATTTCAGTTTCATCCGCTCTTTGCGTTCGGCGTTTTCTTTAAAAACAAAACTCCGACTAAAATAGGCGTATTGATTTCCTGAGAGTTCGAGGTAACTCGGAAAATACGTGCCGTTTTTGGTCTTGCTAAAAATAACAGTTCCTGATTTGGCATTTTCAACATATTTAATGCCTAATAAAAATTTTAAGTTGAGTTTTTTACCGTGTTTATTTTCTCCTAGCTGATAATCAGCGCGTAAAACGGCGTAATCTTCACTCGATATATAGAGTTTGCCCGAAAATCTGCCGCCGCTAGACAAAAATCCGTCGTCAGGTGTAAAAGTGATTACATAAACAGGTTGATTGTTAAACACTGATAGTTTCTCAATCGTATAGTTGTATTCATCAAGATCTGTGATGTAATTGCCGATAAAACTACCTGTTGAGGTTCCGCCAATACTAATTTCTACACTGTTGTTAGCAGTACCAAAGCTTAATTGGTTTAGCTGACCTTGTATATTTTGGGCTAGGTTTTTGTTGTAAACCGAATCGATTTCGGCTTCGTTATCAATTGCAAAATCTTCAGCAAGATTTACTGAATCGCCTACCGGAATAATCCCGGTGCGCACCTTAAAAGTGCTACTTGTTTTAAGCGATGCGGAGAGCGCATTGATTACTTCGCAGATAACTTGGTTGGTCGAGGTGGTTTTAGAGTCATTTATGAGTTTTGTAGCTTTGATCACATCACTGTGTATGCTGTCCACTTTTCCAATAGAAATATCGGCTAAATCAGCCGTGTAATAGTGCATAGATTTCCCTTTGAGATGCTCATTAATGCTATCCATTTTGTGATTAAAATTTTTCAAAATAGATTTAGATAAAAAAGTCGCTTTTTTGATCTTGACAAAAAGTTTTTGAGGCTTAAATTCTGTTTCTGAACGGTGAAAAACTCTAAATTTCAGATTTTGGTAGTTGTAATTTGTTGAGAGATGGGCTTTAACGCGCTGCATGACTTCAAGTGCAGATAACTCTTCGTCTAGCAGCACCACTTGAGCGAGTTGTTGCTCGCGTATGGGCATTAAGTAAACGGTGTCGTTGCTATAGTCGGCCAGCGCAAGGGTTTTAGTGTGATAACCTAAACTGGAGAAAGAAATACTGTCTTGTGCGCTTGTTTGCGGAGAATTCAACGCAAATTGACCTTCGCTATTGGTGATACTGCTGTACTGGTTAGAAATGAGAACCTTGACATTGGCAATAGGAAAGTGACTGGTTTGATCTAAGACATTTCCTGAAAGGTTTTGCGCATAGGATAAGGTTCCTAAAATTAGAAACCCTATAAGGAGTAATGTGTGTCTCATAAACAAACCTAGTTAAAATAAACAATTCGTTAAATTCAATAAGCTAAAATACAATAAAATTTTAAAAATAAAACCTAATAAGATTTGAAATGGCAATTTGTTTTGAGTACTTTTAAAGTGTCTATTTTAAGTATAACTTGATAATCAGTGTAATGATAAATACTGAAAATACTTTTGTAAAAAAATACGAAAAAATTTGTTTTTGTATTTCATTGTAACTTGTATATAATCATCTCATTCTAAATAAGAACTATGCTTTTTAATAAAACCAAGTGGGATTACCTGTTAACCGCCGTAGCCTTTGTGTTTTTTGCTTATTTTATGGCTGATAAACCTGTCTATTTTTGGGGAACGATCTTATTGGCATTGATTGAATTTATCTTGTTTGTGCTGATAGCGTTTTTCAAAAAGCAGTTTCAGCCTAAATGGAACTTTTTGATATGTGGTGTGTATTTACTCGTTTTTAGTTTTTTAATAGAACGAAATAGCTTCTCAGAGGTAGCCGTGCTTTTTTGCTTAGGCTTGGCGTTGTCAGGTGTGTTTTTGTTTTTACATTACAAAGAGAAGCGCCTAGAGCATAAAAAACAATAAGCAGAAGCTTTCTGTTACTAAGGTAGCTGAGGTTTCGGGGGAGGCAACAAGTGAGAAGTTATGGCCCACGGTATTATACTACAAAAGATATTATAAATCGGACTAAAAAATAATTCTAATTGGTATAAAATAAACCTCCAAGGTTTTTTAAAACCTTGGAGGTTTGAAGTTTATTGTGATGCGTTGAAAGTCATCATGATTACAGGATTCACCTTTCTTTGCGCGAGGGATTGAGGCTTTGTTGAAGCTCTTTTTGCGGCTGTTTTAAAAAGGAACTTTCCTAAAGTTTAGAACTTTAGGAAAGCTTAAAGCTATTGCGGATAATCCCAAACTTCAGCCGCAAAAAAGCGACTGCTGAAAGCCCGACCCTTTGCTGTTTGGGTTTGGCTTTGCTGAGGTTTGGGGCAAAGGGACGCGCCCAAATAAGTATGTGTTTAAAATCTGTAACCGATGTTTATGCCGGCATTAAATTCGAATGCTGAAAAGCGATCTTTAACGTCGTCACTAAAATTGCGTCCAAAATTGGCAAATGGACCAACGACAAAGCTGTTGCTAAAATTCCACTCATAGCCTAATCCTACACCGATAATAAAGCTGTCCATATCTGTTTTTTGCGTCATGGGGGTACTGCCGAGAAGAGTTACTTTTTCTTCAAAGTCGCCGAATCTGTATTTTAAAAATGGTTGAACATAAACGCCAGATCCCGGGTTGTATTCGCCAAAGTAGTAGGTGTAATTTACCCGAAAACTGTTGGTGTTAAACTTGTCGCTCCCATTTTCTGAGTGGTAGTTGATGCGATCATTAATCAAAACTTTTGCGCCTACAGATTGGTTGTAGTCAAAAAAGTATTCATAGCCGACCTCGACAGAAGCGATGGCTATGGTGTTGGCAATATTGATGTTGACTTCGTTGTGCGGATACTCATTAGCACTTCTATTTTGAGCCCAAATGACACAGGTTAAAAGTAGGCAGAAACTCGTAATGATAAATTTTTTCATCGTGATTTATTTTAGGTGAAAAGATAAGCATTTTTGGGACTTTATGTCAAAAATAAAGCCCTCGTTTTATTGAAAACAAGGGCTTATAGGGTAGAATAGACGGTGATTAAATGTCTTCTCTATATTTTTCGTCCATCTTAAAAGTTTCCATAAACTTGATGGTGTAATCGCCGGCTACGTAGCGTGGATCATCCATGAGTTGTCTGTGGAAAGGGATGGTAGTGGCAATGCCTTCAATGATAAATTCATCAAGGGCGCGGCGCATTTTGGTAATCGCTTCTTCACGAGTTTGTGCAGTAGTGATTAATTTGGCTACCATAGAGTCATAGTTAGGAGGAATACTGTATCCGGCGTAGATGTGTGTATCAACGCGAACGCCATGCCCTCCAGGGAGGTGTAGGTTAGTAATTTTACCAGGTGCTGGGCGGAAGTTGTTATAAGGATCTTCAGCATTGATGCGGCACTCGATGGCGTGCATCATTGGGTAATAATTTTTACCGGAAATAGGTTCGCCAGCAGCTACTTTAATTTGTTCTCTAACGAGGTCGTATTCGATAACTTGTTCGGTGATCGGGTGTTCTACTTGGATACGGGTATTCATTTCCATAAAGTAGAAGTTACGGTCATTGTCAACCAAAAACTCAACTGTTCCAGCGCCTTCGTATTTGATACTTTCAGCGGCTTTAACGGCAGCTTCTCCCATTTTTTCACGCATCTCATCAGTCATGAATGGAGAAGGGGTTTCTTCGGTTAATTTTTGGTGACGACGTTGTACAGAGCAGTCGCGTTCAGATAGGTGGCAAGCTTTGCCGTAGCTATCACCGACGATTTGGATTTCGATATGGCGCCCATCGAGGATGAGTTTTTCCATATACATACCATCATTGCCAAAGGCAGCTGCGGCTTCAGTACGAGCAGATTCCCAAGCGCCTTCGAGTTCATCTTCGCTGTGTACTTCGCGCATTCCTTTTCCACCACCACCAGCGGTAGCTTTGAGGAGTACAGGATAGCCCATGCCGTTGGCAATTTCGCGACATTCATCAAGGTCTTTGATAAGCCCTTCTGAACCGGGGATAGTTGGTACGCCAGCAGCTTTCATGGTTGCTTTAGCAGTGGCTTTATCGCCCATTTTATTAATCATATCAGCTGAAGCACCGATAAATTTAAACCCTTGATCAGCGCAAATTTTTGAAAATTTAGCGTTTTCTGATAAGAACCCATATCCCGGATGGATTGCATCGGCATTAGTGATTTCTGCAGCGGCAATGATATTTGGGATATTTAAGTAAGATAAGTTACTTGGAGCTGGACCAATGCATACCGCTTCGTCGGCAAAACGCACGTGAAGGCTGTCTGCATCAGCGGTTGAATATACGGCTACCGTTTTGATACCCATTTCTTTACATGTTCTGATGACACGTAGGGCAATTTCTCCGCGGTTAGCAACTAATATTTTTTTAAACATAATTAGTGACTTTCTGATTAAACGAAAACAGGTGTATTACAGCTTAAGCTGGATCAACCAAGAATAAAGGTTGGTCAAATTCAACTGGAGAAGCGTCGTCAACTAATACTTTAACAATTTTTCCGCTGACTTCACTTTCGATTTCGTTAAAGAGTTTCATCGCTTCGATAACACAAAGCACGTCACCATCTTTAATGCTATCACCTACTTCACAGAATACAGGTTTGTCTGGAGAAGGTTTACGGTAAAAAGTACCGATAATGGGTGATTTTACAGTGATATAGTTAGAGTTGTCTTCTTCAGCAGGTGCAGCAGCAGTTTCTTGGGTTGGAGCCGGAGCTTGTTGAACTGGCGCTTGTGCTGCAGGAGCCATTTGTGGCATAGCCATGCCGGGTACTTGCTGAACAATAGTGGTTTCTTTTACCTCGCCTGAATTGGTTTTGATGGTAATTTTAACATCGTCCATCTCCAATTTCACTTCACTTGCGCCTGATTTGGCTACAAATTTTATAAGATTTTGAATTTTCTTTAAATCCATAATGTGTGTTTTTAGTGATTGTTTTAAAACGTTATGAGTTATACGCCCAGGTTAAATAAGACGCTCCCCAGGTAAACCCCCCGCCAAAAGAGGTAATGATTAATTTATCTCCTTTTTTAAATTTATGCTCAAAATCAGCTAATACTAAAGGCAGTGTTGCCGAGGTTGTATTGCCGTAATTTTCAATATTCATCAGCACTTTCTCAGGTGCTAAATTAAGGCGTTGAGCAGTGGCATCAATGATGCGTTTATTAGCTTGATGTGCTACGAGCCAATCAACATCATCACCAGTGAGGTTATTTTGATTTAATAATTGTTCACTTATACCACTCATGTTTGAAACAGCCCATTTAAAGACGGTGCGTCCATCTTGAGTTACGTAGTGTTGTTTGGCGTCAAGTGTTTCTTGAGTGGTAGGATATAAAGAACCTCCGGCTTGGAGTCTTAAATAATCTCTACCTGTACCATCACTTTGTAATAGTTCATTTTCAAAGCCGTAGCCTTCTTCGCTAGGTTCAAAAAGTGCTGCTCCGGCACCATCACCAAAGATAATACAAGTTGTGCGATCTTCATAATTAATTATTGAAGACATTTTGTCGGCACCGATAACGAGTACTTTTTTGTAACGTCCTGATTCAATATAGCTAGTAGCTGTTGACATGGCATATAAAAAGCTAGAACAAGCTGCTTGTAAATCATATGAAAAGGCGTTAGTAGCGCCAATTTGTGTAGCTACATAAGGACCTGTAGCTGCAACGAGCATATCAGGTGTTGTTGAGCCAAAAATCACTAAGTCGATGGTTTTAGGGTCAACGTTTCCTTTTTCTAGGAGATCTTCGGCTGCTTTGATGCCGAGATATGAAGTTCCTTTGGTTGGATCTTTTAATATGCGTCGCTCTTTTATTCCGGTACGCGAGGTGATCCATTCATCATTGGTTTCTACCATTTGTTCTAACATGGCGTTTGTTAAAACGCCTTCTGGAAGGTACTTACCAACCGCTGTAATGGCCGCTTTTATTTTACTCATGAAATAAAATTTAGGCAAAAGTAGGACATTTCTCCGTTATCTGCCTTAAAAAAACATAAAAATCCGTTATAAATGCTGTGTTTTGGAGGTCCTTTTGTTTAATAATCAAATGATTATAGACGTTAATCGACTTTATGTGTGGGACTACTAAAGTTGACGATAAACGGCTGGGGGTGACACATGCAGTTATACAACTTGCGTTAGTCAGCCGATAAAGACAGCACGATACACAGCAAAAAAAATACAAAACCCTCACAAAAGTGAAGGTTTGTATTTTTTGAGCCGCTAAAATTTAAGCTTCAGCTTCTTCTGTAGAGTTGTCAATTAACACACGGCCGCGATAGTAAAGTTTATCTTCGTGCCAGTGAGCTCTGTGACGTTTGTGAACTTCACCTGTAACAGAATCAGTTGACAATTGAGGCGTAGTCGCCTTTTGGTGAGTTCTTCTTTTATCTCTTCTTGTTTTTGACGTCTTGCGTTTAGGATGTGCCATAACTCAGTTTAATTTTCGTTTAATAATCCTTTCAATTTATCCCATCGAGGATCTGTTGCAGCGTCATTCTGCTTTTTGTTCCCCGGTGACAATTCTTCTAATTTATCCAAAATTTCAGAATCCATGGTGCCATCTAAGACTTTTGGGTGTACTTTTTTATAGGGTACAGCCAAAATAATAGCTTCGTAAATATACTGCTGAACCTGAAGTAAATATTCACCTTGCGGTAGGATGAGGATTTCTTCATCTTCATCATTATACGCATCGCCAAATTTTACAACTAAGTTCAAATCGCCTTCAATATGCTGGTCATAAGGGATGTTTGTAACATCACAATTAACATTTACAAGGCCGTCAACTTGAATGTGAAGCTCTAAAAGAGTGCTTTTTTTGTCAAGTAACAACTGTGCATTTATGTCAGCATTATTGAATTGATCATATTCAAAAAGCTCAAAGAACGCGCCATCGATATGGTAATCAAAATGGTGTTTACCGAGCTTAAGCCCAACAAACTGAATTTCATAGTCTTTAAAATTCTTCATCACCTTTTCTCTTACAAGCGTGCAAATATATAAAATTTAATTGCTTACGCCTAAATTCATTAAAAAAAACAACAAAATATTTACAAGTCAGCCAGTTATTGTTTTTTCTGCTTTTGAATAGGCAGTGGATTGGCTGTGATTTCGCGGTATTCTTCGCGACTTCTGAAAATATCTATGCTAGCATATACAGCTTTTCTAAACGAGCTGTAATCGGCAATACCTTTTCCGGCAATTTCATAAGCTGTACCGTGATCAGGTGAGGTGCGTACAGCGCTTAATCCTGCGGTATAGTTGACGCCTTTGCCAAATGATAGGGTTTTAAATGGTATTAAACCTTGATCGTGATAGGCGGCGATAACAGCATCAAATTGTTTGTAGTTTCCGGTGCCAAAAAAGCTGTCGGCAGCATAAGGGCCAAAAATTAAACTTCCATTGTCATTGAGTTTTTTGAGGGTTGGTTTTAAGATGTCGTCATCTTCTTTGCCTATCACGCCATTGTCACCACTGTGAGGATTGATACCTAAAACTGCAATTTTAGGTTTGCGAATTTTAAAATCGCGCACTAAACTCTCTTCAATGAGTTTTACTTTTTGCATGATGAGCTGTGGCGTGATGGTCTGTGCGATGTCTTTGACAGGAACATGATCAGTTAATAGACCGACTTTAAGATCACCACTAATCATAAACATCAGGCTATTACCTTTGAGTTCTTTAGCTAAATAATCAGTGTGTCCCGGAAAATGAAAACGTTCAGATTGAATAACATTTTTATTGATAGGAGCGGTGACTAAGGTGTCTATTTCCTTTTGTTTCAGGGCTTTTACGGCGGCTTCTAAAGACTTTAAAGTAAATTTACCTAAAGCTTTATCAGCGACGCCAAAGTTTAATTCTACGCGCTCTTGCCATACATTAACCACGTTGACTTTTCCGTCAACAGCTTGCTTAGCTTGGTCGATTTCGTGAAAATTAAGGCTGAGCTTAAAGTGTTTTTTTAAGAAACTCAATAATTTTTTGTTGGCAAAAATGACGGGTGTACAGAGCTCAAGCATATGTTCATCTTGAAATGTCTTTAATACAATTTCGCTGCCAATACCATTGAGGTCGCCAATGCTAATGCCTATTTTTAGTTTTTTTGCGTCTTCCAAAGTGACTGTATTTTTGTCTTACCTAGACGATTTAAAGTTATGCAAATTTATGCATACTCAAAAGGCTTAGGTAAATAATGTTTACCTTTACACTTGCAAATGTAATTAAATAATCAACATCTATGTTTACAGGAATCGTTGAAGAACTAGGAAAGGTTGTTCGCTTAGCGCGAGAAGAAGAAAATCTCCATATCACTGTTGCGGCTCAATTTGCTAATCAGCTAAAAATAGACCAAAGTGTAGCGCATAATGGGGTGTGCTTGACAGTGGTTGACGTGCAGGAAGATACTTTTACAGTTACCGCCATAGCCGAAACTTTATCGCGTACTAATCTAGGCGATTTGCAAGTGGGAGATATCTTAAATCTTGAGCGCGGAATGATTTTAAACGAGCGATTAGACGGGCATATCGTGCAAGGTCACGTTGATCAAACCGGCCTGTGTACCGCTGTAGAATCGCAAGAGGGTAGTCATGTGTTTAGATTTAAATACGAAGCTGCAAACAAGAATGTGACTATTGAAAAAGGGTCAATTACGGTTAATGGCGTGAGCTTAACCGTGGTTGATAGTGATTTGGATAGTTTTAGTGTAGCGATTATTCCTTATACCTTGGCGCATACAAACTTTAAAACTTTAAAAGTAGGCGATACCGTAAATTTAGAGTTTGATGTCATCGGAAAATATGTTAAACGTTTGATGGCCATCAGGTAAACTTATCTGATATTGGGATAGTTAGATTTTATTTTAAAAAACTGAGCTGTTATACTTGCCTATAAGCTCGGGATTATCTATTTTTGGCCTCGTTCTAAAAAAAGAAGTTTATTCTGTTTTTTTGCAAGAATATTTTTTTTAAAACAGGTCCTATAGCTCAGCTGGTTAGAGCATCAGACTCATAATCTGAGGGTCCCTGGTTCGAGCCCAGGTGGGACCACATTTTTGACAAAGGCTACTTCTTTTATTAGAGGTAGCTTTTTTTATTATTGAGAATTTGGGCGAGAAGCCAGGCATTGAGCTTGTCGAAATGTTTACCCTGAGCTTTGTCGAAGGGAGCCCAGGTAGGGCCATAACCATAACCTTAAACGCAATTGACTGTTTTTTAGTTTTTTGCGCTTTTCTATTTAAATTTTTGTGTAAAAAGGCTTGCTTGAGATTCTCGAGGAGGATCTCCTCAACTTAATCTCAAAGGTCGTCCCTTTTCCGAGTTCGCTTTTGAGTACTTTGATGTAGCCGTTGTGGTATTGCTCTACAATGCGTTTTGCAAGCGATAACCCAAGTCCCCAACCCCTTTTTTTGCTGGTGACACCAGGCTTGAAGATGGTTCTAAAATCTTTTTTGGCAATGCCTTTTCCGGTATCACTGATACGCAGATAAGCCCATTTGTTATCGGCGGTGATGTGCAAATTAATTTTTCCTTTGCCGCGCGTCGCATCGGCAGCATTTTTTACTAAATTTTCTATAGTCCAACTCAGTAATTGCTCATTGAGGTCGACGTTGATTTTTTGATTGGGTTTGTCAAGTGAAAATTGGATTAATTTAGAACTCCGGCTTTCTAAATAAGCAAAAGCCGAAGCAGCAGTAGCTACTAAGTCGGCAGTTTCGAGTTTCGGTACCGATCCGATTTTAGAAAATCGCTCGGTGATGGTGTTTAAACGATTGACATCTTTTTCCATTTCGATGATGTAATCCGGGTCTACGTGTTCTGTTTTTAAGAGTTCTATCCAACCTACTAACGAAGATAGCGGCGTGCCGATTTGGTGCGCGGTTTCTTTAGCCATCCCGGCCCAGAGTTGATTTTGCTCGTTTGATTTTGAAATCTTGTAGAAATAATACAAAGCTAAAAGAAACAAAACCACTACACTTATAATAATCAGCGGAAAGAATTTAGTCTTTTTAATAAAACTCGAATTTCCGTAATATACAATTTCATAGAGCTTATTGTCGTGATAAATTTCGATGGGCGTATATTGCTCGGCAAAAGTGAGCGACAATTTTTGTAGAGCTTCTTGAGATACGGAGTCGGTTGCAGAAATATTTCGGGCATTGTACACCTTGTCTTTTACCGAATATAAAATCATCGGTGTAGAGGTGTTTTTTTGGATGATAGACAATAATATCGGACTAAAACTGTTTTCAGAATTGCTGTTTTCTAGTAATTCCTTTTGAGCATCAACCCAAATCTCCATTTTTAGGCGTTCTTCCTTTTTAAGTTGATTAAAAAAGAGAATAATATTCCAAATAAATAAACCTAATAAAAGCAGTGAACTGGTGATAATCAGCCAGCGTGCATAATTTTTTTTCTCCGAAAAAACCATTCGTTTTACATTTAATGCAGAAAGATAAGGTTTTTTTAACTGCTTAACTTTCGTCGACTGAGTTTTTCATTCTTTATGGAATACTTATCTTTGTACACTTATAAAAACCAACCAACTTATGCGTTCAATTCAACCCGGAGATATATCCGTTAAAAAATTTTATGGACTGATGGTCAGTTCAGTCGGGCCACGTCCCATCGCACTAGCAAGTACCGTTAATACTGAAGGGCAACCCAATTTGGCGCCGTTTAGTTGCTTTAATTTTTTTGGCGCTAATCCGCCACTTTTGGTGTTTTCACCTATGCGTCGCATCACAAACGCTGAAACAAAACACACCCTGCACAATATTGAAGCGACTAGAGAAGTTGTCATTAACGTTGTTAACTACAATATGGTTCACCAAGTATCTTTGGCGAGTATGAGTTTTGGCGATGGTGTCAACGAATTTGAAAAAACGGGCTTAACTATGTGCGATGGCGATTTGGTAAGCCCTAAACGCGTAGCTGAATCACCAGTACAATACGAGTGTAAAGTGCGCGATATTATTTATACAGGTGACAAAGGCGGAGCAGCTAACTTGGTGATTTGTGAAGTGGTCAAAATGCACATCGCCGATGAAGTGCTCTATGCTGATACTAAAATTGATCAAGAAAAATTAGACCAGGTAGCCCGTATGGGGGGCGGTTGGTACACGCGTGCCAAGGAAGGAATGTTTGAAGTGCCTAAACCTACAGATCACATCGGAATGGGCGTCGATCAATTGCCGGAAGTTATAAAAAACAGTACGGTGTTAACCGGAAATGATTTGGCTCAACTCGCTAATTTTAGTCAGCAACCCACAACAGAAAAAATTGAAAATTATATTCATAACCAAGGATTAACTGCTATTATTGCAGACCAAACACTAGTCGAGAATCATCATTTGGCGCAAGATTTGATCAGTCAGCATAAAGTGGAAGAAGCTTGGTGTATTTTATTAGCAAAAACAGTAAAAACAATTTAAATTATGGAAGTTCAAGGACGGATAAAAGAGATTTTTGATACAAAATCATACGGCAGTAATGGGTTTCAAAAACGTCAGTTGGTGGTCACTACAGAAGAACAATATCCACAACACATACTTATAGATTTTGTTCAAGATAAAACGAGTTTACTCGATCAATATCAAAAAGGTCAATTGGTAAAAGTAAGCATTGATTTGCGCGGTCGCGAGTGGGTAAGTCCACAAGGCGAAACTAAATATTTCGTGTCTATTAATGGATGGCGTATTGAAGCCGTAGGTCAACAACCACAAGCACAAGGCGGTGCTCCAGTGCCTCCACCAGATCAATTTGAACCGGCTCCTCCAACCGGTGGGTTTGAGGCAGATGGAGATGAAGACGATTTACCATTTTAAACACTGTTAATACGAAAATGATTTTTGAAATAGACCAAACATTTGTTGTGAAAATTTCAAAAATCACTTCTGTATAATTCATTAAGTTGAAAATCCGACCTTTAGAAAGTCGGATTTTCTAATTTTTATAAGTTTAAATATGGCTTTGTATTCCAGTTTTCCAGATCCTAATTTATCTGAAGATGACGGCTTGCTAGCTGTCGGTGGCGATTTGTCTCCCGAACGCTTACTGGAGGCATATCACATGGGAATTTTTCCGTGGTATAACGCCGATGATCCCATTTTATGGTGGTCGCCAAATCCGCGTATGGTCTTGTATCCTGAAAAACTACGCATTTCAAAAAGCATGAAGCAGCTGTTCAAAAAACAAGCTTTTACCGTCACCTTTAATCGCGCTTTTAGAGAAGTGATGGAAAATTGTGCAGACATTGACCGCCCGGGACAAAACGGCACTTGGATTGTTTTGGATATGATTGATGCCTATTGCCGATTACACGATTTGGGTTATGCACAATCTGTTGAGGTGTGGCAAGAGGAGCAATTGGTTGGTGGACTTTACGGTGTTTACCTACCTGAAAAACGCCTGTTTTGTGGAGAGAGCATGTTTGCTAAAGTCAGTAATGCCTCAAAATACGGATTCATCACTTGGGTGCAGTTTTTACTGTCTAAAGGGGTTGAGTTAATTGACTGTCAGGTGTATTCAAAACACCTTGAAAGTCTTGGTGCTCAAGAAATTCCACGTGTTGATTTCTTACGCTTCTTACAGCAATAAGTTATACCGATTAGAATTGTTTCTCAGCATCTTTTCTAAAGTTCAAAACTTTAGAAAAGTCAGACCGTTATTTCTATAATACGGAAATGATTTTTAAAATAGACTAAATATTTTGTCGTTAAAATTTCAAAGGTCAAGGCAAAAAGCACAGGCATAGCCATAGCTATGACGAGCATTTATAACGCAGAGATTTTTAATTTTAACAGGAAGATTGGTCCATTTTGAATGTCACTTCCGTATAAATCCAGTTCTTCTAGCTTAACATTTTGAGAGTCCTTAAACAGTAGCCGCCCAAACCGCAATAAAAAACTTATTTTTGCGTAGAATGAAAACTCAAATCTGATGAAAACTATTCCTTGGGAAACCGCAAAAGAATACGAAGATATCACCTATAAAAAGTGTAATCATGTGGCGCGTATAGCTTTTAATCGCCCTGAAGTGCGCAATGCTTTCCGCCCACAAACTACCTCTGAATTAATTGATGCGTTTCACGATGCGCAAGAAGACACCTCTATCGGGGTAATCTTGTTGTCGGCAGAAGGACCTTCGCCTAAAGATGGTGTTTATGCTTTTTGCAGCGGCGGCGATCAAAAAGCCCGTGGTCAAAAAGGCTATGTTGGTCAAGATGGTATGCACCGTTTAAATATTTTAGATGTACAACGCCAAATTCGCTTTATGCCTAAGGCTGTGATAGCTGTTGTGCCAGGTTGGGCCGTTGGCGGAGGACATAGCTTACATGTAGTTTGCGATATGACGATTGCCAGTAAGGAACACGCTATTTTTAAGCAAACTGACGCTGATGTAACGAGTTTTGATGCGGGCTATGGCTCGGCTTATCTCGCTAAAATGGTAGGGCAAAAAAAGGCGCGCGAAATTTTCTTTTTAGGACGCAATTACTCTGCTCAAGAAGCTTTTGAAATGGGCATGGTCAACAAAGTGGTGCCGCACGATGAGCTCGAAGCCACCGCTTATGAATGGGCACAAGAAATTATCACCACCAAATCACCAACATCTATTAAAATGCTCAAATTTGCTATGAATTTGACTGATGATGGTATGGTAGGACAGCAAGTCTTCGCCGGAGAAGCTACACGCTTGGCCTACATGACCGATGAAGCTAAAGAAGGCCGCGATGCTTTTCTTGAAAAACGTCAACCTAATTTTGAAAAGAAATGGCTCCCATAACCACTAAATTTTCCGAATCCCAACGCTTTAATCAACCGTGGCTGTGGGTGATTTTAATTGTGATCTACGTGTCGCCACTGATTCCTAATCTCTCTACAATACTAGATGAAGGCTTTGGAGCTGCGTTTAGCATAGGTATTTTAAATCACGTCATCACTATAGGCTTGGTGATCATCTTGTTTTTGTGGATGCGCTTAAAAACCGATTTTACAGCACAAGGTATTCACGTGCATTATCTGCCGTTTTTTAAAAAAGAATTTGCTTGGCAAGACATTGAGCAAGTAGAAATTGTACACTATTCTTTTGGTGATGTTTTGGGCTGGGGCATTCGTGTTAGCTCGCGATTAGGAACCGTGTATAATGTGCGTGGCTATGAGGGGATTGCGGTAACACTTAAAAATGGAAAAAAATATTTAATCGGCACGCAACAAGCCGAAACTTTAAAGAATTATATGAATAAAGGCGAATAAGCCTTTCTAAAATTGAGCAATTAGATGAATAATAGCATGCACGACTTAGATATGGATTTAGTAGAAATGACAATGGACATTATGAAATATGTCATTGGTCGTATTAGCACTACTAATCCTGAAATGGGCTACCCACAAACGGAAGAAGCGCTTTTTGCACAAATTGGCGAAACTATTACAGAACAAGGTATTGGCGGCGAAAATGCGTTTAATTTGTTTAAAAATGTAATGCTTAAAGCCACAGTGCCTTCTGATCATCCGCGGCATTTAGCATTTGTGCCGGCTGCTCCTACGCGTGCGGCTACCATGTTTGATGTGGTTACTTCAGCCGCCGGCGTGCACGGTGCCTATTGGATGACAGGTGCAGGTGGAATTTTTGGCGAAAACCAAGCCATGAAATGGATTGTGAGTTTAACCGGCATGCCTGAGCCGGCCTTTGGCGTGTTTACCAGTGGAGGAACTTCGGCCAACTTGTCTGCTATGGTGGCAGCACGCGAAAATTGGCGTGCTAAAAACGAAGAGAATAAAGCCTTACGCGGTTTGGTGATTACTTCAAATGGTGCACATTCATCAGTGAAGAGCATGGCTAAGGTAATCGATGCAGACATTATTTTGGTCGATGATGATGAAGAGGATAAACTCAATGGCAAATGGTTGCAAAAAACCATCGATGAGTTGTCGCCATTAGATCGAAAACGCCTGTTTGCGGTGGTAGCTACCGGTGGAACCACAAATGCCGGAATTATAGATCGATTAGACACCATAGCCGATGTTTGTGAGTGTGAAGACTTGTGGATGCACATCGATGCCGCTTATGGCGGAGGTGCTTTGGCAGCTCCTTCTGTACGCCATTTATTTAATGGTGTTGAGCGCGCTGATAGTATTACCATTGACCCACACAAATGGTTGTTTTCACCGTATGATTGTGGGGCGCTGATTTACAAAAATCCGGAATTGGCCCGCAAGGCACATGCGCAACAAGGCTCGTATTTAGACATTGTTTATAAAGATACCTTAGGATTTAATCCATCGGAATATCAAATTCAATTGACCCGCCGATTACGTGGATTACCGCTCTGGTTTTCTTTGGCTATGCACGGCACAAAACGCTATACCGAAGCTATTGAACGCGGCTTAGAATTGGCGCAAATTGCCGCTGACAAAATTAAAGCGCATCCGGATTTAGAGCTGATTCGCGAACCGAGTTTGTCTTGTGTGGTGTTTAGACGTAAAGGATGGACGGCTGAAGATTACAACAACTGGACGCGCAAAAACCAAAAAGAAGGCTTTGCCTTAGTGACACCTACACAGTGGACTAAAAACGGGGAAAGTGAAATGGTGTCCCGTTTTTGTTTTATCAATCCCGAAACTACAGAAGAGGATATCGATGCCATCATAGCCACAATGGCTTAAAACAATTAATGGACTATAAAATTGAGGCAGGTTGTGTGATATGACCTGCCTCAATTTGTTTAATAATGGAACGAAAACGCTTAAGTACATTTTTAGAGACAGTATCCTTCTGCCCTTAGCCTTTAGCTATTTGCCTTTGGTTAAATGGAGTCCACTTCGGCTTGGCTCAGTGACCACGCTTCGACAGGTGCAGTGACTGTCCATGATTGAAAGCTATGATTTAGAAATAAATGGCTAAATGTTTTTTAATTACAATAAAATTTACATAATTTTACATAAAACATTTTAATCTTAACTGAAAATGTACAAATTTAGCCCACAGCCCACAGCCCACAGCCCACAGCCCACAGCCCACAGCCAGATTAAGGAGGCTAGCAGTTGTAATTAGTCTTTTTTTGGTCAT
>CAYVJG010000039.1:25224-26377 GCA_964451785.1 uncultured Flavobacteriaceae bacterium
AGCCCACAGCCAGATTAAGGAGGCTAGCAGTTGTAATTAGTCTTTTTTTGGTCATTACTTCTTGTCAAAAAGAGCATGAGGAGTTTTATACTCTAGGTGATCAGATCGATTCAAATTATGTTCCTGAAGTTCAAGCCAAAGAGCTGCGTTTGTCGGAGCTAGAAGATGGAGGTGTTGTCAATCACTTGCACCTTTCTTCGCGTAAGAGTTTTTCTACAGCAACTACAACAGCTAAAAAAATAGAAGGGACTAATTTTCTATTACATACAGGTCGCGTGGTTTTGATGGAGCGTTCAAATACAAAAACGTATACTTTTAGATTAACAGATTTAGGCCAACCGAATCGACTAGTGAACTTGTTAGTGTCAAAGACAAAATCTACAGGTGACTATAAAATGTTTCTTGTTGACTATCAGTTATCAGAGGCTGATATTCTTCGCATCCAAAAAGGGAAATTAAATCAAGTAGAAGCCGTTAATAGCAAAGTGACAATCACGCCTTTTCAATTTGGAAAAACGAGTATGGGAACTTCAAATGGTGCACCTTGTTATACGGAAATTATCAATGTAGGCGTACAGCGTTGTTCTGGTAATGAACACCATTTGCCGGGAGCTCCGGATTGCATTCCCGGAGACGCTTATTATTACTTTTATAGGAGTATAGCAATGGTGCCTTGTGACGATGTTAGTGAGCCTGTTAACCCTGGCTTAACAGAAGGAGGTAGCGGTGGCGGTGGCGGAGGAAACGCTCCCTCTGATAACCCGGTAGATACCAAGCCTATCCTTAAAATTAGAGAAGCTGACCCTTGCTTGGATACTCAAGAGCTTTTTCAAGACGAAGCTTTTAAAGAAAAAATAGAGGAATTGTACGGAAAAATTGACGAATCAAATGAATGGGGATTTACAAGTTCTTCAACAGATGGCTTGTCAGCCGTTACCGAAGGCACTGAGAACCATTTTGAAGTGGAATTAACTCCTAATTCTACGGGCTATGCCCATAGTCACCCCGACACGCCAATGTTTTCACCGGCTGATTTTTTGGTGTTTAGAAACCTAATTAACATTATGGCACGTAGTGAAGATGTAGAGCAAACAGACGCTTACGGGATTATGCTGTCGTCAGGAGGCAATTATATGTTGCGCTTTACCAAAAT
>CAYVJG010000040.1:0-23559 GCA_964451785.1 uncultured Flavobacteriaceae bacterium
TTTGAAATTTTAACGACAAAATATTTAGTCTATTTTAAAAATCATTTCCGTATTATTTTTGAATGTTGTCACTGGGTGTTGCTTTTAAAAAATCGACCTCCAAGCTTCTTTTATGAAGGTATCATTATTTGTCTGCAATCTGTGAGGTTCTGTTAGTTATCCTTTCTTTATTTGTTTCAGAAATGCCATTTTTTGCATCGAAATGTAATTGTCTAGTCGATTCTTTGTGCGTATTTGTGTAAGTGAGATGGGGTTGTAGTTTTCTTTTGCGTGAGGGATTGAGGCATTTGTTGAAGCTCTTTTGCGGCGGTTTCAAAAACGGGACTTCCCTAAAGTTTGGAACTTTAGGAAAGGTAAAGGCTGTTGTAGGTTAGCACCAAACCTAGCCGCAAAAAGCGACTGCCGAAAGCCCGACCCTGCGTGATGGCGGAGTGGCCGATAGCTTTATTAAATGCCGATATTGGCTGGATAAACATGGTCTTGCGAGCTAACAACGCAGGGGCACGCCCAACTAGTTATAGGCTTATTCAGTGTCTTGAGGGAAGGGGCTACTTTCATAGGCGCCTGCATCGGGTTGAGATCCTCGTGGGCTACCTAACAAGTCGACTTGAGTGGCGGTGGTAGGGTCGGCGAGGGCGTTGGCGGGAGAATTGTTGTCAATGCGCAATTGATTGTTTTGTGGGTTTAAAAACAGAGGATTTTGGTTGATGAGGTTGTTGATGTAATGGTCTGTGTCATCGAAATTGTAGAGAGGGTTATCGGCAAAATTGCCTGAATAGTCGTCAAAGCGGATGATGCTGTTGTGGAAATTGAACTTAAAATCGGCTTGATCAGCTTGACTTAACACGAGTTCAATATTTTGGTTGCCATAAATGATGCAGTTGTAGAAGTTGGCGGCTTCTAGGTCAGCAACGAGGGTTTGTTCAGGGGTTTGGTAATAATTTTCGATAAGTACGGCAGGGAAATCGCGATAGCCGTTGGTCCAGTAGTTGACAAATGTGGAGTTATAAAAATTGTATTTTCCGCCAAGAGAGAGGTATAAAGCGGCTTGGCCACAGTTGTTAATGACTACATTTTTGGTGGTGACATGCCCCGTGGTAGCCCATAAGCCTACGGTAGCGCAGTTGTATATTTGAGTGTTTTCAAGGAGTAGGGTAGGGTTGTTTGTATTGTCGTGAGCATCGGTGCGGATACCAACGGTAGCATTTTTGATGGTGGTGTGTTGAAAATGGTTATCGGTACTTCCAGCGGTGAGCCAGATGGTTTGCCATTGTCCTGGAGTGTTGGCGTAGTCCGGTTCAAGGCGATCACCTTGAAAGATCACTTCGTTTTCTAGCGTTTTAGGATCGCTGCTCGGTAATCCGTTGACGTGCAGTGAAGCTTGATTGGCAACTATGAGTCCGCCATTGGTGTGGAAGTGTACGCGCACACCGGGGTCAATGTTGAGTGTTTTTTGTGGCGGTACAGCGGCATAGCCGTAAATCACATAAGGTTTATCAGCGGTAAAGTGGAGTTGACTATCGTCGAGGAAGAAGCCGGAAATTTGGATGGGATTGCCATTTTCATCGGTTCCAATAGTGAGGGCTTCGGTAGAGCCGTCATTAAATTTTTGTGGATAGAGGAAATGGGCGTCTTGTAGTAAGGTGACGAGTTCAATTTTTTGTTGTTCTAATCCATTGTCAAAAAGGAGCTGGTCGGTGTATAGGTATTGGGTAGCTTGTTGGGCGAGTTCGTGAATTTGAGCAGTGGCCTCTATGAAAATTAGGATGCTATCTTGGGCCAGAATTTCGATATTTTGGAAACTTTTTCCTGGTATGCCATCAACATTGAGTCGATAACGAGAACTGTTACCTTGATTGAGTTGAATGCTAGGGATGCTTATGTCTTTACGGCTGTCATTATAAACAGTTACTTGATAAGTGCTAGAGCTGATGCCTGAAAAAACGGTGTCCAAGTAGACGGTGTCTTGAGAAAAACGCAAATTTCCTTGGCTTGGGATGGTGTCAAAATCTTTGCGGCAGGAGCTTGTGAAGCAGATGAGCGCAATTAGACAGCAAATAGAATAAGAAGGCAGGCGAAAAACGTGCGAGAACAAGCGTGTAATTTGAGGCATAAACGAACAGAATGAGTTAAGCTATATTATAAACGCCCAATTTAATGTTTTATTGAGAAAAATTAATACTTCATTTTCATGTTTTTACTAAAGTTTGCAGAGTTAATAATAAAATGAAGGTTAAGGAATTATATATTTGAGCAAGAGGTATTTTACACCTTATTTATTTGTTAACCAGTGGTATATGGCGGTTTTGTAAAAAAAATAATGGTTTGTACAATCCCTTTGTTGTTGAACACCTTTCGGGGTTCAGTAGGGGTAGATGCCAACTAACCCCACACTTCACTTCGTTTGTGCAGGGTTAATCACATTAAAGACCTTCGGTCTTTTAAAGATTATTCTCGTTTATATTTACAACCAACCAAGTAATAGTTGAATATGAATAACCTCGAGTGAAACTCGAGGCACTGAGATTACCACATCATGCAGAACTACGAAGTAGTTCAACAATAAAGATTGCAGTCAAATAACTCTGAAATTTTAGTGTTTTTATAAACTTCAAACGCGTCTTAATTTTTAAGTCAAGACGCGTTTGAAAACAGATTATATAAAATAGGCTTTACTTTTTTACAAGTTCAACTTCAAATAAGCTGTCCCAATTTTTTCCGGTAACATAGAGTTTGTCTGTTTCTTGGTCATAGGCGATACCGTTGAGCACATCGGCGGTAGCGGCGTTGCCTAATTTGTCTTTCAGGCCTCTAAAATCAACAATGCCCTCAACGGCCCCGGTAGAGGGGTTGATGATGAGTACGCCTTCTTTTTGCCAAGTGTTAGCGTAAATTTTGCCTTTTACCCATTCTAATTCGTTCACTTTAGTAGCCAAAGCGTGTTTTGTTACAGGTTCGATGTAAGATTCTTCGGCTAGAGTTTCGGGGTTGAGCAGCCATATTTTGTTGGTCCCATCGCTTTTGTAAAGTACTTTGCCGTCATTGCAGAGTCCCCAGCCTTGTTTACTTTTGTTGTATTGAAACGTTTTGAGTTTTTTAAAGTTATTGACATCGTACACAAAGCCTACGTGTTCACGCCAGGTGAGTTGGTAGATTTTGTCGTTCATAATACTAATGCCTTCGCCAAAATAGTTGCGATCGAGTTGAACAGATTTAAGCACTTTGCCGGTTTTTAAGTCAACTTTGCGTAATTCAGATATGCCGTAGCGTCCGGTACCTTCATAGAGTTGACCTTTATAAAATTCGAGTCCTTGAGTAAAGGCGTGCGGGTCGTGTGGATAGCGGTTAATGACTTTATAAGTGTAAACTGTAGGTTGCTCAGCGGTGTGTAATACGATTGGTGTAGAAACCGTAGTGGATTTTCCTTGGGTGTAAACAATGGCAGAAAGTAAACGACGTCCTAGAGGTTTTTGAAGTGAAAAGGAGGTTTGCGGATTGCCAGCAACTGTTTTTATAGGTTGATCACTGTAGAAATACTGTATAGAATCGATGGTATTTTCAGCGGAAGCCTGTATAGAAACATTTAGTTTTTCACCGGCTTGGAGGTCTTTTTTAGGTGTTATAGTAATAGAATAAGCGGGAGCTTTATTTTTTTTTGAGTTTCCACAGCTAATTAAAAAACTGCTTAAGAGGGTGCAAATCAAAAAGGTACGGATGTTCATTGCTGAGTAATAGTTTTGTTTTCGACAAATTTACATTTTTTTTGAATTAATAAGGCTTGCAGTAAAGATAAAAAGCCGTATCTTTGCACCCGGCAAGTCCCACACAATCAGCTCCTGCTGAACTCCCCCAGGGCGGGAACGCAGCAAGGGTAGGCGGTCGTAGCGATGTGATGTGGGTCGCTTGCCTTTTTTTATGCCCTTTAATCAAGGTTTTTCTCCATATTTTATACGAATCTACATTTAGAAAGAGGCTATGTTGCTTGACTCTATTTCAAATATAGTAAGTGACCAAAATTTCGATTTTCTACAAACAGATTAAGTAATATGGAATATCTTGGGTAAAAAACCTTGCTTTAACTATTTCCCCTCTTTTAGGGGTGTAGTTGGCTATTCGTCGTAGGCTTCGTCCACGGTTTTAGGTATTAAAGTCTTTGAGATTTTTTTATTACTGACAAGCTTTTTAAAATAACTCAAGTTTCGGAGTTATTCTGCTATGATTTTTAGTGTTGAACTACTTCGTAGTTCTGTAGGATACGGTAATCTTAATGCCCCGAGCTGCACTCAGGGTTAATCAAATTCAACCATTACATGGTTGTAGATATAGACAAAAGTATGCTTTAAAGGGCCGAAGGTCTTTAATGTGAGAAACCTGTACAAACGAAGTGCGGTGCGGGGTGAGGTAGACCTGTCTTTACTGAACTCCGAAGGGTGTTCGGCTAAAAAGGGATCGATCTGATTTTATGACTTGTTCTGAGAAGCACTTCAGTTTACACTAATGAATTAATACGGCTATTGAACTGTTAATCAATACACCGCATTCGAAATTGAATTTGTGGCGAATTAAGCTTAAAAAATAATTTTGATAATCGTAAAAAAAGTGCATCTTTGCACTCGGCAAGTCCTACACAACCAGCTCCTGTTGAACTCCCCCAGGGCGGGAACGCAGCAAGGGTAGACGGTCGCAGCGGTGTGATGTAGGTCGCTTGCCTTTTTTTATGCCTTTTTTTGACGGATAAGCAGGGCTATGTATTAGCATTCTGTTGAATTACGTATATTTGCATTCCTAAATTAATTTATGTCTGAAGTAGTTCTCATCACCGGAGCCTCGTCCGGAATCGGTAAATCAGTAGGTGAATATTTACATCAAAAAGGCTATACTGTTTATGGTACAAGCCGTCATCCAAAACACAAATCTCTTAATGGTATTCAATTTGTGGCGCTTGATGTGACTCGTCCGGGAACAATTGAAGAAGCTGTAGACTTTATTTTAGCAAAAGAACAGCGTATAGATTATTTGATCAATTGTGCCGGAAAGGGGATTACGGGAGCGCTGGAAGAAACTCCGGATGAAGAAATACAGCGTACTTTTGATGTGAATTATTTTGGTGTATTGCGTGTAATTAAAGCCGTATTACCCACTATGCGTGCCCAACACAGCGGAATGATTATTAATATTACTTCTATAGCAGGCTATATGGGGTTGCCATTTCGAGGGGTTTATTCAGCAACCAAGAGTGCATTAGAGTTGACCACGGAGGCTTATCGCATGGAGTTAAAGCCATTTAATATAAAAATGTCAAATATAGCTCCGGGTGATTTTGCTACTAATATAGCTTCTGGTCGTTACCATACGCCAGTTTATGAAGATTCGCCCTATAAAGAAAATTATAAGCGCACTCTAGAAGAAATGGATCGCGATGTAGATAAAGGAAAGGATCCTATAGTGATGGCACATAAGGTGTATCACGTGATGCAACAGGAAAATCCGACTATTCATTATAAGGTAGGGGAGTTTTTGCAAAAGTTTTCAATTGCACTAAAACACATTTTACCAGATAAATTTTACGAAAAACTTCTGATGAAGTATTATAAACTGTAAATTTGTATTTGAACTTATAAACTTATTCTACCCCTATGAAATTTTTTATAGACACAGCCAATTTAGACCAAATTCAAGAAGCTCAGGATATGGGAATTCTTGATGGTGTGACTACCAACCCTTCACTAATGGCTCGCGAAGGCATTAGTGGGACTGATAATGTACTGGCTCATTATAAACGAATCTGCGAAATTGTAGATGGTGATGTTAGTGCTGAAGTTATCTCAACTGATTTTGAGGGCATGGTGCGTGAAGGAGAAGCTTTAGCCGATCTTCACGATCAGATTGTCGTCAAAATTCCGATGATTAAAGACGGTGTTAAAGCGATGCGCTACTTTAGCGAAAAAGGTATTCGCACTAATTGTACTTTAGTATTTTCGGCTGGTCAAGCCCTATTGGCCGCTAAAGCAGGAGCTGCTTATGTGTCTCCTTTCTTAGGTCGCTTAGATGATATTTCTTCAGAAGGATTAGATTTAGTAGCCGATATACGTATGATTTATGACAACTATGGTTTTGAAACCGAAATTTTAGCGGCTTCTATTCGCCATACCATGCATATTGTTAACTGTGCTAAAATTGGTGCAGATGTAATTACGAGTCCATTGAGTTCAATTATGGGATTGCTAAAACATCCTTTGACAGACAGTGGTCTTGAAAAATTCTTAGCTGACCATCAAAAGGCAGCTCAATAATTTCATTTTTATTTTTTTTACCGCTTCGGACCTAGTTTGGAGCGGTTTTTTTGTTTACTAAAGTTAGCTTTGTCTTTTTTTTGATTGTGCTAGCAAAAGTGAGCTGAATACTATAAAGGCAACAAAACCTAATGAGCTAAATGCGATGCGCCAAGTTTCGTGATTTTCTATTTTATCCATTAAAACAAGGTATAAGCTAATTGCGGATAAAAGCGTTAAGAACAACATGAGGTATATAGGTAGCTTTTTCTTTTTCATGAGTTTGAGGGAATTAGAGGAGTTAAAAGTATTGTTTTTTTGCAGAAGGTCTTCGTTAATTACTCAGGTCTAATTTTTTATAAAGGTGGAGTGCTCGCCATTTAGAAATAAGTGGCCATCTTTTTGGGATAGATTCATTAAAAATATAGAAATTTCACTTCCCTTATCTGTAGATTTTATAATTTGAATACCTGATTCAATGCTGATAAAGCCTGGCAGTAAATCCATATACTTCATTTCATTTGTATAACCATTAACCCATCTGGCTGTTGAGGTAGTAGGTGTATTAGTACTGTCTATAAATTCAAGTTTAACTACGGAGTCGTTGATAAAGTGAATGCGATTAAAGTGAGGCTCTTTATTGTGGCTTACTTGACGAGAGCGTTTATTTACAGATCTCCAGGAACCTATAATGTTGGTGTTTGTGTATAGTTTAGCGGTAGTAGAGTCGATGGGATTGCCGATTTGAAGTTGAATGTCTTTCAATTCATCAGCTGAGGCGTTAAGCGAATCGACAGCTGCTCTCAATTCAGGAATTATTGATTGAATGGCTTTTGCAGGTTTTTCTACTGTTGCTTTAAAGGTACAGGCTGATAATAGAGCGGGTAGTGCGCAAAAACAAAGTAATTTTACTAGAGTTAAGTGGTTTTTCATAGGTGTAATGGAAGGAGTTGATTGTGGCTTATAGAATAATGCGTCAGCAAAAGGGCTTTAAGTGGATTGCTATAAAGTAAATTAACAAAACAATAGCTTTTTCAGTCCGCTATTTTAGTTTTTTCTTTTTAGAACAGTATCATCAATAAACTGTTTGTAATCAGAGGTAGTTAGTTGCCAACTTGTATAAGGATATATTGAATTTTGGTCTTCTGGGTTGTATTGCTCTAAAATGGAATTCACATTTTGCCCATTAATTCTGTATTTGTTAAGACCGACGAAATAAAATGCTGTTGTTCCATTAGCTTTGTTTGAGCTAAATAAAACCAATGTTCGCTTTGGCTTAATAGAGTAATAGATTATATATTTTTCGGTTTTTTCTATTAGTTGAAACTGGCTTTGTATTTTTTGACTTCTTCCTATTATACAGCCGTGTTCATATTCTGTAAAGGGGAGTTTTTTAGGAAATATTAATTGGTTAGAGAGCTTAAAACTAAAACAGACATCAGTAGAAAAACAATCGGGAGCACTGCAATCAGGACTGTGTAAATTAAAGGGAATACATACAAATACACTATCGTTTGAGACTGTAGCTATAGATCTGATATACATTTCTTGAAGGAAACCCGCTTTTAAAACTTTGTTGTCTTTTGTGTTTAAAATCTTACTGCGGAGTGTGTGTTGGTGTTTTTTCCACGTGTTGAGTTGCTTTGCGATGGTAGCGGAATCTGTATTTTTATGTGTAGTTACAACAAAAGTCGCTTGAGGAATAATTCTAATTGAAGAAGCTGTATCCGTTTGAGTTTGCCCAAAACTGTGTTTGTTGAAACATAATATGCATACAAATAAAATTTTTAATAGCTGTCTCATGATTGAAATTAGGTCGATTGTTAAATTTTAGTGAATCGCTGTTAATCGTTATTGTAAATAATAATATGCTAAACCATATATTAAATGTATGAAAAATAATTAAATTTAAGCAGATAAGTAATAATGGTTAAAGTTAAATGAGGCGGATTCAAAGCACAAGTTGGTGTAAAGTGTATAATAGCAGGAGTTAGTTTGACAAAACAAAGCGGCATGTTTGTGTATAAATCTGTATTTTCGCTAAAACATAAACAATGAAAAGTTATGTCTATCAATTGGGTGTTGTTAATAATAGGAGGCTTGTGCGAGACGGGTTTTGCTATTAGTCTAGGCAAAATGCAGGTTTCGTCAGGAGGAGCCTTTTGGGGCTGGTTGGGAAGCTTTGCAGTGTGTGTAAGCTTAAGTATGTTTTTATTGTACAAATCAATGGGTGGTTCTCAGGCTATTCCTGTGGGTACGGCTTATGCGGTGTGGGGGGCTATAGGTGCAGTAGGTACAGTTATTATGGGGGTTTTGTTGTTTAAGGAGCCTATAAATTTTTGGCGTATTTTTTTCTTGACAACTTTAGTTATTTCAGTGATTGGCTTACAGATTGTGAGTCATAAAGGATAAAAATCTAATTTGTGTTCTCACTTTGGTGAACATTTAAAAAGCGCTATCTTTGCCCCGTCAAATAGGGGTGCTAATTTGTAATAAATTGGCTGAGATGATACCCGTGCATTTCTGTAATGCAACACCTGATCTGGATAATGCCAGCGTGGGATTTATAGTTGATTCGTCTCCTCTGTTTGTAGCTAAAAGCTATGCTATGTTTGAGGATTTTATAACACATCTAACTGTTTTAGAGGGGTTAGGGACTTTGTTTGCTATAGGGCAGGTGATGTTGTCTCGTAATAATAATGTAAACAATTATCTTTTTGGTATTGCGGGAATTTTGATAAGTATTTACGTGCGTTATCACGCCAAACTATACGGTGATATTTTATTGGATTTGTATTATTTAGTGATGAGTATTTACGGTTGGTTCTTTTGGAAATTCGGTAAGCAAAATCATCAAGCACCAATCAGCTTTTCAACGCGACGTGAACGGAGTGTAGCTTTATTAATTGTAGTAGGTTGTTTTTTAGGAATGTATTATTGGTTAGAACACTACACCAATACTGATGTGCCGTTGTGGGATGCCTTGGTCAGTGCATTTGCTTGGGCCGGAATGTGGCTGATGGCTAAGCGAAAGATGGAAAATTGGATTTTTCTAAATATTAGTAATCTTATCGCTATACCTTTACTAATTTATAAAGGCTTATATATTTATACAGGCTTAACTGTATTTTTGTTTGTGATGGGAATCTCAGGCTATTTAAAATGGCATTCTATAGTCAAAAAACGAAAAGAACAGGTTGCTGTAGTTCAGTGATAAAAGAAGAAGCCCAAAATTATTAGACATAAAAAACCATCTCAGGATTTGACATCTAGAGATGGGTATATCTACTACGAAGCACGACTTGTATTATTTGTGTCCTTCTACTTTTTCTGAAGCACTATCAGCAACTTCTTTAGCATTTTCTTCTTTAGTAGCATCTTTAAATTCTTTGATGCCACTACCTAATCCGCGCATTAATTCAGGGATCTTTTGTCCTCCAAATAAAAGAAGGATAATCACTCCGATAATCACATATTGCCAAGGGCCGATAACTAGGAAAATCATTGATTCCATAACGTTTGTTTTTATTGTACAAAAATAGGAATTAATAATTAAACACAATCATAAGTAGCCAATAAATCCTATATAAATTTAAAATTACGCTGTATCTTGAGACCTTTTTACAATGTAGCAAACCTTCTCTAAGCGTTTAAATAGACGATAATACCGTATGGACAAATTATATAGTCCAATTTTGACAGCAGTCTCATTGTACTGTATAATTTGTTACCCACGGCATTATACCTACATAAAATATTATAAATCGGGCTAAAAAATAATTCTAATTGGTATAATTTGAAGATTTATGTTTTTTTAAAGCCTTGGCTTCTAAAAAAAAATTAAATTGTCCTGTTTTTAAATAGAGCATTAGTTTAAGGTTAGGATATATAATTATATGGCAGAAAAAAAGAGAAAAAAGATTGCTAAGAAATTACTGCACAAATACAAGTTAATCATTCTTAATGAAGAAACTTTTGAAGAGCGTTTGACCTTGCGGCTCAATCGATTAAACGTATTTGTTATCACAGGAGTTTCAGCGATTATTTTAATTATTTTGACAACTTTATTGATAGCCTTTACACCTTTACGCGAATATATTCCTGGCTATGCTTCGGTTGAGTTGCGTAAAAAAGCGGTGACATTAGTTGAAAAAACAGACTCCTTAGAGCAAGTTATTGCAAACAATAATCGGTATTTTAAATCCATTCAAAATATATTAAGAGGCACTGTTCCGCAACCGCTAGATACTTTGCCACAAGATAGTATTACAGTAACCCATATAGATCCGACAACCGTTGATCTAGCTCCTTCACGTTTAGACACATTGTTGCGTCATGAAGTGGCTCAGAGTGAAAAATACAATGTTTTTCATCCTGCAATTGATCAATCGAGTTTTAAACTTTTTCCTCCTGTTGAAGGTCGTGTGACGGACAGTTTTAATATTACTAAAAAACATTACGGTATAGATTTAAGTGTCGCTGAAGATTTACCCGTTAAGGCTACAGCCAATGGTACGGTGATTTTTGCAGAGTGGACAGTAGAAACCGGTTATGTCATCATACTAGAACACAGTTATGGGTTGATTTCAGTATACAAACACAATTCGTCATTACTAAAAAAACAAGGCGATTTTGTAAAAGCAGGAGAAGTGATAGCCATGACTGGAAATACTGGAAAATTTACAACAGGACCACATTTACATTTTGAACTTTGGCGTGATGGTTATCCTATAAATCCAACAGAATTTTTAGATTTTCAATAAGAGATATGAGCATAAAATCTTTAGGTGCAAAATTATTTGCTAAAACAGAAGTAAAAAAAATCCACAAGTGGGCGGCTAATCCAATAGAAACCCAAAAGAAAGTGTTTCGCAACTTGATTGATACGGCGCAACACACAAGCTTTGGAAAAGAGCACAACTTTTCTGCTATACAAACGTATACTGACTTTGCTCAGGCAGTTCCGGTGCGTGATTATGAGCAATTAAAACCTTATGTAGAACGTGTAGTGGCGGGAGAAACGGATGTTTTATGGCCGGGAAAACCGCTTTATTTTGCCAAAACCTCAGGCACTACTAGCGGCGCAAAATTTATTCCGTTAACAAAAGCCTCAATGCCAACACATATTTCGGGAGCGCGTAATGCCATTTTAAATTACATTGCAGAGACCGGACAGACAGATTTTGTAAACGGCAAAATGATTTTCTTGCAGGGGAGCCCTGTTTTAAAAGAAATTAATGGCGTTCAAGCCGGACGACTCTCAGGAATTGTGGCGCATTTTGTGCCTTCATATTTGCAAAAAAATCGCATGCCGAGTTGGAAAACGAATTGTATTGAAGACTGGGAAGAAAAACTCGAAGCTATTATAGATGAAACGCTACAAGAAGACATGACGGTTATTAGCGGTATTCCGTCTTGGGTGCAGATGTATTACGAACATCTGGTGGCACGTACCGGTAAATCTGTAGGGGAGATTTTCCCTAATTTTAAGTTGTTTATTTATGGCGGTGTAAATTTTGAACCTTATCGCGCCAGATTTGAAAAATTAATTGGACGTAAGCTGCCAAGTATAGAACTTTACCCCGCATCAGAAGGCTTTTTTGCTTTTCAGGATAAACAAGATGCCCAGGGCATGTTACTGCGTTTGAATGCAGGGATTTTTTATGAATTTATAAAAACGACTGAATTTTTTGACGAAAACCCTAAACGCTATACCATAGGAGAGGTGGAATGTGGCGTAAATTATGTGATGATTATTTCGACTTCTGCAGGACTTTGGGGCTATAATTTAGGCGATACGGTTCAGTTTACTTCATTGGCTCCTTATCGCGTCATTGTTTCAGGCCGATTAAAACACTTTATATCCGCCTTTGGAGAGCATGTCATCGGTAAAGAAGTTGAAGTTGCTTTAAAGCAAACACTAACCGAATTTGACGTGCGAGTGAATGAATTTTCTGTCGCCCCGCAAATTAACCCCAAAGAAGGCTTGCCTTATCACCAATGGATGATTGAATTTGATAAAGCTCCTCAAGATATTGATGCTTTTGCGCAGCGCTTAGATGAACATATGTGTTTACAGAACACTTATTACAAGGATTTGATTCAAGGCAAAATTTTGCGTACCTTGGTGATTACAAAAATTCAAACCGATGGTTTTCAAAACTATATGAGCTCTATAGGAAAACTTGGCGGGCAAAACAAAATACCTCGTCTTACCAACGATAGGAAACTCGCCCAAAAATTGCTAAAATTTAAATTAGATGACTAAGAAATTAAAATATAAAAAACGAACCCGTGCTCAAGAAAGTACACATGCCATTGAGCGCTTATACGTCACCATGCGACATTTGTTTAATCGCGGTTTTTATAAACCTATGGGGGTGTCAGGAGAAACCTTGCGGGAGGCTTTATTGTTTTTAAGACCTGAAATCTATGGTTCTATAGCTGAAAAAAAGATGGAGATAGACGGTCTTTTATACATCATTGAGCGTTTACCTCATGGCATTGAAGAATGTAGATTTATAAATTTAACCAGCGATGAAGGCTATAAAAATTCGCATTTTAAGCCCATCATTCCACCCAAACGTCGCCGAAATTGCTATCGTATTGATAGTGAACAAATGAATATAGAAATCACGCGTGGTCGCTCCGAAATTTATGATATACTGACGCATTTGACGTTTCTATTTATTGAATCCCATAAAATTAGAACCGCCGTATTGTTGAATGATACCGGACACACGACTCGTGATTGGCAGAAGTTGAAAATGGCTGTAGCCCAGCCCGAATTAACTGATGAACAACGCGAAATAGCCTTGTCGCATGTGGCTAATATCTTGGGGCATACGTTTGAGGAATTATTAGCAGTTTATCCCTTGTTTAGTACTCCTGATGACAAAGATCGATTTTTGAAAATCGTGTATAACATGGGGCGTTTGGCTATTGAAGAGAAATTAGATGACAAAAATAAACGAACCATAGCTTTTACTCCTGTGTTGCGCGAACGTATAGGCCATCATATCCACGGTGAAATTTGGGCTGATAAAGTTAAGAAAGAGCTTGCTGAGTCAGGATTAATTCATCGTAAAATGCACATTATTAGTGCCAACATGCACAGTGTGATGAACACCCTTTACGCAGAGCTGGCATTGGCTGACGAGATGAAGAAAAACGGTAATTTTGAGGTCTATGAATCCTTAAGTCAGCAATCAAACAGTGCCAAGCGTCTTAAAGTTGAAAACATAGCGCTTAACCGAGGTCTGCGTTTTATCAAAGATGAAAGTGGGGCTAATATTAATGTGCAAGTAATTGATACTGCTAAATTGCAACACACCAATCCGCGCTTTCAGGTTAAAAATGAAAAGGAGGCGCCAGTGATTGTTGTGATGGATTATGCCTTTGGAGAACAAGCTTATGAAACAATGGATGAGCTACTCAGGCCGTATGAGCAAGAAGGGGAGTTGACTTATTTAAATATAGAATCCATTTCTATCATGGGAAAAGCCGGAATTTTAGAAGGTAAAAAAGGAGATATTATGATTCCTAATGCCCATTTATTTGAGGGAACAGCAGATAATTATCCCTTTAAAAATGAATTGAAACTTAAAGATTTAGAGGGACAAGGAATAGATGTTTACAAAGGACCAATGGTTACAGTATTAGGAACTTCTTTGCAAAATAAAGACGTTTTACAGTTTTTCTATGAATCTACATGGAATGTGATTGGTTTAGAAATGGAAGGCGCTCATTATCAAAAAGCAATCCAGGCTGCTGCTAAATTACGAGGTAATATCTCGCCTGATGTCAAAGTGCGCTATGCCTATTACGCCAGCGATAATCCATTAGAAACAGGAAGTACCTTAGCTTCAGGAGGCTTAGGAACAACAGGTGTAAAACCGACTTATCTGATTACAGAAAAAATCTTAGAACAGATTTTTAAAGATTAACTATTTCAAACGCTAAAAACCCACCTTAAAACTTAACTGTATTAAGGTGGGTTTGTATTTAAAAGTGGGTTTACTTTTTTACAGTAATACTTTATACTAAAGCCACTTTTTCAAGACGTTCAGGGTTGATGTCGCAAGGTTTTATTCCGTGTTTACGCGTATCCTCTTTTGTTAAGAATTTAAAATCTTCAGATTTTTTGAGATTTTCAAAACGCTTGCTGATAGTTTCAGGTAATACCGTAAGACGTCTTGTTTCGAGGTCAATCCAAGCGCCCATCATTTCACAGGTAGCCATATTGCGACCGTGTTGATCATAAATATTGTGTACAAATTCAAAGAAGGTGCCGTCTTCAGAATAGCCTTTTAGTTCCACACTGATGTATATAGGTTCATCAGGCGATACTTCTCTAAAATAATAGATGTTTTCATAAAACGCCACAGGCCCTAAATCATATTCCTCCAAAACCTTTTGAGTCACTCCGCTTTGGCGAATAAAATTGAGTCGCGCTTGGCTCATCAAGTTTACAAATGAATAATTTGCTAAATGACGATTAGCATCTAAGTCACTCCAACGAATATTAAATTTTTCCATAAATCAGTAGTTATAATCGGATAGCAAGTTACTATTTATGCTGCAGTAAAGCAATTTCACGTTTTAAAATTTCATTAATTTTTGAAGAAGAAATACCGGCTAGTTCTTGTAACTCTTCAACTTTACCGTGTTCTATAAATTTGTCGGGAATCCCTAATTTGATGATTTTATTTAAAAAGGATTGACGTTGAGCAAAATCACAAATGGCATCGCCCAATCCACCAGATATGACTCCGTCTTCAACCGTTATAATAGTTTGATAATTTTCAAAAATCTGATCTAATAAACCTGTGTCTAAAGGTTTGAGAAATCGCAAATCAAAGTGTGCAACAAGTGAGTTGTCAACGAGTTGTTTAATAGCCTCATTCACATTATAGGCAATGGTTCCTAATGATATTACAGCTATTCTTGAACCCGTTTTAAATTGACGTCCTTTGCCAATACAAAGTTTTTTAAAGGGAACCTGCCACTGCTTGATATGCCCTCTTCCGCGTGGATAACGAATAGCAATGGGATGATTGAGTCCTAAAGAAGCCGTGTAAAGTAATTGACGCAGCTCGATGGCATCGGCAGGAGCCGCAATGATGAGGTTAGGAACACAGCGCAAGTAGGCTAAATCAAAAACGCCGTGATGTGTAGCGCCGTCTTCACCGACTAATCCGGCGCGATCAATACAAAAGATGACTGGTAGATTTTGTAAGGCAATATCGTGAATGATTTGGTCGTAGGCGCGTTGCAAAAAAGTAGAGTAGATGGCGCAAAACACCACTTGTCCTTGTGTACACATGCCGGCAGCCAGTGTTACCGCATGTTGTTCAGCAATGCCCACATCAAAAGCGCGATTTGGAAACTGCTGCATCATATATTTTAAAGAAGTACCTGTAGGCATGGCGGCTGTAATCCCGACAATTTTTCCGTTTTGCTGGGCGAGTTCAACCAAGGTATGTCCAAATACATCTTGAAATTTTGGTGGAAGTTGTGAGGTGTCTTTTTTAATTAATTCACCGGTGTCTTTATCAAATTTTCCTGGAGCATGATAGGTGATTTGCTGCTCTTCAGCTTGCTTTAGCCCTTTCCCTTTTGTGGTAACAAGATGAATAAATTTAGGTCCTTCGCAATTTTTTAAGTCCTCAAAAGCTGTAAAAATAGCATCGAAATCATGTCCGTCAATGGGACCTTTATAAGTGAAGTTGAGCGCTTCAAAAATATTGTCTTGTGCTGATTTATTCAGTTTAGCGTTTTGTAAATAGTGCTTTAAAGCCCCCACACTAGGGTCTATACCTATACTGTTGTCGTTGAGTATAATCCATAAATTAGCGTTGGTAATGCCAGCGTGATTTAAGCCTTCAAAAGCCATTCCCGAAGCTATAGCGGCATCACCAATAACCGCAATAGTAGCCTGATTTTTACCTTGGAGTTGAGCGGAAATAGCCATGCCTAATCCAGCAGAAATAGAGGTAGAACTGTGTCCAACACCAAAAGTGTCGTAGTTGCTCTCGTTGCGTTTGGGAAACCCACTAATTCCGCCGAGTTGTCGGTTAGTGTCAAATAAATCACGACGACCGGTTAGTATTTTGTGTCCGTAAGCTTGGTGACCAACATCCCAGATCAGTTGGTCTTCAGGGGTGTTAAAAAAGTAATGTAAAGCAATAGTTAATTCAATTACGCCTAGACTAGCACCGAGATGGCCTTGTTTGGTCGCTACAATATCAATAATAAAGCGCCTCAATTCACGGGCCAATTGAGGCAAATCATCTTTGTTTAACTGCCTTAAATCAGCAGGTGAATCGATAAGTTGTAACAAAGTTTTCTGCATAGAGCAAAGGTAAGTCAAGAAATTGTATTTTTGAGCCATGTTACAGCCTTTCGACCATACCTATTTTATGAAAAAAGCCCTTGCCGAAGCACAAGCGGCTTTTGAGCGCGATGAAATTCCCGTTGGCGCTGTTATTGTTTGTCAAAATACCATTATTGCTCGAGCGCATAACAATACCGAGTTACTCAATGATGTTACAGCACATGCTGAAATGCAAGCTATAACAGCTGCAGCTGATTATATAGGAGGGAAATATTTACGCGACTGCACACTTTACGTCACCCTTGAACCTTGTCAAATGTGTGCTGGGGCCTTGTATTGGAGCCAAATAGGAGAGGTGATTTACGCGGCTGAAGATCCTAAACGTGGGTTTCAAACTATGGGGGGACAACTCCATCCTAAGACGAAAGTTAAAAAAGGTATTTTAGCAAACGAAGCCTCTGAATTATTAAAAAAATATTTTAGATTGAAACGTTAGTGTTCAGTATGTTAACTCATAAATGGCTTTTATAACATATTAAAACTATAGCATTCATTTATTTGTTTTCTGTATTAAACAGAGCGAATACTTTTGCTGATTGTCCTACAGATATATTGATGTTTAAGATTAAACACACTAGTTTATTTTGCCAATTCAAAATGCGTAAAACTGAGAACAGAGGATAGTAAGCTTTCGTTTTTGTTCTTTTACTTTCATAAATTTACACTTGTACTTTACTGAAAATTAGCGCATTGTTATTTGTGATAGTGTAAATTAGCCTAATAATAGATTAAATTATGGTTAATTAAAATTTATCTGTTAATTTTGGAAAGTAAAATAACGGCTAATCTGTTAACATTACTTACGCTTTTATTAATAGAAATGCTAACCTAAAATAATCTAATCCAAAATGAAAGTAAACCTAAAAAGCATGTTACTTTTGTGTCTTTTGACCTTAGTCATGCAAATTGCCTTTGCGCAAGAACAGACGATCACCGGAACGGTGAAAGATCAAAATGGTGTCCCCATGCCAGGGGTAAACATCCAAATTAAAGGAACCGAACACGGGGCCTTAACCAACTTCGATGGTATTTACTCTATCCAAGCACAAACCGGAGATGTTTTGGTATTTTCTTATGTAGGCTTGAAAACAGTTGAAAAAATCGTTGGCGAATCGACTTCAATAAATGTAGTCATGGCACCAGATGCTGAAGCTTTAGACGCAGTTGTAGTGACGGCTTATGGTATTAAAAAAGAACGAAAAGCTTTGGGCTATGTCTCAGAGAGTATTGGAGGAGAAGAAGTGCTTCAAGCTCGTGAGGTAAACGTGACCAATGCGCTATCTGGTAAAGTTAGTGGATTGCGATTGTCAAAATCATCTGGAGGACCTGGAGCTTCTTCAAAAATCATTTTACGTGGATTTAATTCCTTAACCGGTGATAACCAGCCTTTAATTGTTGTTGACGGTATGCCAATGTCAAACTTTGTAGGCGCCGATAATAACGACTTCTGGAATCCTTCATTAGATATGGGTAACGGATTGAGCGATTTAAATCCAGCTGATATTGCTAATATTACAGTATTAAAAGGAGGTGCGGCTTCTGCTCTTTACGGCTCACGCGCTGGTAATGGGGTGATTTTAATTACTACTAAAAGCGGTAAAGCACGTCCTGGGGCAGGAATTACTTACTCTAATACGGTGAGTTTTTCAACTATGATGGCTGTACCTGATTTGCAATCTTCTTTCTCTCAAGGATCAAATGGTGATTATATAAAAGATTCTGATTTGAGTTGGGGAACAAATATTACAGGACAAACCGTAGAACGTTGGGATGGACAAGATGTGGCTTTGCGCAGTTATGACAACTTAAAAAACTTTTTTAGAACAGGGATTGTTGAAAATAACTCTTTGACTTTCCAACAAAAAGTAAGCGATCACACTAATCTTTATACGTCATTTAGCTATGTGACGGATAAAGGAATGATTCCTAATACTAAACTTTCTCGTTTAAATGCGACTACTCGTGTCACTTCTAAATTTGGAGAAAACAACAAATGGTCTAGCGATATTAAAGCGCAGTACATCAACTCTATTACTGAAAATAGACCAATTGGAGGGCAAGGACAAAGCTATTACGGTACCGTTTTAACAATGCCGAGAACCTTAGATATAAGACAATTTGAATCAGGGATGCATGAGCTAGGTGCTGATGCGACTTCAAATTGGTACATCATGAATGACCTCGGAAACCCGTATTGGTCTGTCTATAACCGCTTAAATGAAGATCGTCGTAATCGCTTTATGCTCAATGCTAAATTACAATATGATTTTACAGATTGGATTAATGCTAATGTACGTGTAGGTTCTGATATGTACAACACTAAAGATGAACGTAAAATCTATACCGGCGGTCCATTAGACAACCAATATGAAACTGGTATGGACCACTCGGTGGAAACCAACTATATTGCGAGTGTAAACTTACATAAAGACAGTATTTTTGATAGTAAATGGAATACTTCATTCTCTATGTTTGGACAAATTATGGAACGTCGCTTTAACAGCAATAGCATTCTCGCTATATTAGACGTACCTAACTACTTCTCAGTGAATAATGCGGTAAACAATCAACCTACTGTACGTGAAGGCCGTTCAAAAGAACAAATCAATTCAGCTTTTGCAACTTGGGATATCAGTTATGACGGATTCTGGTTCTTAAATATTACCGGACGTAATGACTGGTCATCAACCATGTCTCAAGATAATCGTTCATATTTTTACCCTTCAGTGAGCACCTCTTTAGTCCTTACTGATATGTTTAGAAAAGTATGGGGATCTCGTCCATTCGGCAATGTCATTAACTTTATGAAGTTAAGAGGATCTTATGCTGAAACCGGAAACTCATTATCGCCGTATCAATTGTATAACTCATTCTCAATTAGTCATGATCCACTAGGAAACTTAACGGCTTCAGGAGGGAATGTTTTGTTTGATTCAAATGTACGTAGTGAGTTGTTAAAAACTTATGAAATTGGTATTAACATGCGCTTGTTTAGTGCAGTTGATTTAGATGTCAATTATTATGATACACATGCTACACGTCAATTGATTGTGTTACCAATGAATCCACTTTCTGGTTATACCGGTCGTATGATTAACGCAGGTGATATTCAAAATAGAGGTATTGAAATTACTGCGAATGCAGATGTTTTTAATACTCCAAATTTCCGTTGGAATGTATCGGCTAATTTTTCAAAAACAGTCAATAAAGTAATTTCATTAGCTGAAGGCGTAGAAACTTATCCTTTAGGTGGATTTGATAATACTTCTTTCGTAGCTTATGTCGGTCATCGCTACGGTGTGATTTTGGGCGCTAAATACGCTCGTGTAGAAGATGAATCTAGTCCGTATTACGGTCAACGTATTGTCGATGGACAAGGCTTGCCATTTGCTGACGATGAACAACATATTTTAGGTGACCAAACTCCGCGCGCTATTGCCGGTATTACTAACACGTTCAATTACAAAAACTTTACGTTCTCATTCCAAATTGATGGACGTTTTGGAGGTAAATTCTTTTCTGGTACAATGAATACCTTAAAACGTACAGGTTTAGCTGCTGAAACAGCTGCTAATGGACGTCAAGATTTTGTTGTTGACGCTGTAGTGAGTGATGGTCAAGGTGGATTCACACCGAATACAACCAAAGTTAGTCCTCAAGAATATTGGGAACGTGTGGGGTATACCGCTAACTTAGGGATTACTGAAGAGAATATTTATGACGCTACTAACGTGCGTTTGCGCAATGTGCGTTTAGCGTATAACTTCCCTAAAAGCTTTTTAGAGAATACCCCATTACAACGCGCTCAATTGTCTTTCTCCGTAAATAATGTATGGATGATTTATAGCGCTGTTGATGGTATTGACCCTGAAGCTTCTTATGCTGTGAGCTCTAATGCAACAGGATTTGAAAACTTGACCTTTCCAAGTACAAGAGAATTTGTCTTTAACTTAACTGTAGGTTTCTAAAAATAGATAACGATGAAATTTAATAAGATAATCATATTAGCAGCCTTCTTCTTAATGTTGACGAGTTGTGATAATTTTGAAGAAATTAATACTGACCCTAATGCCGCCACTCCTGAACAGGTGATGCCGGAATACTTTTTAAACCAATCCATTTTAGGAGCTCAGATGAATCCTGATACAGCCGAACGCGCTTTTGTGTTGTATTGGAAAACTGCTGGACGCCAACAAGGTGACAATGGTTCTTTTTCTACAGGCGACTATAGTGATGGTTGGTCTAGTAATTATTGGAATGATTTGTCACGATGGTTAAAAAGTGCTAATCTCGCTATTTCTGTAGGAGAAGAAAAAGCCGAAAATGGTACCGCTACTGAATACAATAATAACATTATTCAAGCAGCACGTATTTGGAGAGCTTACCTCTTGAGTGAATTGGCAGATAATTGGGGACCCGCGCCTCTTGATGGATTTCAAGGCGTTAACCCTTCCTTTAGCTCTGTGAAAGATGTGTATTACTACATGTTAGACGAACTCAAAGATGCCGTTTCAAAAATGGATGTCTCTATTGTAGTGGCTGAAGAAAAAACCAAAAACATTGATATCGCTTATCAAATGGATTGGGAAAACTGGGTGCGCTATGCTAACTCAATGCGTATGCGCTTAGCTATGCGCTTATCTGAAGTTGATGCAGCTAAAGCACAAAGTGAATTTGAAGACGCTGTAGCCACAAATATGTATATTGAAGAAGCTGATCAAAACTTTGACGTTGTTGAACAAGCTGGTTGGGATGGTTTAACAGGCGTAATGTCTCGCCCTTGGAACCAACAAATCCTTTCCGAAACTATGAATAACTTAATGATTGGATTAGGTGGCGTTAGCTCTACTGATCAATTGCCAAGTTATTTAGATACTCATGTGAAACCGGCTGATTACATCGGCTTAAAATTTGCCGATCAATATCCTACTAAAATCAACGATCCTTATGTAGGTTATTTCTTTGATGGATTGCACAATACTATTGATCCACGTGCCTATAAGTTGTTCTATATTCCAGGCGATGTTCAAGGCGGACTCATTCCGGAAAGCTTTATTGTTGATGATTCAGAAATGGAACGCAAAATGAAATATGCTGATGGATCTGAAGTGTTAGTCAATACTAAATATACTTGGAGCACTTATCCGCTTGGTGAGTGGGGAACAGCAGAAGCGCTTAATGAAGTGGCTGGCTATGCACAATTTGCGCCGTCTTTAGTAAAAGGTTACCGCAATAGCTCTAGCGAACGTATTTTCTTTGCAAGCTGGGAGTCTTACTTCTTGATAGCCGAAGCTGCAGTACGTGGCTGGACTGTGCCGATGGCCGCTGAAGCCGCTTATAACCGCGGTATTGAAGATAGTTTTGCCTACAATGGCGTGAGTAGCTTTTATGGCGATTACATTAGTTCAACAGACTATAACCGCCTAGGAACTTCTGTAAGCTTTAGCCATACCGTTGAACCGCCTGCTAGTTATACTATGAATTATACCGATGGTAAAACAGGTCAATCAGGTACAGTTACAATTAACTATCCTGATAACACCTTGTATCAAAACGGAACGGTTAAGAATGATCAGTTAACTAAAATTATTACGCAAAAATTTATTGCTAATATGCCTTGGTTACCGCTCGAAAGCTGGAATGATCACCGCCGTTTAGGATTGCCGTTCTTTGAAAACCCGGCAGTTGAAAAACCAATCCCTAACTTACCGGCACTTAATTCTTCTAACTACAACACCAGTTCAGTTGAATTTTTACCACAACGTTTGCCTTATCCAAGTGGATTTAGAAACAATGACCCTGAAGGCTACCAAAAAGCCGTTCAGTTGTTAGATGGAGCCGATAAAGTGTTAACACCACTTTGGTGGGCTCAACACTAATAAATACTAGTTTTAATACTAAAAAGGCTGTCTCTTATGAGGCAGCCTTTTTTTGATTTTATATACTTATTAATTTTTTTAAAGGATTTGGCAATATGACCTTGCAGAAATATAAATTGTAGGCTGTGAACCGTTGTTTTCAAAAGGCTGGTAGCATCTTGATAAATTTATAATTTAATAATATATTTGTGCTATAACTAAAAATAAGTATGATTATGTTACACACACACACACACGAGCGTTTCGCTTTTAAGTAAATTGCTACTTGTAGTACTGATATTTTTAACAGTTATTAGCTGTAGCGATAATGAGATTCTTGAGCAAAACAAAACGATTCCTGGTAAGCAACAAAAGCTTATAGATGATGACTCTAATCTTCCAAGAACAGAACATTTATTTGGTATTAGATTAAATTTAGGATTGCACAGAGGTAGAAAATGGAGCAAACGAAATAACGTTAGACCTTGCAGTCAATCATTTGGTATTTGTTTAACCCATGTGCAAAGACCACCTAATGTAGAAATACAAATACCAAGTTTTCCGGATAATAGTGATCCTTGTGTGATCCCTGGTTTTCCTTGTCCTTCTTCTACAGTATACAAAGGAATCTTATTAAAGCTAAAGTTTTTAGTTCCTATCAAAGCCAAACCTGGGGATATTTTTTATTCCTCTAATGACGCTCCTTTTCCATTACCTAAAGAAATTGCACAAAGATTAGGATACAAACAAGTGATTATTCAACCGGCTGACTACAAATATCATAGCTCTATAGAAGGTTATCCTTATGGATATGTCCTAGTGAGTAGTTATGTTAAATAAAATTTATGAGTAAATCAAAAATCACTTTAAAGTTGGGTTTGATTGTTTGTTGTTTGGTTAGCTTTTGTGCTTGTCAAACAATAGGTAAATTATACTTTGGCTATAAAACTCCGGAAGCTTTCGTGGCTGCTGATGAGTTGGTAGAATTTTACAAACCCTATTATAATGATAGAATTTCTGTTAAGTTATATAA
>CAYVJG010000041.1:0-21450 GCA_964451785.1 uncultured Flavobacteriaceae bacterium
AAAAAGCACAGGCATAGCCATAGCTATGATGAGCATTTATAACGCAGAGATTTGTGATTTTAACAGGAAGATTGGTTCATTTTGAATGTCACTTCCGTATTAATCAATAAATTTCGGCTCACTTCTCCTCTAATCAGCCGAATGATACACAAGCATCGCTATACAGACTTCTCGATGACTTGTATTTAATAAAATAGTAGATAATCACATTTATAAATGGCGAAAAAAAAGAATAAACGATATAAAGGAAAAGGGAATAAGCAAGGTAAGAAAGGTGAAAATTATTCAAAACGCATCTTGTCATTACTCCGTAAAAATCCTGACAAGCCATTAAATTACAAGCAAATTGCAGCGCGTTTGGGAGTAGAAGACCCGAGTGGACGCAACCAAATTGTTAAAAATTTAGCCCGCTTAACGGGAAAGGGAAAAGTTGATCAAATTGATCGCGGAAAATATAAATTGGCAGGAGAACTTAATTATTACCAAGGTGTGCTCGATATGACAACACATGGCAATGGCTATGTGATTGTAGAAGAGCTCGATCAAGATATATTTATTCATCGCAAAAAACTCAATCACGCCTTTGATGGCGATACTGTAGAGATTTTTGTGTTTGGTGCCCCAGACAATAAGAAACCCGAAGGTGAAATTATAAAAGTTGTTGAACGCAAACGCGATACTTTTGTAGGTATATTGCGCTTAAAACCGACATTTGGATTTGTCGAGATGACTAACCCTAAAATGTACACCGATATATTTATTCCACGTAATCGCGTAAATCGCGCTAAAGACGGCGAAGTGGTTCAGGTTAAATTGGTAAAATGGCCTAAAAATAACGATTCTCCTGAGGGTGAAGTGCTAAAAGTGTTGGGGCAACCGGGAGCGCATGAAACCGTCATGCAATCTATCTTAGCTCAAAGTGGTTTGGCTAGTGATTTTCCGGAAGAGGTTGAAGCTTACGCTCAAAATTTAGACACCAGTATTACAGCTGATGAAATTGCTAAACGCCGTGATATGCGTCAAACACTAACCTTTACAATTGACCCTAAGGATGCTAAAGATTTTGACGATGCCTTGAGTTTTGAACAGTTAGAAAATGGTCATTATCAAGTGGGAATTCACATTGCAGATGTGTCGCATTATGTCAGGCCGGGTAGTGTGCTTGATGCTGAGGCTTTTGATCGAGGAACTTCGATTTATTTGGTAGATCGCGTGGTACCCATGTTGCCGGAAGTCTTGTCAAATATGGCTTGTTCATTGCGTCCTCATGAAGAAAAGTATACCTTTTCAGCTGTGTTTGAACTCGATGAAAAGGCGCAAGTGGTCGATAAGTGGTTTGGCCGTACAGTGACTTATAGTGATGCGCGTTTTGCTTATGAAGAAGCTCAGCAACTCATCGAAACAAAAAACGCCACAATTCCAGCCGAAATTTCACTGACAGGTGAAGCCTATCAAGCTGATAAAAAGATTTTAGACGCTGTATTGAAGCTAGATGAACTGGCTAAGATTTTGCGCCAAAACCGCATGTCAAGTGGCGCTATTTCATTTGATAAAGTTGAGGTCAAATTTAATTTAGATGAACATAATGAACCTGTTGGATTGTATTTTAAAACGGCGCAGGATGCCAATAAGTTGATTGAAGAATTTATGCTGCTAGCCAACCGTAAAGTGTCTGAATTTATAGGCAAGCAAACGCCTAAAAAGACCTTTGTTTACCGTTGTCACGATGAGCCTGATGGTGAAAAGTTGGTGGCGCTTAACAATTTAGTGCATCAATTTGGTTATAGCTTAAATTTAAAAACGCCGAAAACAACTTCTCAATCGTTAAATAGTTTGCTGGAAAATGTCAATGGTAAAAAAGAACAGAATTTAGTAGATACTTTAGCCGTTCGCACGATGAGCAAGGCGTATTACAGCACGCAGAATATTGGGCATTACGGCTTGTCATTTGATTACTATTCGCATTTTACCTCGCCTATTCGCCGTTATCCGGATGTGATGGTTCACCGTTTATTACAACGCTATTTAGACCAACAAGATTCGGCTAATGAAGAAGAATATGAGGTGATGTGTAAGCACTGTAGCGAAACCGAGCGCTTTGCCACTGAAGCTGAGCGCGATTCGATTAAATACATGCAAGTGAAATTTATGCAACAGTATAAAAATCAGGTTTTCCTCGGTGTTATTTCTGGCGTAACTGACTTTGGTGTGTTTGTAGAAATTGTAGAAAACAAATGCGAAGGCATGGTGCGTTTACGCGATATGCTCGACGATCAATATGATTTTGATCAAGAACATTACGCCATTGTAGGGCGTATGAGCGGAAAGCGCTATCAACTAGGCGATGAGGTTTATATTAAGGTAAAAGCCACTGATTTAGTAAAACGCAATTTAGATTTTGAATTATTAGGGAGTCAATCAGACTTTGATAACGAAGAACAAGCCGCTAATTTAAGTGGATTACGTGGTTAAAAAATCTAATATTAAGACTGAACACTAATCATTTTATGGCTTTTTATGAGAACCGATTAGCTTCAAAAATAGATTGTGTACATTTGTCAAAATGACTTAGAGCTATAGCTATAATAGTTAAGAAATGAAAAAACAAATCACCAATACACTGTTGATGGTCCGTCCGGTTGATTATCGACTCAATGAACAAACTGCAGTTAATAATTATTTTCAAAAAGAATTACACTTATCTCCTGCAGCAGTTACACAAAAAGCACAAGCTGAATTTGATGCCTTTGTCAGTCAATTGCGCAAAGTGGGGGTGAAGGTTGTGGTAGTTGATGACATCAAATCAAACCATACACCTGATTCTGTATTTCCTAATAATTGGGTGTCTTTTCACCAAAATGGCAATGTCGCTTTATATCCGATGTTTGCTGAAAACCGCCGCCCTGAACGCCGAGAAGATATTTTATTGACTTTAGAAGAAGAAGGATTTCAAATCGACAATATTGTCGATTACACTTCTGCTGAAGAAGAAGAGGTGTTTTTAGAAGGCACCGGAGCACTAATTTTAGATCGCGTCAATCGCAAAGCCTATTGTGCCCTTTCACCACGTGCTGACGAAGAGTTGATGATAGAATTTTGTGAAGATTTTGAATATATGCCAATTATATTTAAAGCTTATCAAACTACAGCTGCCGGCGATCGCAAACAAATTTATCACACCAATGTGATGATGTGCATAGCCGATCAATTTGCAGTGATTTGCCTGGATTGTATTGACGATAAAAAGGAGCGCAAATTGGTGCAAAAAAGCCTTAAAGCTGATGGAAAAGAAATTATAGCTTTGTCAGAAGAGCAATTGACACACTTTGCGGGCAATATGCTGCAAGTGGAAGGTGCTTTTGGAAAAAGTTATTTGATTATGAGCCAATCGGCTTTGCAAAGTTTAACGACTCAACAACGCGCGTGTATTGAAAAATACAGTGAAATTATAGCTCCCGATTTAAATGTTATTGAAACCTTAGGCGGTGGCAGTGCTCGTTGCATGCTCGCTGAAGTGTTTTTACCAAAGCAATAACACGCACGAATTAAATTACCTAAAGTACGAAAACTATGAAGATTGTCGTTTCGCCGGCTAAAGCCTTAAATGAAAACGTGATTTCTCCTGTGCAAACTTCAACTGAGCCGCTGTTTTTTAAAGAAGCTGTTGAGGTTAATGCCGTGATGCAAACTAAAACGAAACCTGAAATTTCTAAGTTGATGAAAATCAGCGCTAATCTGGCTGAACTCAATTATACCAGATATCACGAGTTTGATGACTCTAATCAAACCGATCGCGCTCGTCAAGCAGTCTATCTTTTTGATGGCGATACTTATAAAGGTTTAGATATTCACAGTTTAAAAGCCGATAAGGTAGAGCGTTTGCAAAATACCTTGCGTATTCTGTCAGGTATGTATGGGTTATTAAAACCGCTAGATCGCATTCAGCCGTATCGCTTAGAGATGGGGACGAAATTAGCTGTAGGAGAGGCTAAAAATCTTTATGCCTATTGGAAACCTAAAATTTCCGTAGCGCTCAATGAAGAGCTCGAAGAAGACGAAATTCTTGTCAACTTAGCAAGTAATGAATATTTTAAATCAGTCGATAAAAAACAGTTGAACTCACCTGTAATTACACCCATTTTTAAAGATTTTAAAAATGGAAAACTCAAAGTGATTAGCTTTTTTGCTAAACGCGCTCGCGGTACGATGGCGAGGTATATCATCGATAATGATATAAACAATTTAACCGGTATTCACGGCTTTCAAGGTATGGATTATACCTATAGTGAAGCCCATACGGAAAAAGAAAACGAACCTGTGTTTATCCGATAAAAAAGTCATATTGAATAAAAAATCCTCTGAGTATTCAGAGGATTTTTTATTCAATATAAATCTGTTGGGATTTAAAATTTGTAGTTGAAGCCAATATTGATTGAAGATAAATTATCACCATTGTGGGAAATACCTTTGTAGCCTAAATAAACTTCAAAGAGGTCGATTTGATACCCAAACTTGGGTTGATAATAAAATCCACCATCAACGCCATCAGGTGCTAAGCCAACGGCATACCCTAAATCAGCACCGACAAATAAGTTGTTTGTAATTGAGTATTGCCCACTTGCAGCAATAGGTAAAAATGAGAAATCATCTATCTGAATACCGTGAAAATCTTTTCCTGTAAACATTAAATAGCCTACAGTGGCTCCCGCTTTAAAACGCTCAGTGATTGGCGCCATATAGCCCAAATCAACCCCAAATGACAAGGAGGTGAAATCGCTAGCGTCTCCAACAGGAACCCCAAGATTTACGCCTAGCTTTACGCCGCTGTCTTGTGCTTGTGTGAGTCCAAATGACAAGAGGGCCATCCAAAGTATGAATAATTTTTTCATTGTTAATTATTTTTGGTTCGTAATATAAAATTAATAAAATATTTATTAAAATAAAAACATGTAGCCGTGTTTTATGTCAATTAGAATTGTTTTTTAGTTTTGGTATAATTGCTACCTATCCTAGGTTTTTTTCATTTATAAAAGATCTTGGGCAACAGCAGAAGATTTACGCTATAGGCAAATGGTTTTTTCGACTTGATAATTTTTATCAAGAATCACCTAGCCCACTTCATGTCCGGGCCTTATCTTCTTCCAGTTTACGGGCGAATCCACCTATTCGATGGGCAGAACTTTTCATTTGGAAATATGTTAAAATCTATACTCCATTTTCAAAAGTACAAACCTTGGTAGCAATCTATATTCAGTTGTTGATGAACCAATGTCGCTGATTGAAACCTTTCTGAACGTATCTGTATTAAATAGATTTTTGCCAGTGAGCCCTAAAGTTAATTTGTTTTTTATAAGCTTATAACGAATTTTAAAATCGAGAAAATAATAGGTATTATCGGCTTCTAAGTTTCCAAAATAATAGCGTTCTGATTTTATCTGGGCATCAAATTTATCACTAAACACAAAGGTTAAATCCAAAAAGCTAACATTGTTTGTAAAAGAATTTTTAGCCGTAGTTTGTATTTCTGTCTTTGTCCACTTTGTGCCAATGTGGTAATTAAAAATGCCTTTAAAACTCGAGCGGAGCTCAAGTCCGTAATTGTAATTAGTTGAAGTTACCAATCTTAAATCAGAGTTGTTTACTATGTTTTTGAATTCTCCTTTGGTATACCCTAAGTTCACTTTTAAATTGGATGAAATAAATGCGAAAAAATAATTCAATTTTGAATTGATGTTGATAAACTCACGATCTTTAACCCGTATTTTTTTAGATTGGGTATAATCCTGTTGCAAAAGAGTATTGGTCGAGAAAAAATCGTGATTTTTCACATAGCTTATAAATGTATTAACGAAAAAGCGATCCATCCAATTCCCTAATTGATAATTAAAAACAAGGCTCGATGCATTTAATTGACTGAAACCTCCTGTGCCTTTTGAAAACGAGCGAAAACCTGTCAATACGAAATCGCTGTAAACATCAAGTATCTTAGCATTAGTCGTGTTATAGGAATAAGAAGTTTTAATTTTATTCTTATCGTTTATTTCCCAATCTAAATCGATACTTGGATTTATAAAGAATGGATTTTGATGGACTGTATTATTGTCTTCTAATCGATTAAAAAGCTGGTGAAAATCTAATTTTCCTGTAAGTCCAAAATTTTTAATTTCTAAGCGGTATTTACTTTTAAGGTAGAGATTATTTACCTGGTAAATGGTTTGGTTTTGATATCCGTTGGGCTGCCTCAAAAGGACGTCATCTTCCAAAAGTGAAAAAGTACTCATCAACTTATCTTTCCTATATTCATTGCCGAGTTGCAGTTCAAGTAAGTCTCCGTTTTCTTTACGGTCTAGTAAATGAGCGTTGATGCCGACAAATTGCATTTGGTTTTGAATCTGTTGTGCAACAGTGTTAGCATTGGCATTATTTGGAAACAAATCTTGATAAAAGAATTGATTGATTCGGTAATTTTGAGGTGCTTTTTCATCAATAAAGCGTCCAGTCACTAAAAGCACCTTTTTGTCATTGAATTTGTTGGTGTAGCTAATTTTTTGGTCAAATAATGAATTTTGATGCTTTAGATTTTCGATGCTAGGACTACCGTTAAACACCAAGTTAGAGCTATCGTTAAAATCGCCATTGTTGTACTTCGTGGTAGCTTTAAGCATTTTAGTTTTTGAGATGTTGTAGATAACATCTAGCTTACCAAAAGCGATCCGTTGTTTGTTGCTCAGTTTATAATCTTCGGTATTTGTAAAATTTGTTCCATTGACCTCTACAACATCAATTCCATTGCGAAAAAAATGAGTCTCATCCCCATTGAAAAAACCTAAAGCTTTTATTTTCAATTTCTCCGTAGGATTGAAGATCGCATTGAGCGACACCAACTCTGCATTGTTGAACTTTGTTCTGTTATGCCTAAAATTGAGTTGGCTTGGCGATAGACTTAAGGGGGAGTTTAGGCTTTGGTCATCACCAATACTAGCCGGCTCGTTGTAACGGAACGGACGTATGAGGTGTTGGATGTCACCTGTGGCATCATAACCTATGTTGTTGAGATTGGTCAAAAAATAATACTTATTCTTCTTACCAAAATTCATTAGATTGCCTTTCACTTGATAGAAATTGTCGTTGCCAATGCTGGTTTCAATATTCCCAAACCATATACGTTTTGATTTTTTGTCTAGTTTTAGGTTAAGAGCTATCTTCTTGCTTTCCTCGATGCCTTTTAGAAGACGATTGTTCGAGTAGTTGTTGAGCAGTTCTACTTCTGCAATGGGATAAGCGGGCATATTTTTGGACAGTATTTTATAGCCTTTACCAAAAAAATCATCCCCATCCACCATTAGTTTTTCAATCTCTTGATTGCCTACTTTTATGGTTCCATTACTGCTCACATGAATTCCTGGTATTTTTTTCAAAAGATCTTCTACGGTCTGTTCTGTACCATCGACGAAGAATTTGGTTTTAAAATTAACGGTGTCGTTATTAACTTTGATAGGCCTTTCGGAGTGGATTATTACTTCATCCAAGGCCATAGACTTTTCCTTTAAGGTTATGTTGAGTGTAACTACTTTTTGTTCTTCTTCTATCGTCAAAGAGATGGTTTTAGACGCGTAGCCAAGTGAAGAAAAAGTCAAAGTATACCTTCCTGCCTGATCTGTTTTAATCGAATATTTACCGTTGTCATCGGTATAGGTATATCCGATAATGGCTTGAGATAGGCTGTCTTTTAAGGTCACACTCCCTCCAAAAATCGCTGCCTGGCCATCTGTGACGCTCCCAGTAATTTTAGTTTGTGAATGGCATAAGAGCGATAAAAAAAAGCTTGCTATTATAACTACTCTTTGCAATCGTCAACGTTAATTTCTAAATTATCACTACCACCTACACTAGTTAATTGTAATCGACCAGTCCCTCTCCCCATTCTCGATTCGATGAGTTTTTTAAATTGAAGTGCATCACCACATCGCTTGTCTAGAAATTCGGTATGTGAAATAGGACTAGACAAGTTAACCCTTTTTAATACATCTTCTATATTTTGTGTATGGTTATTAATCTTTATTTCCGTTGCATAAGCTTTATAAACACCTTTATCATCATATATTTCTAATATTAAACCTGGCAAGCCACTAAATTTCCTAGGGCCATAATCAACAGGAATTTTACTTGTAAACCAAGCAGTATAGTTTCGGCCTCTAAATTCAGTTGTTGCTTTTGAGCACACATAATTTCCAATTGTTCTTTTCTCGTTGTGGATTTCCCAATTCATATTTAATGAGTCGTCTTTAACCACATACTGTTTTAGGACTGTTTTAGGATTGTAAATTACAAAGTTGTTATTCAATTTTTTATAATAAAAAGGAAGATCAGACTGTTGTTGCGGTATGGATTTAAGGAGCGTGTTACTAGAGTTGTTTTTTTTCACCTGACTTGAATCATCTATCATTATATAAATTGACTGAATGCTGTTAAAGTATAAATCATAATTAGAATTTACACTTCCAGCTGCACCTTTAAAAATGTCTTGGTATGAAATCACACCATTAACAGGAGATTGGGCTTTGACGCTTATAAATAAAAAAAAAGCAATTATACTTAGTGTTTTCATATATTAATCGTTTTAAAGGCAGTTTTAAAAAAAGCTTAAATTCAAGTAATAAATACAACAAACATGTATCAATAAAAGTTTTAGTCTATTGAAAAATGAAACTTCTGTCAATTTAAAAAAATAAACTGCTTTATGCTTTCAAAACTGCCTTTTAGGGTTAGTTTTTATACATACCAATATTCAAGCTGAGTGGAATATTTGCAGCCTTCGTCATAGTATTTAAATTGCGCAAGCCGTTTTCCGGTTTTTTTGTCTATAACAACAACAGTACTTTCGCAACCAAAAAATCCTAAATCGATAGTTTGTTTTTTAATAATGAGGTTTTCATTAAGAGATACTGTTTTTTCAATGTTTATAATTGATAATTCAGTAGCGCTTTCTGAACTTACATCTAAGTTGCTTACTAGGTTTGTAGAGGCAAAATTTAAAGAACCGATTAGCATAAAAGCTAATACAAAAAATATATTTTTCATATTTTTTGTATTTATTGGTTAAAATCTAAACTCTATAAGATTAAGGTCATTAAAGTTTAGATGCAGGCTATCTGCTTTAGACCTGTTGGCTTTTATTCCTTACTTTTCTGAGAGTCAATATACTTTTTTAGTTCAATTTCCGTAAGTCGGAAGGCCTTTAAATTGCACTGGTTATCTTAATAAGATCAGCCAATACTCAAATATATAAAAATTTTCTTAATTGTGATAAAAATCTATTAAAAAACAAAATAGTGTAAAAAATAAATTTAAAGTAATTTATTGAAAATAAAGCTTCTCTAATGTGATGCTATTGGTAGAGGTGAAATAACCTATAAATAAAAAATAAAAGATAGGACGAATCCATAATTGTTGTATCTTTCTGCTAGTTATTAACTATAAAACGTATACCATGAGTAAATTTGAAGAAGCAGTTGACCGCTATTCGTCCGAAAACAATCGGTTGAATCTAGGACTGTCAGATGATTTTATTAAATCAGTAGCTAAAGGTCTGGGGCCATCTATTTACAATGCCGATGCAGAATGTGTTTCAGCTTCTGATAAATCAGAAGTTGAGCGTATTAAAAAGAACTTTCTGATTAAAAAATTGGGCTTAGAAGACGGCGCTCACCTCGATGATGCTATTGATGAAGTAACCCAAAAACTGGGCGCTTCTAACCGTAAAAAATACCGTGCTTTATTTTATGCACTTTTGGCGAAAAAGTTTAATAAAGAATCGGTTTATTAAGACTGTATTTTACGTAAATCTTAAGGATATAAAGGCTTGTCTTGTTAATGTAAGACAGGCCTTTTTTGTAAATTTACCCTTTGAAAAATCTGATGGATATGCAATCAAAATCTTTAAATCGACTCGCACAGGCTTCAAGTCCTTATCTTTTACAACACGCTCATAATCCGGTAGATTGGTATGAGTGGGGTGAAGAAGCGCTCAATAAGGCTAAACAAGAAAACAAACCTTTGCTTATCAGCATTGGCTATTCAGCTTGCCATTGGTGTCATGTGATGGCACACGAGTCGTTTAGTGATAAAGCCGTGGCTGAGGTGATGAATGCTCATTTTGTGTGTATCAAAGTAGATCGCGAAGAACGTCCTGATTTAGATCAAATTTACATTGAAGCATCACAGTTGCTCAACGGTAATGCCGGTTGGCCACTCAATGTATTTGCTTTACCTGACGGACGTCCATTTTGGGTAGGCATGTATTTTAATAAAACCAACTGGATGCGAGTAGTACAACAATTACATTTGGCTTATACCGAAAAAAACGAGGTCATTATTGAGCAAGCTGAGGCTTTGACTAAAGGTGTAGCTCAGGGCAACATGATTAATCTTGATGTGGATGCGCCTGTACAATTTTCTCCTCAAGGCTATAATAACCTCTTTGTCGCTTGGAAAAATAATATCGACTTTGAAAAAGGTGGCTTTCAAGGCAGTCAAAAATTTCCGATGGTTGCCGGTTGGGAGTACATCTTGCAACATTATTACTTAACTAAAAATGCAAAAGCCCTTGCCGCACTCGAAAAAACTTTAGAAGCCATGGCTTTTGGAGGAATTTACGATCAAATTGGCGGCGGTTTTTCTCGCTATACGGTTGATGAAGATTGGTTTGCTCCACATTTTGAAAAAATGCTCTATGACAATGCGCAGTTAGTCAGTTTGTATGTGCATGCTTATCAGTTGACTAAAAACGAACTCTATGCGCAAGTGATTCGCGAAACACTGGCTTTTGTAGAGCGTGAAATGACTGCTGATAATGGCGGATTTTACGCTTCTCTTAACGCGGATAGCGAAGGTGAAGAAGGAAAATATTACGTGTGGACAGCTTCAGAAATCGATCAGGTCTTAACCGCTAAAGAGGCTACTGTGTTTAAGGCGTATTATCAGATTACAACCACCGGAAACTGGGAACGGTCAACAAATATTCTGCATTGTCAACAAACTGTTGAAAACTTTGCGCAGGAAAAAAATCTAAGCTTTCATACAGTTGAAGAATTGTTGAAAGCAGGTAAAGAAAAACTGCTCGCTGAACGTCAAAAACGCGTTCGTCCATCAACAGACGATAAGATTTTAGTCGCTTGGAACGCCTTGATGCAAAAAGCCTATATCGAAGCCTATCAAGCTTTAGGTGATACCCATTACTTAGACATCGCTTTGCGCAATGCGGAGTTTATTGAACGCGAAATGGTCAATAAAGCCGGCGGATTGTTTAGAAATTATAAAGATGGTCAAGTTTCAGTAGAAGCCTTTTTAGATGATTATGCCTTCCTTGCCGATGCGTATTGCACGATGTATAAAGCCACTTTTGATAAGCTGTGGCTCAATAAAGCCTTGTTGCTAGTCGATACAGCCAAAGCACATTTTCAGGATGAAAATACCGGATTATTCTTTTACGCTTCAGATAAGGCTACTGATTTAATTACGCGAAAAATAAACTTTGTCGATAATGAAATGCCTTCAGGAAACGCCGTTTTAGCCGGGGTGTGTTATCAGTTAGGTTATTATTTTGATCGCGAAGATTATCGCAAATTGAGTAGAGAAATGATAACCAAGGTGCAGCCCCTCTTTGTAAAAGGAACGGTATATTTTGGACGTTGGATGACTTTGCTCGGCACAATGAGTCATAAACCCTATGAAATTGCTATTTTAGGACCAAAAGCTAAACTGCTGGCCAAAGAATTACAAACCAACTACTTGCCTACCGGTATTGTCATGGGAGGAGATAGTGAAGATTTACCGCTACTTGAAGATAAGTTGTTTTCAGATCAAACTTTAATTTACGTTTGCCAAAATGAAACCTGCCAAGCACCTGTAGAAACCGTCGCTGAAGCTTTAGCTTATACCAAATAGAATTATTTTTTAGTCCGATTTATAATATCTTTTGTAGGTATAATACCGTGGGCCATAAATTACTAGTACAATGAGACAAAGTCGAAATTGGACTAGTTAATTTATCCATACGGTATTATCTGTAAGAGATAGAGACAAAAAAACAGGGCTGCTTTTTAAAGCAGCCCTTAATGGTTTATGTGGTGATTAGTTTAGCTGTCTAAACTAACAGATTCTACCACTAAGCTTTGTACCCCGTTTTTAGAGATAACCTTCCCTGTGATTTTTACAGTTTCAGCGGCGTGTTTGATGGCTGTTTTATAAGCCTCAGCTTTTTTGTGATCTTCCACTAAGAGATACACTTGTCCGTCAGCTTGACTCAAAATTCCGGCTGGCAATCCTTTCGCTAAACAGGATTCAGCACATTGTTTGTGCCCGGCTCCTTTTGCGCCTCCGGTCATATAGCACGACAGGTCTAATACCTCTCCGGTAACAGTTAAGTTAGCTTGATTTTCAGCACTCGTTTTTTCTGCCGATTTGTTGTTGGCTTGTTGACATGAACTGAATGCAAAAACACTCAAGAAAGCCATAAATAGATAAATCGGTAGTTTTTTAGATAATGAATGACGTACCATAATGCAGTAGTTTTGGTTTAAGTTTATAACGAATGTACGATTTATATTAGTGAAATAAAAATTACGATGTTAAAATGAAGAATTTTGTGTAATCCCATAGCTGACGGTTTTAACCGTCAGCTATAAATTTGGATATTATCCTTTTTATAGTATCTTTAGGAATAAAAAAATGAAAGTAGTAAAACGACTTCTGTTGGGGATTTTAGTGGTGTTCTTAATTTTGCAAATCCCGGTGTTTAATCCTGATAAAAATTATACAGAAGCCAAGCCTGTCAATGATATTGCAGCGGCTTATGAAATTCCGATGGATGTGCAAATGCACCTGTATAATGCTTGCTATGATTGCCATTCAAATTACACGCGCGATTACCCTTGGTATTACAACATTCAACCGGTTAGCTGGTGGATGAGTGACCACATTAAAAAGGCAAAAAGCGATTTAAATTTTTCAGAATTTGCAATTTATCAACCTAAACGCGCCGCACATAAACTTCATGAAATTCAGGAAGTACTCGAGCATAGAGTCATGCCTTTAAAGTCTTATTTACGTATGCATGACGAAGCTTTGCTTACTGATCAAGAAAATCAAGCGGTCATTGATTGGGCTAAAAAAACAGAAAAGCAGCTGCGCGATAAAATGGCAACTGCTAGTAACTAAACGTTATGAAACTAAAGCTTAGCCTAAGGTTTTTGGGCTAAGCTTGTTTTTCTTCACCGACTGAGAAAGATACTTCACCAACACCGCTGATTTCAGCACTGATTTCATCTCCGGCTTGTAGAGCGACCATCGGTCCCAAGGCACCGGATAAAATGATGTCGCCTTTTTGCAAAGGATTACCTAGTTGCTGCATGGTTTGTGCGAGCCATAATACGGCGATCAGCGGATTACCTAAGCAGGCGCTGCCTTGTCCTTCTGAAGCTACAGTACCGTTTTGCCATAGCTTCATTTTACAGTTTTCTAAGTCGATCTGCGTGTAGTCTATTTTTTCATGATTTAATACAAAATGACTTGACGAGGCATTGTCAGCAATGGTATCGACAATTGAAATATCCCAATCGGCTATACGACTACCGACAATTTCTATGGCAGCTGTAGCGTAATCAATGGCATTTTTTACCATAGACATATTGATGTGCTCGGCTGTTAAATCTGCTTTTAACACAAAGGCTATCTCCGCTTCAGCTTTGGGCTGCATTAGCGCATTCCAAGGTATAGTTTGACTATTTTCAACTTGCATGTTGTTGAGCAATACGCCAAAGTCGGGTTGATCGACGCCTAATTGTTGTTGAACTTTCTTTGAGGTTAGGCCAATTTTTTTGCCGACCATATGTTGACCTTGGGCAATGGCGCGTTCAATATTGATTTTTTGAATGGCATAAGCCGTTTCTACATCTTGAGTAGCGAGCTGCGTGCGGATAGGTGCACAAGATTGCTTTTGTAAGTGAGCCTGATGTAAAATGTCGGCAAGTTGTTGTGTGGACGTTGGCATAATAAGTTGAGGTTTGTTTAGTCGGTATATTTTTTGAGATTGATGTAAAAGTGTTTACGGTCCACTTTTACTTGATCGAGTTGAGTTGCAGCACTCAATTCTTGCCAATATTTAGAAGGAGCAATACGCTCAGACTTCCCCTTAACCCAAATGTCAATAGGCATATTAAAATTGTTAACTTGAGCATTCCAGCGGTAGTAAACATGACCATTTTCGCGCTTGAGTTGGAGTTCGGGGATTTGCGCATAGCGTAAATACTGGTCGAAAATTGGGGTGACTTTTTGCTTGGTATGTTTTTCAAAAAAGGAGACTACATCTTCTGTGTTTGTAATACTGTGTGTAAAGTGCTTATAAAATTTACGCACCAATTTCCACCATTTTTTATCGTTGTCAATCACACTGCGCAAGGTGAGTAGCATGTTGGCTCCTTTTGAATACATGTCGCCTGAACCTTCTTTGTTTACGCCATAATCGCCAATGATAGGTCTGTCGTTTTGGATGGTACCTTTGCGCAAACCTACCAAATAATCTAGAGCTTCTTCTTTGCCCCATTGGCATTCAATGTAAACCGCTTCAGAATAAGTGGTGAAAGCTTCGTGAATCCACATGTCAGCAATATCGGCCGCAGTAATACTGTTGCCAAACCATTCGTGACCCGATTCGTGAACAATGATAAAATCCCATTTTAAACCTATACCGGTTTGCGAGCGGTCGCTACCTAAATAGCCGTTTTTGTAGTGATTGCCATACCCGATGGCACTTTGATGCTCCATGCCTAGATAAGGCGTTTCGATGAGTTTATAGCCGTCTTCTTTAAAAGGATACGGTCCGATTTTTTCTGTAAAACAAGCTAGCATTGTTTTAACTTGCTTAAACTGCTTTTTTGCCTCTTCTAAGTGGTAAGGTAAAACGTAATAATTCAAGTCCAAATCTTTGTACTTATCTGAAAAATGAACGTAATCACCAATGTTTAAAACTAAATTGTAATTGTTAATCGGATTGACCACTTTCCACGACCAAACTATACGTCCGTTGGGCAATTCTTTTTTATTGGTTAAGCGCCCATTAGAGACATTCATCAAGTTGCTGGGCGTGGTGACGTGAATCTCAGCTTCTTCGGGTTCATCACTTTGGGTGTCTTTGTTGGGATACCACAAACTCGCCCCGGTGCCTTGTACGGCTACACTAACCCAATCATTTCCATTTTTATCCTTTGTAAAGATAAATCCGCCATCCCAAGGTGGAGTTTTTGCAATGGTTGGATGACCGGAGTAATAAAAGTCGATTTTATCAATTTCTCCGGCTTGTAATGCCCGTGGAAATGTGATGAATACCGCGTTATACAAACGTTTGTAAGGCAAATTTTGCCCGTTGTAAACAATAGAATCAATCTGCATATTAGCAAATAAATCCAATTGCATTACCGGTAGATCATTGACCACTTTAAAAGTGATGAGGTTATGGCCGCTGATGTATTTTTTGTCAATTTGAACATCGACAAACAAATCGTATTTTAAGACGTCAAAGTTAGTTCGTTCAGGGCGTAATCCGCCGCGAAGACTGTCGGCTTTAGTGTAATGTGCTTTGGACTGCATGAGCTGTGCATGAGCTAGTGATGAGCACAGTAGATTGACCAAGATGAATAGTGAAAAAAGAGTTTGACGGTGTTGCATAATAATGTATTTAATCCTTCTGGAGGTGAGGGAATTTTAAAAATAAATCTGTAATAGAGTCTGTTTGTGGATTGATATTCCAGGTAGAAAATCCTAACTGCTTGGCCATTTCGGTATTTTCTGCAGTGTCATCAATAAAGAAACAATCTTTAGCAAGCAAATTATTTTTGGCTAAAACAAAGTCGAATATCTCGCGATTCGGTTTGCGTAGATGAATTTCGTGCGATAGATAAAACTGGTCAAAACAGGCTTTAAATTCCGGATAAAAGTCGAGGTGTTTTGCCACCCAATCGATGTGTAACTCATTGGTATTGCTCAGTAATATCAACTGATAATGTTTTGATTTTTTTAACGCTTGTAAAAATTGAAGCCGCTCAAGCGGAAAATCGAGTAAGATACTATTCCACGCGTTTATGAGCTCAGATTTTGAAGCAGAAGGAAATTGTTGCTGATAAAAGTGAATAAATTCATCTGTAGAGATTAATCCTTGTTCATAGTCCAGATTTTTATCGAGCATTTCAAAGGTGAGCTCGACTTTTTCTAAAGCTTGTAAAGCCTTAAAAGTGGCTGTTTTGTCAAGGTTGATAAACACATCGCCAAAATCAAATACAAGTGCTTTAATCATAGTGATATACTTTTAAGATGTCGTTTTCTAAAGCTAATTTGGCGCTGGGAGAGACGGTGAGTTGTGGTGCTTTAATACCATCTTTAAAATAAATATCGCCAACAAAAACACGGGCTTCATCCCATAAATCAGAATTGATAAAAGAAGATAGGGTAAATGCGCCACCTTCAACAATTACCGATTGTATGTTGTGTTTGGAGTATAAATTGTCTAAAATTTGCGGCGCAATATCAGCGTCAAAATCGAGTTCTTCAAAAATCAAATTCGGTTGACTTTGTTCAGTGCGTTCACAGTAGATAATGGTTTTGTCTTTTTGATCGAGTAGGTGAAGCGGTTGTGGGGAAGAAAAGCAACTTAACTCGCGGTCAATAAGAATGCGTGTTGGGTTAGGGCCATCCCAAAGGCGAGTGGTTAAGGCTGGATTATCTTTGATTGCCGTATTTTTTCCTACTAAGATGGCTTGTTCTTCACTGCGCCATTTGTGTATCAATTGTTTGGAATACGCGTTAGTAATCCACACGGGCTGACCTTTGGGTTGCTTTTTAGGCGCAAGAAAACCATCTGCTGACTCGGCCCATTTTAAAATGACGTAAGGCCGTTGTTGACGTTGTCCCATAAAAAAGCGCTTATTGAGTTCATCGCATTCGTCTTCTAGGCAACCTACAGTCAATTCCTTGCAATGGTGCATGAGTTTCATGATACTTTTACCGGCGACCTTTGGATTTGGGTCAACTGTACCAATGACTACTTTTTTTATTCCTTTAGCAATGATGAGGTCACAGCAAGGTGGCGTTTTGCCGTAATGACTACAAGGTTCTAAGTTGACATAAAGCGTAGCTTCGCTGAGTTTAGAGGGATCCTCTACGCTGTTAATCGCGTTGACTTCGGCATGAGGTTCACCCGCTTTATGATGCCAGCCTTCGCCTATAATTTTGTTGTTCAATACTATCACACAGCCCACTAATGGATTGGGGTAGGTGTGGCCTAAACCATTGCTAGCCAAGTCAAGGCAGCGTTGCATGTAAAATTCATCATTCATATCCCAAAAATAGTAGAAATATTGATAATCCTATCCGCTTTTTTTAGAAGTCTTTGGGTATTCTGGAGAGCGCCTAAAAAGGAGTGTGTTTTTAGGTGAATTCAAATTGATTGATTCAGAAGAGCCGTTTTTAATTTTAAGGGGAAATTTGTGGTAATAGCTTCAACTCCAATTTGAGCGAGTTGCCGGGCTTCGTCAAGGTTATCAACGGTCCATACATTAATCTTAATTCCGGTTTGTTGTAGGTTTTTTATACGTTCAAAATGCGACAAAGCATAATGTTTATCTATGCCGATCCAAGGGGTATTTGGCATTTTAAAAGAGGGACGAATAAATGATTTTGGACGTTCTATAAGTTGCATGCTTTGCACAGCCGTGTTTTGTTGCTGAACGAGCTGAAGTAAATTTTGATTGAATGAAAGCACAATTGTCCGATTGATAAGTTGATGGTACTGTAGGTTGTTGACCACCTGTGTAACTAGCTCAGCTTGTCGTTTGACGCCAAAGGTACTTTTGAGTTCGATGAATAATTGTGTTGAGGTATGTGGACCGACAAGGCGAATAAACTCATCAAAAGTAGCTAAAGTTTCGTGTGGACTGACAGGCAGTTGACGTAGCTTTTCGGCTTTGGTGTGGTGAATAAAACAGCCTTTTCTGATGGTGTTGTGCTGCAAAAACAACACTTGGTCTTTACTCATGCGCAAATCAATTTCAACGCCATCTATTTTATGATCAATAGCTGCTTGTACGGCTCGTAAACTGTTTTGTGTAGCTTGAGGCGCCTTCCAAAAACCACGATGCGCAATAATCAAGGGTGATTTGTTCATGACTAAAGATTTAGCGGTTCTTTCAAAGGTATCAAATCTATTTGAAATGGAATATAATTAAATCGTTCTGCCACGAGTTATGGCCGTTTGTCCGCGTTAACTTTTATATCTTTGCTTCGATTTGCAAGTTTTAAAAATAAGTGAGATGAGTATTTTAAAGAAGCTAAAACAATTTTTATCAGAAGACAAAAGTTTACAGCTCAACCCTCGAGTAAATTTACCAGCTGAAGAGTATTTACTACTTTTGGTCAGCTGTTTTGAAGCAGCGCAAAATCACGCTTATCTCAATACTTATGCTACAGGATTAACTAAGTTGCAATTAGATAGTTTAGTGCATCAACATTGGGGGATCAAAGATAAACAAGGCGCCTTAGAGATTTTAAATCAACTTTTAAAACGCAATCGCAATCGCAATTTGAAAGCTATTTACGTAGCTTATCAAATTGAAGATTATCCGGATTACCTCAAATTTAATTTGCACGAAGGTGAGGAAGCAGTGGTTAAGCAGTACATAGCTTATCTCGATGGCCTAAAAAAGGAAGTCCCAATCTTATTGGAAAAAGGAATTTTTACCGATTACGCCCAAGTGCTACAAACAGAAGATGCCGGTTGGAATCTGGGACGTGGCGCTTTTTTAATTCGCGCTTGTGTCGATTTAGAATTTTTGACTACACAAGAGGCACAAGTATTATTTCAACGATTTTATGACGAATTGACAACACATTGTCAAACCTGGGAAGACTATACCGCGAGTTATATTTTAGGCGCTCGTCTTGAAGGTTGGTTGTCACTTGAAGAGTTGTTAACTGTCAGAACACACTTATTAACAGCAAAAAATAGTCCGTTAAAAACGCATTCACTCCTTAAAGCTTAACTTATGAAAACAAAACTCTTACTTTTAATTTGCGTCTTAACCTTTACTGCTTGTCGGTCAACAAAATCATCTCAAGACGATGACAATGGGCGCGTTTTGTTTGTCAATGCTTACACAAAACCTTGTAATGCAGGCGTGATGACAAAAAATTGTCTGTTGGTAAAATGGGATTCAACAGCTGGAGATTGGACTTATTTTTATAATGAAATCGAAGGATTTACCTATCAAAAAGGATATGTGTATAAGTTGTTGATTCACGAAGAACCGGTGCAAAATCCACCAGCTGATGCCTCAAGTATGCATTACAGTTTATTAAAAATAGTGTCTAAAACGCCAGTGGAGAAATCTTAGTATTCTAAAGCGTAAGGGCGTCTTTTGAGCCATTTGAGGAGTCGGTCTAAAATCACTTTATAGAGTGGCAAAAAGAAAGCGGCGTTGATTAACAATTTGAACGCGTAATCAACACTAGCTATTTCAACCAAGTTGTTGGCTAAATAAGCATCAGAAGTTTTGTAAAAAGCAATGACAAAAAAAGCGATGGTGTCCATAGCATTACCAAAAATAGCCGAAGCTAAAGGGGCATGCCACCATTGTTTGTGTTGACGCAACTTGTTGAATACAAAAATGTCGAGAATCTGCCCGATGACATAAGCCGAAAAACTCGCTAAAGCAATTCGCGCTACAAACAAATTAAACTGAGACAACTCAGCCAGACCAAGCCACGAACCATCCCTAAAGCACACAGTGATGACATAAGACACAATAAGTGCCGGCAACATGGCGTAAAAAATAATGCGTCGCCCGAGTTTAGCACCGAATATGCGCACCGTTAAATCGGTGGCTAAAAAGATAAAAGGAAAAGTAAAAGCACCCCAAGTGGCTTTAAATCCGAATATTTCAATCGGAAATTGCACGAGGTAGTTACTGGCAGCAACAATGAAAATGTGAAAAATGGCTAGCAAAATAGCCAGCTTTCGTGTAGAAGTAGAGGACAGCATTGTTTTCTTAGTTTTTTAACGTGGGAGAATTGCGAACCACGTGTCCGTTAAATTATAAATCTCTGCAAAGGAACGCTATTTTACCTATTAAAGCGCTGATTTTAAGGATTAATTATTAAAACCAGCTTCATTCTACCTTGAAAAAAAATAAAACTGTACCTTTAATCCCTAATCCCTAATCCCTAATCCCTAATCCCTAATCCCTAAATTATGGAATTGAGCGATTTTTTACAATTACTCCCTGATTATGCCTATGATATGAAAGCAAATCTTCAAAATCTGCTTTCTGAAAATGGTGCTCTGGGGCTGTCTCCTAAGGAAGTAGCGGCTGTTGCAGTAGCGACTAGTATGAATACCAACTCCGTTAATCTGATTGCTACAATAGAAAATTGGAGTAGTGTTTATTTAAATTCCAAAGAACTTGATGGTGCCAAAACGGCTCATGCCATTATGAGTATGACCAATGTGTATTACCGATTTTTGCATGTGGTTGACAATGTCGAATACAAACGTATGCCGCCAAATTTAGCAATGCATGCCGAAGCTAATCCCGGTATTGATAAACGCAGTTTTGAACTAGCAGCCTTAGCTGTTTCGGCTATGAATAACTGTAAGGCCTGCGTTGATTTTCACGAACTCAGTTTGCGACGTTTAGGTGTGTCGGCGACAGGCATTCAATCAGCAGTTCGTTTAGCAGCAGTCATGCAAGCGGTGGGAGAGTTGACAAAATTTGAAGATTAAAAAAGCCGTTAACGCTTGCTAACGGCTCCAAAAAGTATAGCGAATAAATTATTTTCAAATTTACTTGCCCTTGATCATATGAATAATCCAGATCAAGATAATTGCGCCGAATAGAGCTACCACCAAGTTGCCCAAAAGGCCACTGCCAGCAATACCTATCCAACCTAAAACCATTCCGCCGATCCAGCCACCGACAATACCGACGATGATATCAACGATAACGCCGAAGCCTTCTCCGCGCATAATTTTTCCGGCTAGCCATCCGGCAATACCACCGATGACTAAAGTCCATATTAATCCCATAGAGTTAAATTTATTTGGTTAATCGTTACTAAATTAACTATTTTTTTTAACTATAAGGTTGTAGTTACCTTTTAATACCGTATGTATAAATTAAATAGTCCAATTTCGACTTTGTCTCATTGTACTGGTAATTTATGAGCCACGGTATTATACCTATAAAAAATATTCTAAATCGGACTAAAAAATAATTCTAATTGGTATAATTTGTGGTTTTAAGAAGTTAAAGCGCTATTGATTTTTTAGCAATTCTGTCCTAAATGCTTATGTGTTCATTTTTTCCATTGATGAAAAAACGAACCAAAAAAATCTAGGCTTACGAA
>CAYVJG010000042.1:0-20918 GCA_964451785.1 uncultured Flavobacteriaceae bacterium
AGATTTGAAATTTAGACATAAATATTGGGCTATTTTGTATGTATAATTGGTATTAAACCATAAAAAAGAGCGCCTAACGGATTAAATTAGACGCTCTGTAATCAAAACTAGTTAAATGGACTCAAAAGAGGAAATGCTTTTCCGCTTTAAGCTTTTTCTTTTTGTAAAACTAATCGTGCCACACGACGCTTGTTGATCAGGTAAGTGGCGACGATAATGGCAATTAAAAGCAATTGACCGATCAAAGTTTCAACGGTGTTATAAATGCCTAACCAATCTAATCTAAACATTGATTGAATGCTGTTGACGCTAATCCAGCCACTTTCTTGAAGGGCGTGAATACCTTTTCCGGTTAAGACAATGGCGAGGAAAACAATGATCCATGACGAATACAAAAATAACTTGCGCACCGGAATCATTTTCGAATATTTTAAAAATACATAAGCAATTAAAGCAATTCCCACAACGGCCGCTAAAACGCCTAGCCCGATAGCTGATTTATCGCCTTCGGCAACCTCTAAATTTAAGGCTTGTAAAAAGAGAATCACCTCAAAGACTTCACGAAAAACAACCATAAATGAAAAGGCTGCTAACCCAATCATGCGATCATTTTTGAGATAGACATTAATTTTATCTTCAATAAAGGCCTTCCACTGCTGCGCGTAAGTCTTGTTGTGCAGCCAAAAGCCGACAAATAGTAAGACGACTACCGCTAACAGAGCTACTAAACCTTCCATAATTTCGCGATTTTTACCGCCAAATTGCAAAATGTAATCGGATAAAAACCAGCCAGCAACACCTAATAATACCGCACTAATCCAGCCGCCGTGAAGCCAAGGTAAGGCCTTTTTAGCATCTGCACGTCGAATCAGAGCTAAAACAACTGCTAGCACCAAGAAGGCTTCTAAACCTTCGCGCAACATGATGGAAGCTGCAATGAGAAAAGATAGCCAGTAGTTTAATTGCTCGCCTTGCATCAACTCTTGCGCTTCGTCAATGGCTGTGTTTGCCTCCGCAATGCGTGTTTTTAAAACATCCGCTCCCGCATCTTTAGCAATTGCCTGACGTACGGCAAACATTTTTTCTTCTAATTTTAATACAAAATCACTGTTTTGTGTTTTTAGCTGCGCCTCGACGGGTTCAATGCCTTCTAGGTAAGCATTCACGGCTTGCGTGCGCGCCAATGTTTTTTGTCCCCCGACATAACTCGTATAGGCAGCAGCCAACTTTTCACGGGCTACACCTAAACTGCTGGCGGCCACATCGGCTGTTGGCATCAATAAGCGCAAGGCCTTAACACTTAAGTTGGGATCACTCACTTTTCCTTGTAAACTGTCGTGCAATTTGATGTCGCTCCAAGTGGCCACTTGATCTAAATTAACCACAGCATATGCTTCTTTAAAGGCTTGACGTAATTTTAGACTATCTGTGATGCCTTGTGTGTAACGCAAGGTTTTGACATAAAACGCCAACGCCCATTTTTGTTGATCATCAAAATGACTAAACGCCACCATAGCTGTTCCCGGAACTCCGAGTTTAATGCTGCTAAAGGCTTGATAGGACGTTAAATGTTCAGCGACGGCTAAATCTTGAAAATTGGTAGGCATAGGATCTAGAGCCTTAGCCATCGGTCCATCAGCACCGCCAGCCTTTCCGTGACACATGGCGCAGTTTTTAGCAAACAACGTACGTCCTTGTGCTAAATCAGGCCAAAGTTTTGGCGCTGTTTTTAGGCCTGTTAAGCGGATGATATTATCGATAATGGCGTTAGCTGAAGTGCTGATTTTTTCGGCTGGTTTTTTGCCGTTTACCAATACATTCAATTGCTCAATGGCAGATAAAGTTGCCGCTTTCTCTTTTCCAGTCAAAAAATGGCCGTCGGTAGTCATTTTTATAGCTTGCCCCACAAATTCAGTTTGCTCACTGTACTCTGATGGGCTGATAATCTTGCCGTCTTGTACCGCTACAGCATAATCTTTTGAAACATAGCTCAACAAATGGATGACGGTTTGTGCCGTTTTAGCATCCTCTTGAGCGTTGACAGTACCTAGTGAAAAAACGAAAATCAAGGTTAATAACCAGGGCAATACCCGTGCCTTCATAAAACTTCTTTATTTAGATTAATTCCACGCAAATATAAGCCATGTTTCTTAGTTAGGCTTTTCTAATAGGATTTTTTACAAATTAACGAGTGGTTTTAGAATCACAGGTAAATCTGACAGGTTTATTTCCTAGAGCATGTTCAAACCTGTCAGATTTTTACGAGTGAACTATCAATTCACTATAGAACCATTCAGCTCTTCAAGTGAACCAATTTTTGAAAGAAACTCAAAATTAACATAATTAAATTTGCGAATTCAATATATATATTAGCTAAATATTAATCATTAACTTTTAATTATGAGATATTTTATACTATCTTTAGGTGTTTTTATGCTGGGATTTTTACCAGTAAATTTTGTGTCAGCCTCACCGGTATCAACTGCTGCCGACGCTTTCTTTTGCACGGATTGTTGGGCGTATGCCGATACCTGGGAAAATTATTACTATCCTGATTCGTATAACCACAGTTATTGGGTTGATACTTATGAGTATTGTAATGATAATTTTGGTGACTGCGCTAGCTCTGGTCCTAGTCTTGAATTAGATCAAAGTCTGATTAAAAAATGATGTGGTCATAACACATTTTATTTGCATTAAATTTTAACCATAGCCATTTAGTTTATGCTAAATGGATAAAAACTATTTACATAGACTATGCTAAAATCACTTACTTTCAGCTTATTATTTTTGTTAGCAACGCAACTTTGTCTCAGTCAAATTCAATCGGGTGATGTGACTTACAAGATTAAACCGTTGGCTGAAAAATTTGAAGCATCACTTCAAAATGCGCCAACAGGTTTGTCGCCTGCCGGTCCCAAATCTTGGTTTGCCAACATTGCTAAAGCTTTGCCTTATTTGACCTATCATTTAACGTTTACACGTCAGGAAGCGCTGTTTAAGTCTAAACCTTATCTGGCGAATGACAATGGTATTGATGTTGAAAATGCCGCTAATTTTGCCGGAACTGCAGGACAGTTTTACGCCAATATTTCAGAAAATATGAAATTACACCAACTGCATAAGCTCTATAAAGATTGGTTGGTTGAATATAAATTTGACGATATAAAATGGGAAATTACTGATGAAACTAAGGAGATTCAGGGTTATACCTGTAAAAAAGCAACGGCAATTTATAGATCTATCGGAATTCCTAAAGGAGAAGTTGTGGCTTGGTTTGCTCCAAAGATTCCTTTTTCATTTGGTCCTTCAGGTTATGGTGGCTTGCCGGGACTGATTTTAGAAGTAGAGCATTTTTTCTTTAAAATTTACGCTGCAGACATCAGTTTTAGTGCAAAAAAACAGAGGATCAAAGCGCCTACAAAAGGAAAGCGTATTTCTGTAGAAGATTATTACCGACAAAGTGAACAGATAGGACATCAACTCAGAAATGCTATGCGGAAGTGATTGTCTTGTATGAAAGTTAGTATAAAATATGGCGTGATTTTATACTGATTTGATGACTAATTCAAAACTGAGCTCAAACCTGTTCCAATAACCTCATTATAACTTATATTTTTGATAACATACCTTTCAAAGCCTGCTTCTATAAAATTAGTTATCTTATTGTTGTTTAGCACAACGGCATTATGGGGACAAAAGGTCGCCTTACACGGACAGATTCACGACTCTGTAAATCAACCTGTCCCTTATACTAATTTGATTGCTACTCCTCAAATTGATAATCACGAAACCACCTTTGCTATAGCTGATGGAGAAGGCTTGTACAAACTCAAATTAGAGAAAGGAGTGCCTTATCATATCGGCATTACTTCCTTGGGATTTTCTGCGCTTAATGACACCGTACAAATTAGTAAGAATACACAAAAATCTTATCTGCTCAAACAGAGTTATGAGGAATTAGAACAGGTGGTTATAGAAGCTAAAATGGCCATGATTGTTCGCGAAGATACCATCACTTATAGGGTAGATCAGTTTCGCACCGGCAGTGAACGAAAGCTGCGTGAATTATTAGAAAAACTACCTGGAGTAGAAGTCGATAGAGACGGAAGCGTTACAATAAATGGCAAACCTATTACCAAATTGATGGTTGATGGTAAGGATTTTTTTGGGGGAGATGTCAAACTTGGGGTCAACAATATTCCGGCCGATGCGGTAGCCGAAGTGGAAGCTATTGATGATTATCACGCCGTAGCTTTTATGAAGGGATTGAGTGATAGCGATAAAATGGCCATGAATATTAAACTCAAAGCAGATAAAAAGGAATTTGTATTTGGTGAAATTGAAGCCGGCGGCGGTATCAAAGAGCGCTATCTCGTGCATCCCACTATATTTTATTACAGTGCAAAGACCACCTTTAATTTTATAGGAAGTCTAAACAACATTAATGAAAGTCCGCTGAACTGGAAAGATGTTATGCGGTTTAAAGGAGGATTTGACAGTTTTTTAAACACGCCCATAGCGTCTGGAAATAGTGGGCTAGACCAATTTTCAAGCAGTGATGATATCGTATTTAATAAAATGCTGTTTGGCGCGGCTAACTTTACACAACAATTCAGTAAAGCGCTACGTCTTGAAGGCTATAGTATTGTAGCGCAGCAAAAATCTCACGCCAAGCGGTTTGATCAAACACAATACCTAACGGAAGAAAATTTAATTGAAAAACGAAATACAGAATCTCAAAATAAAAGCTTTAGTAATTTTAATAAACTGCGGTTGCGCTATCAACCTCAACTATCAAAGGATTTGGCTTATGACGTATTGGCAAATTTTGGAAATGCAGACTTTACACAGCAAATCCAATCACAAATAAATGATAGTCTAAACCGTACAAATACTTTGCGAGATCCTCGTAACGTGGAAATAAGTCAATATCTGCGCTATAATACACAACCAACCTATGAACATACATCAGAGTTGAAAGCGCGCTATACTTATCAAAAAGAGAATGCCTTAACAGATTGGGATTTTGACCGTCCGGTATTTGCAGATGTCATTGAGGCTGTAAATGAGGGAAACCGCTATAATTTTTTGCACAATTATAGCTCTGAATCGCATATTGCACAAGTTGATTTTAAACATTATTGGGTGCTAAACCCGGTGAATCATATTTATCCTAAAGTAGGATTGTATTATTTTGACGAAACCTATTTTAGTAACGATTATCAACGCCTTCAAAATGGAAGTTTTAATAGCTTTAAACCTTTTGGATTTGGTAATGATTTACACTTTAGACTGATTGACCCTTATATAGGTTTTCAATATAAAGTGCAGTTTGGGAAATTCATTTTTCGACCGGGTTTGATATATCACCATTATTTTTGGCGCGCTCTGCAGTTTGATCAGTCGATTACTAATCAAGAAAAAGGGGTTTTCCTTCCTGAATTAAAAATTGAGCTGAGTTCAAAATCATCCATAGATCTCGAATTTAATTACCAGATGACCTCTTCCTTTGCTTCAGCTTCCAGTTATGCCAACCGACTGAGATTAGTTAATTTTAATAGACTCTATCGCGGAAATCAAAATTTAGAAAATTCACTCTATCACGATTTTAATGTGAGTTATAGAGACTTAGATTTTAGTACTTAAATTCTCAAGTTTCGCATTTAATTTAATCTGCTAATGTTCTGCAGCTATGCGTCCGGGTGGAGATTTTTACTTGTATTTTTCTTATGGAAACGAACATTTCTCATATCGGTAATCTACCAACCGAAGACGAAAATCCGCCTAGGAATAGCCATTGTTGTGTGCTGTGTTTTAATAATCTTTTGTTTATGTTTTTTTCAATCACATTCCATTTGTTGTAGCTATATATGTTTTAATTATTTCGGGAATATCGTTACGAGTTAGCTCACCATTATTTATTCTTTTTAATAATTTTTTATCTTCACTCAAATGATAATTTGCTCCTCTTTTTATACCGCCTATGTAATTTGTCGTATATAACATGTTTGCGTTAGGGACTCCTCTTTTGCGAATGTAATAAGTTACTGAAGCAAAATCTCCCATTGGAGAATAATAATCAATAAGGGTAATTTCTCCTGTATTTTCATTCATTTTATATACTTCTGATTCAATATAAAAAGTGACGTAATCATTTTTTGCTACAACTAAAAGCAATTTTGTGCCGAATGTCGTATGACTTTTTACGGTTAAACTTGCGGGGATATTCTCATATAAATAGCTTTTCTCGTTTTGGAATACGATCAGAGACTCAATCGATTTTCGTTTTACATTTTCTTTTTCGCCATTTAATGTTTGTTTAAAAGCTATTAAACGCTCTTTAGATGAATTAGGAACCATTATATAACCTTTTTTAATTGTACTATCTTTTAGCATTATTTTTCCTTGCCAATATGGATTGGTGTTGATATGCATTGAACCACAGCTTATTGTAAAAATACTTATAAGGATAAGTAAGCTTGTTTTGTTTAATTTTAGTTTCATAATTTCTCTTGTTTAGCCGTAAGTTTGTTTAACATAGCACACAACACTCAAATATATGAAAACATGTAATAAACTAAAATGAAAATATAATTAAAAATTAAAATATTGTAAAAAATAAAATAAATGTAGCTTGTTGAAAATAAAGTCTATTTAGTGTAATACTATTTTTTTGCTTGATTTCTTAGAATAAAGGGACGAAATTGGACTATATAATTTGTCCATACGGAGTATTACAGCGTAAAATGTATTGTGGGCGTTACCCCACCGCGGTACAACCGAGAGGTATGGGGCAAATTTTGCAAATTTTGTTAGAACCTTAAGGTCCATGCCCTTCCGAATAGCGGCGCGGTCAGGCTTTCGCGGCTCGCTTTTTTTGCAGTTATGGGGTGTGTTTATTTGTAAATACCCTACTGAAACTTAAATACTATTCAACGGTAAAACTTGTTGATGAGCAAAAAAGAGCTCAAACAAACCGCTCAATCCTTAACGCAAATTAAAACAGCGAACCTCTAAGATTCGCTGTTGATAATACGGAGTGGTAAATTGCTGATTAGCTTATTAATCCGGCGCGTTTCAATAAATGTTTTGGATCTGGCTCTTGACCGCGGAAGCGTTTGTACAATACCATAGGATCTTCAGTGCCGCCTTTGCTCAATACGTTTTCTCTAAATTTATCGGCAGTAGTTTTATCAAAAATACCATTTTCTTTAAAGTAAGCAAAAGCATCGGCATCCAATACTTCGGCCCATTTGTAAGAATAGTATCCGGCAGAATAGCCACCTTGAAAAATATGTCCAAAGGCAGTACTCATACAGCTCGTCGCCACATCAGGAAAAAGTTGCGTCAGTTTAAAGGCTTCCACTTCGTGTGCCTTAACGCTCGTGATTGTACTAGGATCGCCAGCATGCCATGACAGATCTAATAAACCAAAACTCAACTGGCGTAGCGTTTGCATACCTTCGTGAAAATTAGCGGCTTTTTTAATTTTTTCAATCAATTCCATCGGAATTACTTCCCCAGTTTGATAGTGTTTTGCAAACAACTCCAAAGCTTCTTTTTCGTAACACCAATTTTCCATCAGTTGACTTGGCAACTCGACAAAATCCCAAAATACTTGTGTACCTGATAAACTTGGATAAGTGGTGTTTGCCAACATTGCATGTAAAGAATGACCAAATTCATGAAACAGTGTGGTGACTTCCTGAAAAGTCAATAGCGCAGGCTCACTAGCAGTTGGGCGTGAAAAATTACAGACGATTGACACCTGTGGACGCTCGTTAACACCATCTTTGATGTCTTGCTCTCTAAAAGTGGTCATCCAAGCGCCGTTGCGTTTTCCGGCTCGTGGATGAAAATCGGCATAAAATAAAGCGACTTCTTCTCCCTGTGCTCCGGTAACGCGGTAGGTTTTGACTTCGTCGTGATAAGTATCTACATCAAAGACTTCTTTAAACTCTAAGCCATACAATTTGTTAGCTACAGTAAAAGCGCCATCAATAACGTGTTCGAGAGGGAAATAAGGTTTGAGCAATTCATCGTCTAGTGCAAAGCGCTTTTGTTTGAGCTTTTCAGCATAATAGGCCTTGTCCCAAGATTGCAGTTGGTCAATCTCATCACAATCTTTAGCAAAAGCTTCGAGTTCGTCAAATTCTTTTTGGGCGGCAGGCTTTGCCTTAGCTAATAAGTCGTTTAAAAAGGACTTTACTTTCTCAGGCGATTTGGCCATGCGTTCTTGTAATACAAAATCAGCATGACTTTTAAATCCTAAAAGTTGAGCGCGTTGGTGACGTAAGTTGACAATATCTAACACAATTTTTTCATTGTTGTTAGCATTGTCTTGAAAGCCTTTGGCGCCGTAAGCTAAAGCTAATTCTTTGCGCAATTCGCGGTTGTGCACATATTTCATAAACGGCAAATAACTCGGCACTTGCAAGGTGAAAATATAGCCTTCTTTGCCTTGCGATTTAGCTAAATCGGCAGCTACAGCTTTCGCGCTTTCCGGTAAGCCGTCAATAGCTTTTTCATCAGTGATGTGTAAACTATACGCATTGGTGTCGGCTAAAGCGTTTTCGCCGAATTGCAAACTCAATTGCGCGAGTTTGGTATCAAGTTCACGCAGTTTATCTTTTTTATCTTCTGATAAGTTAGCGCCATTTCGTGTAAACGCCTTGTAATGCTTGTCGAGTAAAGTGGTTTCTTCAGCTGAAAGTGTTAAGCTATCACGTTGTTCATAAACGGTTTTTACACGTGTAAATAAAGCTTCGTTTAAGATTAAATCGTTTTGAAACTCAGTTAACAATGGCGATACTTCCTGCGCTATTTTTTGAATTTCAGGATTGGTCTCTGCAGAGTTTAAATTAAAAAATATTGAGGCCACGCGATTGAGCTGATGCCCGGCAAAATCTAAAGCGACAATGGTATTTTTAAAAGTAGCCGGCTCGGTAGTGTTGATAATCTTATCTACATCTTGTTGAGCTGCTTGTATAGCTGCTTCAAAAGCAGGTTTGAAATGTTCGTTTTTTATCTTCGAAAACGGAGCCGTTTCAAACTCCTGTAATAATGGATTTTCAATCATTTGAATACAAATTTTGATTGTGTACGTTACAAATTTGCTGTTTTTAGCTGAGAAAAAAGAACAGTTTTCTTGATTTAGCGTTTTTTAACGGCTTAAAAAATCGGTATATTTCCCTAAAATGCTGGTTTTTGGTGGGTTGTGAAAAATAATTTATTTTTTCTTTGTTAAGTTAACAGTGTTAAGTAACTTTGTAACCTATGGCAAAGACAGAACGAAAAAAGCGAGACAATCTCAAGCGCGATATTTTAGAAGCCGCTAGGCGAATGTTTTTAAAACACGGCTATCAAAGTACTTCAATGCGCAAAATTGCCGCTGAGGTAGGGGTGAGTGCCACCTCAATTTATCTGCATTACAAAGATAAAGCGGATGTGATGCACGCCTTACATCAAGAAGGGTTTAAGTTGCTCAATGAACAATTTAAAACGCTAGAATATGTAGAGCATCCCTTTGAACGGCTCAAAGCTATGGGGCGTTGTTATATTAATTTCGCAATAGAAAACAGAGAGTATTACGAAATCATGTTTATTATGCGAGAGCCTTTAGAGCATCTTAAAAACCCGGACGAGTGCGGCTTGGGTTGGGAAGAAGGTGAATCCGCCTTTCACTTTTTGGTTGAAGTGGTAAAAGATTGTCAGTCAATAGGCTATTTTAAAACTTATGATGTGCAGCAATTAGCTTTGTTGGTATGGGCTAACATGCACGGTTTATGTGCCTTGAATAACAATGGTCATTTGCAATTGTTATCTGAACGTATCGCTATGTCTATAGAGGTGTCACAAGTCATGCAAAGCAGTTTTGCGCTGTATGCTAAGATGATTGAAAATATTTAAAACTAACATAACATTGTTAACTATGAAGCGTATAGGATTGTTATTAGCACTGTGTTTTTCTTGGCTAGGTTACGGTCAAACCGAGGTATCTTTGCAAACTTACATTGATAGTGCTCTGGTCAATAACATTGTGTTGCAGCAAAAAAATATGAGTTTACAACAAGCGGAGTACGCTTTAAAATCGGCTAAAGGTTTGTTTTTGCCTAAAGTTGAAGTTTTGGCAGATTACACTTCGGCTACCGGTGGGCGCAACATCAATTTGCCTTTAGGAGATTTGCTCAACGGAGCTTATGCTACCTTAAATCAATTGACACAAAGCCATAATTTTCCACAATTAGAAAATCAGAGTATCAATTTTTTACCCTCTAATTATTACGACGCCCGTGTGCGGGCATCAGTGCCTATTGTCAATGCCGGAATGTGGTATAATAAACAAATCAAAGCGCAGCAAATGCAGTTGTCTGCTGAAGATTTAGCTATTTATAAACGCGAATTGGTAGAAACAGTTAAAGTGGCATATTTTCACTATTTTCAAGCTAAGGAAGCTGTTGAAATATACCGGTCAGCACTTCATTTGGCTCAGGAAGGCAAGCGTGTCAATCAGAAATTAGTAGATAATGGCAAAGGTTTACCAGCTTATGTTTTGCGCGCTGAAAGCGAAATAGCTAAAGTGCAAGTTAAGTTGACTGCTGCAGAGCAAAAAGTTGATCAGAGTCAGCGTTATTTTAATTTTTTACTCAATCGTTCTGAGCAGGCAAAAATTGAAGGAAACCCTTTGGAAAAGACTGTCGAAACTGAAATTTTAAAGAGTTTAGGACAAGACATATCTATAGCGAATCGCGAAGAAATAGGAGCCTTTCAGGAACAATTAGCTTTGCAAGAAAGCTTGTTGAAATTGGATAAGTCAGCTTATTATCCCACTTTAAATGGTTTTGTCGATTTAGGGTCACAAGCCGAAGATTGGCACTTCAACGACCAATCGCGCTATGTAATGGTGGGTTTACAACTTAAAATTCCAATCTTTGAAGGCAATCGTCGTCACCACAAGCTAGAGCAAACCCGATTAGAACTAGAAAAAACACAATTGGGATTAAAGCAACTAAAACGTCAGTTGCATTTAAAATCAGTAACGGCACATGATCAATTGCGCGTTGCTTTAGAAAATTTTATTTCTGCTCAAAAACAATTAGAAGCCGCCACTGCTTATCAACGCTTAATTGAACGCGGCTATAAAGCGGGTACAAATACTTATATAGAAACGGTTGATGCACGCCAACAACTCACTGAAGCCCAGGTTGCCGTGAGTATTAATCGACTTAAAATGAAAGTAGCCCAAGCTCAATTAGAACGTCAAACAGCAACTTATTCTTTTTAATACGTCTACCGATGAAATTTAAAGTTTACTTTTTAGGATTACTAATACTAGCCAGTTTAGTGGCTTGTAAAAACGAAGCAGCACAAAATGGCCTGCAGCACGGTGAAGTCATTCCTGTAAAAATAGCGCCCGTAAAACAAGAAGTAAAATCACCTGTTTTTCACACTTCAGGCTTTTTTACAACCAATAATGAAACTCCCTTGTCCTTTTTGAGTAGCGGGATTGTTGAAAAAATCTATGTCGATGAAGGCGATGCGATTCGCAAAGGTCAGTTGTTAGCGACGCTGAAAGGTGTTGTCGCACAAACCTCTTTAGAACAAGCAGAATTGAGTTACCAAAAAGCAAAACGCGACTACCAACGCGCTGCTAATTTATACCGCGATAGTGTAGCGACTTTAGAGCAAATGCAAAATGCTAAAACGGCTTTAGCAGTGGCAGAACAGCAAAAACGCACGGCGGCATTTAATATGAAGCACACCGAAATTAGAGCAACTGCCGACGGTTATGTGTTGAGACGCAATGCCAATGAAGGAGAGATGGTAGGTGCAGGAACGCCAGTTTTGTTGGTAAATACCGGTGTTGGTAAGGCTTGGATTTTTAAAACTAGCGTTAACGATTTTCAATGGGCAGCACTTCAAGTAGGAGATTCAGCTGTGCTTACAACTGATGTGGCTAAAGGAGCTAGGTTGTCGGCTAAAGTATTTAAGAAGAGTAAAGGGATTGATCCGCAAACAGGTGGATTTACCATTCAGTTACAAATAGAAAATACCGCTAATATCCCTTTGGCTAGTGGGTTGTTTGGAGAAGCTGAATTGTATCCGTCAACGGTGATAAACGTGTGGAAAATTCCTTATGAAGCTTTGTTAGATGGCGATGGTAATCAAGGGTTTGTGTTTGTGACTACTGATAAAAAGCACGCTAAAAAAATAGATGTCCACGTCGCGCGCATTGCTCATGATGCTGTGTGGATAGATCACGGGTTAGAAAAGGCTACGCACGTGATTGTTTCGGGAAGTGCTTATTTAGAAGACGGTTCGAAAATCGAGGTTAACTCTCAAAACTAAAGGCGATGAATATTACAAACTACGCGATTAAGAATTATCAATTCACCTTGATTATTACCTTGATGGTAGCGGCTTTGGGAATATCAAGTTTGTTGAATATGCCGCGATCTGAAGATCCTTCAATGCATGCGCCGGTATATCCTATTACGGTGATTTATCCGGGGACCAGTCCTGAAAATATGGAGGAATTAGTGGTGAAGCCCTTGGAGCAAAAAATTTATGGTTTAGAGGGAATAGACAAAATCAAAACCACTATAGGCAACGGTTTGGCAGTGTTACAAGTGGAGTATGAGTATTCGGTTAATGTCAACGATAAATACCAAGAGCTATCTCGTGAAGTAAACAGCATACGCAATGAGTTGCCAGCAGATATTTACAGTATTGAAGTCGATAAATTTGATCCATCGGATGTTAATATTTTACAAATGGAGTTGGTGTCGCAAAATGCATCGCGTGACCAATTACACGAGTATTCTGAAAACTTAAAAGAAGCTTTAGAGAAAGTTACTTCGCTTAAAAATGTAGAAGTACAGGGTTTGCCAGATCAGATTATTCGCATAGATCTCAATTTGGCAAAAATGGCACGCATTAAATTGCCGGTCAGCGCCGTAGCTCAAGCCTTGCAGAGTGAATTGGCTAAAATTCCGGGTGGGAGCGTTACCGAAGGACACAAAACTTTTAATGTACTTACTGACGGAAATATTGAATCGCTTGACGATATCAAAAATGTTATTGTTGTCGGTAGCTCAAAAGGAAGTTTACACATTAAAGATATCGCTGAGGTATATTATGATTATGCGCCGCAAAAACACATTGTTCGTCTCAATGGTTACCGGGCTGTGACTGTGGTAGCTGCGCAAAAAAGTGGTAAGAATATTACAAAAGTTCAAGAAGCTTATTTACCGGTTATAACACAGTTTAAAGAAACCTTACCGGCTAATATTGATTTGGTAGTTCATTTTGATCAGGCCGATAATGTCAATAGTCGATTAAGTGGGTTAGGGGGTGATTTTTTGATTGCGATTGCTTTGGTGTTACTGACACTTTTACCCTTAGGGAATCGCGCTTCATTGGTAGTTATGTTAGCTATTCCGTTGTCTTTAGCTATAGGGATTATTCTGCTCAATGTGATGGATTTTAGTTTGAATCAGTTGAGTATTGTGGGTTTTGTAGTGGCACTCGGACTTTTGGTTGATGACAGTATTGTGGTTGTTGAAAATATAGAACGTTGGATGCGAGAAGGTTATAGTCGATTAGAGGCGGCTAAAAAAGCTACAGGTCAAATTACAAAAGCTGTTTTGGGATGTACTGCAACATTAGTAATTGCTTTTATGCCGTTGGCCTTTTTGCCTGATGAATCGGGTGATTTTATCCGCAGTTTACCCGTGGCAATTGTTTCAACAGTTATCGGATCGATGATTGTAGCATTAACGGTAGTGCCATTCTTTTCAAGTAAACTTTTAAAGCCACATGAACACGCCGAAGGAAATCGCTTTTTACGCGGCTTGCAAAAGGGAATTCACAAAACCTATGCGCCGATTTTAGATCGCGGATTAAAACATCCAGTTAAGACTTTGGTAATTGCAGCAGTAATTTTTGGAGGAGCTTTAGCCTTAATTCCGGTGGTAGGGACGAGCTTGTTTCCATCGTCTGAAAAACCTCAATTTTTGATTGATGTCAACACGCCTTTGCAATCTAATTTACAATACACCGATTCGATTGTAAACCTTTTAGAAAAAGAGTTAAAAACTATTCCTGAAGTAAACTATTTTACATCGAATGTAGGCAAAGGAAATCCGCAGATTTATTACAACGTGTCGCAAAAACACGAGAGTAGTGATTTTGCTGAAATTTTTGTTCAACTCAATGCTGATGTGAAAGCAGATGAAAAGAAAGAACTGATTGCTCAATTACGTCAAAAATGGACACCGTTTTTAGGTGCTAAAATCGAAGTAAAAGATTTTGAACAGGGAATGCCTATGCCAGCGCCAGTTGAGGTGAAGGTGTTTGGTGATGATTTAGAAGAACTTCGTCAGTTGGCTGATCGTGTAGAAGATAGCTTGTTGAATACCGCTGGAACAGTGTATGTCAACAATCCTGTAAAGCATTTAAAATCGGATATCCGCGTAGATATAGATAAAGCTAAAGCGCAAGCTTTGGGAGTGCCTACAGCTAATATAGCTAAGGCAGTGCGCATGGCATTGACCGGCTTAAATGTAGGAACTTATACCGCACCAGGGGGAGAAGATGACTATGCGATTACGCTCACGGTGCCACGTTCTTCTTATCCCGATTTGACTGTTTTTGATAAATTGTATGTCAATAATTTAAAAGGAGAATCAGTGCCGCTTAATCAAATTGCTAAATTGACCTTAGAAAGTTCACCAGTCGTTATTAATCGCCTCAACAAAGAGCGTATGGTGTCTATAACGGCTTTTGTAGAAAAAGGCTTTTTGAGTAGTGAAGTGATTGATCGCGTTATTCAAAAGATGGATAAAATTGATTGGCCGACGAATTATTCTTATAAAATGGGCGGAGAAGTAGAAGGACGCAGCGAATCTTTCTCTGGTTTTGGAAAGGTGATCTTAATAGCCGGATTCTTGTTTATCGCCGTATTGATTTTACAATTTGGAACCTTTAAAAGTACCTTTATTGTCTTAACGGTAATTCCATTGGGAATTGTAGGTGCAGTGTTGGCTTTGTTCGTCACTGGTGAATCTTTGTCCTTTGTAGCAACTATTGGTATTGTAGCACTGGCAGGTATTGAAGTGAAAAATACAATTTTACAAGTAGATTTTACTAATGAACTGCGCGAAGGAGGTATGCCGTTGCTAGAGGCGGTTGAGAAAGCAGGTGAAGCACGTTTTTTGCCGATTATATTGACCACGATGACCGCTATTGGTGGATTGATACCTATTGCTTTGTCTAGTAATCCGTTGATATCACCATTGGCCATAGTGATGATTGGCGGATTGATTAGCTCTACTTTATTATCGCGTATTGTGACGCCGACAGTGTATTTGTTGATGCCGCCAAAAGTTGTTCTTGGGAAACGAACAAAAACAAATCTTGATGAAGATGATTCGGAGGAAGTTTAATAAGAATTAAAAAAATTATAACTTTGATAATCAGTGTGAAAGGAAATTAACCGCGAAGTCGCAAAGAGCGCAAAGTGGGAAATCTCTGCGTACTCTGCGTCTCTGCGGTGTAAACTTGGAGTATGAAAGGAAATTAACCGCTATGTCGCAAAGGGCGCAAAGAGGGTATCTCAGCGTACTCTGCGTCTCTGCGGTGGAAAGTATTATGAGAGAGAGAACCGCAAAGGCGCAAAGGACGCAAAGGGGGTATCTCAGCGACCTCAGCGTCTCTGCGGTGAAAACTTGGAGTATGAATGAAATCAAGGGATGTAAAGTAAAAGAATTGCAGTACCTTTGTCCTTCTATTTGTAATTATGAAAATATGGGATTAACCAATAATGATATTTTTAAAAAGCTACGCGTAGCACATAAATTGACTAATGATGATATTGTAGCTATCTGTGAGTTGGTTGATTTTAAAGTGTCTAAAAGTGAATTAGGCGCTATTTTTAGAAAAGAAAGTCACCCGAAATATATGGAGTGTGGTGATCAGTTTTTGCGTAATTTTTTAGACGGATTGATTATACATCTTCGGGGACCTATGCCTGGTAAATCACAAGCTAAACCCGCAGAAGCTAAATCAAAATTCAAACCTAAAAAGAATGCTGGAGCTCCAAAATCTAAGTCTTCTAAATCTGCTAAACCCAATCCGTTTAATAAAGACTTTAAACCAAAATTTAAGACAAACGGCAAAAATAGAGGACCTAAAAAGTAAACAACTTTCTTGACGGAATAAAATTTAAAGCTTTTAAGATGTCTCTGTATGAGTGTTTTAAAGGCTTTTTTGATTTAGAAGCTAAGCTTTAACTCGCAAACACAGCTTTCAGACTAGATAATAATTTTCCATTTTTGAATTTACATATACAAAATAAAACAATATCATAAATATGATATGCGTGTAATTAAAATACCAAGTTTTTTAGCGAATTTTGCGGACTTAATTCAGTATTAATTGATGAATATAATCCGTACATATCGCGATTCATTTGCGGGCTTAAGCGCCGAGTCTTGGATGCTTTCCATTGTGATGTTTATTAACCGTTCTGGGTCTATGGTGCTTCCTTTTTTGGGGGTTTACATGACAGATGCGCTGCACTTTTCTATTGAACAATCAGGATTAGTGTTGAGTTTTTACGGTATTGGTGCTGTTGTTGGTTCTTGGGTTGGCGGTATGCTTACCGATAAGTTTGATGAATACCGGGTGCAGGCGTTTAGCTTGTTTTTGAGTGTGCCTTTGTTTTTAATGATTCCGTTGTTTGATAGCATTTATGGGATGCTGGGGATCATTTTTGCACAAAGTGTAATCACCGAATTGTTTAGACCGGCTAACTCCGTAGCGATTACCAAATATGCGAAAAAGGGCAATATTACGCGTTCTTTTTCATTAAATCGGATGGCGGTCAATTTGGGGTTTTCTGTGGGGCCGGCATTAGGAGGTATTTTATCGACTATATCGTATGAATTTTTATTCATTTCTAATGCTGTGGCGGTGTTTTTTGCAGGTGTAGTTTATGTGAAGTTTTTTCGCAAAAGACATCTTACTTATCTTGAAACTAACCCTGTAGCAGTCAAAAATACATTCTCAGAAGTACGTAGTCCCTACAAAGATGGGCCTTTTATGTGGTTTAGTTTTTTGTGTATTGTGTTTTCTATTTTCTTCTTTCAACTCTTGAGTACAATTCCGCTTTTCTTCCAAAAAGAGGCTGAGTTTACCACAGAAACTATTGGCTATATTTTGGGGTATACCGGTGTGTTTTTAGTGATTTTTGAAATGTTACTCGTCAATTTTGTCGATAAACATTACACGTTGGCTAAAATCTTATTTGTCGGAGCCTTATTGGCTGGGATTTCGTTAGGAATGTTAAGCCTAGGCACGGGTATTGTCCTTATTATTGTAGCCATGACACTGTTGAGTGTAGCCGAGATATTGGCTTTCCCCTTCATGTCGACTATTGCAGCAGAGCGCGCTGACGATTCTAATAGAGGAGCGTATATGGGGCTCAATGGCATTTCTTTTTCAGTAGCTTTTATTGTGACACCCGTTTTAGGGACTTGGGTGGCCGGAGAATACGGGTTTAATGCGCTGTGGATTGGTTCATTAGTAATACTCACTTTAACGGCTTTTGCGTTGTATCAAAATGTACACAAAATGTTACCGGGAAAGTAAGGAAGAAGAGTGGGCTACAACAAAAAAAATCCCGCCTTTTGAGCGGGATTTTTAGTACTATTCTAATTGATGATTAAGCTAAAACAGCTTGAACTTTGTCAGCAGCTTCTTTAAACTCAACTGCACTCTGTACGTCAAGTCCACTTTCATCGATTAATTTTTTAGCTTCAATGGCATTGGTTCCTTGTAAACGAACAATAATAGGTACGTTAATTTGGTCACCCATATTTTTGTAAGCATCAACCACACCTTGTGCAACACGGTCACAACGTACAATACCTCCGAAGATATTGATGAGGATAGCTTTTACATTTTCGTCTTTTAAGATTAAACGGAAAGCTTCTTCAACACGTTTAGCATCCGCTGTACCACCTACATCGAGGAAGTTAGCAGGGTTACCACCAGCTTGTTTGATTAAATCCATAGTTGCCATAGCCAAACCAGCACCGTTAACCATACAACCAACGTTACCGTCGAGGTCAACATAGTTAAGACCGGCTTTTCCAGCTTCAACTTCGATAGGATTTTCTTCACGTTCATCACGCATAGCGGCGTAATCTTTATGACGGAACAAAGCGTTGTCATCTAAAGAAACTTTAGCGTCAACAGCGATAATTTTGTCATCACTAGTTTTTAAAACCGGGTTGATTTCGAAAAGTGAAGAATCTGATTTTTCGTAAGCTTGATATAATTTACCAACAAATTTGGTCATATCTTTAAAAGCTGCACCAGATAAACCTAAGTTAAAGGCAATGCGACGTGCTTGGAAAGGTAAAATACCTGTTGCTGGATCAACTTCTTCAGTAAAGATTTTGTCAGGGGTGTTAGCAGCAACAGTTTCGATGTCCATACCTCCTTCAGGAGAGTACATAATCATTGTGCGGCCAGTGTTACGATTTAAAAGTACAGACATGTAGTACTCTTCAGTTTCGCTTTCACCTGGGTAATATACATCTTCACCCACCATCACTTGGTGCACTTTTTTACCTTCTTTAGAAGTTTGAGGAGTAATTAAGTTCATGCCGATAATCTCACCAGCGATATCTTTAACTTCTTGAAGGTTTTTAGCTAATTTTACACCGCCACCTTTTCCACGGCCACCAGCGTGCACTTGTGCTTTAATCACGTGCCATCCAGTACCGGTTTCTTCGGTTAATTTTTTAGCAGCTTCAACTGCTTCTTCAGGAGTAGTAGCTACAATGCCGCGTTGAACGCGAACACCGAAGTCACTCAAAATAGATTTTGCTTGATATTCGTGTAAGTTCATAGACTTGTTTTTTCTATAATTATACGGAGTGGCAAAAATAAACAATGCTTTACCAATCCTGTTATAAAATGAAATATATTTACGTTAACCCCATCATTTTAAAAATAATAAGATGATGGGTTTAGTGTTTTTTTAAATTAAGTGTGTAAAGGACGTTTGTCTGTAGCGTCTAATGCCGCTTCTTTAATCGCTTCGGTATAAGTCGGGTGAGCGTGACTGATACGTGAAATATCTTCAGCGCTAGCACGGTATTCCATAGCGACTACAGCTTCAGCAATCATATCGGCAGCACGAGCGCCAACCATATGTACACCAAGAATTTCATCAGTAGTTTTATCGGCTAAAATTTTGATAAATCCATCGGTATCACCACTGGCACGAGAGCGTCCTAAAGCACGCATCGGGAATTTTCCTACTTTGTAATCTACTTTGTCAGCTTTGAGTTTGTCTTCAGTAGCACCAACAGAAGCTACTTCAGGCCAAGTGTAAACCACACCAGGAATCAAGTTGTAATCGACATGTGGTTTTTGTCCGGCGATAGTTTCGGCAACAAAAACACCTTCTTCTTCAGCTTTGTGTGCCAACATAGCGCCTTTGATGACATCACCAATAGCGTAGATGTTTGCGGCGCTAGTTTGCAAGTGTTCATTGACTTCAACTTTACCGCGTTCGGTCAATTTAACACCAGCTTTATCGGCGTTTAATCCGTCAGTATAAGGACGACGACCTACAGAAACTAAGCAGTAGTCTCCTTCAAAAGTCACTTCTTTTCCTTTTTTGTCATCAGCAGTTACGGTAACTGTTTTACCTTTGCTTTCAACAGCTTTTACTTTGTGAGAAAGAGCAAAGTTGATGCCTTCTTTTTTCAAGACCTTTCTCAACTCTTTACTTTGATCAGTATCCATTGTAGGGATAATGCGATCCATGTATTCAATCACAGTAACCTCAGCTCCAAGACGGTGATAAACTTGACCTAACTCAAGTCCGATAACTCCACCACCAATGACGAGTAAGTGTTTAGGAACTTCGTTAAGGCTGAGCATTTCTGTTGAGGTAATCACACGTTTTTTATCGATGTTGATAAATGGCAGGCTGGCAGGTTTACTACCAGTAGCGACAATAGTGTGTTTAGCTTCAATCGTTTCAACTTTACCTTTGGCATCTGTAATCTCAATGTGGGTATTGTCTTTAAAACCACCAACACCTTGGTAGGTATCGATTTTGTTTTTGCCCATCAAAAATTCGATCCCTTTGGTAGTTTGATCTACGACGGCCGCTTTGCGCTCCATCATCTTTTTAAGGTTCAATTTAATGCCTTTAGGCACTTCAATACCGTGCTCATCAAAATGATTGATGGCGTCGGTATAGTGGTGAGAAGAATCTAAGAGGGCTTTTGAAGGAATACAACCTACGTTTAAGCAAGTTCCTCCCATTGTAGCATATTTTTCGATGATAGCGGTTTTGAGTCCGAGTTGAGCGCAACGAATGGCTGCAACATATCCTCCGGGACCTGAACCAATGACGGCAACGTCGTATGTATTCATAATTCTGGTTATTGATTATATAACTTTAGCAAAAGTACAATAAGAATTTCAATCGACAAGTAAATATAAGTGCAGAATTGATTTTGTGACTTTTATATTGGTTAAGGATGATAATTAACTCAAGTTTTAGAGTTATTCTATTGTAATCTTTACTGTTGAACTACTTCGCAGTTCTGTAAGATAGGGTTAGTTCAGTACCCCGAGTTGCACTCGGGGTTAATCAAATTCAACCATTACATGGTTGGTTGTAAATTTAAAAAAGAGTATGCTTTAAAAGGCCGAAGGTCTTTAATGTGATAAACCCTGTACAAACGAAGTGCAGTGCAGGGTGAGGTAGGCTTATTGAACCCCGAAAGGTGTTCAACACCAAAGAGTGAGCAAGTTATACCAATTAGAATTATAGAGTTATACGTATATTTTCTTATATTAGCAATCTAATTTACAGCATGATG
>CAYVJG010000043.1:0-20734 GCA_964451785.1 uncultured Flavobacteriaceae bacterium
TTAGTCTATTTTAAAAATCATTTCCGTATAACTGCTATGGAGTAATACTATTCATTTTGAAAAATAAATTATGAAACACCAGAAAAAATTCCTTATTGTATTTCTTTTGTTACTTGCGTATTCACCTATTTTAAAAGCACAAACGAAAGCAACCCAAGCGCCCAATATCATTGTTTTTTTAGTAGATGATATGGGTTGGGAAGATACATCTGTCCCTTTTTGGGATTCGGTAACGACTGCTAATCAAAAATTCTACACCCCTAATATGGAAAGGTTGGCGGCGCAATCTATGAAGTTTACTAACGCGTATGCCAATTCCATTTGCACGCCAACCCGAGTGAGTTTGATGACAGGAATGACAGCAGCTCATCATAAAGTGACCAATTGGACAATGTATAAAAACAAAGCTGTAGATCCGGTGGATAGTGTTTTGCAGGCTCCTGATTGGAATATGAATGGCTTGAGTTCGAAAAAAGGCGTACCGCATACAGTTTATGCCACTACGCTTTTTCAAGTGTTGAATAGGAACGGCTATTATACAATTCATTGTGGAAAAGCTCATTTTGGAGCATATCAAACTCCAGGAGCAAATCCTTTAAATTTAGGTGCAGAGGTGAATATTGCAGGAAGTGCTGCTGGAAATCCGGCATCTTATCTAGGTATGAAAGACTATGGAAATAAGTTGGGAAATTTTAATATCAGAGCAGTTAAAGGATTAAAAGAATATTGGGATACGCCAACCTTTTTAACCAAAGCCTTAACATTGGAAGCTTTGAAAGCAATGGACACGGCTCAGAAAAAAGGAAAGCCTTTCTTTCTTTATATGGCGCATTATGCTGTGCATTTACCTTATAATGCGGATAAAAGATATGTTCAGAAGTATTTGGATCGAGGCTTGAATAAATCAGAAGCTGCTTATGCGACTTTAGTAGAAGGAATGGATGCAAGTCTCGGTAGAATTATGGACTATTTAGATGAAAAAGGAATTGCGGATAACACAATCATCTTTTTTATGTCAGATAATGGAGGCTTGAGTCATTCGCCAAGAACAGGAAAGATGGATACACAAAACTACCCTTTGCGTTACGGAAAAGGTGCATTGTACGAAGGCGGTATCAGAGAACCCATGCTAGTGAAATGGCCGGGTGTAACAAAAGCCGGCAGTGTAGCTCATCAGCCGGTAGTGATTTGGGATTTTTTTCCAACGATTATGCGGATGATCGGAATAAAATCTTATAAAACTGTTCAGAAAATTGATGGACAAAGCTTTGTGTCTGTTTTGAAAAATCCGGATTATAAAGATACAGAACGCACTTTAATATGGCATTTTCCCAATAATTGGGGAGGAGATCAAGGCGTTCCGGGATACTCTTGGACCAGTGCCATCAGGCAGGGAAAATGGAAATTGATATACCTACAAAAACAACAGGAATTAAGATTGTATAATCTGGAAAAGGATATCAGTGAACAGCGTGATTTATCCAAAATCTATCCTGATAAAACAAGAGAATTAGCAAGCTTATTAACCCGAAAATTAAAAGATTCAGACGCTCAAATGCCTATTGTAAAAGCAACCGGAAAGAGAGTTCCTTGGCCGATTTATTGGTTGCTGTAGTTGAATGGAAAATTAAATTCAATCAAAGGGATACAATTTGATTGAATAACCAGGTGTGCCTGACCGAAAACTGTTACAAAGCTATATGGATCTGCTCATTATATACCTGCATATTTCAAGACAGTATCTATAATGTCAGTATTTTATAGAAGGCTAAAAAAAGGCCATTTCTAAATTTAGAAATGGCCTTTTATCAATTAAAAAAGATAGTTTTATTTTTTGATAAGCTTGAAGTGTTTTTCAACGCCGTTAATTTGAACTTGCATAAAATAAACACCACTTTCTAAGTTGCTAGTATTTAGTTGAGCATCAAGTGTATTAGGTTTTGCTAATAGCACTTGTTGTCCTAACATATTATAGATAGCAACTTGTTCAATAGAAGTTTGCGCTTGAAGGTTTAATTTATTTTCAACCGGATTTGGGTAGAATGTAAATCCTTCAAACTGTTGTTTGTCAACAGAAAGGTCTGAAGTAACTGTAATACAGAACTCTCCTTGAGCTTGATTAAATCCAGCGACTTTGACATAATAAACATCATCAGGAGCTAAGTCACTCAACGAAATTTCAAATTGACCACTTACCGCACAGGCAATTTGATTGCCTAGAGAAGTTACATCTTCACAGTCACTAGGGGCACTAAAGACAACCATTTCGGTATTGAATTCCGTTTCAGGATAATCTGTTGAAATCGTAGTCAGACCATTGGCTGGAGCTACAAATTTAAACCATACAGAGTTAGTGCCATGGAAATTGTTAAGGCAGTTACCTACAGGTTCATCAGGTTGTTCAAAAGCAGCAACATTTGTGTAAGGTCCTGCACAGGCATCGTTGATAACGAGTTCAATGGCATCACATAAATATGTATTGACAGGAGGGGTGATATTAGTAGTGAAGTTGTTAGGTTCAGACCAATAACTAGTACTGTTTTCACCACATATAGCTCTAACGTAAACCTCATAAGCTGTTTGTTGGGTTAACCCTGTTAATACAGTTGTAGGTTCATCACTGTTTACTTGTACAATGGTTCCTTCTTGATTAGGATCAAATCCTAATGGACCATAAGCCACTTCCCAGGCTGTATCATTGGCTCCAGCTGTCCAATCGACTTGTACTGAAACGTCAGTAATATATTGGAAAGAAACATTAGTAGGTGCCGCACAAGTAGGCCCTAAGTCAATGTTGATGTCATCTATATAAAGACTGCCTTGATAGGGCTCAGAATAAGCTTGGAAACCAAAATAGTAAACTCCAGATTCAGGAACGGTAAAGACTGTAGAGTCTAAAACAGATTCTGCAATAGACATATCTGGATAGTCTTTCAAAGTATTTGTCATGCCCTCAGCAGTACTACTGGTGCCATAAGCAATTTTAAGTTTGCCAGTGTTATAAGTAGAACCGTTGCTGTAGCGGTATTTAATTTTATAATTAACCCCAGATTCCAAGTTAATACCTTGAGTCATATACCAATTATCGGATATGCCAGAACCAGTATAGAAACTCAATACATTTCCAGTAAAACCAAAATCATTAAAGTTTTCAGAAATATTGAGTGTTTCCCAAGATTTAGTAGTATTGATATTTTCTAAAGTTGCACAATCTGGCACTAGAGGTGGAGTTGTTGCTTCAAAATCTTGATTAAAAGGAATATCTGTAGAGATACAATTTGTGGTAAAGGTTAAAGGGCCGTATAAAAGACTAGAGTCAGTGTCGCTACATAAGGCACGTGCATAAACCTCATAAGTGGTGTTTTCAGTTAATCCAGAAATAGATGTAGAAGGGTCAGTATCAACAGTAAGTGTTGTCCCGCCGGTATATTGATCAAATCCAGCTTCGCCATAAATGACTTCCCATTGTGTTTCTGCTCCGCCAGGAGTCCAGGTGATATCTACAGAACTTGAGGTGAGGTTATTGGTAGACAAATCGCTAGGTGGTAAGCAGTCTGGTAATGCAACAATTTTTAAGATATAATCTTCAGCTTCACCAGAGAATTCTTCTTCACAAGGTGAAATTTCACCATACCAAACATTACGAACACGGATTCGTGTTGAAGTGCCAATCTCGGCAGTATCAGGGATAACAAAATCTTGATTAAAAGGAGTGCTTACGTTGTTAGCGGTGATTGTATTTTCACCTTCATCGTCAAAAGATCCATTTTTATTCCAGTCAATCCACATAGCTACATTGCTAGCGCTAGTAGTGAAAGTGATAGAAGCTTCAATATTTTGTCCAGGGTAAACGGTAATGGTGTCAGTTGTGTAGTCACTATAACCTGTATCTGAAGATTGAGAGTCATTGTGAATATCTACTAAGCCACCATCAGTTGAGAAGTTAGAGATATAGGTAGAATTAGTATCGCTAGAAGAAGGGGTACAATAGCATTCAGTAGCAGGATTTAGAGTTACAGCAATAATATCTGAATAACTGGTTTCGCCACTAGAGGTACAGGTCATTTTATAGCGGAAATCAGTAGCTTCACTAATGCCTTCTTGTAGCACAAAACTAGGAGAAATTGAACCTTCAATATCGGTCCAATTGTCTTGACCGGCAGGAGAAGATTGCCAAGTACGTTCTAGTCCATTAGCAGGAGCGGAAGATCCGGTTACGCTAACTGTAAACGGATCAGAGGCACATACTGCAAAAGCAGAGCTTTCGATGCTACCGGCGGATGGCGTTCCTGTACAATCATCGAGTTGAATGATAGAAACTGTATAATCTTCAGCTTCTCCATAAGTAGCATTAGCACAAGAAACAATATCACTAGAACCATACACTAAGCGTACACGCATTCTGTAATTTCCACTGGCAGCGGTATCAGGAACGATAAAGTTTTCGGTATATGTACCATCAGGCATACCATTACCGTCAGTATATATAATTTCTTCTGTATCTTCAAAAGTACCATTTCCATTATAATCAATCCAAGCGCGGACATTTTCAGACGACGGAGAGCCATAATCGGTACTTACACTAAGGGTGTATTGTGAGCCAGGAGCTAAATCAGCAGGAGTAAGGCTAGTAAAATCACCATAAGCATTTTCACTACATTCTGAGTCGTTATTGATAGTAGTTGATAGCCCATTCAAAGTAACGTTAGAGATGCGGTCACCAGCAGAACAGCCAGTTGAGTATGTAGGGATGCAATAACATTCATCAGCAGGATTAAGGGCTACTGCAATGACATCAGATACAGCTTCTTCATTAGTTAAGGTACAGACAACTTTATATCTGTAATCAGTAGCCTCAGTTATTCCGTCAGTAATTGTATAATCAGTAGAGATTGCTCCTTCAATATCAGTCCAGTTGTCTTGATCTGCAGGAGAAGATTGCCATATGTGTGTTAGGCCATTGGCCGCTAATTCTGCTCCAGTAATGGTGAGAGAAAACGTATCGTTAGCGCAAACAGAGAAGTTAGTCGTTTCTGGAGTGCCAACAGTTGGGGTTCCTGTACAATCGTCAAGTTGAATAACAGAGATTGTATAGTCTTCAGTTTCTCCATAGCTGACTTCCTCACAAGCGTCAAAGTCAGCATTAGAATAATTTCGAACAAGTCGAACTCTCATTCTGTACTCTCCGACTTCAACATCTTGCGGTAGTGTAAAGTCAAAATTAACTAAGCCATCAGGCATGCCGTCTCCTGCGGTAGTTGCAATTTGTTCAGAAGTTTCAAATGTTCCATTATTATTGTAATCTATCCAGATATTGACTTGGTCTGAATTAGGATAGGTATTATCAGTAGAAACTGTAATTGTATAAGTCAGTCCAGGACCGAGGTCAGCAGGAGTAAGGTCAGTAAAATCGCCATAGGCGTTATCACTGCATTCCGTAGAATTATCAAGGCCTTGAGAAATTCCGGTCAAGGAAACATTAGAAATTCGGTCACCAGAGCCACATCCTGAGCTGTAAATTGGGGTGCAATAGCACTCCGTTGCCGGGTTGAGGCTTACAGAAATAACATCAGAAATTGCTTCTTCATTAGTTAAGGTACACACCACTTTATATCTGTAGTCAGTAGCTTCAGTAATTCCATTGTCAAGCGTTAATTGAGTTGAAATTGATTCAGCAATATCCGTCCACGAGTTTTGTCCTGCGGGAGAAGATTGCCAAGTACGGGTCAAGCCATTAGCAGGAGCAGAAGAGCCAGATACAGAAAGGGAGAAAGGAGAATTGGCACAAATAGCTAATTCTGTAACTTCAGGAGTTCCAGCTACAGGAGTACCTGTACAATCATCGAGCTGAACGACAGAAACGGTATAATCTTCAGTTTCGCCATAGTTTTCTTGATCACAAGCATTGTAGTCAGCAGAACCATAGCTGTAAACCAATCGGACACGCATTCTGTAATCGCCAGCAGTCACATCTGTCGGTAAAGTAAAATCAAAGGATACTGTACCATTTCCCATACCCTCACCAGCTGTGGTGGCAATTTTTTCATCATCTGAGAATGTAAAATCTTGATTGTAATCTATCCAAATATTGACTTGTTCGGATATAGGAGAGGTATAATCGGTAGTCACAGAAATGCTGTAGGTTGCTCCAGGCGCAAGGTCAGCAGGAGTAAGGTCAGTAAAATCGCCATAGGCAGCTTCACTACATTCTGAAGTGTTATCTAGAGTTTGAGAAAGTCCAATTAAATTAACATTTGATATCTGATCGCCCATAGAGCAACCCGTAGAGTAGGTAGGGGTGCAATACTCTTCACTTTGAGCGAATCCTATTATTGATGTAATCAAAAATAGTAAGGTGAACAATACAGTTTTGAGATTAAACCTATTAATAATAGGTATGGGGTAGAAGTGCTCCATAATTACAGTATAAATTTTAGGAATAGAGAGATTACAGCATCTCTTTATAATTTGGACTAATTTAAGATATTATTTATTTAATGCAAATATAAAATTAAAAAAATACAATAAGATAGTTATTAATAATTTTTAAGGATGCTATTGCATTAATGACTTGAATCCGCCATGTATAAAAAAAGCCGTTCATTACGAACGGCTTTTTACTGGTAAACTAAGTGAGTTATTTTTTGACAACTCTAAAAGTTTTAGAGCTGTTATTAATTTTCACACTTAACAAATAAACACCGGCTTGTAGGTTTTCAGCATTAATTTGAGTTTCTAATGTATGAGGTTGTGTTTTAATAACTAATTGTCCTAACATGTTGTATAATTTAACACTTTGGATAGGAGATTTAGCTTTGAGAGTAAGTAAGGACTCAACGGGATTAGGGTAGTATGAAAAATCAGTAAATTCTTGATTTTCAATTCCTAAAGTTGAATTTACTTGAACACAAAAAACGCCTTCAGCTTGATTAAAACCAGCCACTTTAAAGTAGTAAACAGTTCCTGGTGTTAAGCCTTCAATTTGAAGTGCCTCTCCAGCGGTAGCACAGCCTAATTGTTCACCTAGAGTAGTGATGTCTTCACAATTTTCAGGAGCATCAAAGGCTACAATTTCAGTAGCAAACTCAGTTTGTGAAAAATCAGTACTAATGACTACTGCGCCTGATTCTGGTGCTGTAAAAGTAAACCATACAGAGTTAGTGCCATGGAAATCATTTAAACAAGCGCCTACAGGTTCGCCAGCTTGTTCAAAAGCATTTACATTGGTAAACGGACCTCCGTCACAGCCTACATCAAGTCCTATAGCAATGGCATCACAAAGGTAATTATTGCTCGGAGGTGTAGGGCTAGTGGTGAAACTGTAAGGACCGGCTAAGGTACTCTCATTACCTTCACTACAAGTAGATTGAACATAAACGTCATAAGTCGTTTCAGAATCTAGTCCCTCAATAGCAGCCATAGGAGTGCCATCGGTCACCTCAATAGTCGTTCCTTCAGTAGCCGGATCAAAACCTTCAGGGCCATAAGTAACTACCCATGATACATCGTTAGCGCCTGGATTCCAAACTACTTGAGCTGAATTTTCAGTGATGTATTCAAAGTGAATATTAGTAGCCATAGGGCATTCCGGGCCGTAATCAATATGAATATCATCTACAATTACACGCAACTGATTAGGATCAGAATAAGCATTAAATGCAAAATAATACACGCCAGATTCAGGAACGGTGAAGATGATAGAATCTGCTTGAGCTCCTGCCGTATTTATTTCAGGATAATCTGCTAAAATAGTAGTCATGTCAACAGCTGATCGCGATGTGCCCATGGTTACTTTCAACTTTTCTACATAAGAAGAAGTAGTTGTCCCGTAGGTATAACTAATCTTATAATTAGTATCAGCTAAGAGATTAATTCCTTGTGTAAAATACCAGGCGTTTGTAGGATTTTGATAATCGTATTGAGCGCGAATGACGTTTCCTGTAAACCCGCTGCCATCTTGATTGTAGGTTTCCCAGTTATTTCCGCTTCCTGCATTTTCTATTTCAGCACAGTTAGGAAGCGCTGGAGGAGCAATGCTTTCAAAATCTTGAGTGAATGGCACATCAGTTGCTTCGCACTCAGTTGTGAAAGTCAATGGTCCATAGAAATAACTATTGTCGGTAGGGCTACATACAGCGCGCACATAAATATCATATGTGGTATTTGGAGCTAATCCACTTATAGAGGTATTAGGGCTTCCAGAATCTACATTGACGCTTGTACCCTCGTTATTAGCTAAGTTAAATCCATTTTCACCATAGACCACTTCCCATGCTGTTTCTGATCCTCCTGGGAGCCATGAAACATCGGTTGAGCTAGAAGTAAGATTTGAAATGGCAATATCACTTGGTGGCAAACAACTTGGTGCTTCAACTATTTTAATCATATAGTCTTCAGATTCACCAGAACCTGAATCGCCACAAGGTAGTAAATCACCATATGAAATAAATCGAACTCTCACACGTGTAGACATAGTTGGCGTTAAAGTGTCAGGAACAACAAAAGAGCCAGTGTAAGGACTAGAAGTTGTTGTGAACACATTTTCACCTTCATCGTCAAAGTTTCCATTAAGATTCCAATCAATCCAAACAGCAACATCTCCATATTCTGAAGAGCCACTAATGAATAAATCGATTTCTTGTCCTGGATAAGCAATGATGGTATCCGTATCTGTATAATCAGAGTATCCATTTTCAGAACCTTGGCTATCTACATTGATGTCGACTAAGGCGTTATCTGTCGCTACATTAGTAATCTGGTAGTAATCACTATTATTTGTAGGGATACAGTAGCATTCAGTAGCCGGATTTAAGGTGACCGAAATAATGTCTGAATAACTCGTTTCACTACTAGAAGTACAGGTTAGCATATAACGAAAATCTGTTGGCACACTGATACCTTCTTCAAGTGTAAAGTTAGGAGAAATACTATTCTCTATATCTGTCCAAGTATCTTCACCTGCCGGAGAAGATTGCCAAGTGCGTTCAAGACCTTCAGCAGGTTCAGAAGAGCCTGTAACAGTAAGGGCAAAAGCATCATTCGCGCAGACAGAGAATTCAGAAGCCTCTATGGTTCCAGCAGTAGGTGTTCCTGTACACTCATCAAGTTGAATGATAGAAACGGTATAATCTTCTGTTTCGCCATAGGTTTCGCTTCCACATGGGTCAATATTATCGCCTGTATAGACTAAGCGTACACGCATTCTGTAGTCTCCGGCAGCGGTTTCATCAGGAACTATAAAATCTTCTGAATAGGTTCCTTCACCCATACCGTCACCGTTTGTAAAGGCAATTTCTTCACTATCTTCAAAAAGACCGTTGGCGTTATAATCAATCCATGCCCTTACATCTTCAGAAGTAGGAGAACCGTAATCAGTTGATATGTTGATTGTGTATTGAGTTCCTGGTGCTAAATTAGGGGCATCTAAACTCGTGTAATCACCATAGGCGTTTTCACTACATTCTGAGTCGTTGTTTAAATTGATAGTTGTGCCCGATAAGCTCACATTAGAAATGCGGTCTCCAGCAGAACATCCTGTGCTGTAAGTAGGCGTGCAATAACATTCAGTAGCAGGGTTAAGTGTTACAGAGATAACCGCTGAGGTGTCTGTTTCACTGGTAGCGCTACAGGTAACTATATAACGGAAATCAGTGTTTTCAGAAATCCCTTCATCAAGTGTAAAGTTTGTAGAAATGGCGTCTGGGATATCTGTCCAGGTATTTTCTCCAGCTGGAGAAGATTGCCAAATGCGAATGAGGCCACCAGCAGGAGCAGTTGCGTCAGTAACAGATAAGGTTACTGGATTACCGGCACAAACACTAAAACTGTCTGCTGCTGTTCCTGCAGTAGGGGTTCCGGTACAAGGCTCTAATTCAGGAAGTGAGATAAGATAATCTTCAGTTTCTGAATAAGAAGAAGTGGTTGTGCAAGGGTCTAATTCACTGCCATCTTTGCTGTACTGATATTGTACGCGTAGGCGATGAGTGCCAGGGAAAGCGGCCATTGTAAAGGCAGGGAAATCTACTGTTGATCCGCTTCCTATTTCATTAGGTAAAGCGGTAACTTTTTCACTATCTTCAAAAGCGCCGTTATCGTTGTAATCAATCCAGATGGCGGCACCGTGGTTACCACTACCCGAACCAGCTGTCAATGAAGCGGTGTAGGATTGTCCAATTACTAGTTCAACAGTTGCAATAGAATCTGTGTAGTTAGTATAGCCATCTACACCTTCACCTGATGGAGAAGTGTGATTGAGGTCTCCTAAGGTAAAGTTGATGATTTCATCTGAGTTATTGCTACTTCCTACAGGGATACAGTAACATTCTAGGCCCGGAGCGAGTGTTACAGAAATCACATCAGATGTAGCTGTTTCGCCAGAAGTGGTACAAGTCACTTTAAACCTGTAATCTGTCGCTTCGGTGATGCCTTCAGGAAAATCTAAAGAGATTCCTGTAGCTCCGGTAATATCGGTCCATGTATCCTGTCCAGCCGGAGAAGATTGCCAAATATATTCAATTCCATTAGCGGGAGCTGATGCGCCTTCTGTTGATATTGAGAATTCTATCCCACTACAAATTTCGAAGCTCGCTGTCACTGTTCCTGCAGTAGGTGTTCCTGAGCAATCGGCTAATAAGTCGCCAAATAGTTGAAGTTGAGCAATTTCGTTAGTGATGCCACTGGCTGTAGGTGGATCGGTTGGGTCAGCGTTAGTGCCATCTTGGTAAAAGTAGATACCGCGATTGATGGTGTCAGCACTTGTGGTAGCGGTGTAGCCGACCCAGTTAGGGTTTCCTCCCCATCCATCAGTGTTTTCATCAATAGCAATAATAATGTTGCTGGTGCCATCCCATTCAAAACCAGAATCGAGGGTGATTTCTAACCACTCGTCGGCAGTAACTTGATCAGGGAGTTGGCCTGAAAACACTTGGGTTAGCTCAGTGATAGGTACCCAGGCAGTGTCATTGCTAAAGCCTTCTAATTCTGTAGTGCCTATATATACAACCCAGTCTTTCCAGTCAGTAGTAGAGACATCAGAGGTTGGTTTATACAAGATTTTGCTAATTGTTCCTGCAATTCCTCCGGCAGCTTGAAGATCTTCTGCGGTGTATATGGTTTGCGTATAGGAATAGTTATACAGATAATAATTCGGAAAATAAGAAATAGTTTGGTCACCACTTCCTATCTGAATTGTATTTTGAGCTTGAGCGAGCCCTATCGATAGCATAAATAAAGCTAGCGATAGGCTGAGTTTTTTGAAAAATCTACCTCTTGTTGAGGTTGAGTTTGGGTCGTTTTTTTTCATAAAGTTTAAAGTTAAAGTGAATATTATTATTATCTTAAAATCCAGTGTAGCGCAAAGCTATGTGGAAGCTCGAATTTAGTATTATATTTTCAAAAAATCAACTAAAAATCAACTAAAAATAAAATAAAATGCTAACAATAAGCGATATGTGTTACAGTAATGATGAAGGAGTTTGTGTAACTATTAGTGTTTACTTTTGTTTTTGTGGGAATGAAAAAGATATTGTTGTTTTAAAAAAAAAGTTAATCAAGGTTGTTGTTATACTAAAAAAGCCACCTTTTTTAAGGTGGCTTTTTGTTTGTAGTAGAGTAAAACGATTATTTCTTAATTACTCTAAAGGTTTTATTTGATTGATTGCTGTAAACTTTCATCAAATAAACGCCTGATTGCAGTTGAGACATGTTTAATTGTGTCTCTAAACTTTCAGGATTTGAAGTTAAAACAACTTGTCCAACTAAATTGTAAAGTACAACTTTATCAATTTGTGTTTCAGCCTTAAGTGTCAGTTGATTTTGAACAGGATTAGGGTAGAAACTAAATTGATTAAATAGCTGGTCTTTTACCGATAGGGTAGTTGTAAAAGTTGTTGGTCCGGTCCAATCACTGTAGTAATCTGTATCACAAATAGCGCGAACATAAACGTCATAACTTGTGCTTGCTTCGAGTTCAGATAAAACCGTAGTTGGATCATTAGCTACAGTGATAGTGGTGCCGGCAGAAGTAGGATCAAAACCAGTAGGGCCGTATAATACTTCCCATTGGGTTTCGGATCCACTTGGAAGCCATGAAATTTCAGCTGTTGTATCAGTAGTTTCTCCGACAGTTAGATCAGTAGGAGGTGTACAAGGTGCTAAAGCTTCTGTGGTAAAGCTTTCCGGAGCCGTCCAATCGCTATAATCTGCATCACTACAAAGGGTACGTACGTAAACGTCATAGGTAGTTTCTGCTTCTAAATCAGTTATAGTTACCGCTGGGGCACTGGCAGATATAGAAGTTCCTTCGGTAGCCGGGTCAAAACCTGTAAGTCCATACTTCACTTCCCATTCTAATTGAGGCCCACCAGGAAGCCAAGTTACATCGGCTGAATTGGTGGTGATATTATCAACAAAGACACCGGTAGGAGCAGGGCATTCTGCTTCAGCTTCAGTAATATTGATGGTATAATCTTCTACTTGTCCATAGCTATTGTTTGCACAAGGGTCTGTTACAGAAGAATTGTAGTTTTTGTAAACACGCATACGCGTAGTGCCTAAATCGATATCTGTAGGAACGGTGATAGTACCTGTGGTTTGGATGTCATCGGTTCCTGTAGAATTTTCAATAGATCCAATCTCAAAGACTTCACCTTCATCATTTAAAGTTCCGTTTCGATTCCAGTCTATAAAAACGGTGATGTAATTAGTGTAATTACCATTGCTGTTTCCTTTAACTGTAACCTCATAACTTCCACCAACACTCATGTCAGCTGTTAAATCAGTAAAATCTTCATAAGCCGGATTTGTGTCGTCAGCTGCAGCATCACTCGTGTTGCTGAGGTTACTTACTTCTACAAGAGTAATTGGCTCAACATTACTAGTGAAATTAGGCGTACAATATGGTGTTGAGAATTCATAAGGGCCAGCTAGTGTACTTTCATCAGTATCGCTACAAATGGATTGCACATAAAAGGCATAAGTCGTATTTAAGTCAAACTCTGTTAAAATATATTCAGGGGCGTCAGACACAACAACAGTAGTACCTTCTGTAGCTGGGTCGAATCCTTGTTCACCATAAATTAAGTTCCAAGATGTGGCGCTGTTGTTTTCTGTCCAGGTTAAACTAATGCTGTCTAAGTTGATGACTGTAGCTGTTAATTCAGTAGGTGCTAAACAGCTAGGAAGAGGAGTAACTGAAAGTGTATAGTCTTCAATTTCACCACTGTTTCCATCTTGGCATGGTGAAGGGTTTATGGAAAGGTAGTCTGAAACAACCCGAAGTCTGTAATTTCCTTCAGCTATAGTGTCAGGAATGCTAATAGTTCCTGTAGCTTCATCGGTGTATGAGCCAGAAGAATAAGCGGTTTCGCCCTCGTCATCAAAATCTAAATCGTTATTGTAGTCGATAAAAATAGCAAATCCGGAAGTGCCAGATGTTGTGGTAGCTGTAAAATCAAGTGTGCCAGAAGCAGCTTGAGACACGATCATGTCAGTATAATCGTTATAGCCTTGCTCGCCTCCTGTTGAACTGTTATCGATGTTTGAAAATCCACCAGTAGTTACAAAACTGTCAATTGAGCCAGTAGAGCCTTGTGCATCGCCTTGGCAGTATCCTGTAAAGAAATTAATAGGACCATTCCAAACGCTGTGCTCAGTATCACTACAGGCTGATCTTACGTAGAAATCGTAACTCGTGTTGGCTGTTAATCCGGATTTTGTGTAAGGATTGCTAGTGATTCCAGAATCAGTAGGAGTGGTTGACGCATCGGGTGCTGCACTTCCTGCTTCAACAATATAGAGATCCCAGGTGGTGGCGCTTCCTTGTTCTGCCCAGGATAACGTAGCAGAAGTTAATGTAAATTGATCGACCTCTAAATCGAGTGGTTTAGGGCAATCTGGAATAGGTTCCCAAGAAATATCATCGAGATATGCATCTGAATAGGTGCCTGTGTAAGTTACTTTAATGGCTATATGGCTGCCAGTGGCTGAAGCAGTAAAAGGAACAAAATACTCTTGAAAATCGCTAGACAGTTCAAGGGTCTCAATAGGGGTGAAGCTAGTTGCATCGGTGATATCGCTAATGGTACCAATTTCTGCTACAGTAGATTCATCGCCATTCATATAGAAATGTAATTGATGAGTGCCAGCAGCAATATTAGTGAGTTCAGGAGTGATTAAATAAGTCTCAGCGGCATCATCGTCACTGTTATAAAATCTTAATTGATTGGGGGCTGAATGTGCTGAAGAGTTGTTTTTTACCGCTATTTCAGCGTAGTCACTTGTTGAATTGATGATTGTAGACCAGCATATAGGAATAGAATCAGTAGGGGTGCTGTCAAAATTTTGGGTAAATTCATCTATCGGCGCACAAGCTGTTGTAAAGGAGAAAGGTGTTGACCATTCAGACTGATCAGAACTACTGCAGATAGATCGCACATAAACCGAATATACAGTGCCACTGGTTAGTCCTGTCAGTGTAGTGGGGTTAGTGGTTGTGCCTGCTACCGTTGGGGTGGTGTTGGCATCTGGTTCTAAATCACCGTCCATTTTGATATAAATATCCCACGAAGTAGCGGAGTTGTTTTCTGTCCAACTTAACTCTGCGCTGTTTGAGGTGATTGCAGTAGCATTTAAATCAGAAGGTCTAATACAAGAAGGAGAAAGATCAACTTGAATATCATCGACATATAAGTTGAATTGGTTAAATTCAGAATAAGCGTTAAAACCAATGTAATATGTGCCTGTACTTGGCACTGTAAAGTTGATTAAAGTGTCTTTGCGTTGATTAAAGTCAATGCTTGGATGATCGGCTAATTGTGTGCTCATGTCTGCAGCAGTTGCTGAAGTGCCAATGCTTACTTTTAGCTTTTCAGTATAACTAAAGCTATTGTTGCCATAACCGTATTGTAAGCGATAGCTAGTTCCAGCTTCTAGGGTTAGCCCTTTTGTAAAATACCAGGTGTTGGCATCTTCAGATGTGTTCCATTTGTATTTTAGAACGTTGGTAGTAAAACCATTAGAGGTGACATTAGCAGTTACCCAATCATTTCCACTGAGTGTCTCTAGCGTGCTACAATCGGGTAAGTTCGGTGTAGTGACGCTCTCAAAGTCTTGTAAGAACGGAGGAGCCGTTGCTGCGCAAGGGTCTTCCTGTGCATAGCTATATAGACAAAGTATAAAAGCTACGACTAGTAAAGTAGTTTTTTTCATAGTATTGGTATTATGTTTTTAAAATTTGTTAAATATAGTTATAAAAACTATAAATTCAAAATTAAAACTTTGTGGAAAAAGGGAACTACACGGGGGTACAGATTGCTAGCAGTTACTCGGAATACTTTTGTTAAAAAGAGAATATGAAAAGGATGTCTTTAAAATAAAACGCTTAGCAAGCGATTTGCTACAAGCTATAGCAAGCCCTTAGGTGAGGAAAACTTTTGAGGATATAGTTTGAGCAGGGATATCAAAAAAGCCCGGAAACAAATTTTGTTTCCGGGCTTTCACGCACTAAATATTACTAAGAAAGATTTAACGTAATCGATCCACAGATTTTACAAGATCTTCATCCTTTTTGATGGCTTTATGGGCCATAATTAAAAAAACGATAGAAAGAACAGGACCTACAATCCAAATACCCTTCTCTGAAAAATTAATTTCTCCAGGTAAGTTTAGGAACCAGTATACGAGAAACCCTAGTAAAACTAAATTTATTATAATGTCAAGCTTTACAATACCCATTTGGCGCTTGCGATTGCTAAACATGAAAATGCTCAACAGCGCTAAAACAGCGCTTGCCAAATACGCATAACTAACATAAGCTTGGTTATATGCTATTGCTATTGTATCTTCTAAACCGTTCCACAAAGGAACAAAAAAATAACCGATAACTCCAATAATTATCGCAATTAATAAGTATATAGATTGAATACGTTGAATCATTATCGTCAATTTCTGCACAAAAATAGCAGAATATTTTTTAAAGAAAAGCGTATTTTTAAAATAAAGTTGTATAATTGCATTCACAAAGCTCAACTAGCACAGTGCTAGTTATTAAGAGATTTCTTTTTCTCATTATTCCTAGTTAATAAAATTTCATCAAAAAAAACAAGATTCGTTTTTAAACCCCATATTATCTTTTTACTACATGTTAGAAATATCAGAACTCAAGGCTAAGAAGCTTCCTGAGCTTCAGGAGATAGCTAAATCTTTAAATGTTCCAAAGTATAGATCCTTTAGAAAACTTGACCTTATCTACCAAATTTTAGATTATCAAGCCTCTAATCCTAAAAAGGTCAAAGAAGCACTTCAAGCCAAAAATGTTGACACTCCCTCTCCTCAACAAAAAAACGAACACAAAGCTAAGCCTAGCCGCAAGCCTAAGCAACACAAAAAGGCAACTCAACCCGCAGAGTCTTCTTCGTCAAATGCTCAACCCGCAGAAAATACTTCAACTGTAGAAACAGCCGATAAAAAAGTCAATAAGTCAAATCGTAATTCAAACCACAAAAAGAATTACAAAACCGACAAGTCAGCACAGCAAAACAATAAAAAGGCTCAAGACAAATCAGAGTCCCCTAAACCACATCCTCAAAAGGACAACACTAAAAGGGATAACTCACAAAAAGATACTTCTAAAAGAGACAACTCTGCCAAAAACACCCCGTCTAAAGACAATTCATCTAAGGATAACACTCCTAAAAACGACGGAAACACTAAAGGCAATTCGCCGCAAAAAAGGCAACACACCAACAAGAATCAACAACATAAAAAGAACAACGCTAACGATAATAACCAAAATCGTTACCGTCAACCTGATTATGAATTTGATGCCATTATTGAAAGCGAAGGCGTACTCGACGTCATGCAAGATGGTTATGGCTTTTTGCGCTCATCTGATTACAATTACATTTCATCACCTGATGATATCTACGTCTCTCAATCGCAAATCAAACTCTTTGGACTTAAAAATGGCGACACCGTTTTAGGCGAAGTACGCCCTCCTAAAGAAGGTGAAAAATATTTCCCACTCATCAAGGTGAATAAAATTAATGGACTAGATCCAAAAATAGTGCGCGATCGCGTTTCTTTTGAACACTTAACACCGTTATTCCCTGAAGAACGTTTTAAAATAGCTGATAAAAACACCGGCTTATCAACACGTATTATGGATTTGTTCTCCCCAATAGGAAAAGGACAACGCGGTATGATTGTGGCTCAACCTAAAACAGGTAAAACCGTATTGCTCAAAGAAATTGCCAATGCCATTTCTGCCAATCACCCTGAAGTTTACCAAATTGTTCTCCTTATCGATGAACGCCCTGAGGAGGTCACTGACATGCAGCGCAGCGTTAAAGGCGAAGTGGTAGCCTCAACATTTGACAAAGAAGCCCGTGATCACGTTCGCGTAGCCAACATCGTACTACACAAAGCCAAACGCTTGGTAGAATGTGGCCATGATGTCGTTATCCTACTCGATTCCATTACCCGTTTAGCACGCGCTTACAACACCGTACAGCCGGCCAGCGGAAAAGTGCTCAGTGGTGGAGTTGACGCCAATGCCCTTCACAAACCTAAACGCTTTTTTGGTGCAGCCCGCAATATTGAAGACGGCGGCTCACTCACCATCATCGCCACAGCTCTTGTCGAAACTGGATCGCGTATGGATGAAGTCATCTTTGAAGAATTTAAAGGAACCGGTAACATGGAGTTGATGCTCGATCGCAATATTGCCAACCGCCGTATCTTCCCAGCCATTGATTTGACAAGATCAAGTACCCGCCGCGATGATTTATTACTCGATGAAGCCACTATCCAACGCATGTGGGTATTACGCAAATATCTAGCCGACATGAACCCGGTTGAAGCCATGGAATTTATCAGAGATAAAGTGAAAAACACCCGTAATAACGAGGAATTCCTGATCTCAATGAACGGCTAAAATCAGCATTAGCCCAATCTATAACACAGCCATTTTGTAACTTGACAAAATGGCTGTTTTGTTTTTAACACGAAGCTTTTTAGAAACTAAAAATTGATTCCTTTAATCCGTTATACCACATGTTTACAAAATAGGGCAGCGAAGCCGAAAGCTAGTCTATATTAATTGTCATTACGGTATAATTAGGGCGTGCCCCTTTGCCCTAAACTGCAATCTAAAGTCAAAGAACATTCTCAAGGCAAAGGGTCAGGCTTTCGCAGTCGCTTTTTGAGGCTGAGTTTAGAGCTATTCCGCAAAGATTAATACCTTTACTAAAGTTCATGAACTTTAGTAAAGTTTTGTTTTCTAACAGCCTCAAAAGAGCTTCAACAAATGCCTCAATCCTTCACGCAAAAAAAAGAGAAACCCCAAAACAAGGTCTCTCTCAATAAAAATTGTATATATCAACTAAGTTTAAAATCCCATTCCCGGGATATTAGGTAAACCCGCACGAGCCGTTTTGCCCAACTCTTCTTCATGAATAGCAGAAGCTTTTTTGATAGCCTTATTGATCGTCAATACCAAATAATCTTCAAGTTGCTCCTTATCTTTAAGCAACTCATCAGCCACTTCAATATTCTTAATCTCGCGATTAGCCGTCAATGTAATTGTTAGTAAGCCATCACTTGATTGCTCTTTCAGCATAACACTGTTTAAGCGCAGCTTTGTTTCCTCAACCTTAGCCTGCGTATCCTTCAGCTGATTCATCATGCCCATTAAATCCATAATATCAATCGTTTTTTAATTCATTTTGGTAAGACAAAGATATCGAAAATTATTAGGAAAAAAATCAAGAAAAATAAGAGAAGTGGCGAATAGTAATTCGCCATTCCTTTAGTTAATTCATCCATCCCCTTAGTAATTCCTCCATTCCTTTTTTAGGATGATATTTAGGGAAAAGTAGAGAAGAGCCGGCCGTACGTTTGTACGCTTGATTTTCAGAAAGAAGGGATTTAAAGAGGGAGAAAAAAGGAAAACTCTCTGGAGCGAATACTCATTCGCTCCAGAGGCCCCATTTTAATAGTTACACCACCTTTAAAGATTCATAAACCTTATCAAAAACCTCGTGTTTATCAGCCAAGACAATTAAGGTGTCATCGTCTTCGATAACAGTTGATCCGTTAGGGGTGAGGTAGCTGTCGCCTCTGATAATCATAGCGATGATGGCGTTTTTAGGAAATTTTAAATCGACAATTTTCTTATTTACCGCCGGACTGTCAGCTGTAATTAAAATTTCTTTCATTTCCGCTTTAGGGTCTTCAGTTAATAGCAAATCAGTAGCGGTCAGTCGTTTTGCTTTTTCGGGTAAGGCCACATGGAGCCATTTGGCAACGACAGAAAGGGTGGTGCCTTGAATTAATATGGAGGTAACTGATATGAAAAACACAATATTAAAAATGATATCTGCTTTGTCAATGCCAGCTAAAAGGGGATAGGTCGCAAAAACAATTGGTACAGCGCCGCGTAATCCTACCCATGAGATGTAAAAGCGTCTTCGCATTTTCATTTTAAAGAAGATTAAACTGATAAAGACACTTAATGGGCGCGCAACAAGAATTAAAAAGACTGAAATGAGTAAACCTATGCCGATAAAAGGCGTGATTTGAGAAGGGAAAACCAATAAACCTAGTGTCAAGAATAAGACGATTTGCATTAACCAAGCCAAGCCGTCAAACATGCGTAAGATGGTTTTTTTGTGAATTAGGTTAGCATTCCCTAAATAAACTGAACAAATATAAATGGCCAGGAAGCCATTACCACCTATAAAATCAGTGGCCGAAAAGGTGATAAACATAAGTGCTATCACTAATACAGGATAGAGCCCTTCAAAGCCAAGTTTAATTTTGTTAATGATAAATTTACTCACTTTCCCAAAGGTAAATCCGGCAATTCCTCCGATTATCATTTGCTTAAAAAATAGAGGAATGATAGAAGTAATGCTTTGGTCTTGGTTAACGACTAAGGTTAAGAAAGCAATGGTCAACACATAGGCCATGGGGTCGTTACTACCACTTTCAAGCTCTAGTGTAGGACGCAGGTTAGATTTTAAGGCTAAACTTTTAGAACGCAAAATAGAAAATACAGCTGCTGCATCTGTTGAGGAAACAATTGAGCCTAGCAATAAACTTTCATAAATGGTAAAATCTGTAACATAATACACAAAGGTTCCTAAGCTAAGCGCCGTGAGAAAAACGCCTAAGGTAGATAAAACTAAGCCTTGCTTTAAAATGGGCTTTACTGAAGGCCAGTTTGTGTCTAATCCCCCTGAAAACAAGATGAAATTAAGTGATACGACGCCAATAAATTGTGCGATTTTTGGACTGTCAAAGTGGATGCCACCAATGCCATCTGATCCAGCTAGCATGCCTATACCTAAAAAGAGCAGTAAAACTGGAATGCCAAATTTATAAGAAGTTTTACCGACTAAAATACTGATTAATAATAGTATAGATCCGACTAGGAGGATGTTTTCAATGGTTAAATTCATACGCTAAAATTTTAAATAGAATCTAATAATGGGTTAAAAGTAAGGTTTGTGAAGTTCTGCCCTGTTTTGTGGATAGAAGTTTAATAATTGAGTTTGTCTAAAATCTTGATAACTTTTAAAGTTTAATGATTTTGAAAGTATAAATTAGAGTTTTAAATAGTGATGACCCCAATGTGGGAGGTCGTTTATGTTGATAAATATAATTTATTTTATTTAAACTAAATAGGTTCTACCACGAATGTTGTGGAATTACTAAATTAGCAGACAAAAAATGT
>CAYVJG010000044.1:0-18250 GCA_964451785.1 uncultured Flavobacteriaceae bacterium
TTACGATAAATTTTCGATAGGCCAAAAGAAGTAAAACTTTTAAAAACAATCTCTTTAATACTAAAATCGCTCAAAGACCAAGTATACAGGGGTTTTGCAGATATTTTCAAAAAACGTTTTGGATATTATTGATTTTTTAGTTTTAAGACAGTTTGCTGTACCCATATGTGACTATAACTTTAGAACAATCTATATTTGTGCTTTTAAAAAAGAATAGGTCATGACCCATTGGATAGCTGATTTAGAACACAGCGAAATAAGATTTAAAGTCGCGCACTTAAATATTGTATATACCACAGGGAAGTTTGGAAAGTTTCAAGTGCTTTTACACAAGTCAACTGACTTTGAAGAGGCTGAATTTACAGTAGAACTACAAGCCGATTCAATCCATACGCTTAATGCTATCCGCGATGAACGCTTGTGTAGCGAAGATTTTTTTGATGTAAAAAACTTTCCTTTAGTGACATTCACTTCAACGCATTGGACTGCTGTAGCCGATCAAGAATATAGCTTAGAAGGCGATTTGAGTTTGCTGGCCGAAACAAAGTCAGTAAAATTAAAAGCCGTAGTAAACGGTCAGGCTATGGATCCGTATTCGGGAGAAGAAAAGTTAGGCATGACCGTCACCGGAGTTATAGATCGTCGCGATTTTGGAATGACATTTAATTTGCCGCTCAAGGCAGGTGGCTGGGCTGTAGGGAATAAAATCGAATTAACGGCAGAGTTAGAATTTAAGCCGGTTGACACTGAATAAAAGTTTGCAGTGCATATAATACGGAAGTGACATTCAAAATGGACCAATCTTCCTGTTAAAATTACAAATCTCTGCGTTATAAATGCTCGTCATAGCTATGGCTATGCCTGTGCTTTTTGCCTTGACCTTTGAAATTTTAACGCCAAAATATTTAGTCTATTTTAAAAATCATTTCCGTATAAAATGAAAATCCCCTCTAAAATTAATTCTAGAGGGATGTATTACAAGTGAATTACACTTGATTTAAGCGGCGTTTGAAGTCGCTAGATTTTGCCTTCTTTTTTTCTGTCCAATTAAAAATACAGTTGCTAAGACAGCGCCTGAAAATGCCAAGCCGCTACCTACTAAAACAGGGGTGTCATAGGCAAAACCTAGGGTGATAGGAATACCACCTAAGTAAGCGCCTAAAGTGTTACCCATATTAAAACAAGCTTGTCCTGCTGAGGCCGCAAAGGTTTCAGCGCCTTTAGCATCGCGAATAAGCATCATTTGTAAAGGTGTTCCTACTAAAAAAGCAATGATGCCGGTGGTGAAAGCCATGACGTAAGCCATATATTCAATTGGCGCTGTATAGTGCACCGTAATGAGACAAATGACCATTGCGGTAAATCCGGTGATGGCAGCTTTTGTCGGGTTGGTCATATCAGCTAGTTTTCCGCCGAGCAAGTTGCCGATAACCATACCTAAACCTACTAAAATCATAATGATAGGCACGCGACTTTCAGGTAAGCCCGAAACATTCATAACCATTGGCGCAATGTAGGATACCCACGCAAATAATCCGCCGGTTCCAATGGCAATGACCGCCACTAATAGCCAAGCGCGTTTAGTGGTAAAATAGCTGAGTTGTTTTTTGAGATTGAGCCCTTTTTGTTGAGGAAGATTAGGGAGCCACAGCCAGATAGCAAGTAAGGTTAAAAGGCCGATTAATGTAATTAACCCATAAGACAAGCGCCAATCAAAATGCCCCCCGATGTAAGTGCCAATCGGTACTCCGATGAGGTTGGCAACAGTTAATCCGGTAAACATAATCGATACGGCTTGCGCTTCTTTGCCGGGTTTTGCCAAACGTGTAGCCACTACTGACCCTACTCCAAAAAAGGCGCCGTGCGGCAAACCAGCTGTAAATCGAGATATTTCGAGTAAGGTAAAACCAGGCGCAATAGCAAATAAGCCATTAAAAATGACAAAGAGTAGCATTAAGAATAACAGGATTTTTTTAGGTGGAAATTTTCCTGAAATTAAAACTAAGGTTGGCGCGCCTACCACAACACCTAAAGCATATAAAGCGATGAGGTGAGCCGCAGTAGGAATACTGACATCTAAATCTTGAGCTAGCGTTGGCAAGATTCCCATCATGGTAAACTCAGTCATCCCGATGGCCATGCCGCCACAAGCTAAGGCTAAAAGTCCCTTTTTCATAAATTCATTTTTTGAGCGTGCAAATGTCGGCTATATTTTACAATCTAACAAAATAGAAAAGCGACAGTTTTAGCTTATCTGCTTACTATAAGATAAGTTTAACGTGTCGCTTTGTTTTGGGTGTAAAAAACTGATAGTCAGTTTTTAATTTTGAAAAAATAGTTTTTGTAATTCAGCTTTGTCCTCTGTTTTAGTCAAAGCTAATTGCAGTAAAATACGGGCTTTTTGCGGATTCAAATTATCGGCAACAATAAATCCTAAAGCTTCATCGTCAATTTCATTGTGCAGCGTAACTCGACCGCCTCCAATACGTGAAGAGCGGCAAACGATAATGCCTTTTTTTACGGCTTTTTCCAAAGCTTTTAATGTGGCTGTGTTGACATTTCCATTTCCGACACCGGCATACACAATACCGTCAACATTGTGCTTGATAGCAGCTTTAACTAGCCAGGCTGGTGAACCGGCATACCCGTAAATGATAGCTACTTTAGGTAATTCGTCTAGTTTATTTACTTCAAATTTATCAGCTGAATGGTTGATAGGCTTGTAATAATAATGCACTTGCCCATCGTGCACTAAGCCTATAGGGCCAAAATTACGTGATTGGAAAGCAGTTACGTTTGTCGTGCTGGTTTTATCCACATCACGTGCCGCAAAAATATACTCATTCATGGCTACCACAACCCCCACATGCGCACTAGCCGGAGCCGAAGCTACAGTAACGGCATCTAGTAAATTGCGATTGCCATCTTGACTCAATGCTGTTGAAGGACGCATAGCACCTACTAGCACTACAGGTTTATCTGAATTTACGGTTAGGCTCAAAAAGTAAGCGGTTTCTTCCATGGTGTCTGTACCATGCGTAATCACAATGCCGTCAGCTAAGTTTTGGGCAAAAATTTCGTTGATGCGTTTGCTCAGTTTTAGCCAGGTGGCAACATTCATATCTTGACTGCCAATGTTGGCAATTTGTTCACCATTTACAGTCGCTATTTTGTGGATGGCCGGCACGGCGTTTACCAATTCTTTAATCGGCACTTCTCCTGCGGTATAAGCTGCTTTTGTGGCTGATTCGCCAGCTCCGGCAATAGTTCCTCCGGTAGCTAAGATGATGATTCGCGGTTTTTGACTGTCTGTTTGTGCTTGCAGTTGTGGAGCTAAACTCAACAGGCAAATGAAACCAATTAAGAGTGATTTGATCATAATATATTAGGTTGTTGTTTGCTACGAAAATAAGTATTTGTGATGAACTTACTGCATTTCGTTTGAAAGCCTCAATGTGTAAAGTGAAAATTAATTCTGATAGCCTTTAACTAAAAAAATAAATCTTAGTATTCACTGATTTTTAAATCGGTAAAAGAAGCTTATTAGTACTAATATTTTATTTTTGTATGATATTACAATTTTTAGCGTTCTAATAATAAAGCTAGCCCAATCAATATGAAAGTATCTCCACGTATTAATGAATATCGAAGAAGATTTACACGTAGTTTGACTAAAAATGTAGGTGAAATTAAAATTCCTAAAGATGGGAATCCGATAAAACCTGACGAAATTAAATCGATATTGATTATTCGTCCTAACCATCGTTTAGGGAATCAATTGTTGGTGATACCTCTTGTGGAAGAATTGATGGCCGCATTTCCAAACGCTAAAATTGATTTGTTTTTAAAAGGCGGATTAGGCCCTATTCTCTTTCAGCATTTTGATCCTGTTAATCGCATTATGCGTATGCCGCGTAAACCGATGAAGGAATTAGGAAAATATATCAAATCCTGGTTTGCTGTAAAATCGTATAAATACGATATGGTGATAAACGTGGTCAACACTTCTTCATCAGGACGACTGATTACTAATATGTCACGCGGGCGCTATAAATTTTTTGATATAGAAGAAGAAGAAGCTGCTGCTAAAAGCAAACAGTTCCAATACGATTTTAAACATATCGCCAAGGCATCCATTTTGAGTTTACGCGAATACTTGGCTCAATTAGGCTATGACCGTCGTCATGAACCTATCCCTTTAATGCGTTTGCGCTTAACCGATGAAGAACGCCAAAAAGGAAAACGCGAATTAGAGGCTATTGCCGATTCTTCTAAAAAAACAATTTGTATCTTTACTTATGCTACACGCGATAAATGCTATACAAAAGATTGGTGGAAAGACTGTTATGAAAGTTTACAAGAAAAATTTCCGGATTGTAATATTGTAGAAATGTTGCCTGCCGAAAAAGTGTCACAAGTCGATTTTGCAGCCCCGCATTATTACAGTCGCGATATTATGGAAATGACCGGATTTTTGGCCGCTTGTGATGTTTTTATTGGTGCCGATAGCGGAATTATGCATTTGTCTAGTGCTTCAGGCGTAGCGACGATTGGCTTGTTTAAAGTGACAAAAGCTATTAAGTATGAACCTTATGGCCCTAAAAACATTGCTGTAGATACTACGCAAGTTCCTATGCGTAAATTGATGGAACAAGTGCAAGACTATTTGTGATTTGAATCCACCCATTTTATTTCCTCAATCAAAAGACTAGAGCTAACACGAAAAGATTCAGGAATCACACGAAAGGATTCGTGCGGCAGCATTTTTTTTGATTTTACTTTTAAAGATCCACCTGTAAAGAAAGATTGAAAAGAATCGGCCTACTTTTAATTGCTGTAGAAAACCAGTAAAGCGCGCCGTCGTTGGTGAGGAGAAGGGCTCTTTTTTTGCCCTTCGGGGGACAAGCGTTTTGCGCTAGTTTTCAAGGGAATTAAAATCAGCCTAGCGTTTTTTGTTTCTTTTTTGGGCAATGCAAAAAAGAAAAGGACCTCCGCTATCGCAGGTTTGTATCGTATGGTAATGCTGTTAAGTCAAAATGCCATGCTATCATGCAAAAAGGTCAGGAACCACACGAAAGGATTCGTGCGGCAGCTAGGATTCGGATGGCAGTGAGGATTTTTTACGTTTTTATAACTAATGAAATAGATATTTTCTATTTTTGATAACGCTATTTAAAGTCAAATAGAAATCGTAAATTAGAATAACGTATTATGAAAAAAAGAACAGCATTATTAGTCGGCGGGATGGTTGCTGCAAGTTTAACCGCTTGTAAACAATCTAAAAAACAAAATTCGCCCTCTGAAGCTGAAAATAAAGTGGAAATGAAGGCAACACAAGATAACGCCATTCAACAAAAAGTGGATCAATACGCTAAAGTTAAGTTGACTACAGATATTTCAACTTTAACTGAGGAGCAAAAGCAAATGATTCCCTTGTTGATCAAAGCGGCCAAAGTGATGGATACGCTTTATTGGGCACAAACCTATGGCAATTTAGATAGTTTGTTAAACACTATTTCTGATCCTGCAACTAAAGAATTTGTTCAAATCAATTACGGTCCTTGGGATAGACTAGACAATGATAAAGCTTTTGTAAAAGGCATTGGCCCTAAACCGGCTGGAGCAAATTTTTACCCTAAGGATATGACTAAGGAAGAGTTTGAGCAAGCTGATTTAAAAGGAAAGGATGGACTTTACAGCTTTATTCGTCGTGATGAAACCGGTAAACTGTATGTCTTGCCGTATCACGAAAAATTTAAAGCGCAACTTAAACGCGCTGCCGATTATTTGCGTCAAGCGGCTAAACTTGCCGAAAATGATAGCTGGGCAAAATATTTAAACTTGCGTGCTGATGCGTTAGAAAGCGATCAATTCCGCACGAGCGATTTAGCTTGGATGGATATGAGTGATAATACCTTAGGCTTAGTTATCGGTCCAATTGAAACTTACGAAGACCAGCTGTTTGGCTATAAAGCCTCTTATGAGTCTTATGTGTTGCGCAAAGATAAAGACTGGAGTCAACGTTTGGCAAAATATGCGGCTTACCTCCCTGAATTACAGAAAAATTTACCTGTTCCGGAAGCTTATAAGCAAGAAACGCCGGGTTCTGATGCTGATTTGAATGCTTATGACGTTATTTACTATGCCGGGGCGGCTAATGCTGGTGGTAAAACCATTGCAATTAACTTGCCTAATGATGAGGAAGTACAGCTTAAACGCGGAACACGTCGCTTGCAACTCAAAAATGCTATGCGTGCTAAATTTGACAAAATCTTGGTGCCGATTGCGAATGTGTTGATTACTCCTGAACAGCAAAAACACATTACGTTTGATGCCTTTTTTGCTAATACTATGTTTCACGAAGTGGCTCATGGTTTAGGGATTAAAAATACGTTAGACGGTAAAGGTACTGTGCGTAAAGCATTGAAAGAACACGCCTCAGCTGTTGAAGAGGGCAAGGCCGATATTCTTGGCCTCTATATGGTAGAACAGCTTTTAGATAAAGGAGAGTTAAACGGTAATTTAAAAGATTACTATACCACTTTTGTAGCGAGTATCTTTAGATCAGTTCGTTTTGGTGCTGGTGATGCACATGGCGTAGCGAACATGATTCGCTTTAATTTCTTTAAAGAACACGGGGCCTTTGAACGTTTGGAGAATGGCTATTACAAAGTAAATTACGATAAAATGCACCAAGCAGTTAAAGATTTATCTCACCTGTTATTGACCTTGCAGGGTGATGGTAACTACAAAGCCGTTGCGGAGTTAGTGAAGAAAGAAGGGAAAATCGGTTCACAATTACAAAGTGATTTAGAACGCTTAACTGCAGAAAATATTCCTGTAGATGTCATCTTTGAACAAGGTGTAAAAGTTCTCGGTTTATAAAAACGAATTCATCTTATACGGAAATTATTTTTAAAATAGACCAAATATTTTGTCGTTAAAATTTCAAAGGTCAAGGCAAAAAGCACAGGCATAGCCATAGCTATGGCGAGCATTTATAACGCAGAGATTTGTAATTTTAACAGGAAGATTGGTTCATTTTGAATGTCACTTTCGTATTAAATAAATAACCCCGAATTGCCATGAACAGTTCGGGGTTTTATGTGAGCTGTAGTGACAGTTGTGTTATTTTACAATAATACGTTTTTCTTCGGCTTCAATCATTCTACCTATTGGTTTACAAAAATCTGCATAGCCTTCAGTTTGAAGTAGGTTTATGACTTGATCTGCTTCTTTGGGATTAACAGCAATGAGTAATCCACCATTGGTTTGTGGGTCGGGTAAGAGTTTAAAGCCTTCTAGCGCATCGGCTGCAGGTTCAAACTTGATTTTATCACTGATCGCATTCCAGTTTCTAAAAGTAGCATCAGGCAAAATATTTTGCTGTAAGTATTTGTCGAGTCCGGCAACCTTCGGAATAGCATTGTAATTTAATTCAGCTGATAAATTTGCATTTTCAGCCATTTCAATAAGATGGCCACCTAAACCAAATCCGGTCACGTCAGTCATGGCGCGCACAGCATTGAGTTGCCCTAAGTCCTGGCCTATTTTGTTGAGTTGCGTTAAGTGTTTGTGCAAAGTTTCTAAATCAGTCGCTTCTAATTTTTCGCGTTTTGAGGCTGTAGCTAAAATACCGACCCCGAGTGGTTTAGTCAAAAACAGTAAATCGCCAATTTGAGCATTGCTGTTTTGTTTGAGTAGTTTAGTTTGTATACGGCCGTTTACTGAAAGTCCAAAGATGGGTTCTTTTGTGTCTATGCTGTGCCCTCCGGCAAGCGGGATGCCGGCTTGCGTACAAATGTTACGCGCTCCTTCGAGCACCTGCTGAGCGGCTGAAATGGGCAGTTTGTCAACAGGCCAGCCTAAAATGGCTAATGACAAGAGGGGTTGTCCGCCCATAGCATAAACATCACTGATAGCATTGGCAGCGGCTACTTGTCCAAAGATAAACGGATCGTTAACAATAGGAGTGAAAAAATCTGTTGTCGCAATAAGCGATTCGGTGTCGTTGAGTTGATATACAGCAGCATCGTCATTGGTGCTGTTGCCAACCAATAAATTTTTGAATTCTTGTGGAGCTTCAGGAGTTTGAAGAATTTCTTCTAAAACTTGTGGTGCTATTTTGCAACCACAACCGGCGCCATGAGCGTGTTGGGTGAGTTTGATCGATTCGTTTTGCATACTGCAATAAATAAAATTAAGCGGGTTGTTGAAGTGCTTTTAAAATTAATTCGGCATTTATTTTTTCGTCAGTGCCCGGCAATGGAATGTTGTAGCTGGCTTTTTGAAAACTCCGTTGACTTTTCAGATAAGCTGTGTCGTAATAATTTAGTAGAATAGAAAAAGCGCTGTGTAAATCGTCTTGTTCAATAAAGGCAATAGTTTCTTGCATACGCAATCCGCCTAAACGTTTTTTGATACGTTTGGTGGCGGCAATAAGTGCCGTTTTATCAAAATGGCCATAACCTTTTAAGATAAATTGCAAGCGTTCTTCAAAAGGTACTTCGATATTGAGGCGTGTAGCGGTTTTCATCTGATTAAAAAAGAGATGTGGAATGTTGATATTCCCGACGCGGCTACTTTCACTTTCTACCCAAATTGTAGGATCGTCAAATTGTTGTGTGGAGAGCTCAAAAAGCTTTAAGGCGAGTTTATTTTCAAAAAATTCAGTACTCTTTTGTTGGTGATTTGCTAAGTTGCCAAAAGCGGAGCCTTTGTGTTCGGCTAAGCCTTCCAAGTCAATCATCGGGTGATGATTTTGAGCTAATTCTTTGAGGATTTCGGTTTTTCCACTGCCTGTAAATCCACCTAAAACACGGAGGGAATAAGGGATTTTAAATTGATTTAAAACCCAATTTCTAAAAGCTTTATAGCCGCCTTCTAAGGTGTAAACTTTAAATCCATACAGGTCGAGAAGCCAAGCCACGGCGGCACTGCGCATGCCTCCACGCCAACAATGCACAATAACGCTGCGTTCTTGACGAGCATTTAAAAGGCTTTCAACTTCGTTGAGCATGTCTTTCATTTTAGGGCCATAAAAATCTAACCCAATTTTAATTGCCTTTTCACGACTTTGCTGTTTGTAAGTGGTGCCGACAATTTTGCGCTCTTCATCTGAAAATAGAGGAAGTGATATTGCCGAAGGATAATGTGCCTGCTGATATTCCTTAGGGCTACGGACGTCAATGACCAAGGTGGTCTTGGCGAGCGTGATGAACTTGTCAATCTGTATTCGCTTTGCTGCCATAATGCCAAAATTACTGAATTTTAAAGAAAGTTATCCGTGGAAACTAAAAAAAGAAAAGTCCTAAATCAATTAAGAATTAGGACTTTGTAAAAAGATTACTTTTAGGTTAGATTATCCCGATTAGGATTTAGAAGAGCGACCTGTTTTACCTTCTTTTAATTCTTGGTTTTCTTTTTTCATTTCTTGACCTATTTTACTGCTGGCAGCAAATGAAGCAATCATATTGTTGAGCATGTCGTTACTGGCTTGTGGCGAATTGGGGAGCAAGATTAGGTTACTGTTGGTTTCGCTACCAATAGCTTCTAGGGTGTCATAATGTTGCGTAACCACAATAAGCGCTGAGGCTTCTTGTGAGTTAATTCCTACGTTGTTGAGGACATCGACACTGTCAAGTAAACCGCGTGCTATTTCGCGACGCTGGTCAGCAATACCTTGTCCTTGCAAACGCTTGCTTTCGGCCTCAGCAGTAGCTTTTGCTACAATACGGATACGATCGGCTTCCCCTTCGTGTTTAGCAGCTACTTCTTCACGTTCGGCGGCGTTGATACGGTTCATCGCTAATTTTACTTCGGCATCAGGATCGATATCGGTGACTAGTGATTTGATAATGTCATAACCGTATTCATCCATAGCGTCATTAAGTTCGGCTTTGACAGCTATAGCAATATTATTTTTCTTTTCAAAGACATCATCGACATTCATTTTAGGAACTTCAGCACGAACCACGTCAAAAACGTAAGCTGTAATTTGTTCACTGTGGTTTTGAAGCTTGTAAAACGCGTCGTATATCTTAGATTCAATCACTTTATACTGTACTGAAACACGCATTTTTACAAATACATTGTCTTTGGTTTTAGTTTCTACCATCACGTCGAGTTGTTGTACTTTTAAGTTAACTCGCCCTGCAATGCGATCAATAAATGGAATTTTGAGGTGGATACCTGAATTGCGGATGCTTTGGAATTTTCCAAAACGTTCTACCATGGCGGCAGTTTGTTGCTTAACCGTAAAAAATGCCATTAACAGGATAATGACTAAAATAACAATGATGGTGATGCCCGTAGTACCCATAAGATTTTATAATTGATGAATAGTTCAAATATAATCAAATCCTTTAGATAACTTAATAACTTATAAATATTTGTTTTAGCTGGTAAGCAAATCTGTGTTAAAGAATAGATACTTCTAAAAACTAGCGGTTAAAAAAAACACATTTCAAGCGCTTTTAAGCTGATTTTTATGAGTATATTCGCGACAAACTTTAACATAAAATATGATGAAGAATTTACTTTCAAAAGCTTTTCTAGCTTTTTTATTTGTTGTGGCTGCAGGAATGACAACTTCTGCCCAGAACATTAACCTGAGTGAATCGATTCCGATAGATCCAAATGTCACAAAAGGACATTTAGACAATGGATTGACGTACTATATTCGTCCTAATGCTAAACCAGCTGACAAAGTTGAGCTGCGCTTGGTGATTAACGCGGGTTCTATTCTTGAAACCGATGAGCAGCAAGGCTTGGCTCACTTCATGGAACACATGAACTTTAATGGCCTCAAACATTTTCCAAAGCACGAACTCGTTGATTATTTACAAAATATTGGGGTGAAATTTGGAGCCGACTTGAATGCGAATACCGGATTTGATCGCACGTATTTTATTTTACCTATTCCTACTGACCAATCGGGAAACCTCCAAAAAGGCTTCCAAATTATTGCTGATTGGGCCGGAGGAGCCTTGATTACTGATGAAGAGGTAAATGCTGAACGCAAAGTAGTTTTTGAAGAATTACGCATGCGTGATAAAAATGCTTCTACGCGAATGATGAAGCAATATTTACCTGAACTGCTCAATGGGTCACGTTATGCAAAACGCTTGCCTATAGGAACCAAAGAGGTTATTATGAATGCTGATCCAGAATTGATTCGTCAATTTTATCACGATTGGTATCGTCCTAACAATATGGCGGTTATCGTAGTAGGTGATATCACTACAGAAAAAGCTGAACAGATGATCAAAGAATACTTTGGCGATCTCAAAAATCCTAAAAATGAAAAGGAACGCGTTGAATATGAAGTTAAACCTTATACTCAGCCGAAAGCTATGGTGGTGACAGATCACGAAGCTACAGGATATAGCTTTCAATTATTGTTTCCGGCTCACAAACGCCAAGTAGAAAAAACACTTAAAGATTATCGCGAATCTTTAGTGCGTGGTATTTTTAGATTGGCACTCAACCATAACTTGAGCAAGAAAACACAAACCGCTAATCCACCTTACGCCGGTGCTTATGCTTCATTGAGCGGAGCCTTTGGGTCGTTTACCATTAATGATGAAGGCTTTTCTTTAGGGGTAACACCAATTGATAACTTTAAAAAATCCATAGACGCGGCTGTTGCTGAATTGTTACAAGTACGTCAATACGGATTTACAAAGCAAGACATTGAAAACACAAAGAAAAAGTTTATGGCTTTCTATGAAAAAGCCTATAAAGAACGCGATAAAATGTTGTCTGCTTCTATAGTTGATCAATATGCAGGAAACTTTATGAGCCAAGAGCCTATTCCAGGTATTGCTAATGAATACGCCTATGCTAAAGCTATGTTGCCAACCATCACGGCTGAAGAAGTGAGCAAATTAGCTCAAGGTATTTTAGCTAATTCTAAAAACTTCTTTGCTTTGATTACAGCTCCTAAAGAAGGTAAAATCACATTGCCTAGCAATGAGCAATTATTAGCAACTGTACAAGAAGCTTTCAAACAACAAGTTGAAGCGCCTAAAGAAACAAAAGTTGCTAAAAAATTATTGGCTAAGGCTCCTGTAGCTGGAACAATCAAAAAAACTAAAGCCAATAAAGATTTAGGAAGCACCACTTATACCTTGAGTAATGGCGTAAAAGTAACTGTAAAAAATACAGACTTTAAAAGTGATCAAATTATCTTTAAAGGGGTGAAATTTGGAGGGTCAAATAGCTACGGCGCTGCTGATAAATCGAACACTAATTTCTTGACTACTATTATTTCAACTATGGGATATGGCCAGTTTACACCAACAGCACTTCGCGATTACCTATCCGGAAAAACAGTGCACGTTGGCATGAGTATGGGAAGTGTTTCAAACAATGTCAGTGGCTCATCTTCTGTTCAAGATTTTGAAACTTTACTCAAATTGAATTATCTAAAATTAACCGATTCGCGTTTAGATAAAGACCTTTTTAAAGGCTTTATGACCAAAATGAAAACCCGTGTTGAAAATATTAAAGCAAACCCTCAATCTGCATTTATTGACTCGTTGATTACAGTAATGTATGGCAATGATCCGTTGACACCAATTGCAGTGCCAACTGAAGAATCATTGAACAATATTGAGCTTAATCGCGTACTAGATATTTATAATAGCGAGTTTGGTTATGCTGATGGCTTCCACTTCTTTATTGTAGGTAACGTAGATCAAGTTGATGTTAAACCACTTATTGAAAAATACATTGCTAGCTTACCGGTTAAAGGCGAAACGCCAAAGTATGTTGACAATGGATTGCGTCGTATTCAAGGTGATAATGTGTTTAAATTCTATAAAGGTAACAATGATAAGAGCTTGATTTTATCACTCTTTTATGGTGAAAATGTGAAATACTCTGAAGAAAATGCACTTAAAGCCGACTTGCTCGGTCAAATGATGACTATGCAAATCACCGATACTATTCGCGAAAAAATGCAAGTGATTTACAGTGGTGGTGCAAGCGCAAGTATCAGCGACCGTCCTTACACGCACTATTCTGTGATGATGCAATTGCCAACAGGCCCTGAAAGTGTACAAGCTATTCTCGATGAATTGAAATCAGAATTTAAAGGCTATAAAACCGATGGAGGTCCAAAAGGAGCCTTGGCAAAAGCTCAAAAAGCAACGCTTGAAAGCCATAAAGAAAACTTGAAGAAAAATAGCTATTGGGCTAATAAACTAGAAAGTATTTTGGTTTGGAACCGCAGTAAAAAATTCTTCCTAAATTTTGATAAAGAAGTAAATGCGATTACTCTAAAAGATATTATCAAAACAGCTAATACCTTGTTAGAAGGTAATCATTTTACAGCTATTTCTTATCCTGAGTCTTATCGACCAGAATAAGTCTTACTAACAATTTTTATAAAGCCGATTCTTTACTATTGAGGAATCGGCTTTTTCTTTGTTCAAGAATAATTAAAATGTAGATAGCTTTTTTAAATAAATATAAAATGTTAAATTAGTTCTTTGATAAAGGGCTAGAATAATGAAACTTAAGCCTAAATACCATGTTATGGGACGAACTTGTTTAGAATGTGGCGATAAAATTACCGGAAGATCGGATAAGAAATTCTGTAGTGATTATTGTCGCAATGCCTATAATAATCGCCTGCATCGCGATGATAGAAATTTGATGCGCAATGTGCACAATCGTCTGCGTAAAAATTACCGCATTCTTGAAGAATTAAATCCCGAAGGGAAAACTACTGTCGATAAGCGAGATTTAGTCAAATTAGGCTATGATTTTACTTATCATACCAGTCTGTATACCACCAAAAAAGGAACCGTATATTATTTTGTGTACGACCGCGGTTTTTTGCCTCTTGAAGGCGGGAAGAAATTTGTACTAGTCAAGCGAGAGCATTAAAGGAAAATAGCCTATGAAACGTAGATTACTCCAGTTAGGGATTTTATTTGTACTCATTTTTTTAGTGTTCTTGAGTTTCTCAAGTTTAATGCCAATTATTAAGCCAGAACCGGGGGTTGCTAAAACAAAATTTTCAACCTATCGCGCTTTACAACAAGTCGAAGCTCTGAGTCAGCATCCACATGCCGTGGGAACAGAAGTGCATAATAAAGTGCGTAATTATATTGTAAGCGCTTTTCAAAACTTAGGTCTTGAAGTGCACACGCAATCAGATTATACGGTGAGCGATTTTGGGGTACTCACGCGTCCTGTTAATATAGTAACACAAATTAAAGGTTCTCATCCTCAACTTGGTAGTGATTTATTAGTGTTAGCGCATTATGATAGCGCTCCACATTCGTCTTACGGCGCCAGTGATGATGCTTCAGGCGTAGCTGCCATTTTAGAGAGTGTCCGCGCCTTAAAAGCTAAAGGGTTTTCTCCTAAAAATAATATAGTTATTTGCATTACAGATGCCGAAGAAATCGGCTTGATTGGCGCTAAACTTTTTGCGCAAAAACATCCTTGGGTGCAAAATGTAGGACTCGTTCTCAATTTTGAAGCCCGCGGCACTAGCGGTCCGTCAATGATGATTCTCGAAACTAATCACGGCAATGCTCAATTGATTAAACACTTTGCCGAAGCTGATGTCGACTATCCCGAAGCTTCATCACTGATGTATGAAGTGTATAAACGTATGCCTAATGATACTGATGCAACAGTGTTTAGAGTTGAAAAGGATATCCCAAGCCTCTTTTTTGCCTTTATTGATAATCACTTTTTTTACCATACCGCTAAAGATGTTACCGCTAATTTAGACCCTAATTCACTGGCCCATCAAGGCAGCTACTTAATGGGATTATTGCCTTATTTGGGGCAGGCTGATTTAGCTGATTTGCAAACAGAATCCGAACAGATCTATTTTAATTTTCCGATTTTAAAGTTAGTGCATTACAACTATTCCTGGATTTACCCCTTGGCAATTTTAGCCTGGCTCATCGGGTTAAGTCTAATAATTTGGGGCTTTAGAACACAGCAAATCACAACTGGTCAAATTTTTAAAGCTGTTACTATTAGTTTTTTTGGTGTCCTTCTAGCTGTTGCCTTAGGTTATTTTGGCTGGCAAGCAGTATTGCATTTTAATCCACAATACCTCGAAATTGAGCAGGGATTTCCATATAACGGGCATATGTATATTGGGGCGTTTGTAATGCTCGCTATAGCGCTTCAATGGATAGTGTTATATTTTGGAAAACGTTGGTGTGGCAAAATAGGCATTTTGTTAGGGCCTTTGTGCGTTTGGCTATTGCTTATTACCGCTCTAGCTATTGCATTTAAAGGGGCTTCATATTTTGTGATTCCTGTTTTGTTTTTAGAACTTAGCATTGCTTTACGTCTTTGGGGATGGCGCTATCTACAGTGGGTACACTTGATATTGGCTATTCCGATGATTTTTTTATTAGGGACCTTAGTTTTATCCCTTCCTGTAGCTTTGGGTATGAAAATTACCTTTGCTTCTTTAGCCTTTTTAACCTTGATTTTTGGAATGTTGTGGCCTACTTTTATCAACTTTAAAGGTAAGTTGGTGTGGAGCTTAATCTTTGTGCTCGCCGGGATTGTGTTTTTTATTTCGGCGCAGCGCAATTCGACCTTTACGGCAGAACATCCTAAACCTAATAGCCTGGTGTATATGCTCGATAAAACACAACAAAAAGCACAGTGGACAACTTATGATCATATTTTAGATGAGTGGACTAAACAAGCTATTTCCGGACAAGAATCCGATTCAATAATGACCATAGGGGCTAGTAAATATGGCAGCCAATTTACCTATGCCGATTCTGCTCCAACAAAAGCGATTCCCGGAGTGAAGATTTGGGTGAAAACGGATACATTAATCCAAACAGAACAAATTCGCTATAAATTAAATATTGTGGCAGAACGCAAGTTGAATGAATTGTTGATTTACAGCGATTCAAAATCTGAAATGAAAATACTTAAAGCCAATCAAATTTTGCTGAAAAACTTGCATAACCGGTCGACTAAAATCAGAAAAACTACCGCGAGAGACACGCGTTTGCTGACTTACATTCCTGTTGATAAAGACACGTTACGTTTATCGTTTAAAGTACCTATAAACGTGCAACCTCAAATTGATTTTTATGGAATGAGTAATGATTTACTATCTAATCCTTGGTTAAAAATTCAGCCGCGTACCCCTCAAATGATGCCGCGCCCATTTGTGATCAACGATGCGATTATTACCAAACAAAGTCTTCAACTATAACTTTTTATAAAGCGCGTTATAGTAGATGTTTACTATCTTTGCCCTATGATTTTAGACGAAACTATTGTTGCTTTAGCTACCCCCGCCGGCAGTGGGGCTATTGCCGTTATCCGTGTATCCGGTCCGCAAGCAATTGCCTTGGTGGCGCCGGTCTTTGAAGGTCGCCAAAAAATAGATTTATGCCAACAACAATCGCATACCCTACAGTTGGGATATATCAAAGACGGCGAACGCATTATTGACGAAAGTTTAGTGTCTGTTTTTCAGGGAAATCGCTCTTATACCGGCGAGCCTACGGTTGAAATCTCTTGCCACGGCAGTCCGTTTATTCAACAAGAAATTATTAACCTGTTACTGCGTCAGGGCGCCCGTGCAGCTAACCCCGGCGAATTTACGATGCGCGCTTTCCTCAACGGGAAAATGGATTTGAGTCAGGCTGAAGCGGTAGCCGATTTGATTGCCAGCGATAACGAAGCCGCTCATCAATTGGCAATGAATCAGATGCGCGGTGGTTTTGCGAATGAAATTAAACAACTGCGCGAAGAATTATTGAATTTTGCTTCGCTGATTGAACTCGAACTCGATTTTGCAGAAGAAGATGTCGAATTTGCTAACCGCGATCAGTTTCAAGAACTCATTTGGAAAATTCAAAAAACGCTTAACAAACTCATTGATTCCTTTGCCGTAGGTAACGTGATAAAACGCGGTATTCCGGTAGCTATTATTGGCGAACCGAATGCCGGAAAATCTACTTTACTCAACGCTTTACTCAATGAAGATCGCGCTATTGTAAGTGATATTGCCGGCACCACGCGCGATACGATTGAAGACGATATCGCCATTGGTGGCATTGGATTTCGCTTTATCGACACGGCCGGAATTCGTGAAACCACCGATGAAATTGAAGGCCTTGGTATCAAAAAAACCTTTGAGAAAATCGGTAAATCTTCGATTGCTTTGTTGATGATTCCGAGTACACAAGCCATTGAAAATGAACTGGTAAAACAGGAAATGATGGTAGAAATCAACCGTATTAAAAACCGTTTTCCCGATAAACCGTTTTTAATCGTAATCAATAAAATCGATTTGCTTACTGAAACACAAATCGACTTGTTGCAAGCAGCTTTAGATCCTATCACCGGTACCGACCTACAATTTATAGCCGCCAAACAAAATCACGGTATTGAGGCTCTAAAAGACAAGCTGAAAAACTATGTCGATACCGGAGCATTGCGCAACAACGATACGATTGTCACTAACTCACGACACTACGATTCGCTGTTAAAAGCACAGCAAGAAATCAATAAAGTACAAGAAGGATTAAACCTCGGGCTCACCGGCGATTTACTAGCCATCGACATTCGTCAAGCCCTGTATTATTTCGGTGAAATTACCGGCGAAATCACAACCGATGACCTGCTCGGAAATATCTTTGCTAATTTTTGTATCGGGAAGTAACTCGTGCAAAACATCAGTAAACAAAACTTACTACGCTTAACTAAAGCCCTAAAACGGGGCTTTTTTTGGCTATATTTGTTTTGTGGTTAGTTTGCGTTATTACTTTTCTTTCAGTGGCAGAATATAGTGGGGATGTATTTCGGCTTAACAATTAATTGCTTATTTTTATGGTTTGTCGGTTTTTTGCCTTTTGTATAGTTTTTTTACGACTGCGGAATGATTGAATATATGAACGAACGGTGTTGCTCTTCAACAAAGAAGAAAAGAATTGAGCTAGTTGATGAGAATAAGTGAACGTATACAACAGCCTGAAAGTCGGACGGTTGAATTTAAGACGAGCCTATTCGGGAAATACAAAAACCTATCAAGTTTTAGAGGAATTATTGAAAGCTGAATTAATATGAGGTTCACGGAAAAGATAGAGGAACGTATTATACATTAAAAAATAAGGGAGCTAAAAAAATAAAACTATGGCAAAACAGTACTCCGAAGCAGATACGAGAGCAAACTTTATTGATCCGCAATTAGCGGAACAAGGTTGGGAAGCGCAGCACATTAAGCGTGAATACT
>CAYVJG010000045.1:0-18009 GCA_964451785.1 uncultured Flavobacteriaceae bacterium
CAGCATCACCTACTTGTTCCAAACGTACATAGATTATTTCGGGGTCACCTGTAGTATTTTCATAAGCCTCAGGAGTAGCAATAGGGTTTGTTGCATTAATAGCATCATCACTAGAGTTGTAATAAGTTACTTCGTATTCATCAGAGGCATAATTGCCGAGTACATTGTCAGTATTTAATGATAAATCAAATGTAGAACTTTGTGCTTCGTCATTATAACAAGCTTCTAAATCGTCTAGGGTACCAATGGTTAATGAGCCGTGGCAAATTTCAAAATTGGACACGAGGTAGCAACCCGTTAATTCATCTGCTGCATAGCCTTCAATACGGGTCCAAATGGTATAACAATCATCAGTTGCGTTAGGGAATTGGAATGTTTCAGGGTTGTCAACGGCATTTGTGCCAGCTTCCGCGTCGGCTTCAGATAAGTAATAAGTAATGACAAAATCATCCGGATTTTGATTACCTAAAATATTATCGTCATTAGTAGTCAAGTCAAATTCAGGTTGAAGTTCAGCTGAGCAAATAAACTTATCTTCGGGTAGCGTTTGCTCTAAAACAGGAGTAGGCAAGAAATCAACCACAATAGTGTCTGCACTGATACAGTCGGCATCGAGGAAAGAAGCATCTACATTGATGATATACTCACCACTCTCAGTTACGTTTAACGAATCAGCAGTAGCATCAGGAATGAGTACATCATCTTTATACCAAGAAAACTCAATTCCTTCAATTGGTTCTATACCAGAATACAGCGTGATGGTGTCTCCAATACAAGAAGAATTCCCTGCTTCAGCATTAATATCCGGACCGAGATCCACGCCGCCAATATCAAAACTACCAGCCTCTAAAAATACAGCTGAATCTAAAATATTGTCGCCTCGATCGCCAATAACCAACTTTATGTGATAGACTTCTCCGGGTGTGACAGGTGAAGAAGCTGTCATTTTAACCGTGTTACCTAAAAAGTTAGCAGCAGCATCCTCAGGTGGAGCACCACCAAATCCATAATAAGTATCGAAGTACTCTTCATTAGAAGAGGGACAGCCGCCATTGTACTGCCCATCGCGAATGGTTGTTACGGCTACAGGAGTAGTTGTGCCGGGAACCACAGCTAAATTGGTGGTGTTTCCAGCTTCATCCGTCAAGTAAAAAGCAAAAACATCCGAGAATGTACATTGATAGCCACCATATTCTTCAGAAGCAAAAAGAAAATTAAAAGAGAGTTGATTGGCAAAAGAAACAAAATCAAACTCAATAATAGTGGCATTGTGCGAAGCAGGACCACCAGAGCCTTCAATTTGATCAATTAGGTCATCGAGGTCGGGGTCGCCAGGCCAGTTGAATGATCCATTGCCTTGTGAACTCGTCTCCGGACCTTCAGCAGATTCGGCGTTCCCGGAGCTTAAAATTACCCCTTCTGTAATCGGGAAGTCAGTAAAGGGCGAGTCAAAATAGCCAATACTTTTGAAAGTCTCACCATTAGTACCTGCACTTGAATAGGTGATGTTACTCACTTGCGCACAAGCATTGTTTATAAGAATATCTTTAACGAGTTCTTCAACCGTGTAGGTATCCGTTTCAACAACAATGGTGCTCGGCATAACTTTCACCGGAATAGTAAAGGTGTAGCTACAGCCTTGATCGTCAGTTACAGTTAAGGTAACGTCAAAGGTATCTTCCTGATCATAGATGTGAGAAACAGGATTATTAGTTTGAGAAGCATTGGTGATATCGCCATCGCCAAAATCCCATTGATAGGTGGCGCCTTGATCACTGGTTTCAAAATCTACAAGCGCAGAGAAATCAATACTTTGATTTTTAGGGACTTTATACACCCCATCATCAAGGCTGAGGGTCTCGCCATCTAAAATGACAGAGAGGTCTGCTGTAATTTGTTGACAAGGGTCAGTGCAGCTAATATCAGCAGTAAATCCAAAAACATTAGGAACATTAGGGACCTCACCATCATCATCTGTTCCTATGTATTCAAAGGTTAAGCAACCTGAGGTGTTATTGCCGGAAGCGACAATGGTTCCGGGGTTAGTGTTGCCACTAAACGTGCCAATTAAAGGTGCGCTGGTTGAATTACCATCATAAATTTTTAAGGTATAAAATTGTGAAAGTTGAAATTCTGTAAAGTTGACTTTGATAACCTGATCAGCGGTACCAGGGCAAATAGTGACGATTTTAGAACCTATAAATCCGTAGAGTCCACCTGATTCTGATCCATCGGTTAACTGGCCATCACATTGTTCAAAAGTAGTCCCTGAATCGTCTTGATCAGCCATATAGATTGTAGTGCCATCAACAGTAAAGTTAGATGTAGGCATAAAACTAGCCGAAATAAGCGTAGCAGCTTGTGGTGAAGACGAGGTTTTATGGGGTTGAAGGGGCAGGAAGTGACTGGCCGTTAAACTACCAATCAATAATAATATAAATATTAATATTAGCTTTCTTTTCATCATTTTTATTTGGGACGTTAATAGTACATTAAAAAAAACAGATAACCAAATAAAGATTAATAATTTTTTATAATTACGTAATGTTAAATTGTAAAAACATCCGCGTTGTATAGGGTTTTCTGAGCTCCATGTTTTTTTAGTTGAACATTTATTTTGATTTGGAATCGTTTTATATTTGTAGGCGATTGTTTTGTTATTTTTTTTCTTGGGCGTGCCCCCGCGCAGCTCACAGTAATCGTTCCAGCTCTCCGTTAGCTATCTGCTTAATCAATCCGTTACCCCATCTCTAATCGCGCGGGGTCGGGCTTTCGGCAGTCGCTTTTTGCGGCTAAATTTGGCGCTAATTCACAGAGGTTTATTTTTAAAACCGCCGCAAAAGAGCTTCAACAAATGCCTCAATCCCTCACGCAAAACGACTCAAATTGATATAAGTTAATAAAGAATAACAGGTGTAATAATTTGAAAATTATATAATTAGGTAGTTGTGAGTTAATATAAGGTGCAAAACTTACAGGGCTATACTTTGCTGAGAGCAGTTTTATATAGTAAGACTATATCGATTGCGCAGCGCGAATTATGAAGAACATTTAAAATCTAGAAATAAGAGTAGATAGAGAAATGATGGAGGAATGCTATTTGAGCAGGTACTGAGCAGTAAACTCACAAGTATCCTTTTGTAATTTACAGGTTTGCAAATACAAAATCACTACCTTTGCAAATTGTAATTATAATGTCATTGTTTTGATGGACGCAAATTCAATACACACAATAGATGAAATGGGCGATGATCACATTAGTGCAAATCGTCAAACCCCAATGCGAAAAGATGCTTTTGAGAAATCAGATGCAGAGAAAATTGAGCTTATCCAGAAAGATGTACGCCATATCATGGAAACGTTAGGGCTCGATTTAACTGATGATAGCCTAAAGGGTACTCCTAAGCGCGTGGCAAAATCTTTTGTCAACGAACTTTTTGCAGGCTTAAATCCAGCTAATAAACCCAGTGCCTCGGTGTTTGATAATAAATATCAATACGGTGAGATGTTGGTAGAGAAGAATATTGTGGTCTATTCCACTTGCGAGCATCATTTGTTGCCTATTATTGGGCGTGCACATGTAGCTTATATTTCAAATGGAACTGTAGTGGGCTTGTCAAAAATGAATCGCATTGTAGATTATTACGCCAAACGACCTCAGGTACAAGAACGATTGACCTTGCAGATAGTTGAAGAATTACAAGCGGTGCTGAATACAAAAAATGTAGCTTGTGTGATTGATGCCAAGCATTTGTGTGTGAATAGTCGTGGGATTAGAGACATTGAAAGTAGTACGGTGACTGGTGAATTTGGCGGTCAATTTAAAGAGCCACACGTGAAGCGTGAATTTTTAGAGTACATCAGATTGAAAACTAAATTTGAATAGAATTTTATTGCAGTTAACTATTAAATCTCAAGTAAAAAAATGAAATTATACGAGACCCAAGAGTTGAAAATTTACAATTCACTTTCAGGTGAAAAAGAAACTTTTAAGAGTCTGACAGAAGGCTATGTCGGGATGTATGTTTGTGGCCCTACGGTTTACAGTAAAGTACATTTGGGAAATTGTCGTACGTTTATTTCATTTGATTTGGTATTTCGTTATTTAAAACACTTGGGTTATAAAGTGCGTTACGTGCGCAATATTACCGATGCAGGTCACTTAGAAAACGATGAAGATGCCGGTGAAGACCGCATTGCTAAAAAAGCACGCTTAGAGCAGATAGAACCTATGGAAGTAGTGCAGAAATACACCGTTGATTTCCATAACATACTTCAACGCTTCAATAACTTACCACCAAGTATTGAACCGACAGCTACAGGACATATTGTAGAGCAAATAGAAATCATTAAAACCATTTTAGAGAAAGGTTTTGCTTATGAAGCCAATGGTTCGGTCTATTTTGATGTCAAAAAATACAATGAACACGAGCATTACGGCATACTCAGTGGCCGTAAGCTAGAAGACATGATTCACAATACGCGAACACTTAGTGCGCAAAGTGATAAACGCAATCCGCAAGATTTTGCTTTGTGGAAAAAAGCGGAGCCACAACACATCATGCGTTGGCCTTCGCCGTGGAGTTTAGGATTTCCAGGCTGGCATTTAGAATGTACGGTGATGAGTAATAAATACTTAGGTGAACAGTTTGATATTCACGGCGGCGGAATGGATTTAAAATTCCCACATCACGAAGCTGAAATTGCTCAAGGGCAAGCTGCGCATGGTGAAAGTCCGGTGCGCTATTGGATGCATGCTAATTTGCTGACGCTTAACGGTCAAAAAATGGCGAAAAGTACAGGGAATAATATCCTTCCTGAAGAATTGTTTACAGGAGATAATCCTAATTTGAGTAAAGCCTATTCGCCGAGTGTTGCACGCTTTTTTATGATGCAAGCCAACTACCGCAGCATTTTAGACTTTTCAGATGCAGCTTTACAGGCTGCTGAAAAAGGTTTTAACCGTTTGATGGATGCCTTGTTGCTGTTACCGGAATTAAAAATTTCAGCAGCTTCTTCATTTGATGTAAAGCGCTGGAAGCAAGATTGCTATGATGCGATGAATGACGATTTTAATAGCCCGGGATTAATTGCAAAACTATTTGAAGCTGTAAAATTTATCAATGCTGTTCAAGCGGGAAAAGCAACTCTTTCGGCTGATGATCAAAACTTGCTCAGTGAAGCTTTAAATGTGTTTAGTTTTGATATTTTAGGTTTAGAAGCTATAGGTGCTGCGCAAGGAGGGAGTCAAGATCGCGAACGCTTAGAAAAAGTTGTTCAATTATTGATTGATTTACGCAAACGCGCACGTGATAATCGCGATTATGAAATGAGTGATAAAATTCGCGATGCTTTAGTAGACTTAAATATTCAGCTTAAAGATTCTAAAGAAGGAACGAGCTTTGTATTGTAAACAAGATGTTAAAAAAAATCCTCATAGCGCCTTTTATAGCTTTGGTGAAAGTTTATCAATATGTCATTTCTCCTTTGTTACCCAAATCCTGTCGTTATGAACCGACTTGTTCTCATTATACCATTGAAGCCCTGCGTGTCCACGGATTGTGGAAAGGTGGGGCTTTATCTATTAAGCGAATATTGAGTTGCCATCCGTGGGGTGGATCGGGTTATGATCCGGTACCACCAAAAGAAGCTGCGGATAAAAAAGATTGATTTCGCGTTCAGTTTGCTGAAAACGCTATATTTGTTTTTCTAAAATTAAATTTATGTTGACCTCTGCCATTGTTTGGGATCCACCTTTAGGTATTAACCTAGGGTTTTATACTCTACGTTATTACAGCATGATGTATTTAGTAGCTTTTGTTTTGGGCTGGTATATCATGAAAGCTATTTATAAACGCGAAGGTGTAGATTTAGAAAAACTCGATCCCTTATTTATATATACGGTATTAGCTACCTTGATCGGGGCACGTTTAGGGCATGTCTTGTTTTATCAACCTGAATTGTTTATCGAAAAACCGCTATCGGTGTTTTTGCCGTTCCAGTTTAGACCGCATTTTGAATTTACTGGTTTTCAAGGATTGGCAAGTCATGGAGCAGCGATAGGCATTGTAATCGCCATGTATTTGTACAGTAAAAAAATCCTTAAGAAACCGATTTTATGGATTTTAGATCGCGTGGTGATTCCGGTGTCAATTGGGGGGATGTTTATTCGGTTTGGCAATTTTATGAATTCTGAAATTGTCGGTAAACCAACCGGGTCAGATTTTGGAGTTATTTTTGTTGAATATCCTGCTAAAGTGGGGCTTCCTGGGCCTGCAGTGCCGCGCTATCCGGCGCAGCTATATGAAGGAATTTGCTATTTGATTATCTTTTTTGTTCTGTGGTATATCTATAAGAAAACCGATAAACGCCAATGGACAGGCTATATCTTTGGCTTGTTTTTAATTTTACTGTGGACAGTCCGCTTTTTGATAGAGTTTATTAAAGCACCACAGGTTGAAGATCGCGCTTCATGGTTTTTAAATACAGGACAGCTACTCAGTGTTCCATTTATCATTTTAGGATTTTACTTGCTGTATCGCGCTAAAAAGAAACACCACCAAACTGCTAAAGCTTAGCTTATGAAAATGCAATTAACTAAGATCGCTTTGTGTTTGTTGATAACTGTTGGAATGTTGAGTTGTAAAAACGACTCATCCTCAGAACACAAGTCTATAGATACAGAGGATATTCAATTTACCAAAGAAGGTGAATTGACCTTTTATGGGCAAGACAGTACAGTGTTGAAAACGGTGAATATCGAGTTGGCTAAATCGGCTTATGAGCAGCAAACAGGTTTGATGTACCGAAAGAGTATGGCCGAAAATCAGGGGATGTTGTTTATCTATTCCAATGAACAACCACGTCCTTATTTTTATATGAAAAACACCTATATCGGCTTAGACTTGATTTATATTAATGCGGCTTATAAAGTGGTCGATATAAATGCCAATGCACAGCCATTTGATGAATCGACACTTCCTTCTGATGCCCCGGCGCAGTATGTACTTGAGGTCAATGATGGGATGGCGCAAAAATGGGGAATTCAGATAGGTGATTTTGTAAAAATGAACTTGGAATAAGATAAAATGAACCTGTGATTTTTTGGTTTAGTTTAACTAAATGCGTTACTTTGTAGTAAAATGGGGCTTTTTCAGCGCTTCACATGTGTTTTGGTTAACTAAATGATAGAATTATGAATTTATCTCGCTTGTTTTTTAAAGTACTCTTTTTACTACTTTTCTTTACGGCTTCTACATCTTCTTGGGCGCAAGATGGCGTGTCCTTTAATTTTGACACAGACACGCTTGTTGTAGGTATAGCTGGTAGTGAACCTTTTATTATTAAAGGTGAAGATGCGCAATTGCCAAAAGGCTTAACCATAGATATTTGGGAAGCTATGGCTGATGAGTCTGGCTGGAACTATGTGTATCATCCTTATGCAACGGTGAGCGATGCCTTGCGCGCAGTTGAAAAAGGGCAGATAGATATGGTTGCCGGGCCTATTAGTATTACGGCTAAGCGCTTAGAACATATGCGTTTTTCACAGCCCTTTTATCAGTCTAGTTTATCAATAGCCTCTAAAGAAAGTGGCGGGATATTAGATACTTTAGCCTCCTTGTTTAGTTTTAAATTATTGTTTGCTGTAGCCGGTTTCTTGTTTATGTTGGCTATAGTAGGAACTTTGTTTTGGTTGGCCGAGCGCAAGAAAAATCCTGAAGAATTTCCCGCAAGTCCTACTAAAGGAATAGGTAATGGCATGTGGCTGGCTGTAGTAACTATGAGTACAGTAGGTTATGGTGATATGGCACCTAAGTCTGCTGTAGGGAGGGTCATTGCAGGCGCGTGGATTATAATTACGATTATCTTTGCAACATCAATGGTAGCAGGGATCGCTAGTGTACTTACTTTGGCTGGAACGCCTACAGTAGTTACAAATGTTGAACAATTATCAGGACAGAAGGCCGCTACGGTAGCTGGATCACCAGCTGAAGATTTTTTGCGTGCTAATGGCGTGAAATCTGTCGCTACACAGTCGTTAGAGGAAGCTTTTTCTTTACTTGAAAACGAAACGGTGCAAGCTGTAGTTTATGATCGTCCTGAGGTAGAATACTATATTTTTAATCATCCCGAAGGCGAATTTCACTTGTCTTCAGCAGAATATTATAAACAGGGTTATGGATTTGCCTTCCCGCAAGAAAGTCAATTGGTCTATAAAGTCAATTTGAAACTTTTAAATTTATCAGAAGAACACCGTATTAGCCGGATGGTAGAACGTTATTTAGGGCAACAAAACTAAACCCTTAGCGTAATGGGGGAGTAAACAACAATGTTTTAATCCTAACTAAAGTTTGCAGAGTTATTCTATTGCAATCATTATTGTTGAACTATTTCGTAGTTCTGAAAGATACGGTGATTTCAGTGCCCCGAGTTGCACTCGGGGTTATTCATATTCAACCATTACATGGTTGTAACTATAAACGGAAGTACTCTTTAATACCGTAATGATAATTAATACCGTATGAACAAATTATATAGTCCAATTTCGATAGCAGTCTCATTGTATTATTAATTTGTTACCCACGGCATTATACCTACAAAAAATATTATAAATCGGGCTAAAAAATAATTCTAATTGGTATAATATAGACCAGCCTCGCTTTTGGTTTTACTGATCTATTTAATTGTAAACATACGGTATGACTAATTAAAGGAACCCGTTTTTTAGTCTATAAAAATTTTCATTTTCGTATAAAAGGGCGAAGGTCTTAATGTGGTTAACCCTGTACAAACGAAGTGCAGTGCGGGGTAGGGTGCGCTTGCTTTTACTGAACCTCGAAGAGGTTTAACAATAAAGGGATTGTATAAGTTATTGTTTTTTGTAAAACCTTCATATGCACTAATAATCCAATAAATAGTCAATCGCTGAGTAAAGCTTTTTTTGTTGAAATATTACTCTTGTTGTAAGAGATGAGTTTTGTTGTTTTGCGTGAGTTTTAATTGATGTTTTTCCGGTGAAAATTCGATTTTAAGGCTTATTGTTGGATAGATGAAAACGGTTTTCGACTGCCTAATCATAGGAATTTTAGATTGTCCTGTGGCTTGAAGGTAGAGATTGCCTGATTCAACTGAAGTGCTAATTTTTAGCGGGAAATCAGAAGCGGAATAAGTTCCTGTAAATTGTTCTGAAGAAGTAATTTTGCTGAAACTAGGAATTGTGTAAGGGTAGCCAAAATACAAATTTAGAATGCCGAGTATAATGTCGTTAACATCAATTCGAGTGGCGTTTAAACAAATGGAAATAGCCGTTTTTTCTTTAGGAAAATAGACTGCAATACTTCTAAATCCATCTATTCCACCATTGTGACCATAACTGATTTTATCGCGGAAAGGGATTTTAAAAAGGCCTAACCCAAAACCGTCCTGAGGCGTAATCATTTTGTTGAATATGGAATCGTTGAGTAGTTTATGGTTGAATAAGTCGCTGAAAAACCGATTGAGTTCTTTGGGCGTGCTAATGACATTTCCGGCGCCTAGAGGAATACTCATGTCTGTTTCGGGAGTGCGTTTCCAAACCCCATCTTCAAATGAGTACGAGTAAGCTTCATTGTGATTAGACTTGATTTTACTGCCCACTTGTGTGCGTTTGAGCTGAAGAGGAGTAGTGATGCGCTTTTGTATAATTTCAGAAAAATCTTTGTGCTCAATATCTTCAGCAATCAAAGTCAGCAAAATGTAATTGGTATTAGAATATTCAGCCTTCGTGCCAGGAGCAAAATCAGTTCCTGCTTGTTGGATGCGGTTGAGTAAATCAATTTTTGATTGTGGGGTGGTGTACCAATCTAGATAATCATCAACATCAGTGAGGTTAGCTAATCCGCTGTGGTGGTTGAGAAGTTGCTCAACGGTGATTCGTTGTGCATGAGGAATTTGCGGATAAAAATTACTTAGAGGCGTTTGCAAAGAAATTTTTCCTTCTTCAACAAGTTGTAAGATAATAGCTGCAGTAAAGGTTTTACTAATCGATCCAATACGGTATAGCGTTTCGGGGTTAGCTCGATCCCTGATTTCAACATTGGTGTAGCCAAAAGCATTGGTATATATCAACTTGCCATCTTGCGAAATGGCAACACTTCCCATAGCTTGGTCAGTAGCATTGAGTTGAGCTATATACTGGTCAATCTTTTGTAAATTAGTGTTTTGAGCAAATAAAGTATCGCTGAAAACTAAAATTAACAAAAACATAAAATGTTTCATGGCCTGAAATTTAGGGTTCTTTCAAAGGTAAATATAATAGACTTAACTGAAGGATTAAAATATTACGTTAACTTAAAGGCATAATCTATTTGAAAATAGTACTTTTGCGAATAAAATTTTTGAAATCTTGTTATGAGCCAATCAACCTCAAAATCAGCTTTAATATCTGTATTTAATAAAGATGGTATTGCTGAAATCGCTAAAAAATTACACGAATTAGGCGTAGAAATTTATTCTACCGGAGGAACTGAAAAAATCATTACTGAGCTAGGAATTCCTGTAATTCCTGTGGAATCAGTGACAGATTATCCGTCAATCTTAGGTGGACGTGTAAAGACCTTACACCCTAAGGTTTTTGGTGGGATATTGAGTCGTCGTGATAATGAAAGCGATGTGGTAGAGGTTGAACAATTTGAAATTCCAAATCTCGATATTGTTATTGTTGATTTGTATCCGTTTGAGAAAACAGTAGCTTCAGGAGCATCAGAACAAGATATTATTGAAAAAATTGATATCGGTGGTATTAGCCTTATTCGCGCAGCAGCTAAGAATTTTAAAGATGTTATTTGCGTGTCTTCACAGGTTGATTACCCTGAATTTTTAGAACTTTTGTCTGCTGGAAACGGTGCTTTTAGCTTAGAAGATAAAAAGCGTTTTGCAGCAAAAGCATTTAATGTGTCTTCACATTATGACACCGCTATTTTTAATTACTTCAATACTTCAGAAGAAGTTTTTAAAATGAGTGTCACTGAGGCTATGCCTTTGCGTTATGGTGAAAATCCGCATCAAAAAGGAAGTTTTTATGGCGATTTTGATGCCGTTTTTGATAAATTACACGGTAAAGCGCTCTCTTATAATAATTTATTAGATGTTGATGCAGCGGCAAACTTGATGAGTGAGTTTACTAATGATCAACCGACTTTTGCAATTTTAAAGCACAATAACGCTTGTGGATTAGCGCAACGCAACACTTTGGTTGAGGCTTATGTCGATGCTTTAGCTGGTGATCCACTTTCTGCTTTTGGAGGGGTGTTAATTAGCAACAAAGAAATTGACGAATCTACAGCCGCTGAAATTCACAAGTTATTTTGCGAAGTTGTTATCGCTCCAGCATATAGTGATGCTGCTTTAGAAATCTTAAAAGGCAAAAAGAATCGAATCATCTTAATTCAGAAGCAAACTGAATTCACTCAACAAAGTGTGCGTACTTGCTTAAACGGCGTTTTAGTACAAGATAGAGATTTAGAAACCGATACTAAAGAAGAATTAAAAGCCGTTACAAAAGTACAGCCTACTGATGCTCAAATAGAAGATTTATTGTTTGCTTCAAAAATCAGTAAGCACACAAAATCAAATACCATCGTATTGGCTAAAAATAAACAATTGTGTGCCAGCGGCGCCGGACAAACCTCACGTGTAGATGCTTTAACACATGCTATTGAAAAAGCGAAACACTTTAAATTTGATCTCAACGGAGCTGTGATGGCTAGTGATGCCTTTTTTCCTTTCCCGGATTGTGTGGAGATTGCGAATAATGAAGGTATTAAAACCGTATTGCAACCAGGGGGCTCAATTAGAGATCAATTGAGTATTGATTTTTGTGATGAGCATCAAGTAGCGATGGTTTTTACAGGAAGACGTCACTTTAAACACTAAACCAATCATAACCGCGTTCTTAGCGCACTTAAGCTTTTTAACTATACATGGGATTTTTTGATTTTTTAACTGAACAAATTGCGATTGACCTCGGTACGGCCAACACTTTGATTATCCATAAGGACAAGGTGGTGGTTGATAGTCCGTCTATTGTGGCGCGTAACCGGATGACGGGTAAGATTATTGCGGCTGGAATGGAAGCCGCTTTGATGCAGGGAAAAACGCATAGCGACATTCAAACTATTAGACCGCTGAAAGATGGTGTAATTGCCGATTTTGAAGCTAGTGAGCAGATGTTGACAATGTTTATCAAAAGCATTCCCGCGTTAAAGAAAAGACTATTTACGCCGTCGTTGATGATGATTATCTGTATTCCATCGGGAATTACAGAGGTAGAAATGCGTGCGGTTAAAGAAAGTGCAGAACGCGTTAACGGTAAAGAAGTCTATTTAATGCACGAACCTATGGCTGCGGCCATAGGTATTGGTGTTGATATCACACAACCTAAAGGAAATATGGTAGTTGATATCGGTGGGGGAACTACCGAAATTGCTGTCATTGCCTTAGGAGGTATTGTGTGTGATACGTCTATAAAAGTAGCTGGCGATGTGTTTACCAATGACATTGTTTACTACATGCGTACACAGCACAACTTATATGTAGGCGAACGCACAGCAGAAAAAATTAAAATCCAAATTGGAGCAGCAACAGAAGATTTAGAGGTGCCACCTGAAAATATGGAAGTGCAAGGGCGCGATTTACTTACCGGAAAACCTAAGCAAGTCGAAATTTCTTATCGCGAAATTGCAAAAGCTTTGGATAAGTCGATCTTGCGCATTGAAGATGCTGTTATGGAAACCTTGTCTGAAACACCTCCTGAGTTGGCTGCTGATATTTACAATACAGGTATTTATCTCGCTGGCGGTGGCTCTATGCTTAAAGGTTTAGATAAACGTTTGTCTCAAAAAACAGATTTACCGGTGTTTATTGCTGAAGATCCGTTGCGTGCAGTAGTGCGTGGTACAGGTATTTGCCTTAAAAATATTGAGGCTTACAAAAGTATTTTGAAAAAATAGAAATGATTGAGCAATGTCAAATCTTATCGACTTATTTATTCGTTTTAAAAACACGTTGCTCTTTATTTTTTTGCTTACCATAGCTCTTATTTTAAGTGTTCAAGCGCATTCTTATCAAAAAAGTAAAGTCATTAGTTCGGCTAATGCCGTTTCTGGAGGATTGTATTCATGGGTGAATAATATTGATGAATACTTTGCACTTAAGTCTGATAACGTACGTTTAGTAGAAGAAAATAGAACTTTACGTCAACAGCTTTACAATCGTGAAAATCACGTTATCGACTCCAGTTTTACGGATACAACTAATTATGGCGCGAGTTATAAAGTGTATAAAGCTGACGTGATAGCTAATCACTTTTCTAAACTCGACAATTACATCTTAATTGATAAAGGCGCCAATGATAGCATTAAACCTGAAATGGGCGTGATAACCAGTAAGGGTATAGTTGGTGTTGTTGAAAATACAAGTACTCACTATGCGCGTGTCATATCAGTTTTAAATACTAATTTAGCGATTAATGCGCAGCTCAAAAACTCAGAACATTTTGGAACTTTAAAATGGGATGGAAAGAATCCTAATATCGTTTTGCTTAATGATGTACCAAAATTGGCAACAGTACATAAAGGCGATACGATAATGACTAATGGGCGTTCCCTTATTTTTCCTAAAGGTATTCCTATTGGAACTGTTCAAGATTTTACAATGGTGAATGGGGACAATTATTACCAAATAGAGGTTAAACTCTTTAATGATATGACAAATATTGGTAATGTCTATATTATTAAAAACAACTCACGTCAAGAAATAGAAAGCTTGTATCCAGAACATGAAGAATGATTTTTTAATAAATATTAGCCGATTTATTATCTTGGTGTTAGTGCAAGTGTTGATCTTAAATCACATCAACTTTTTGGGCTATATTAATCCTTATCTGTACATCCTATTTGTTATTTTGTTACCCATAGGATTAGAGCAGTGGAAAACCTTGTTTTTTTCGTTTTTAATAGGCTTGTGTATTGATGTTTTTGAAGATACTGGCGGTGTATATGCCGCTTCTTGTTTAGTCATTGCTTATTTTAGACCCTTATTATTGCGATTTGCCTATGGATTAAGTTATGATTATCAAACTTTAAAATTTTATAAAACACCACTTAAAGAACGATTTGTTTACGTGGCCTTAATGGTTGTATTGCATAACTTGGTGTTGTTTAGCTTATTGTTTTTTGACGTTTCACATCTTGTATTGATTTTAAAAAACATCTTGTTTTCAAGTATATTTACTATTTTATTGATTTTAATCGTCACCAGCTTATTTCAAAAATCAAAACGATAAATGCGGAAGTTGTTGTTGTATTTTTTAATTGGTTTAACCGGCCTAATATTTTTAGGGCGATTACTTTATCTGCAAGTTTTTGACGATTCTCTAGCAGTAATTTCTGAACGCAATGCTATAAAAACAGAATACATCTATCCACAACGAGGGTTTATTTACGACCGCAATGGCGATCTATTAGTTTCTAATCAGCCGGCTTATGATGTGATGGTTATTCCTCGTAATGTCAGCACATTTGATACCATAGCCTTTGCAAATTTACTGAACATTACTCCTGAAAAATTACGCGATAGACTAAAGCGAGCCCGCGTGTATTCACCGCGATTACCATCAGTAGTAGTCCATCAAGTTTCAAAAAGTGATTACGGCTATTTACAAGAGAAAATGCGTAATTTTCCGGGTTTTTATATCCAAAAACGAGCCTTACGCGATTATCACACTAAGGCAGCAGCTAATGTGTTGGGATATATTTCGGAAGTTAACCCTTCTGAAATAAAAGAGATGACCTATTATCAACCCGGCGATTTGATAGGGCGAAGCGGTGTTGAAAAACAATACGAAGAAATATTGCGCGGGCATAAAGGGGTTAAATACTATCAAACTGATCGCTTTAATCGTGTTATTGGATCCTATGAAAATGGAAAATTAGATACTTTGCCGCAAAAAGGGAAAGATTTAACCTTGACCATTGATATTGACTTGCAAGAATACGGCCAACAACTCATGGTTAATAAACGCGGAGGTATTGTAGCTATTGAACCTGAAACTGGTGAAATTTTGGCACTTGTTACAGCTCCGAGTTACGATCCGGCGTTGTTGGTGGGGCGTGACCGCTCAAAAAACTTTACTGAGTTGTGGTATGACACTATCCGTAAACCGCTTTATGATCGCAGTTTGCTAGCTACTTATCCGCCAGGATCAACTTTTAAAACAGTTGAAGCCGTTTTAGCTTTGTCTGAAGGTGTGATAGACACTGAAACCACAGTATCTTGTCATATGGGTTTTTATTATGGCCGACATGCACATATGGGATGTGAATTACACCCTTCGCCTATAAGTGTGCGCAATGCTATAGCGTATTCGTGTAATACATTTTTTGCCAAAGCCTACTGGAAGATGATTGACAAATATGATACCCCACAAAAAGGAATGAATATATGGCATGATCATTTGGCTAAATTTGGCTTTGATAATTATTTAGGCTATGATTTGCCTACAGGACGCAAAGGTTTTATTCCTGATGCTAAATACTATAACTGGGCTTATAATTATCCTAAATACCACTGGGCGGCTTCTTATACTTTGTCTAATGGAATTGGGCAAGGAGAAGTGTTAGCTACACCAATTCAATTGGCTAATATGACGGCAGCTATAGCTAATAAAGGTTGGTATTATACACCACATGTTTTAAAAGAAACCGACGGCAACCCTATAAAAAATAAAAAATATACCGTAAAAAACGAAACCGGTATTGCCGCTAAATACTTTGAACCTGTTATTGAGGGCATGCACGATGTTTATGAATTTGGTACGGCGCGATTTTCTCGTGTGCCTGGCATTGAAGTCTGTGGTAAAACAGGAACAGCTGAAAACTTTGCTATTATAGATGGCAAAAAAACACAACTGACAGACCACTCTGTGTTTGTGGCTTTTGCTCCTAAAGATAACCCTAAGATTGCGATATCTGTATTTGTGGAAAACGGGCGTTGGGGATCGCGTTATGCCTCTAAAATTGCCGGACTTATGATTGCTAAATACCTCAAAGGACATATCGATAGAAAAGACAATGAAGAATGGATTTTGACTCACAGCCTAGAAGATGAATACGCCAAACGCTATAGTGATAAACCTTTTAAAATTAATCAATAGACTATGAAGAAGGCTTTACATTATCCGGATTGGTTGACCATCTTACTGTTTTTAATCTTGGTGGTTTTTGGGTGGATGAATATCTATTCGGCCTCTCTTGGGGAGCACGAAGTTTTTCACGGTTTCGATTTTGATGAAATTTATACCAAGCAAGCCTTGTGGATCGTGTTGAGTTTGGTTTGGGCAGCAGTAATATTGCTGGTAGAGGCTAAGTTTTACAGGCGGTTTTCCGGGGTGATTTATGTGATTGCTTTACTGTCATTGGTGGGGTTATTTGTTTTTGGAAAAACTATATCAGGGCAAACAGCTTGGTATTCTTTTGGAAGTTTTAGTATCCAGCCGGCCGAGTTTGTCAAGTCGGCGACAGCTTTAGCATTGGCAAAATATTTGAGTGATATTCAAACGGATATCAAAAGTTTAAAACATCAAACTAATGCCTTTTTTATCATCTTTTTACCGGCACTACTCATTATTGGGCAGCCCGACCCGGGGAGTGCTTTGGTGTATGCGGCTTTTATGTTTCCGCTTTATCGCGAAGGCCTCTCTGGAGGGTATCTGATGTTTGGGTTTAGTGTTGTAGTTTTGTTTGTATTCACCTTGTTGTATGGGCCTTATTGGGTGTCAGGTGGGGTGATTTTATTGGTCACTTCTGTTTTATTCTTGCGTAAAAAACAAAAGTACATGAAGCGCATTATCAGTATTGGTATTGCGGCTATGGCTTTTTCCTTTTGTGTCAATTATATCTTTTATAATGTTTTTCAACAACACCATCGCGACCGCTTTAATGTGGTCTTAGGAAAGGCTACCGATTTAAATGGTATTGGTTACAACACTCATCAAAGTATTATTGCTATAGGTAGTGGAGGATGGTTAGGTAAAGGTTGGACTGAAGGCACGCAAACTAAAGGCAACTTTGTGCCAGAGCAACACACTGATTATATTTTTAGTACCGTAGGAGAAGAATGGGGATTTGTGGGCAGTGCCGGATTGATTGTTTTGTTTGTATTGCTGATAGGGCGTATAATCTATTTGTCAGAGCGACAAGAATCAACTTTTACCCGAGTGTATGGGTATAGTGTGGCCGGAATATTGTTTATCCATTTTACAGTTAATATAGGTATGGTGCTAGGGGTTTTGCCTACAGTAGGTATCCCTTTACCATTTTTAAGTTATGGTGGGTCTTCATTATGGGGATTTACGCTGTTGCTATTTGTCTTCTTAAAACTCGATTCAGATCGGCAGTTTAACGGGCGTGTTTAAGGTTTTTCTTTGGACTTTATCAGTTCAGGGTGCTTGGCTTGAAAACGCTCTAAACGCGGAATAGAAACTTGCTGAATATACGGATTACTGAGGTGACGTTTTTCGTAATCGTGATGGTAATCCTCGGCTTCCCAAAATTTTTGAAATGGTAAAACTTCGGCAGCTACTGGTTTTGAGTACTGTTGCTGTACAGCTTTTATTTTGGCTTCAATGAGTTGTTTTTCTTTAGCGTTTTGATAAAAAATGATTGAGCGATAGCCGGAGCCTTCATCCGGCCCTTGTCCGTATTGTTGTGTGACATTTTGCGAACCAAAATAAACAGTTAAGAGCGTTGAAAAATCGACGACGTGTGGATCATAGGTTACCGCTACTGTTTCGGCATGCCCTGTGCGCATATAATTTTGATAAGTAGGATTTTTTCCGGTCCCTCCTGAATAGCCGGGCACAACTTTTATAACGCCAATAACACTTTCATAAATAGATTCTGAACACCAAAAGCAACCACTGGCAAAGTATGCTGTTTTGTAGCCTTCTGGCGTGGTTGGTGTTTGTTGAGG
>CAYVJG010000046.1:0-17876 GCA_964451785.1 uncultured Flavobacteriaceae bacterium
TTTCGACTTTGTCTCATTGTACTAGTAATTTATGGTCCACGGTATTATACCTACAGAAGACATTATAAATCGGGCTAAAAAATAATTCTAATAGGTATAAAATATCAACCTACTATATTTGACATAGAACCAAGTTGTATTTTAAAGTGCTAATCAATAAAGGCATAAAGCGTTGGGAACACAGCCCAAACACTCAAATAAACTGAGATAACGCAATGCGACTTAAAAGTAAAATGTTAAGAAGGATCTGACGATTGGGACCACAATTTATATTGGCATTGATTTCTGAAGCCGGTGTAGGCATTAGTGGCGTTTTGGCTTTTTCTGATGAGTGCACCAGAACTTTGACAAGGAATGCGATAACTGTTTCCGAAATAAACGCCTTTTTCAGCGGTAATTTCTCTGACATTTGTACTGATATCGGTTAAAAGCAAAAGCCTTGTGTATTGATGAACAACTTCGTTTATAGGGAGCGGCCCATAAGGAAGTGCAGCAGTTTTTCCCGATAGATTTTGCAGGCAATTAGTGCGAGCGGCTAAGCGTTTATAGAGTATTCCTGATGGATCAATTGCTAAATGCGCCCGATTGATAGAGTCGGCTATTTTGGCCGCAAATTGATAGGTTGAAGGAGATAAGAGCTCGTATTGAGGATAGGGGATAGTCTTGTTGGGGGTGATGTGATAATAATTCCCTGTAAAGTATTTTTCAATCGTAAATAAAGAATCTTTTTGCGGATTATCTAGACGATTAGGAATGAGCTGTTTTTTGACTAACATCACTTCCATGGCGCGGTTAGAACGCCATTTGCTAAACTTTTTTGCTTGTTTATAAGAGATGCCCACTACGGGGTAATTTTGATATTTAGGATGTCTTAAGTATTCTGTGGTGAAGTGTTGGTAGCCTTTTCCTAATTTTTTCCAAACAGTGGTATCTGGTAAGGCTTGTTGATATTCAGGCGATTTTCTTCCGTAAACATAAGCGTTGTAGGTCAGGAGTTGTAGATACATCCTGTTGGTAATTTCAGTTTGATCGACATAGAGATTTCTAGAAATCTTAATTGTTCCAGGGGGATTAACAGGAGTAGTTTGAGAAGAAACAGGTTGTAAATCAACTAAAATACTAAAGATGACTAAGAGGGGAGCGTAGCGTAAAGATCTGAACATGTAACAATAGTTTAAGAGGTTAGTAAGGTAACTGTAATATAGTTAAAAATAACCAAAATATTGAAATTATTCTGTTACAGTTTGTACAGTTGAATGACTTTGTAGTTCTATAAAATATGGTGATCTCAGCATTTAGAGTTACACTCGGAGTTATCCATATGCTATTATTCAGTAATCGTTATTAGCTTTAGTTGCTTTAATGTATAAAAAAACCACATTGGCATCTTGTTATGAGTGGCAACGTGGTTTAGGTGTTTTAGTAAATTTAAGTTGCCAAAAAAAAGCTATTGAGTAGACTAAAATAAATTACTTACCTTCAATCCAGGCTTTGATTTCGTCAGCTTCGGGTAAGATTTTAGAGGCGTATGTCGCGACGAGCTGCCCGTTTTCGTCGAGCAAGTATTTTTGGAAATTCCATTTTACTTCGCTGTCTAGGACGTCATTTTTAGATTTTTGAGTCAAGAATTGGTATAGGGGATGTGTGTCATCTCCTTTAACAGAAATTTTGCCCATCATCGGAAAAGAAACGCCGTAATTTTTTTGACAAAACGAAGCAATTTCGGCATTGCTGCCCGGTTCTTGTTGTCCAAAATTGTTAGCAGGAAAACCGACAATGGTAAAGTTTTGATCTTTGTAGTTTTGGTAGAGGCGCTCTAAATTTTCATATTGTGGGGTATAGCCACATTCAGAAGCAGTGTTGACGACCATGATCTTTTTGCCTTTGAGTTGAGCAAAATCAAATTTGTTTCCGTTGATATCGTCGACTTTAAATTGGTGTATGCTTGACATAATAGATAAGGTAATGATTATGCCTTCAAGGTACAAATTTTTAAATAAAATCACGCTCAAAAAAAGAGAGAACCTAATTAAAGATTCTCTCTATATAGATATCAAAAGTTAAAACCGATTAAGGCAATTCAACTTTAATGACTTTAGAGTAATTGTAATGTGATCCTATATTATCTGATGAAGCACCAACACGAAGGTAATAGGTGTTTCCAGCTTCTAAACCAGTGATGGTATCAGTTATTGTGCCTTGAGTAGTCTCAGCATCGTCAACTGAAGATAAATCTGTGAACGGGTTGTCATTGACAAAGTTGTTCATATCTACATAATGTGTAGAATTTACAAACACACCTTTTTCAACAATTTGGCTTTCATTCGGTTTAGATTCAGCAATAGTATAGCTCACAATGATGTTGCCATTAGAAGCCGTAGCCTCTGCAGAAATACGCAAATAAGGCGTAGCTTCAATGGTCAAATCTCCTTCAACAGGTAAGCTGATGAGTACGGTGTCAAGCGGATAAAATCCACCGTTGTCAGCAATCAGTTTATAGTCACCTGCAAATAATCTATTATTGGTAAAGGTTCCTTCTTGAGTTCCCCAAAAATCGATTGGCTGAGGATCGGTATATTGTTGATCATACAATCTTATGCGCAATCCATTAGGAGCTTGAGAAGGAATAGCTTCGCCAGTTTCGGTATCAATTAAGCTTCCTGATAGGGTTTGATGTGGAGCCTCGTAGTTATCTACATCACTACAAGCTATTACAAACATGGCTAAAAGGCTTAATAAAATTACTTTTTTCATTGTTTAAATTTTAGTAACCCGGATTTTGTACCAAGTTAGGATTCTTACTGATTTCGCTGTATGGAATTGGTTCGTAGTACTGTTTTTGCAAGAACGTTCTAGGGTTCTTAGGCGCATCAACAATAGTAAAGGTATAATCTTTACTACTCCAATTTAACCAAGGGTAAAGCGCTTTAAACTGCGTGTTATTCAATAGAGTAGTGGCAGTTCTCCAACGGCGGATATCCCAGAAACGTTGATTTTCGAAAGCCATTTCTACACGGCGTTCGTGACGTACTTTTTGAATGTCAACGCTAGTCAATTCAGCAATACCTGCACGAGTTCTGATTTTGTTGATTGCCGTTAAGGCTTCTCCGGTTTGACCGAGTTCAACTGCAGCTTCGGCTTTGTTGAGTAAGATTTCACCTAAGCGGAAAACAATCCAAGCTTGGTCAGAACGGCCATAATTAACGCGGTCTGTAGGGTTCATGTATTTTTTAACGTAGAAACCTGTTTTGGTAGGATCCCAAGTTCTAAGTGGCCCATCTTTACCCACAATAGTCACTGCATCTTCACCTTGACCATAGAGATCTGTCAAGTTGTTTGCGGTAATCTCTTCACCATTGTCAATAATACCAGCGCGGATTTCGACAAAAGAATCTTGCCAAGGCGCAAAAGGAACTAAAACACTGGCTAATAAGCGAGGATCTTTGTTTTCAAAGAGTTCAAAAGGACTGTCATAATGAATAGGGTTGCCACTGGCATCTTCAACTTTTAAAGCGCCATCACTACCATCAACATATTCAAAAGCTTCGACAAAATCAACAGTTGGGTTAATAGCATTTCCATAATCTACACGAAAACTTTGTGGGGCATTAAAGAAATCCCAAGAGTGCGTTTTGTCAGGAGAAGAAAACTCTTTAGCAAAGATCACTTCAGAGTTGTCAGGAGCTGTAAGGAATAAACTTTGGAAGTTTTTTACTTTGTCAGCATCTTCATTGTATAAACTAAAAGCACCTGAGTTGATGATTTCATTAGAAGCATCTAACGAATACTGATAATAGGTATCCGCATCTTGTTGAGGAATACCAACAAGACCATTGAGTTGTACATCACCATAGTTAGCAATAGAACCTGCATAAAGCATAGCGCGCGACATTAAGGCAAGAGCGCCGTATTTTGTAACGCGGAAGCGATTGGCAGCATCATAAGTTTCAGGTAGTGTTTCAAGTGCTAAATTGAGCTCAGTACGGATAAAGTCATAAACTTCTTGCTCTGTATTACGCGGCACTTGAAGTTCAGCGATATTTGAACCATCGTATTCTTGAGGTTCTGTAATGATAGGCACTCCACCATAGCGTTTTACTAAAGCAAAATAATCAAAAGCTCTGATAAAATGAGCCTCAGCTTTATAACGTTGTTTAAGGGCGTCATCGATTTCTGCAGTTTCAATTTTGTTGAGAAAAACATTGACACGTCTGATGGCTCCATAACCCCACCAGCCGGCAGAAGCTTCAGGAACTAGAGGGTCATTTTGAGCTCCCCAAGTATATGAACGCACAGCGTCATCAGTCACTTCAGAAAGATAACCAGCTTGAGCGATGATTTCATAGTTAAAATCTTCAACCTGCATTTCATCGTACATTTTTACCATATAGGCATCTATGGCATTGGGGTCATTCCACACATTTTCGTCAGAGACGATGTCTTGCGGACTGCGGTCAAGAAAGTCTTCGCAAGAGGAGGTAAGTCCTACAACGAAGCACAGTAAAATTAATATTCTATATCGATTCATATTCAATTTTATTTAAATTATAAAGTGAGGTTTAAGCCTACATTAATGACTCTCATTTGTGGGTAATAACGACCACGGCCTGAAGGTGCTTCTGGATCCATGTAGTCAAGGTCATCCCAGGTGAATAGGTTGTGGCCAGAAACGTAAAAACGCCATTGTTGTACACCAATACGTTCTAAAAATTCTTTAGGTAAACTATAACCTAGCTCGATGTTTTTAAGACGTACATATGAGGCATCTTTAAGCCAGAAAGAAGAGTATTTTTCATTATTAGGGTTTCCTCCAGTGATAGTTGAAGGGTATTTACCCGGTACCCATGCGCTGTTAGGATCATAGATGTTTTCACGATGCCAACGATCCATAAGGGCTTCTATACTATTGGCGCCATTATAGAAAGGAATTTGCAATTCGCCGTTAAAATAAGCGGTGTAATTAGCAGCACCTTGTAGTTGAGCACTCAAGTCAAATCCTTTGTATTCAAATCCAAAGCTCAATCCAAATGTAATTTCAGGAGTAGAACCTTTTCCAATAGGTTTTTGATCATCTTCACTAATGACACCATCGCCGTTATAATCGAGATATTTAATATCACCTGGGCGTAAAGTAGTATTTCCTTTACTGTCTTGAACTGCCCAGTTGTTGATTTCTTCTTGATTTTGGAACTGACCTACAGCTTCATAGCCCCAAGTTACGTTTTTATAACGTCCGGCTTGACCATTTTTCCATTCGTCAATTGAGTTGACAAAATCAGAACGCTCAATATAATCGTTTTTAGAACGAGAGTAGCCGTAGTTAGCGGTGACATTAAATCTGAGTTCAGGTGTAATATTTGTAAAGTAAGACACGCTTAAATCAACCCCTGAGGTATTGTCACTGTTTAAGTTTTCCTGTGGAAGAGAAGCTCCAAAAGTACCTGGTAATGAAGCCGCACGTGTAGCTAATAAGCCGGTGCGTTTGCGGTAAAACCAGTCAAATGTAAATTCTAAACTGCGGTCTAAGATGGCAGCGTCAAAACCGATGTCAGTAGTGGTTGCTTTGTACCAAGTGATATTAGGATTAGCTAAACCGCGGTCAACAAGTCCCGGAATAACTGAATTTCCAAAGATGTAATTGCCACTAGGGTAGGTGTAGCCGGTGATAAATTGGAAAGCACTAGCGCTATCATCACCTAATTCACCCCATGACGCACGTAACTTGAAGTTGTCAAAGAAGCTGATGTTTTCTTTAAAGAAACCTTCTTTAGCAATGTTCCATCCGGCAGATACAAATGGGAAGAATCCCCAACGGCTATCTTGTGGAAATTTAGAAGAGCCATCATATCTAAATCCGGCTTCTAACATATATTTTTCTTTATATTCATAGTTAAATCGACTTACTAAACCTGCTGAAGCAAATTCATAAGCACCACCACCGTTATCTTTGTTTGCATCAAGACCAGCAAAAAGGTAGTCAAGATTTAATAAGAATTCGCGATAAGCATAGAAATCGTTTCCTTTGTTTTCGAGAGTTTCAAATAAAACCATCCCTTTTACATGGTGGTCTCCAAAGGTGTTGTCGTAATTTAAAGACACTTGAGTTTGGTTGTAATTGCCTGGCAAGTTGTCTTGGTAATACCCTTCACTATAAGTTTCGGTCAAGTTTGACGGGTCATTACCAACATAAGCAGACGTGTATTCACCAGTTTCTTTGTTATAGTTGTAGAGTTCATACTTTTGAGTCCAATCTTTTTTGTGTTGTACATTGGTACCATAAGCATAATTAAACTTAGCAGAAAGGCCTTCAATCCACGGGATTTTATAATTTAAGCCGAGTTGACCGTTAAAGGTTTTGCGTTGATCATGAGTATAACCAGAAATCTCTTTGTGCATTAAAGCAGCAATATTGGTTCCAGGTTGGTTGGTTACGCCATAGTAATCTTCTGGACCACCGGCGTAAGGCGAGTAAGTAGGATAATTTCGGTTGATACCTGACATCATTAAACCGGCACCAATTCCCGGATAATTCATGTTTTCTAAACGACCGGAAAGGCGTAAGTTTACAGAGAGGTTGTCAGTGATATCGGCTTCAATATTACTTGAAATATTAAAGCGATCGTACTTAGTGTCATTACTTTTCCAAATACCTTCTTGGGTTACATAGCCAGCAGACATAAAGTAGTTGACACGTTCTGTAGCACCTGAAATATTGAGGTTATAATATTGTTGAGGAGCACTGCTGCGTACTACTTCATCATACCAATTAGTGCTTTCGTAACCTGGTGCACCTTGTTTAAATTTTTCGAGTTCTTCAGGGCCATAAATAGGTGCTTGACCTTGATTGATAGCTGATTCATCAGTTAGTAAAGCAAATTGATAGGCGTTAAGCATATCAGGATAGCGTGTAACAGATTGCCAGCTGGTATAAGCGTTAATTGAAATTTTTGGTTTACCGAGTTTTCCTTCTTTGGTGGTGATTAATAAAACACCATTTGCAGCGCGTACACCGTAAACGGCAGCAGAGGCATCTTTTAATACGGTGACACTCGCAATAGTACTCGGGTCTATAGAGTTAAATGAACGCGGTACACCGTCAACAATAACTAGTGGTGTTCCAAATCCACGGACATTAATACTTGAGCTGTTATACCCTGGTTCACCAGAGTTTTGAACAACTTTTACACCAGATAAACGCCCTGCTAATGAGTTACTAACATTAGCAACCGGACTTTTAGTGACCACATCGCCGTCAATTTGTGATACCGCAGCTGTGACGCTTCCTTTGCGTTGTGTACCATAACCAACTACAACTACTTGATCAAGGCTGTTGGTAGCCACTTGGAGTTGAACATCAATTGTGGTTTGACCACTAACAGCAATAGTTTGGGTGGTGTACCCTAAATAAGAAGCTTCAATTGAAGCTTGAGCAGGCAGCGTAATTGTATAGTGACCATCAAAATCAGTTACTACACCATTGTTTGTGCCTTTTTCGACAATAAACACACCAGGGATTGGTACCTGGCTTTCTGCATCTACAACAGTTCCGGTTACGGTAACATCATCAGACTGACCGTAAGCTGTAAACTGTAGCATGAAGCATGAAAATACTAAGAACAATAATTGTTTCATAAAAACTACATGATTGAATTAATAAAGTAACTCCTCTGTTAATAGATATAAAATCTTTTATTTAAGTAGTTACTAAGGATTTAGGTTTTTAAATTTGGGCTAAAGTAAATAAATTAAGTTTTCTTTATAAAGCTTGCTGTATCCTTAACATTCTTAAAATCTAACTTTAACCAATGGTAACTTATTTACGTAATTTTTTAATTAAAAACAATGAAATAATTACTATATGTAGTTAAAAATAAATATATGTGATTTTATTTATTCCTTTCGTATTTACTTTTATTAAAATAAACGTTAACTAGAAATACAGATGTATTAACAATATATTTGCTAATTGTAAAAAAATAGAATTTAACAAATAACTGTAAATGGTATTAATATAAGTTGTGTAAGTGTTTTTTAAAGCTGAAATATAATTTCTAAATGTTAACTAACGTTAATTGAAAAAGCTCGCCACTGAGGAGTGACGAGCTTTGAAAAAATGCTCATTAAGAAAATAAATAGGCTATGTTTTGTTAAATATCGCTATCCTTAAGAAGTTTAGGGTGCTCATTCTCGACTTTCAAAACCAATTCCCCAAACAAGGTGTTGGTCCAAGCAAACCATTTTCGCGTAAATTCTTTTGGATTGTCTTTGTTGAAAGATTCATGCATAAATCCGGTGTCGGCATGAGTCGTTTTTAACCAGTGTAAACACTGTTTAATCTCCTTTGGATCTGTTGAAGTCATGGCGCGCATAATGATGCTCATTGGCCAAATGTAATTGTATGGCGTATGTGGACTGCCATTGCCTTCGGCAAATTTACTCTTGAAATAATAAGGATTTGAATCACTCATTATAAAACGACGTGTGTTTTGATAAATAGGGTCGTTTGCCAAATCCTGGTTTAAATAAGGGATGGCTAATAAACTAGGGATATTTGCGTCATCTATAAACAATCTGTTGCCATAACCGTCAACTTCAAAAGCGTAGATTTTGCCAAAATCGTGATACTCTTGGACCGCATATTTTTGAATAGCGGCATTGACTTCATTGGCTAAGGCCGTGCATTCTTGACTAAAAGAAGAATCGTTTTGAATGTCTTGGCTCATTTCGGCCAATTGCTGTAGCGATTTGACAGCAAATAAATTTGATGGAATCAAAAATAAATAAGTAGTCGCATCATCAGAGGGTCTAAATCCAGAAGCAATTAAGCCAACTGGTTTTACAGGGTTTCCATAACCGCGTCCCGTCATGGTGTCTGTAGCAATTGGTGTGCGGCGCATAAATTTATAAGGACCATGACCATCTTTACGTTGCTGCTCTTTCATGGTTTTAACGGCTAGCTTCATCGCCTTGAGCCAAGTGTTGTCAAAAGGAGAATTATCATTGGTCTTTTTCCAATAATTATATGCTAAGCGTATAGGATAACACAGCGAGTCTAATTCGTATTTTCGTTCGTGAATCCATGGATTCATTTCTGTTAAATCCGTTTCCCACTCACTGCCAATAGGTTTTTTATTAAAGGCATTGGCATAAGGGTCAATAAGAATGCATTTGCTTTGTCTGTTGATGACGCCGGCAATTAATTTTTTGAGATTTTCATCTTGATTTACAAAACTCAAATAAGGCCATACTTGTGCGCTACTATCGCGTAGCCACATGGCATGTATGTCACCGGTGATGACAAAGGTGTCAGGACGACCGTCAATTTCTTGATATTCAACTGTAGTGTCTAAGGTGTTTGGAAAACAATTGCCAAATAACCAAGCCAGTTCAGAATCGTTGATTTTTCGCTGCATTTTGCGAATTGTCTTTTCAATGACCGGGCTTGTAAAATGACGATCCTTTTCAGGAACGCGCACTACAGGATATGGATTTTTACTAAAAGAGGTGGCTGTCAAAATGTTAGGCAGACTTAAAGCTGCGCCAGCTAGAGCGGATTGTTGTAAAAATTTTCTTCGTTGCATATTTAGGCTTTGTTCTCAAAGATAATCATTAATTTGAGATATAAAAGAGCGGAAGTTATTTCTGTGAGTTTTTACAAAAAAAAAAAGAGGACACTGATGCGTCCTCTTGCTTAAACTTCTTATAGTTCTGCTATTAACTCAAGTTTCGGAGGAAGGTGACAAATGAGAAGTTAGGAGATTGTGTATTTAGATAGGTAATTATATGTTTGATAATTAAATGTATACTTCGATTTGCAATTAATAATAACCTGCACACTCCCTTTGATATTGAACACCCTTCGGGGTTTAGTAGGGTAAGTCTATCTTACCCCGTACTGCACTTTGTTTGTAAAGGGTTAATCACATTAAAGGTCTCCGACCTTTTTTATACGAAAATGAAAATTTTTATAGACTAAAAACTGATTCCTTTAATTGATTATCCCCGTGGTTTATAAATTACTAGTACAATGAGACAAAGTCGAAATTGGATTATTTAATTTATCCATACGGTATAACCATGTAATGGTTGAAATATGATTAACCCCTGAGTGTAACTCGGGGCACTGAGATTACCGCAGCTTACAGAACTACGAAGTAGTTCAATAATAAAGATTGAGGTAGAATAATCCCGAAACTTGAGTTATTAATACAGTCTGCGTAAATCCTTTTTAGCTTCTTTAATGACTTCTGAAGCTGTTTGATCTTCAGGATTTAATTTTTCAAAATTTTCTAGAATCTTATTTAATTTACGAATTTTGCGCTTGTTGTTATTTGCTTGCCACTCTTTTTTAAGGAGGTGTATTTTTTCATAATCCTCAATTCCGTCAACTAATTTTACCAGACGAATTGACGGGCGTGCTCCTGGATAATCTAAATAAGTATCTCCTGCAGCCCAAGTGATGAAACGACTGTCTTGCATTGGTGCTTTAACCCAACTGTTGTAAGCCCAACGTAAGAAACCATCTAAATTTTCAGCGGCGGCATGCCAACCTAACCATTCAGATTCCGCAGGATTGCTAAAAGTAAAGCTGTTGGGGTAGGGATGAGCGCAACTGGTGTAAAATGTTGAAATTTTACCAGATTTATGGCGCTCTTCAAGTAAGTCTTCTGAAAAAGTTTGGTCATAAGTCACACAATAATCATCAATGTCCGCAGATAATTCAGGATGCCAATTGCCGGCAAGAGCAATCTTGAAGTTGGGGTCAGCCTCTCGAATAACCTTAATCGCAGCTTGCATAGCTTCTAATGGACGCTCATCCATGGCAATATACGTTTTAGTAAACCAACCTTTTTCTTTTAAATGTGCTGCAAACGACTTGAGCATACGTGTCCAAAATGCAGTGTATTCAGGTTCTCCTGGTTTTGCTTCAAAAAATCGCAATGAATTGGTGGCTTGATCGTAGTATTGGAAGGATAATTTCCACGGAATCATAGAGTAGCAATTGATTTGTTTGTCAACTCCTAAATCCATCATAAACTGCACCCATTGATCAAAAATGGTGTAGTCAAAATACCAACTGCCATCGGCGCGCTTCATCCAGGTAACCATGGTTTCAAAATCATCATAAGTTTGACCATCCCAAGGCTTGTGAATGATAGAAGTGGTGATTACGTCACCACCGGCTTCAGCATAATTTTTCATGCTGAGCTTGAGGTACTCAAAATGTTTGGCGCTCCAAGGCTCAACATCGTAATAACGGGCTACAGCGTAAGGATTTTGCCATAAATCTAAATGAAATTTCCAATCTGTTGGCTTAGGTAATTGATGTTGATTTACCGAAAGCGATAATTTTAAGGTCTTTTTGAGTTGTCCGTTAAGGTATATTTCGACCCCCCCATTATAGGTGCCAGGTTGTGCATTTTGAGGAACCCAAATTTGAATCCATCCTGGTCGTGTATTGTGCTTGTTGACGGTAATAGACTGGATATGTGGGTCTATAACATCAGCTACCAAAGTCGAGTCAAAGTCTGCTTTCTTGCGATGACCACAGGCTCCTTTTCCTCCTTTGTTGAGTTCGTCAGTCATAACATAGCGAACAAACCCTGATAATATGTGATCTGTATCGATGGTGACTGCGTTGTCTTTATCGTGTGTTAAGGGTAAAACTTTATAACTTAAACGAGCTGATTTGTCATAAGCAGAAAATACCCATTGTGCTGAAACACGTTCACCTCGCCAGGCTTCCAATTCAATTTCTTTTTTGATTTCAGCAATTGGAGCAGGTGCTTCTTTTTTGTAACGGATGTCGGTAGATCCCCAACTCATATTCACTTGGTGATGATTATTCCACTGTACGCGGTTGACTTTTATAGGATTGGACAATTCTTTGTAATCCTGGTGTGGAAGTTGTTCAGTTGTAATCTGAGCTGTACTGATCGTTGTGCACCCTATTATGAAGGCAGAAAGTATTAAAATTTGCTGACGTAGCATAAAAGCATAAAGTTTTGGGATTTGCGCGAAAGATAGGAAGATTTTTTATAATAGCTATAACTTAGTGTTTGTTAAAAAAGTAAATAAAAATAATAAATCATTAAGAACAGTGGATGCAGGTTGCAATGGATGGGTGGAGACTGAAGCCTAGAGAAGTAGGAATAAGCGACCTGAGTACGGTCAATCTAAGATTTCATTGTGCCTTAAAGCGCGTGAAAGTCAGCCAAAATTTTAGTGCAGCATTATAAATGTGGTTGTAACTTGTTTGGGAGTTTACTTACAGATATTCTTGTGCATAAAAATTATTGCTTGCTGCGCAATTTCCATCTTAAAGCATTGATTTTTGCATCCTTAGAACGTATTAATTTTTTGATATACGCATTAGAACAATAAAAATAGATGACGATTAAAATGGGTTCAATAGCTAATAAAAATTTTAAAAAGGGGGAGGGCGAGAGGATGTATTGTAATAAAAGAATGAGTAAAAACGATATCCCCGCCGAATAACTGATGTAGCGGTAATAGTTGTATTTGGGTTGAGCGGGCATAAGTGGTTTAAGTTTAGTTGGCTAAAGGTACTATTAAAATTCTAATTTGAGTTGATCTGGTAATAATTTAAAACTTTTGCGGTGGTATTTTGTAGGACCAAATTGACGAATTGCTTCGCGATGTGCCTTTGTTGGGTAACCTTTGTTCCCTTTCCAACCATACTGCGGAAATTCATCGTGAATTTTAGCCATAAATTCATCGCGATAAGTTTTTGCTAAAATAGAAGCCGCGGCGATGTGCAAGTATTTGGCATCACCTTTTACTACGCATTGATGAGGAATTTCTATTTTTTCAGGCGCTAAACTTTTGTAAAAAGGCTTAAACTTATTCCCGTCAACCGCTATAAATTCAGGCGTGATCTGTAAACCTTTAATCGCTTGGTGCATACCGTATATGGAAGCGTGTAAGATATTGAGCTCGTCAATCTTGTCCATCATGATATGAACTACTTTAAAAGCCAAAGCTTCTTCTTCAATTTGTTGGCGTAATGTGTTGCGATTCTTTTCAGAAACTTGCTTAGAATCGTTGAGTAATTCGCTTTTAAAATTGGGTGGCAAGATGACGGCTGCAGCAGTTACCGGACCGGCTAAACAGCCTCGACCGGCTTCGTCAGTGCCACATTCTAGCGCAAATGAACTAACTTTTGGTGATAACATAGTTAAAGCGAATGATTAGGATTAAATGATTGAGGTAAAAATATGTCGAACTGTTCTTTAAAAGCCTTGCAACCTTTTTCAGTGGTGTAAATTTCGCGTGAAAAAGGATCTTGTACAAGCCATTCTAAAGCGAAGAAAGCACTGAGTAGGGCATCGCCCAATTGACCACCTATGTGGTTGCGTCGTTCACTAAAATCTAAACATTGTTTAGTTAAACGCGAACGCTTTTTAGGAAGATTACTTTCTTTGATATTAAACTGTGTTAACCACTGCCATCCGGTTTTAGTGATGGTGTAAGTACCATAGTCATCATCAGTAAGCGGACCGCGAATGATATAGCCTTTTTGAACTAAGGCTTCTTCGAGCTTAACGCCTACATATCCGGCTAAATGTTGATAGCAATGGCGACAAAATTTCATCCCCATAGGAATGTTTTCTTCAGGAGTCAATATAGCGTAGAGCTGTGTTTTGAACTCTCCTTCCGGTAAATAAAAGTATTGACGACGCCTATTGTGTCGGATTTTGACTAAATCTGCTTCACATAATAAAGCTAATAGACGATTAGTATCTGGCTCAAGAACTCGTGATGAGCGTGCTAATTCAATAGCGGTATAAGCTCTGCCTGTACTTAAAGTTGTAAGTACTTTTTCGGAGAGGTGAGTAGGTAAGTGATATTGGTGTAAAAGATGGGATAGTTCAGTAGTCATGATATTAAAATTCTAAAAGGATTTTGCCTGTAAAATTACGGCTATCCATCAATTGATGAGCTTGTGTAGCTTGTGTAAACGGAAAACGCTTGGTGACAGTGTTTTGAAATTTATTTGAGTCTACTAAAGGCATTCCGCATTTTAGCATATCTGCAATGAGGGCACGCTTGTGCGCATATGTACGCGAGCGCAGCGTGCTGCCGGTAATAATCAAGCGCTTTTGCATCATTTTAAAGATGTTTAACCCTGGTAAACCACCAGCCATGGCATTGATGTAAACAAGTTTCCCTTCGGGTTTAAGTAAATTGATATTGGTGTTGAGGTAGTCGCCGCCTACAGAATCAAGAATAAGATCAATACTGTTTTGCCTTAATACTTCTTCTAAATCTTTTTCCTTATAATTGATGACAAGCTCAGCTCCCAGCTTTTGACAATACGCTATTTTTTCTGCTGAACTCGCTAGCGTAATGGCTTTAGCGCCAAATAAATTGACCAGCTGAATGGCCATGGAGCCAATGCCTCCTGAGCCGCCGTAAATCAATACCGTCTGTCCTTTTTGGAGCTGACCAATTTGAAAAATATTTTGCCATACCGTCAATAAAGTTTCAGGTAACGAGGCCGCATCAACAAGTGAGAAATTAAGCGGCTTAGCAAAGCAGCTTCCCGCATCTATACACACGTATTCCGCATAACCACCACCTGGTAAGAGCGCACAAACTTCATCGCCAATCTGCCATTCACTGACTGCACTTCCACAAGCTGCAATAGTGCCCGAAACTTCGAGTCCCGGAATATCTTGTGGGGTACCTTCCGGGGCAGGATAATGCCCTTTGCGTTGAGCGATGTCAGCGCGGTTTAGGCCTGCTGCAGCCACTTTGATAAGTACTTCATTCGCCTTAGGAGTAGGGGTAGGGCACTCTACAATTTGAAGGTTTTCCGAACCGCCAAATGCGGTAATGTGCACTGCTCTCATAAATAAAAATTTAGTTAGGTCAAATTTACTGGAGTACAAGGGATTTATAAAAGTATTTAACAAAATACATTTCGCCTCTACTTATAATTGTCGTTTTTTTATAACTGAAGTTTCGGAGGAAGGTAATAAATGAGAAGTTAAGAGATTATGTATTTGGATGTATGGAATTATATGTTTGATAATCAAGTGTATACTTCAATTTGTAATTGATAATAACCTGTACATTCCCTTTGATGTTGAACGCCCTTCGGGGTTCAGTAGGGTGAGTCTATCTTACCCCGTACTGCACTACGTTTGTACAGGGTTAATCACATTAAAGGCCTTCGTCTTTTTATACGAAAATGAAAATCTTTATAGACTGAAAACTAATTCCTTTAATTGGTTATACCGTATGTTTACAATTAAATAGATCAGCAAAGCTAAAAGCTGAAGCTGGTCTATATTATACCAATTAGAATTATTTTTTAGCCCGATTTATAATATTTTTTGTAGGTATAATGCCGTGGGTAACAAATTAATAGTACAATGAGACTGCTGTCGAAATTGGACTATATAATTTGTCCATACGGTATTAAAGCATACTTCTGTTTATAGTTATAACCCAACCATGTAATGGTTGAAATATGATTAACCCCGAGTGTAACTCGGGGCACTGAGATTACTGTACCTTACAGAACTACGAAGTAGTTCAACAATAAAGATCGAGGTAGAATAATTCCGAAACTTGAGTTAATGAGACTTTACTATCGTTAAGGGTATACGGAGACCGATTTTAGCATTAGTGAGCTAAGCGAAACTCTTAATACAACTACAATACCGCTTTGCTTTCAGTAAAAAATGATATTTTTGCCCTAGTTATTCGAGATAATGAAAAAAATAATCATCGCATTCATAGCAATATTAAGCGTTCTGACAACCCAGGCACAAGTTCATCAACTTCGGGGCAATGGGCTTCGCTTAGGTGGAAATGGGACACAAATTAATCAAGATGACCAACAAACCGTCATTGATAATCGTCCTAAACCACCTATTACTGATTATGCTATTATCTCTGTTAAAGGCGATACGACACATGTTGATACAACTTTGGCTATATATAAGGACTATCGCTTTAACTACCTGCGAAAAGATAATTTTGAACTCTTGCCCTTTTCTAATGTAGGCCAATCCTATACACAACTCGGGCGCTCTTTTGACGAGGTTTATGTCATGCCTAAATTTGGCGCGCGTTCAGCTCATTTTGCTTATCTTGATGTCGATGACATTCAGTATTATCATGTGCCAACTCCGTGGACAGAATTGCTTTTTAAAACTACCTTTGAACAAGGCCAACTTCTCGATGCCTTTTTTACCTCTAATCTCAGTCCGCAATTCAACTTTTCTGTAGCTTACAAAGGCTTGCATTCCCTAGGAAAATACCGCCATTTGATGACCAGTCAAGGGAGTTTTAGAACCACAGCTAGCTACCGCTCCAAAAATAAACGCTACCAACTCAACGCACATTTTGTATCACAAGATTTGTCAGCGCAACAAAATGGAGGACTCACTGATTTGTCTAATCGACAATTTGGGTCGGCAAGTGGAGAATACAGCGATCGTGCCGTATTAGATGTAAAATTCGAAGACGCTGAAGGCTTCTTGCTCGCTAAACGTTTCTTTGTTAAACACCATTACAATTTGGTTCAAGGCGATTCCACCGGAAATAATCAACTCCGTTTAGGACACATCTTTAATTTTTCAGATCAAGAATATACCTATACACAAGGTAAGGCCTATGCGCTATTTGGTACAACTTACCAAAATAGCAACCTTAACGATTTAACCGAATTCCAAGAACTCGATAACACGGTTTATGCGCAATACCAAAATAATATTTTAGGACAATTGCGTTTCGGACTTCGGCATTCACATTACAATTACGGTTATAAACGCAAACTATACTTGCAAAACAGCGTCATACCAAACCGTCTTGAAGGCAATGTCGTAACGCTAACTGCCGCTTACCAAAAGCAAATCGGAGGCTTCCAATTACGCGGCGAAGCTATGCTTAATACCGTAGGTGATTTTGATGGCAACTACCTCAAAGCCACCGCAAGCTATGCTTTAGATTCTGTAAATTATGTTGAAGCTAGCGCTCTTACTAATTCGCACGCCCCAAATTATAATTTCCTCCTTTACCAAAGCGATTATAAAAATTACAATTGGGCAACAGATTTTGAAAATGTGCAAAAACAACAACTCAAATTTGCCTTACACGCCCCAAAATTGGTCAATCTCGAAGCCAGTTACACCCGCTTACACAATTATGCCTACTTTGGACTCCGTGATAACCCTGATCCCACAGCAGCGGCCGACACCTTAATTACCCCTTATCAATATGACGGTGATGTAAGTTATGTTAAACTTAAAGCCAATAAAGAATTTATTTTTGGGAAACACTTCGCGTTCAACAACACCTTGATGTATCAAAATGTGCTCGATGGCAAAGATGTCTTCAAGGTTTCTCCATTTGTGACACGCAACACCATTTACTTTAAGGATTATTGGTTTCAAAACAACCTCTACTTGCAAACCGGATTTACCTTTAACTACTTTGGCTCATTCTACGCCGATGGCTATGACCCCGTGATGGCAGAATATTATGTGCAAAACAAACAAGAACTCGAAGGCTTTACACGATTAGACTTTTTCTTTAATGCCAAAATTCGCACAGCGCGCCTGTTTTTTAAAGTCGAAAACCTAACCACTCTAATTGACGGCAACGGTCATTACGCCGCTCCCTATCAACCTTACCGAGATTGGTCCATCCGCTTCGGAATGGTGTGGGACTTTTTCCTTTAATAGCAACAAACACAAAGACCTTTATACGAAGGTCTTTTTTATGCCCTTTATTTAGACGTGCCCCGGCATTGCAGGTAGCGATGCACGGCCGTGCATCGCTACTTAATCCCTCACGCAAAAGAAAAAGGAAACCTCTTAAACCTCCAAGGTTTTTGAAAC
>CAYVJG010000047.1:0-17232 GCA_964451785.1 uncultured Flavobacteriaceae bacterium
TTAATTAATATTTAGTTACTTATTATGTACTTTTAAATAGAGCTCCAAGTTTTTGTGCATTTGTAAAACTTCATAGTTTCTTGAAGAAATTCCAAAACTATTCCAATCTACTTTAAAATCATTTTTCGTTCCTCGTCTCTCCTTATTATCTTCTATAAACTGCTGTTTGACTTTTTCCCCAAAGCCTTCTGCTCCGCGTTTACTCAATAATTTTTGAACCACTACAAATATAGTATCTGGAGAATACACATCAATAGAAGTTCGCAAATTATTCACTTTAAGCTTAACCATAGCCGAATCGATTTCGGTTTTTAGCAACATAGCCGTTTGACGTTCTGAAGTTTTAAAAGGATAAATCAAGTTATAAAAACCTTGCCCTTGTGTTTGGAAGCGTGCACTGGCTATCTTAGGCAAATCATTTTGGATGATGTCTTCAGCCTTTTTACCCTCTTCAGTTTGCGGATAAGTCAAGGCTACATAGTTTAGTGCTTCTCCATAAACTTTATAACCGTAAAGTCGCCCTTTGACTACTGCTTTGAGCAATTCCATTTTTGGCACAATAGCATTACCTGTAAACACTGTGATATAGTGATCCAGATCTGCCAACAAGTTTGTGTAATCAGCATTGTCATAACGCTTATACAATCCGTTGTAAACTACAATAGGATTTTCATTAGAATTTTTCAAACTCTGTGGATTGCGCAATATTTTAGCATAACGCGACTCCGGATGCTGCGTAATGATGTTTTGTTTCCATTTATCAGCTTTAGCTGGTTGATTAATTTCTGAATAGATTTTGTACAGATTGTATTTTGAAGGCAACACCAAACGTTCTTCAGGAGCATTGGCTAGCAGCCCTTCAAATTTATCAGCTGCAAGTTGATATTCTTTAAATTGAACGCGATAAATCACTCCTAACTGGTAATACGCAAAATTGCGCTCGTCAGAAATACTGTCAATGACAGCCGTATCAGTCGGCAATTGTTTGATATAGGTATCGGCATCAAAGCGTGGGTCTGCCTCTATTGCCGCTAGGTAGTCAAAGCTCTGCTCCTCATCTTTTGTTTCTTTCTTAGACTTAGGTTGACCTTTTTCGGTACGCCAGTTATCTTGCAACTCACGGTGTCCCCAAATTTTCTCAAAAGCTTTTCTGCCATTTGCAACTTGTGCCGGATTGTAAAAATAAAATCCTACGACTCCTCCTGCTTGACTTTGTTGACGAGTAAACATATTGCTCATACGCTTAGCGTGGCGCTGAGCTTCTGCAGCCTGTTTAGCCTCAGCTATAGCTACAGCTTTTATGCTGTCCACATAAGTTTGAAAATATGCTTTTTGCTGAACGGGGCTCATTCTTACCAACTGTAAAATACTATCATCTCGCACCGCTACAGACTCGTAAAAAATAACGTCATTTAAATTGAGTCGTTTGCGTCTAAAATGACGATACTCGCGTGATGCTTCCGGTAAATTAACCATGGTGCTATCATAATAGGCGCCTGCTAATTTATAGTCTGTTTGATCAAAATAATAATTCCCTAAGGTTTTATAAATGCGGTATTTCATACCGTGATCAGGCGTATTGCTACGCAAGGCATCGTTGTAATACAAAATTGCCACTGGCATCGAGTCAATAGCGCGGTAATGCTCTGCAATGCGGTAATTAACAATATCGAGATAAGGACGGTTTTCACGGTTGACTAATAGCTCAGTCAAGTGCTCTAACTGTGCCGTTGTATCGCCAGTTTCGTAATCAAAATGCGCTGCCTTTTGCGCAAAAGCTTGCAGGCGATAAATGCGTGGAATGCGGCGTTTGTAATCTATAATTTGATTGTAAGCGATATCAGCGCTATCCGGTTTGTGTAAACTATCATACAGCTGTCCTTTAACAAACAAATAACGGGCTAGTTTAGTTTTATCTTTTTCTAATTGAATAGCATACTCTAAGGCGGGTAGGGCAGATTGATAATCTTCTACATCAATATACGTTTGTGTAAGAGCTGTTGCTGCAGTAATTCTATCTTCAGTCGGCAATTCAACAACTGTATCGTTGAGAATTGTAGTCAGGTTTTGTATGACACGGTTATAATTCTCAAGGCGCAGATACACTTTTTCTCTCCAAATTTCAGCAGTTCTGATATATTTAATATCGTCATATTTAGAAATGATGTAATTAAAGGCCTCTAATGCCGGAAAATAACGCTGATCGTAATAACGCGCTTTTCCCAACAACATAAAAGCATCTTTCATCTGTGGATTGTACTCTTGCCCATCAATCAGCATATTGTGTTTTTGGATAGCCTTAGTAGCTTTTTCTTCAGCACGATCTATTTTTTGCTCAAAACTCCCGGTCATATAAGCCGGCTGAGCACCTACAGCGTTATAGCCGCCATAACCATTCATTCCGCCGCGTTGATTCATCGGCAGATTTGACATAGATTGCATACTTTGTTGAGACAATTGCCCGCCACCAACGGGCCTTCCTAATTGTCCTCCGCGAGATACAGCTGAAACTGAAGATGGAGAAAGTTGACCGCGACCAGTATTGCTATTTTGGTATTGCCCTGCTATGTTTCGGCTATTTTGTTGACCATAACGGCTATTGGCAGCTTGCGTATTGCGGTTATTAAAATTGTTTTGGCGATTATTGAATCCGGATTGCTGAGCAATTCCGCCTTGTATTCCTGTTCTATTCAACGCATTGCCTTGCCGACCTGTGCCAAAAGCGTTGCGATTTTGCTGTGTGTTAGTGCCGATTCCGGTGAGCATTCGGTTACCGGCTGTTCCAGATTTATTAAACGCACTAAACGCGTCTTTTACTGAAGTAGATTGCTGGTCATTTTTAGTCAAAGCCGGCAAGCCTCTACCGGCGCCACCCCTTTGTAAAGTTGGTTGAACAGATTGTGGCACTTCGACCATTTGCCCATAAACTACAGAATCTTCCGCAGTTTTAGTCATGCGTTCCAGTGGCAGAATGTGCCAATAATCGTCTTCATAATTATAGTCTAGCTGTTTTAGCCCATTATCTAAAGCTAAATTCCCGTGATAGAGAATATTGTAATAGGTGCCCATGGCGTGGAAATTACGATTTATCCACGTGTTTTTTTTACGTGAACAAGCCGTAGCAATCCCTACAAGTGCAATGACTAAACAAACTCTATAGCAGATAAGTCGATATGGTCGATTCAAGGTCTAATAATTTTAAATAAAAATGCTCTTTTCTAAAGATATTCACAGCATTGATGTTGTTTATACAGAAAACTTATAGTTTTCTTTCAAATTAACACTTCAAATGTCATTAATCAAATTATGATTAATTTAATAAAACACCAATGCTATAAAACATAACTCGCCCTTTATGAAAATAGTATGATTTGACCGTAAAAATACATTTCTTTTGACAGAATAAAAGAGAGTTTACAAGAAAAGTGCAAAATAAGTAAATCACTAAACGCAAGGAAACTACTAAGAGCAAGCGCTGTGGAATAAAGGTTATTATTTTAATCACAGTTCACAATAGAAATCTAAACAACCTCTCGAAAAAATATATTACGTTAACTATTAGCGTCTTAAATTCACAAATGGTTCAGTTTTGAATGAATTAACAGAAACACGTGAATCAAACTTCAACAAAACCACCAATCAACTAAAAACCAATCCCTTACACGGCTCTTGTAAGTAAATTTAGCTTTTAATTAAAGATTTATTTAGTTTTTATAAAAAAATCTTATGTTTGTGAAAAAATTGCTAATCATTTAACTCAAAAAAAATGAAAAAAATGCGCTTATTTATTCTATGAGTGTTGCTTCAGAGAGTCCATTCTTCTAGTTAAATCAAACATTATGAAAAAACTGATTAAGACTTTTAGCTTGTCTGTACTATTCTTTTTTACCTTATGGTATACAAATGGTATAAACCTACATTCTGTTTTTGGCATAATTCCTATCGTTTTTTTAATAGCAATGAATGTAGGTGCCATTTTACTTTACTACAAAAGTTTAAGAAAAAGAGAACAAAATTAAAAGAAATACCAACTTCTCAGAAGCTCACTGGTGTTTAAATGCTTTTCGATAAGCTAATAAATAATGCTCTTAAGTTTTTGAAGCTACCTAAAACCTGACAGATTTACCCCTTTAGTGTGTGTTAAATCTGTCAGTTTTTTTTATAATAGAAACAATCCGCTATATCTGACCATGAGCTAAAATCACATCAAGCAAAGGTGTTAATATCCTGGTGGTCAACTTTATCTTTCCCTAAAATTATCAAGCGCTCGACCACATTTCTCAATTCGCGAATATTTCCTCTCCACTCGCGTTCTTGCAGAAGTTTCACTGCTTTTTCAGTAAACACTTTAGGCGGAATACCTTGTTCTTGAGCTATTTTTTTTGAAAAATACTCCACCAACAAAGGAATATCTTCAGGGCGCTCATTGAGCTTAGGTACTTCAACAAGAATTACAGCCAAGCGGTGATAGAGGTCTTCTCTAAAGTTACCTTTCTCAATTTCTTCGCTCAGGTTTTTGTTGGTTGCGGCCAAAACGCGTACATCAATTGATTTAGCTTTATTGCCCCCGACACGCTGAATTTTTCGTTCTTCTAACACCCGCAATACTTTGGCCTGAGCCGACAAACTCATGTCGCCAATTTCATCGAGAAAAATGGTTCCTCCTTCGGCGGCTTCAAACTTTCCGGCGCGATCTTTATTAGCCGAAGTAAATGCCCCTTTAACATGTCCAAAGAGTTCACTTTCTATTAATTCAGGCGGAATAGCGGCGCAATTCACTTCAATTAAGGGACCTTGAGCACGCAGACTTTTTTCGTGAATCCAGTGTGCTACGAGTTCTTTTCCGGTACCATTTTCACCGGTAATCAACACACGTGCTTCTGTTGGCGCCACCTTTTCAATCATATTTTTAATAGCCTCAATCTGCGGCGAATTACCGATCATTTGGTAAGCCCTACTCACTTTCTTTTTGAGGCGTTTATTTTCAGTCACTAACTTTTGGCGGTCTAAAGCGATGCGCACCGTTGTCAGCAAGCGGTTTAAATCGGGTGGTTTTGAGATGTAATCAAAGGCGCCTTTCTTCATGCAATCAACGGCAGTATCTAAATCGCCGTGCCCGGAAATCATCACTACCGGCAAATCAGGCTTGATTTTTACCGTAGCCTCTAACACTTCAACGCCATCCATTTTAGGCATTTTAATATCGCAAAGCACAAGATCAAATTCGTTGTCTTTTAGCATTTCCATGCCTTGCAAGCCATCTTCGGCTTCTTCAATATGGTAAGTTTTATTTTCTTCGGCTAATATTTTTGTCAAGACGCGGCGAATGGCGGCTTCATCTTCTATGATTAAAATGCGTGATCCCATAAAGTTTAATTTAGAAAGGTGGTCTAAAATACACATTTTAGCTGTAATGCCGTATGTATAAATTAAATAGTCCAATTTCGACTTTGTCTCATTGTACTAGTAATTTATGAACCACGGTATTATACCTATAAAAAATATTCTAAATCGGACTAAAAAATAATTCTAATTGGTATAAGTTATCACTATGCCCTGATTTTTAATCTTAGATCCAAGTCACAAATGCAACAGAATAAGACAAGAGCGCCAGAGGTTTAATTAGCATTTTGAAGTAACACCGCCTCAGAACAGCAACTTGCTAATTAATTTTAACCGAAATTGCCAAACCAACACCAAAAGTGTTATTAAAAAAATAGTTTGATTCGAAGTCTACACCTATAATATGCGTGTTATCTTCTCTTTCAAAATCAGTATTGTAGTCACTATCGGTATCATTAAAAGACGGAAAGAGCACTAAACCTTTTGCTTCAAAACTAAGAGGGAAACTCTTTTGATCATTGCTTTGCCCCATCATTAATGCCGGAATGAACACTAAACTAAACAGGAGAACAGTAGCTTTTCTTATCATTGTATACGGATTTAGAAAATCATTCGACGTCCATGCCATTCATTACCGATTCTTGTCATTCCAAACACATTTAACCCCACTAATTTAGGCCTTTGAAAATCAATTGTAAGATCAAACGATGGATTACCCTCAACTTTTAGCCTACCTCACTTTAGGTCTTATTCAACTTGCACTGTCCCTTATAATAACGAGCTCGCTAACTAGTGAGTCAATATAGTCACAAAATTATTTATAATAAAATTAACGTAACATGAATTTCAACTTTATTACCAAACCTAAACACATTATTCAACTTTCAGTAGTTTTTAGTATTATTTAGAAGTTTTTCTACTATGAAGTATTCTTTTTTGTTTTTACATTTGAATATCATAAATAAATAACAACAAATTGAATAAAAAAATTATTTGCATACTATTAACCCTATTTCCATTAGTATCTTTCTCTCAACTAAAACTCACCGGAACCGTAAAAGACTCAACGCAAACCATCCCTCTTGGCAATGTTATCTTAACTGACAATAAGGGCGAAACAACCACAGGCGCCATAACCGACGAAAACGGAAGATTTAAACTCACTGCGCCACAAGGCGATTACAGCTTGAAAATTAATTTTATGAGCTATGCCAGTTGGCAAAAAAACCTTGATTGAACAAAAAGTAGATCGATTGGTGTTTAATGTAGCTAACACGCCTTTTGGCAAGAGCAGCACGGCGCAAGATTTATTAAAACATACCCCGGGCGTAAATTACCGCAATGGCGCGCTGTCTATAATAGGAAAAGGGGAAGCGAGAGTTATGGTAAATGGGCGGATAAAAAACTTTCCGGTGCCCAATTAAAAGGATTTTTAAATTCACTTCAAGCCGATGCCATCGAATCTGTGGAAATCATAACAACTCCGCCAACTTTATTTCCAAACTGAAACGATCGGAAAGCGACTAAGAATTAGCCCCAAAAGTCTATTTTACTTGCTGTTAAAACTAATTTTGTTTATTTTTAGAAAAAGTTATAAAAATAATTTTTTCTCGAGACTACTCTAAAGGCAAAATTATGGCTTCTTTTGCGCAATCCAGATGGCAACCAGCAAAACCACTAAACTAAACAGTATGATTTTAATCAAGTTTCTTTTTTACTTTTTTATACTGCTATTTCCCTTTATTGGTTATTCTCAAGATCTAAACAGTCAGCATACCGATTGGAAAAAAATAGATTTAAGGGGGAAAGTAAAATCTATTGAAAAAATATTGTATGAACCAAAAGATGGCAATACCAAAAATTTAAGCGACAAACAAATTGTAAATGGCTGGTATATTGGCGAATATCCAAAGATAACCAAGTTTAACCAAAACGGATATATCATTAGTGAAACCGAATATAAATCGCTTTCTCAAAAAAAGAAATACTCAGAAAAAATATTTGTTTACGACCAAGAAAACAAAATAGATTCAATTTCCCTATGTACTTGGGGTTGCTTTTCCAAGACTTTTTATTCCTTTCAATATGAATCAAAGGGAGATACGCTTATTCAAAATAAAATTTTAAACAAAGAGGTTTTTTATGATCCAAATGGATCCATTTCTTCGCTACTTCCGACACAAATTTACCCTAAAGGTATATTGAAGCAAACCTCGTTTTATAATAATATGGGGCAATTAATAAAACGAATTAACTACGATCTTGACAGCATCATATCTGAAAAAAATATTTATAAATACGACAAAAAAGGCAACCTAACAACTCACAAACGATTAGTTTACAAAAAATCAAGACATACTCATAAAAGGCATTTAGAGGATATATTTAGCTCCGTAACAAAATATAGTTACAATGACAAAAATCTTTTAAAAGTAAAAGAGAAGTATGGACTCAAAAATGATAGTCTTGAAGGAAAAACTATTTATAAATACGATAAACTCAACAATATAATTGAAATCAGAAGCAATGATCGTTATATAACGGATTCACATCGTAGAGACCCAGTAATAATTCAAAAAGGCAGTGGATTTAATCCTGACGGGGGCCTAGTCTATTTACAAAGATATAGCTATAAATACGACGAAAAAGGCAATTGGATTGAACGTCAAGAATTAAAAAAAGACACCATCCAGTTTGTGACAAAACGCTATATAGACTATTATTAACCCCAACCCATATCTGGTACATTATCTAAACGAACGTAATTTTTGGGTTATTGAAGTTTCTGTCGAACTCAAATTTTCATATATTTATACTCCGATTTGGGCTATATAATTTACCCATACGGTATTAGTGTGCGCCAAACCTATCAGATTATTACGCGTGAACTATCAGCCCGCTCTATTTGACCTAGACAAAAAAAGCAGACCGAAGTCTGCTTTATCTCTAATTCATTGATACATCACGCCCACTCTTTGTAGGGATACTGAATCAAATGCGCATTATAATAAGCGGTTTTACCGGTTACTTCTTCACCTAGCCATTGGGGTTTAGGAAAAGCTTGATCGGGCTGTTCTAACTCTATTTCAGCGATGATTAAGCCCTGATTGTCTCCAAAAAATTCGTCAACTTCAAATGTAAACCCATCTACAGCAACCAGGTAACGGTATTTGTCAATTTTACCGGGCTCACAGAGGGGCAATAGAGCTTCCGCTTCGGCTAAGCTGATTTCCTTTTCCCATTCAAACCGGGTGGTGCCATCAGTGGTTGACGCCCCTTTTATAGTGAGAAAGCCTTGTTCTCCTTTGATGCGTACTCTGACATTGCGCACAGGATCTGTATTGAGATAAGCTTGAACTATGCGAAACTTAGCCTTAGATTCAGCTTTAAAAGCATCGTTTTTTACTAAAAACTTGCGTTCTATTTCTTGTAAGGCCATCACTTTAAAATTGAAAACTCAACCCAAACATACCTTGAATACCTTGCACAGGATAACCTAACCAATGTTCATAATTATCGCCAAACAAGTTGCTGCCACGGGCAAATAATCCAAATTGATCGGTGACTTGGAAATTTAAACGCAGGTTTGCGTCAAAATAACCGTCAACGTCAACGGTTTTAGCTTGCGCGAAACTGTAATCATGGCGTTGTCCTTTATATATAAAATCGGCGCCTACTGACCAGTTTTTAGCAAATTGATAATCTGCTGTAATAGCAGCTTCTACATTTGGTAAATTCCAAGCTTTTTCTAAAGTAGAGGTAGAATAGTTATAATAAGTGGCACTGATGCCAATATTAAAATCTTTATTGAGATCGTAGCCCAAGCCGCCGTGAATAGCAAATGTTTTTACTTCGTCATAATCAAGCTGAAAGGCATTGTTGTATTGATAACTTGCTAAACCAGGGGTTGTTGATACAGTTGCCGGCTGATAAGCTCTAAAAAGCGCCTTATTGTCTTGCACGCTATAGCTGCCGTGTAAATCGTAGTGCAATTGTTCGGTAAATTTACCTTTACCTCCCAGATAAATGTGATACTTGGTATTCGTTGGCGCAATCCGTAAATCAGGAGCGAGGTAAGGATTGATTCTTACAAAATCTTGATAAGTGTTTTGGCTCAACCCGCCTTCAACACCGGCGTATAAGGTAAAGTAATCTCCGGCTACGCGATAACTGGCTTTCACTTCCGGATACACGTAAAAATCGCTATTGCTATTTTCAGTATCACCAGAATACACCACTTCAGCTCCAATGTTTAGCGACCATTTGTCACGTAAGATATTAAAACTAGGGTGTACGCCTATATTTATCCAACCGTAATTACCATTGACAGCAAAAGTATCGTCAAATTTTCCACCGAGGTAATCGACAAACACATCTGTTTTGATGAGTTGCTCGCCTACAGGGAATTCAAAACTCGGCTTGAGTAGAAGGCGATTTTCGCTGCCGTTATAATCATCTCCAAAGTGATTAAATTGAACCGTCATTTTGTCAAAAACACCTGTTTTAGTTTCTACACCTCCTTTTAAGCTGATTCCGGTATAGTTATGCGTAGGATCTATGCCCGCAATTTGCTCAGGGGTAAATCCATCACCGTTAACGCCATACCAATTGTATAATTGATGTTGAAAGCCTAGTCCTATATTCCAATAGACATTATCACTTTCAGTATTAAAACCAAAGTTGAATTGGGTATTGTAGTATTTATCATCTAACACCACCTCTTCAATGCCGCCTTGAGACGAGTGATGCTCTAAGCCGATAATTATATTTCCGGCGTTTTCCAGATTGATATTACTGTAAAACTCAGCTAAGATATTGGTGTAATTTCCAATTCCTAAGGCTGCATAATTGTCGTATTTACTGGAGCGTTTTTGGCGCTTTACGCTGGCCGCCTTTCCTTTTTCGGGGGTAAATGTTGAAGCCACCGGCACTGAAAAAATGTTGTATTCAACAGATTTGCGCTTTAGGGTTTCAGCATCTAGTTTGCGGTCAGGTAACTGCTTTAATTTGACGGCATCACTAACGGTAGGTGAATATTGTTTAACAATAATCAAACGTTCCGTATCGATTTGTCCATCGGTGTTAGTGGTGTCTTCTTGAGCAAATACAAACCCAGAAAAGCCCATCAAACACAGTGTTAATATACGTTTTGAAATAGTGTGCATAGCAACTAATGTTTTTTGTGATTGGATAGATTAGTGAGCTGAAGTGGTGGTGTCAACTTCAGAAGTCGGAGTAGCAGGCGCTTGAACTGAAGCGTTTGTTTTAGCTTCTTCAGCCTTAATACGTGCCAACTCTTGTTCTGCTTGTTTGACCACTTCTGGATAAGCTTTAAAGTTATCGATGATGTTTTGCAAAATAAATGTAGCTTGATAAGCATCATTTAAATTGTAAAAGTTTTTTCCCATCAACAGTAAACCTTTTACACTAAACTCTCTATAGCCTGAATAATCGCGTGCTAAAACTTGCACAGATTCATTTGAAGCTTTATAATCTTTAGCTTTACGTTTAAAATAAGCATCGTAATACTGTGCTTCAGCGGCCAGTTTGCCACGCGCCATTTTAGCGACTTCAGCATAAGCTTTTTTAGCTTTATCTTCATCGCCGGTTTTGATAGCTGATCGCGCAATAAAGATATGCGCATCACTCTTAGCGCGATTTCCGGCTTTGCTGTTAGCGAGCACTTTTTCAGCATAAGCTACGGTTTGCCCATAATTGTGCTGCTCATAATAAGCTTTCATCAAGTTAGACTGCGCAAAGGTGATGTTTTCTTGTAGATTTGCTTCTGTTTCTAATCGCTTGAGCACCGGAATGGCTTTTATAGCGTTATCTTCTTCTAAATATACACGCGCCAAACGCACTAGAGCCTTACCGGTAAATTCATTGCGCGATTGATCGGCTACAAATTGTAGGTGAGGTTCAGCTTTTTGATAACTACCTTTGTCAAAATACAACTGTCCCAATCGGTAATGAGCCGATAAGGCATGACTTCCATTAGGGAATTTTTTTAAGTATTTCTCATAACTCTTGATGGCAGCTTCTTTATCTTGATCAATAAATTGATTAGCAGCCACTTCAAAAGTTGCCTTGTCAATATCAGAATTGGTCACATTGACATAATCTAAAGTTTTTACCCAAGCGGCATAATCGTCAATTTGACCTAAGTCTACATAAATATTTCGCGCTGAACGCACAGCTTGATTAGCTTCTTCTGAATTAGGAAATTGTGCAGCTACTTTTTTAAACTTAGCTAAGGCGTCTTGATTTTGTCCATTGTTATAATAAATCAATCCTTGTTTTGACAAGGCTTGCGCTACATAAACACTATTTGGCATTTGAGTGATGAGCTGATCGTAAGCCTGTAAAGCTTCTTGTGATTTACCTTCTGCTAAATAAGTGTTTCCCAGTTGATACAAGGCGTCATCGCGATAAATAGATTTAGCGTAACGCTTTAGGAAGGCGTTTAAATCTTCTATTTTACGTTGATTGCGTTTGACAAATCCATAGCTAATGGCTTTTTGATAATAAGCGTAATCACTATCGACATTTTTTTGAGCAATGGCTTTGTTATACTCTTCCATAGCGCTCCAATAATCACTCAAAGCAAAATAACTATCGCCTAATCGCAAATAAGCGTCATTTTTTTCTTGTGGTTGCGTATAGCCGTTATCGAGGTAAGTTTGAAAATGCGATTTAGCTGATTCATATTTTTTCTGGTTGAAATAAGCATAACCTATGTTGTAGTCAACAGTGCGCATTTCAGGTGTCCCTTTTGCGCCCGGCAGGCCTTCAAATTCTTTATAGCCTATCAGTGCAGCTTTAAAATCGCCTAAATTATAAGCGCATTCTGCTTTCCAGTAAGTTGCGCGGGCTGTAAACTCAGGCAATTTGCGTTGAGCGATAGATTTTTGGAATAGAGTAGAAGCTTTTTGATAATCGCCTTCTGCATACAACTCTAATCCACGGTAAAAGGCCACTTTTTGATAGACACTTTGGTCTTTAAATGAACGGCTATTTTCAAGCAGCTCCATCGCTTTTTTATAGTTGTTAGAAGTCAAATAAGAATTGACTAATAAGCCTTGGATTTCGGCTTTTGCAGGCGAGTTAGGATAGTTTTCTAAAAACTCGGTCAACACTTCCGGCACACTCTTGTAATTGTTACCAATATCATAACTCAACTTAGCATAATTCAGAGCTGCATCTTCAGTAATGGTTTTATCAAAAGCCATTTCAGAAGCGTTTTTAAAGGCATTGAGAGCCTGCAACTTTTGCCCTAAGTTGATATAACATTCTGCGAGGTGATAATAGGCATTTTGAGCCACGGCATCTTGCCCAGCAATAATTTTATTAAATTGAGAAATGGCTTTTTTATAATCGCCCATTTTATAATAGGCATAACCTAACTGATAATAATCTGTATTATTCCAGCGACCGTGTTTACCTTCGTATTTTTCGAGATAAGGAATAGCTTCTTGATATTGCTCAAGATTAAAATAGCTTTCTCCAATAATTTTATTTAGCTCAGAGCGTTCGCGGCTATTTGATTGTGGCAATTGCTCTTTAGCTGAAGCGATAGCTTCTTTAAATTTACCCGATTTAAAGTTGATATTACTCTGAAAATAAGAGACATTTTTATCTACTTTATCTGCTTCATCAACCTTGTCAAACAAAGCGTCGGCTTCTTTATAATTGTCATTTTCATAAGCCAGATAGCCGAGGTAATAAGTGGCTTGAGAACCATAGGTTTTATCGCCACGCACGCGATTAAAATAGCGTTTAGCTTCCTCAGGATGATCGGTTTTAAAAGCCGCATAGCCCTGATTAAAGTTGTATTGATTGCGTTCTGCTGCTGACAAGCCATCAACATCAACGCGTTTATACCAATCGCGAGCTTTGTTGTAGTTTCCTTCTTGAAAATAAAAATTAGCTACATTGCTGTAAGCCGAATTTCGTTGAGGACTTTCAGGGTATTCTTCTACAAAATTGCGCATGCGTTTTTCAGCATCGGGCTGATCTAAATGCACCGCTGAAATAGCGCCGTAATAAGCTGTATTTGCTTTTAACGTGTGTTTGTCAGTATGTTGATTAACGCGTTCAAAAATACGTTGAGCCGCATTGTATTGCTGTTGTCTAAACAGCTTTAATCCGTGTTGATATTCTGTATAGTTAGAAGTGTAAACAGCAGTTTCTTGAGCGAAACCTGCTGTGCCCAAAAGAGCTCCAACTACAAAAATCATGCTTTTGCGTTTAAGCATATGATGTGGTTTTGATTGGTTTTCAAAGATAAAAGAATCTCATCTTTTATAACGTCAAGTTTTTAGATTAATTACATTACTCGACGTAGTTTAAGAAGAGTTTAGATATCCCTAAGGCCAATAAACACAAAAAAAACTCATTATTACAACTGCAATAATGAGGCTTATCTAAAAAATTAAAGTCCGACTGTAACTATTCAGCAGGTAGGATTATCTTTTTTGGAGACGTGAAGAGCGCGGAAGAAGTTTGATTTTTTACAAATATTGGATTTCACTGAGTTCCGATTCCATTTTTGAAAAATCAATTGAAAGATTAATTCTACGAGGATAAAAATATGACTCCTCCCAGAATGAGTATTCCCTTAAAAAAGTTTACGATTTCAAGGTGGATTTGAGGAACTCCGTAGGAGTTTAATGTGATTAACCCATAGCAAACGCAGTGTAGCTATGGGCTAGATGTAAACAATACACGAACCCCGGAGTGGGTTCAATATCAGTTTTTTCAAAACAGCTGAATAGTTACGTCCAACTACAAGATGAGTAGTGGTGCTATAAATCCTATTCTAAATTCGCCGGTGTTGTAATTGGTAATTCCTAAATCGCGATGCGCATAGCCCGAAAAATCATAGTACTTACCGATATAAGCCACGTAAAGACGAATATCTATATCGTCAAACAAGCGGTAATACACCGTTGGCACAACCCCGTAGTTGGTCACCAAATGATTGTAGCCACTTTGTGGTCCGGTTACATTTTTAGCGCTAGCGCTACTTGACATCAAAGTGATTAAGCCGGTAACTTTTGGCGTAAATTTATATTCTGCCCGTATCCAGTTGTTGATATAAGTGACGTTTTCAGCTATTAAATCGCCGCCTAAGATATTAGTTACATAGCCCTTGGTATCTATTTGCTCATGACTGTAGCTAAAGTCATACATCAATTTAAAATTCTTATTTTCATATTTATGGCCAAGCGTAATATAGTTAGTTCCGCGATTTTTAACCATTTTAAAATAGCTATAGCTGTAAATGGTTTGCAATTTGCCATCAAAAAAACTACCTCTCCACATGCCTACAACGGCCACCGGCCATTCGGGTTCTTTAATGTCTTCGCTCACATGACCCTCGTATAAATCGTCAAAACGTTGCGTGCGTGAGTTGAGCACTTGCATACCAAATTTATGGTGTTGATTAACCTGATAGGTTGCCCCTACACCGGTTACATAATTGGTTAATCCGCCTTGAATGTCATTGTATTCTAAAACTTCAATCGGATTGTATTCATACTCATATCCCCCAAAATAAGCAAACATTTTACCCAATTGAAGATTTAGCTTTGGCGATAGGTTAATATCTAAATAAGCCACTTCAATTGAACCGCTTAATTTATCTAGCGTTTGCACATCTGAGGTGCGATTAAAGCGTTGGCGAAAATTGATACTGACTTTAGGGTGTATTTTTCCATAAATCCCCAAGCGCAAAGCTTCCATTCTAAACTCAGAATAATCATCATCTCGACCATTTTCAAAATGATGACGCGACGCCATGCGCATATCCATCACTATATCAATGTTTTTTAATAAGCTTTGTTTATTAACCGGAATAATAGGGTTAAAACTCGTGTCCGCTCGGTAACTTCTAATTTGTGAAAATGCCAGAATCGGCAACACCATCATTACTGCTAAAAGTATCTTTTTTCTCATTTTATAATAACATTTTCATTAAACGCAAACCTCAATATTAAATCAGTTCTATTAATTTTTTAGTTAAAAAACTAAATTACAATATATTAATAGCAATTCTATAAAAATTTGCGCTTACAAGTTAACACTTTTTGTTAATTCTCTACTATTTAAATAGGCTAATTATAAAACCTATGTATATCCCTTTAATTATTTTTTTAAGTAGCAACAAATGATAATTTCACCGCTATTTTTACGTTAGTCATAAAAAAACTACCTTTAGCGCACAAAACCAAAGCTATGTCTGATACCATCTTAGAATTGCGCAATGCCGCCATATACCAACGAGAAAATCTAATCTTATCACACGTTAATGTACGTGTTGACAAAGGCGAGTTTGTTTACCTCATCGGAAAAACGGGAACCGGAAAGAGTAGTTTTATGAAAACACTCTACGGCGACTTACCTCTGACAGAAGGTGAAGGTGAAATTGTAGATTATGATTTGCGCAAATTGAAAAGCAAAGAGATTCCCTTTTTAAGACGTAAATTAGGTATTGTCTTTCAAGATTTTAAGCTCCTCAATGACCGGACGGTTCACGACAACCTCATCTTTGTCCTAAAAGCTACCGGGTGGAAAGACAAAAAGCAAATGACCCTCAAAATTGACGAGGTTTTAGACCAAGTTAAAATGAAAACCAAGAGTTTTAAATTTCCCTATCAACTCTCCGGTGGTGAACAGCAACGCGTTGCCATTGCTCGTGCCTTGCTCAATGACCCTGAACTCATTTTAGCCGATGAGCCTACAGGTAATCTCGACCCGCAAACTTCAGTTGAAGTCATGGAACTCTTACGCAAGATTAATGCTAATGGCAATACCATTTTGATGGCAACACACGATTATGCCTTACTGCTAAAATATCCGTCAAAAACATTAAAATGCGATGGCCAAAAGGTATTTGAAGTGGTACAAAAACCTAGTCAACCTTCAGTTTAAACCTCATGCTTTCGGTTTTAATTCCAGTATTTAACGCTAATCCCTTAGCACTTGTTCAAGCTCTACAAGAAGAATTGCAACACTCAAACTATGTTTATGAAATTCTGCTTGTTGACGATGCCTCAACTGCCGCTAGTACGCATGCTGCATTAGCTGCTATTGAACAACTATCTCACTGTCAAGTTTGGCGTCAACAAAACAATCAAGGACGTACGGCTACACGGCAACACCTGGCAAAAAAAGCACAGTTTGAGCAGTTATTATTTTTAGACGCAGATGTGCTTCCGAAATATCCCGATTTTATAGGTAGATTTCAGAAAGAAAATCACAATTCAGACTTAATTTTCGGGGGAATAACTTATACTGAACAACCTCCAGGCAATTCAAAACGCTTACGCTGGACATACGGTAAAGTTCGCGAAGCCAAATCGGTCGAAAAACGCCGACAAATGCCCTACACCAGCATTATTTCTGGCGCTTTATACATCAAAAAAGAATGTTTTTTAGCCACTAACCCCAATGAAAACAAAGGCTATGGAATGGATGCAATATTTGTCAAAAATCTACACGAACAGGCTACTACGGTAACTCATATTGACAATCCGGTTTACCATCTCGGCCTAGAAGACAATAACCATTTTTTAAACAAAACAAAATCCGGTTTAGCCAATTTAGTGCAACTCGAAAAAACCGGTCTAGTCAGCTCCTCCTACCGCCCCGTACAAGCCACTTATCAAAACCTAATCACCTACAAACTTATCGGTCTCTTTAAACTAGTCTTTGGCGTAATTCACCCTTTTATTTTGCGAAATCTAAACAGTAGCCAGCCCTCGCTATTCGCTTTTGACCTCTACAAATTATATTATTACAGCTGTTATAAAGCTAAGGCTTAACAATCAAGCTTTTCCACGCCAAATTATTATCCAATACCACTTTATCCACCAAGACGCTAGTCTT
>CAYVJG010000048.1:0-17180 GCA_964451785.1 uncultured Flavobacteriaceae bacterium
TGAAATTTTAACGACAAAATATTTAGTCTATTTTAAAAATCATTTCCGTATAAAACCAAAGGAGTGACAAAACAAGTACAAACTATTTTGTATCAAGCTATTGATCGTTTTGTTAGGCGTGGTGCTAAAGCTGTGATTTTAGGATGTACAGAAATTAAAAACTCCCGAAGTGTAAGCTTCGGGAGTTTTCATATAAAAGAAAAGGGAGTTTATAAATCAAACTTAATCCCTTGAGCTAAAGGTAATTCGGTAGTGTAATTAATGGTGTTGGTTTGACGGCGCATATACACTTTCCAAGCATCAGAGCCTGATTCGCGACCACCACCGGTTTCTTTTTCGCCACCAAAGGCTCCGCCAATTTCAGCACCAGAAGTTCCGATATTGACATTGGCAATACCGCAGTCAGAACCTTCAACAGATAAGAAACGCTCAGCTTCGCGTAAGTTGTTGGTCATAATGGCAGAGGATAATCCTTGACGAACCCCATTTTGTAAAGCTAAGGCTTCTTCAACATCTCCTGAATATTTAATCAGATAGAGAATAGGGGCAAAGGTTTCGGTTTGAACAATTTCGAAATTGTTTTGCACTTCGGCAATAGCTGGTTTGACATAGCAACCCGAAGCGTATTCAGGGCCTTCTAAAACACCGCCCTCAACAGCAAATACGCCGCCTTCTCGTTCAATTTCACGCAATGCATTTTGGTACATAGCTACGGCATCTTTGTCGATTAGTGGACCTACATGATTGTGTTGGTCTAGCGGATTGCCAATGCGGATTTGTTGATACGCATCCACCAAGGCTTGTTTGACTTTGTCATAAACAGCATCGTGAATAATTAAACGTCGCGTTGAGGTACAGCGTTGTCCGGCAGTTCCTACGGCGCCAAAAACTGCGCCGATTACGGTATTTTTAATATTGGCATCTGGAGTCACAATAATGGCATTGTTGCCTCCTAGTTCTAGTAATGATTTTCCCAAGCGGGTAGCTACGTCAACGGCTACAGCTTTACCCATACGCGTTGATCCCGTAGCCGAAATAAGTGGAACGCGTTCATCTTTGGTCATAAATTGACCCACTTTGCCATCACCGGTAATCAGGTTAGAAATGCCTTTAAATCCATTTTCTGCAAATACACGAGCGGCAATAGTTTGACAAGCTACAGAAGTAATCGGTGTTTTTTCCGAACCTTTCCAAATGGTGACATCACCACAAACCCAAGCTAAAGCTGTGTTCCATGACCACACCGCTACAGGAAAGTTAAAAGCCGAAATTATACCGACCACACCAAGCGGGTGATATTGGTCGTACATACGGTGGCCGGGGCGCTCACTGTGCATGGTGAACCCGTTGAGTTGACGTGATAAGCCGACTGCAAAATCGCAGATATCTATCATTTCTTGCACTTCACCAAGTCCTTCTTGATAGGATTTCCCCATTTCATAAGAGACGAGTTTTCCTAGTGGTGCTTTAAGGCGACGTAATTCTTCGTTGACTTGTCTGACAATTTCGCCGCGTTTGGGGGCTGGAGTAGTGCGCCATATTTTAAAAGCTGCTTGAGCTTCAGTGATTACCTTTTCGTAATCTTCTTTTGTAGTCGCTCTGACACTACCTATAAGTGAACCGTCTACCGGCGAATAGGATTTGATGATTTCTCCACCGGCAAAAAAATGACTGCCGATGGCGGTGCCGTTATTGTCTGTTTGTAGTCCTAAATCCGTTAAGATTTCTTCGATACCAAATTCTTTAGCAATTTGACTCATTGAATTGTTTTTTATAGTTTTTGTTGAGTTGGTTGTGCAATTATCTGAGATGAAAAGCACTGATTGCCGAATTTATAAAAATTGATTTAGAATAACTTGTTTTAACGAAGACTTATTTCTGAAAACTTGAGTTGCAAATTTAAGTTTCGAGGCTATTATTACAGGACTCCTCTCTTTTCTACGGACGAAATAAGCTAATAAAGTTTGTTCACTTACCACTAGTATTTTACTAAGGAATAAGGTTTTTATCTGGATCTCTTGAACCTTATTAGCTTAGTAACCCACAAACAGGACTCAACCATAAACCTTATTAGCTTATGAATCTGTTTGGTTATTATTCAAGGAACGACTATATAGTTTATCCATACGGTATTTGCTAAAATCAAACCTATATGATAACTATTCAGCTGTTTTGAAAAAACTGATATTGAACCCACTCCGGGGTTCTTGCGTTGTTTGCATCTAACCCATAGCTACACTGCGTTTGCTACGGGTTAATCACATTAAACTCCTACGGAGTTTCCTCAAATCCACTTTGAAATCGTAAACTTTTTTTAGGGGAAATATTTCATTCTGGAGGTGTCCTATTTTTACCCCCGTAGAACTAATACTGTATGGATAAATTATACCTACAAAAAATAGTAGAAATCGAATTAAAACATAATTCTAATTGGTATAACTTTAGCTAATCAAACACATATTTGACTCATAAAAAAACAGCAGTCCTGTAAGAACTGCCGTGAGATAAAGCTATGTTTATAAGTGTTGTACTATGAATTAAGGACGACGCGTTTTACACGTTGTGAAATGGTAGTCATCAATTCATATGAAATGGTTTCTACTTCGTGTGCCAGTGCATCGGCACTGCGAGTTTTGCCAAAAATGAGTACTTCATCTCCTTCTTCACAAGCTATACCAGTCACGTCAACCATAATCATATCCATACAGATGTCGCCGATAATAGGAGCGTATTCTCCATTGATGAGCACATGTGTTTTACCATTGCTGTAATTGCGATGAATGCCATCGGTGTAGCCTAGAGAAAGCGTAGCAGTGGTAGTGGGCTTGGCAGCTTTAAAACGACGATTGTAACTTACTGATTCGCCAGCTTGGATGTGGTGAATTTGTGAGATTAACGTTTTAAGGCTAGCTACAGGAATGAGCTGTTGATCTTCTTGAGCCGAATTGCCATAGCCGTGCATGCCTATGCCGCCGCGCACCATTTCAAAATGTGCCTCAGGATAATTTAAAATTCCTGAAGTGTTGCAGATGTGGCGTATAGGCTGATACGATAATTTGTCGGTTAGCGCTTGACAACTCCGTTTAAATTGCTCAATTTGTTGTAAGGTAAACGCGCGTTCATGTTTATCTTCACTGGCCGCTAAGTGCGAGTAGATACCTTCAACTTTTACAGCGTCTGTTTGTGAAAGGGCGCCACAGATATAATCAATTTCATCATACTCAAATCCCAATCGATTTAAGCCGGTATTAAAGTTGAGGTGTACCGGATAATTTTTTAGGCGCATGGTCTCGGCCATTTTGATAAAAGCCTTTAAGGTACGTTTGCTATAAATAGTTGGCGTAAGTCGATGTACAATTAGAGTTTCAAAATTGCCTAATAAAGGGTGAAATACCAAAATAGGAGCGGCAATACCAGCCTGACGCAGAGCAATACCTTCTTTAACATAAGCTACAGCTAAGTAATCTGCGCCGAGCTGCACTAATTTGTGCGCTATGGCCGGTGCGTTACTACCGTAGGCATAAGCCTTGACAACGCCCATAAATTTGGTGTCGGGTTGTAGTTTTGAACGGAGGTAGTTATAGTTGTGCGCAAGGGCTTTTAAATCTATTTCGAGTGTGGTTTCTAAAATTTTGGCCATGGTTAGCTGAGCTTTTACTATCACAAAAATAGTAGATTAGTTGGCATCCCCTGTTTTTTTAGTCACTTAAATATTTCATAACTTCAATTGTTGTGCTGCTGTAAAATGCCTACTTTTAGCCTTTTAAAATAACTCTCCTTTTCGTGTTTAAAAAGCTGTTTAAACAAACCTTTATTTATGGCATCGCTACGGTTTTACCGCGTATGCTCAATTTTTTGTTAGTACCGCTTTACACGACAACAACAGTGATGTCAGATGCGCAATACGGACAGGTGTCGGTGATTTTTGCCTACTTTGTGTTGTTTAATGTACTCTTGTCTTATGGGATGGAGACGGCATTTTTTCGCTTTTTGCATAAGCAAGATAACCCTAAACAAGTGGTCAGCACTTCCACCTGGTCTTTGGTAGGTTCGTCGAGCTTGTTTTTGATTTTGGGCTATTTGTCGCGTGATGTTATCACTCATATTACTGATATTCCCCCTGATATTATCGAATTTGTATTGTGGATTCTGTTTTTTGATGCCTTAGCAGTCATTCCTTTTGCATGGCTGCGCGCAGAAGAACGCCCTATCCGCTATGCGGTTATCAAAACCATTAATGTCGCATTGACCATAGGACTCAACCTTTTCTTCTTGTTGAGTTTAAAAGATTTAGCTATAGAATATCCACTTTTTAATAAAATATACATTCCTGATTTTCAAGTTGGTTATGTGTTTATTGCCAATTTAATCGCTAGTTTATTGACTTTGGTGATGATGGCGCCATTCTATTTTAAAGTAGAATTTAAATTTGATAAAATCTTGTGGAAGAGGATGCTGAACTACGCCTTTCCGGTGCTTTTAGCGGGTATTGCATTTGCTGTAAACGAAGCCTTTGATCGGGTGATGCTGCGTCATATGTTACCGCAAGATACAGCTTTGGCTGAGGTAGGAGCTTATAATGCCTGCTACAAATTAGCTTTGTTTATGACCTTGTTTTCTACAGCCTTTCGCTTAGGGGTAGAGCCGTTTTTCTTTAGCCACGCCAGTAGCCAAAATGCGCAGACTACTTATGCCCAAATCACCAAGTATTTTTCCATTTTTGGAGCCTTGATTTATATTGTAGTTATTGTATTTGCTGATTTGATTAAGCAGGTCGTCATCACCAGTGATACCTATTGGTATGCCATGAAAATTGTACCATTAGTTTTATTGGCTAATCTGTTTTTAGGAATCTATTACAACCTTTCGGTGTGGTATAAAGTAACTGACCGCACGCGTTATGGTGGCTATATTTCATTAATTGCTGCCGCAGTGACCATTGTAGTCAACTTGATTTTAATACCTACAATTGGGTTTATGGGGGCCGCTATATCGACCTTAGCCGCTTATGGTTCTATGATGATTTTGTCTTACATCTGGGGACAAAAATATTACCGCATTCCTTATGATCTTAAACGCATCGCCGGCTATTTAGGACTGTCTATCCTTTTTTCAGTGATTTCTTTTTATGGATTTAGAGGAAATTATGTTGTAGGTATAGGCTTGTTGCTTGTGTTTTTAGTTGTGATTTACAAGGGCGAGGGGCGCGATTTAAGACGCGTGATTAAGCGTTGAGGTTTTATACGAAAGTGACACATTCAAAATAGACGAATCTTTCTGTCAAAATTACAAATCTCTGCGTTAATCCCGCACGTGCGGGACGTCATAGCTATGGCTATGCCTGTGCTTTTTGCCTTGACCTTTGAAATTTTAACGACAAAATATTTAGTCTATTTCAAAAATCACTTTCGTATTAAATCGAATTTTAGCTTATAGCATGGGGTTAATCGGGGAACGATTTTTATCTTAGCCACAAAATAAATCGATTATGGACGTTAAAATTATCAATAAATCAACTCACGCTCTTCCACATTATGCTACAGCTGCATCAGCCGGCATGGACTTGCGTGCTTTTATAGAAAAACCTATTGTTTTAAAACCCTTAGAACGCTGTATTGTCAAAACAGGCTTGTTTATGGAATTGCCGGTAGGCTATGAAGCTCAAGTGCGTCCGCGCAGTGGATTAGCCGCTAAACACGGTATTACTGTATTGAATGCCCCAGGAACAATAGATGCAGATTATCGCGGTGAAATCGGGGTGATTTTAGTCAATTTGTCAAATGATGAATTTACAATCGAAAACGGTGAGCGCGTGGCACAGCTAGTCATTGCTAAACACGAGCAAGTAGTTTGGAAAGAAGTAGAGGGACTCTCTGATAGCGATCGCGGTCAAGGTGGATTTGGAAGCACTGGAAAAAAATAATTTTTTAGAGGTTATTTCTTTTAAAAATGCGACTCGGACATAAAGCAAAGCACGACTGGTTTTATTAAATTTTCATTTTTTGTTAGCTAATGTTGAATTATTATTATAGATATCATCTATTTGATTATAATAATTTACTTTGTGGAACTGCGCTTGAATTGCCCTATTTTGTGTATAACTAAAATCTATTCAGTTATAAATAAAATCATGTTAGGGTGCATATTACAACAAAAGATATAGCCTAGATTTGTACTGTAAAATAAGAACTTAATCACTTAAATTAATATAACTATGTCACTAGTAGGAAAACAATTTCCCAATTTAGCTGTAGATGCTATGAATGAAATGGGAGATACTTTTAAACTCAATGTTTTAGAAGAAGCTAAAAAAAATAACAAGAAAGTTGTTTTGTTTTGGTATCCAAAAGACTTTACTTATGTGTGCCCTACTGAATTGCACGCTTTTCAAGAGGCTTTAAAAGAATTTGAAGATCGCAATACCATCGTTATCGGCGCGTCATGCGATACGCCAGAGGTTCACTTTGCATGGTTAAATACTGCAAAAGACAATGGTGGGATTGAAGGTGTAACTTACCCAATTATAGCCGATACTAACCGTAACTTAAGCGCTCGTTTAGGAATTTTAGACATTACTAACGAAACTTTTGACGAAGAAACAGGCGTTATCAGTGTAGAAGGTGACAACGTCACTTACCGCGCTACTTACCTTATTGATGAAGAAGGAAAAGTATTTCACGAAGGTGTAAATGATATGCCATTGGGTCGTAACGTAAAAGAATATTTACGTATGATCGATGCCTATACTCACGTTCAAAAACACGGTGAAGTTTGTCCTGCTAACTGGGAAGAAGGTCAAGAAGCTATGGGTGCAGATAGCAAAAGTACTGCTGCTTATTTGGCTACACACTAAATAGAATTTAAGCGCAAAGGCTAACTTAAATGTTGAATTTAAAATTAATGTAATGGCAAAAGAATTAGAACAAGATAACTTGGCAGAAATCATTGCTAACAATGATACTGTTGTGGTACAATATATGGCTAACTGGTGTGGAAACTGTCGCTTGATGAAACCTAAGTTTAAAAAATTGTCTCGCGAAACTGAAGGCGTCGAATTTTTATTAGTCGATGCTGAAAAATTTCCGGAATCACGTAAATTAGCTACTGTTGATAATCTCCCTACTTTTGCGACATTTAAGAATGGGGCGTTTGTCAATCAAGTGCAAACTAACAAATTTGAATCGCTTAAAACCTTAGTTGATGAAGTTACCAATAATTAGACATTTGCAAAAAAACAACTCTAAAGCGGAGTTGGAAAACACCACCAAAGTGTTAGAATCTTTTTGCGAACACCGTTCTGTAAAAGAAGATGAAATGGATGTTGTCGGTGAATTGTTGACTAATCTTTTTGGGGCTATTGAAGTTCACAATTTGATAGAAAACGAAGGCTTGTCCTCAATTGATGCAGCCAATGCCTTTGCTAAAAAAGTAATGGGTTCGATAGATCGCTAAGCATCTCAAATTTATAACTACAGCCACCTCAGTTTAAGGATTGAGGTGGTTTTTTTACGCTCTAATTTCACGAGATCCATTTTTTGAGCGACTTTAGTTCTATGGCTAATTGTTTATCTTTGCGTCCTTATTACGAACTTGATGACTATTTATACCTACAAAAATAGCATAGATCGGACTAAAACATAATTCTAATTGGTATTATATGGCAGATAAACTTACTCCTGAAGCAATTAAAGAAGGCCAGCTGTTTGTGATAGACAAGCCTTTGCATTGGACCTCTTTTCAAGTGGTCAATAAAATGCGTTGGTTGATTCGTCAACACTGTGGTTTTAAAAAAATAAAAGTAGGGCACGCCGGAACTTTAGATCCATTGGCAACAGGCGTGTTGCTGATTTGTGCAGGCAAGTTTACTAAGCGCATTCAAGAGTTTCAAGGTCAAGAAAAAGAATATACCGGAACCTTTACACTAGGTACCACAACGCCTTCATACGACTTAGAAACTGAAGTTGACCAACATTTCCCTTATGCATATTTAACCGAAGCAGATTTGCGCGCAACAACACAAAAATTTGTAGGCGAAATACAACAATATCCACCGGTGTTTTCAGCGCTAAAAAAGGATGGTAAGCGCTTGTATGAGTATGCACGCAAAGGTGAAGACGTAAAAATTGACCCGCGTAAAATTACGATTTCACAATTTGAATTGACCAGAATAGCACTTCCAGAAGTTGATTTTAGAGTCGTTTGCAGTAAAGGAACTTATATTCGCAGTTTGGCACATGATTATGGCAAAGCACTCGGCAGTGGGGCGCACCTGTCTGCCTTACGCCGTACACGCATCGGCGAATACTCTGTTGACAAAGGGCTTTCAATTGATGAATTTATTGAATTGTTGCCTGAAAAGAAATCGTCGCCAAAAGCAGAGTAAGTCACTCATCACTGAGTTAATTCCATAAAAAATCCTCATTGGACTTCTTCAATGAGGATTTTGTATTTTAGGAAAGTTGAATCTTAGTAAAATTCAGCTCTTCTTATCAATAATATCTAGCTGATTTATCACAATCACATTGGCAGCATCTTTCACTTTTGAGCCGTTGCGAATATATATGATTTTAGAGCCTTTAACTTTGACATGCTGGCCAGTTGTTAATAGCTTAAGCTTACTTGGAGACAATGAAATCTCATCACTTGATATAACAAAGGCTTGTTTTCCTGAGGAGTCAAGTTGCATAACAAAACTAAAATCTTTACTGGCTACAGAATCAATTGAAATAATTTTTCCCGTAAGCGGGTGATCTATTTCTTCTTGATAGGATGTGTTACACGATAAACACGACAAAGCGATAACTAACAGCCCTATTAATTTAGGGTAAAATCGAGGTGAACGAATATATTTCATGATTAAAAATTATTAATTGCAACACATAGTAAATGAGGCAACACAGCCATAATCTTCCCATAGACATCCGGAATCGATAGACCCTAAGGGTTTGCAATCCGCTGGATATCCCGTACTTGTACCTCCGCCTTCCACTAGTGAGGAATTCAGTTTATACAACTCACTTTGAAGTCTCTGACCGGCCTTAGCTCTAACTTTAAAGAATCATCCTTTTTATAGGAGCGTATTAAATCTGACACTATTCAGAACAATCAAGTGATTTTGTTTGGTGTTTCTACTATAGAAAAATTTTTAGAATTATAAATATAATTAATTTAAAATTACAATAAAAATGTATTATTGTTAAAAAATATTTTAATTGTCTATATCGTAATTAACCCAATTCCCTTCCTGAATATGGCGAAGCTTTTAACATTATTTCAGAACTAGACAACAAATAGATAAAAAAAACCTCATTGAAGAAGTTCAATGAGGTTTTTGTATTTAAGGGAGAATGAATCTTAGTAAAATTCAGCTCTTCTGTCAGTAATTTGAGCGTTTTCTTTTAGTGCTTCAATAATTTCAGCCGGAGCTTGTTGCATTAATTGTTGATCCTTTTGGTAAATTAATCCATTGAATGAATTGAGTTCCCCAGGAGCATCTTTAGCAATAACTTTAATCACATATACGCCAGTGTTTCCAGTGATAGGAGCGCTTACAGCACCTTGAGCCAAGCCAAAGGCTGCACCTACAACTTTAGGTTCATTACCTTCAAGATTGGGAGTGGTGTAATACAAGTCGTTTTTGGTGCGTACTTGAGTGCCAAAACTAGAGGCTATAGCATTGAGGTCTGTACCGTTGATTTGAGATTTTACATAGGCTGCTTTTTTCTCTTTTAAGAGAATAGGAGTAACTTGAGCTTTAGCTTCTTCAACAGTTTGAAGACCTTTAGAGCTGCTGGCAGTGAGTTGCGCGACAACATAACCTTGTTCAGTGTTAAAGCGTTTTAAGTCGCCAGGTTTAGTGGTTTCTTCAAAAGCCCATTGCACAATGTTGCGGTGGTTGCCAATGCCGGTGATGGTTTCATCTAGAGGTTGTAAGCCTTTTACAGGGCGAATTTCGTAGTTTTGAGCTTGAGCAGCTTTAGCAAAATCACCTTCGTTAGCTTTGATTTGAAATTTAGTAGCTTGATTGAACAATAAGTTTTCAGTTTCATCTGAAGGTTCTATTTTTTTAGCTAGAGTAGCAAATTTGTAAGCAGGTTTTTCATCTTTGGTGTCTTCAATATAAGTAACATGAAAACCAAATTGTGTTTCAACAACTTTTATAGTTCCTGCAGGATTGTTAAAAGCATAAGTGATAAGTGGGTTAACGGCACCTGGTTGATGGGCAACCCAGCCAATTTCTCCGCCTTTAGCTTTTGAACTAGGATCGTCTGAATACGTAGTTGCCAATTCGTTAAATTTGCTGTGGTCAGCTTTTAAAACAGTAGCTAAGCTATCAGCAAGCACTTCAGCTTCAGCTTGTGTACGGGTTGTGTTTTGCGCAGTCGCTAATCCTTGATAAGAGATTAAGATTTGTTTGATCTTAACGGAATCAGGAGTTTGTTTTTTGTCGACTAATTTAGAATATTTCCAATAGCCATTTTCTTTATAAGGGCCGTAAATTTCGCCTTCGCTAAGGTTGAATAGCGTATCGATAAACTGTCCGTTAACTTCTGATTTGAATAAATAGAAATCAGCATAAGGTAAATCTGAATATTCAGCTAAATAGTTAGAGTAATCAGTGGTGTTTTTAAAGCCTTTTACGGTTTCTTCAACGCCGGCAGCTTGATTAAACTCTTTGCGATCTTTTAATAAATCGGCTAATTGTGTTTTAACTTCGTTGATATCGGCATCAGAAGCTTTGCTAGGGAATAATACATAGCGAATTGAACGCGCACCTTCAGAAGTAAATTGCTTTTTATGAGCGTTGATATACTGTTGAATGTCGCTGTCAGAAACACTTACTTTATCATTGCTGATAGAAGCGTAAGGAACTTTGACATATTGCAAATCAAATTGAGTATTGTTCACTTGATAAGCAGCTTTTGCTTGGCTGTGCGTAGTACCTAATCCTGCAATAGCTAAATCAAAATAGAGATTTGATTTAGCTTGTTCTATAATTTGCTGTTCAGTAGATAACCATTGTGCATAAGCTTGTGGAGATACTGCTTGTAAGCGTTGGATATAAGCTTTGAATTTGTTGATGTCAAATTGACCATTGGTGCTAAACTCAGGGTTTTGCCCAAAATTTAAAGCTAGCGCATGGCTAATTTGCTGTACACCGACATCAATGCCTAATGAATTGATTTGTTCTGTTAATAGGGTTTGAGAAACCATTGCATCCCAAACAGAGTTTACGGCTTGGATATTCGTTAATCGCCCTTGAGAGTTGCGTTGTGCAACTTGCATACGGTTTGAAAATTCAATACGACTCAAGTCTTGACCGTTAACTACGCCAATAGTATTTTGGTCTTTACCAGCTGAAAATCCTCCGTTTTGGATAACGCTTGATAAGATGAATGCAAATAATGCGAGGGCAATAATTAAGATTAAAAATATGCCGTGTTTTCTAATGTTATTTAATACAGCCATTGAAATTACAGGTGTTTGTCAAAATGTAGTTCGCGAAAATAAGGTATTTAAAGAAATTATAAAACTTTAATAAAGATAAATATATTGTTTCTAGTTTGCTTTATTTTCAGTAGTGTCCAATTCTACAAGTTCTATACGGGTTTTAGAGACTTCTAGGATTTTTATTTTATAGTGGTCAATTTCTATAATCCCTCCTTTTTTAGGAATATCTTCAGTGCGTTGCATGATTAAACCGGCAAGAGTTTCGTAATTTTCACTGCGAGGAAGGTCTAGTTTATAGATTTTGTTGAGGTAATCAATTTCTATTCGCGCTGAAAATTTAAAGATGCCCTTTTCGAGTTCTTCTTCTATTAAAACGGGTGTGTCATGCTCATCTTCAATCTCGCCAAAAATTTCTTCTACAATGTCTTCAACCGTTGCCATGCCGCTGGTACCTCCATACTCATCGATCACTACAGCAATGCTTTTGCGCTTTTTTATTAAGGCATTTAAGACATCTTTTGCCGCCATAGTTTCAGGGACATATACAATAGGTAAAAGAACGGATTCTATTGTTGTGGGGTTTTTGAATAATTCAAAGGAGTGTACATAACCGATGATATCATCAATGCTCTCTTTGTAAACGAGAATTTTTGAGAGTCCTGTATCTACAAACTTTTGACGCAATATGTGAATGTCTTCATCGAGGTCAACCGCAACAATTTCAGTGCGCGGAATCATCACTTCACGGGCTTTAATATCCGAAAATTGGAGTGCATTCTTAAAAATAAGCACCTCAGAATCTAAGTCGTCATTATTGTCAGAGGTTTCCATTTGCTCTGAAATATAATTACCTAATTCTGCTTTGGTAAAGGCCTCTTGAACTTCATCACCTTGAATTTTGAAAAATAGTTTTAAGAGTGAATTAGATATCCAAAGTGTAAATGAAGAGATAAAGCTGAATAAGATGTAAAAGAAATAAGCCGGTACAGCAAAGAATTTTATCAGCTGATTGGAGTAGAGTTGGAAAAAAACTTTCGGAAAGAATTCACCAAAAATAAGAATTATGAGTGTAGAGAGTAAGGTTTGGGTTAAGATGAGCCCATCTGTTAGCCAATAATTGAGAAAACCGCTTTCAAGTGGTTGAGTAGGGGTGAGGAGTTTGAGTAATAAATCACCCATGTACAGCCCATAAACAACGAGCGCCACATTGTTGCCTAAGAGCATTGTGGCTATGAATTTAGAGGGTTTTCGAGTAATTTTATCAAGTATGCCTGCTACAAATCCGCCTTGTTTTTTTTCAATTTCTAAGTGAATGCGGTTGGCAGATACATAAGCTATTTCCATACCCGAGAAAAAGGCAGACAGAGCTAATGTAAAAAGAATGAATATTAAAGTTGCTGTCATTGAGTTTATTTTTCACCCTCCATTTTACGTCGGTGCCATCGTCTAAAGAAAAACATAAAGTAACCCATTACAGCTAAAGCTATGTATAAATATGGTCTTGATTGATTGTCACCCCAAGTTCTGATTGTTTCTTCAGTCAAAAAAAGGGCAATAAACAAATAAGCGTATTCTGTTATGATAAGGTAGCGTTTCATTTGTCTTTGTCTTCTATATAGTGTTTTCCGGTATTAATTCGGGATATAAAGTTAGTAAATTTTTGATTGGCATCAAAGCCTTGGCCATTATTAACGGTGCCGTTGGGCATTTTAACGGTATAAGGTTGGTCAGTAAACACCCATTGTTCTTTGCGATCCCAATACAATTGTTCAGCGGTTAGAACCGTACTGTCACTAAGGGTAATTTTGACATTGCCGATTAAGTTAATCAAATTGGTTTCTTGAAATACAATAGCATAATCTGCAATAATAATATTTTCCTCTTTATTGTCGTCGTAAAAATGAACGACTACGCCGTTGGGGAATTCTTGATAAGGAAAATCGAGGTTGCGAAAATCAAGAAGCTTAGGGCTCGTTAAGGTTAGGGCTACAGTTCCTGAATCTGTATAAACCAAATTTACCGCTTTCTCTATAGTTTGAGGCGTCAACGGGTTTTGGTTCATTTTTCGCAGACTGTTAATGCGGTTTTGACATGAAAAAAGCATTGCCACACCAAAAAGTATGACAATGCTCATAAAGATATGTGTCCCTATTTTTTTCATAAATCCTTAATCGGATTATAATGAAGGAACGTTGATTTTTCTATTAATCCAGCAGCCAATAGTGATGGTTTTACCTTGCGTTCCTGCTTTAAAGATATCAGCTTTTGATGGCGCACGACCAGCGTATGAAGCAGCTGATTTGCCAGCTAAGCTTCTGATTGAAGGATCAACACGACCTGCAGCTTCAGCAGCTTCTTCAGCTAACCAATACACAGCGCGTTTGTGGAAAACATCTTTACCACATGAGTTGGCACTAGCAGCATACATTGAAGCAATTTTTAAATAAGCAACTCCTAATGACGGGTTGTTTTGCAAGGCGCGGTTATAGTTGACGCGAGCTGCAGAATAGCTACCTTGATCTTTGTACACATTACCAATTCTATAGTATACTTTAGCTTTTTCTAAAGCACTTTCTTCTAGCTCAATTGATTGTTTGTAAAACTTGATAGCTTCGCTGTTATTGCCTTTGCGTTCTGCTAATACACCTAGGTATTTAGCTGATTTAGCTGATGGCTCAACAACGTTTAAAGCTTTGGTGATTTTAAAGAATAAATCACCTTCAGTACATTTTTTAGCTGCTAAACGATGAGCTGCAATTTTAAGCCATTCAGCATCTGATTTGTGTTCTTCAAATCCTTTGGTAAATAAGGGGATAAGGTTTTCACAATCGGCACGTTTTCCAATTTTAGCATCTATACTTTCAATGATTTTAGCATAGTATTCTAGGTAGATGCCGTCATTTTTTAAGATGCGTGCTTCTGTTTTAGTGAGTGTATTTAAAGAATCTTTTTTAGCTTGAAGCTCTTCAGCTTGCTTAGCGCGTTTAGCTTGCTCACCGTTAATTTTAGAAATAATTTGGTCGTATTTTTTAAAGACTTCTTGTAAGTTTTTTTTGCCGGCATCATTTAAATCAATTAACAATGAAAAATAAGTGTAAAGCGCTTTAGGGTCGTTAAAAGTTTCTTTACCTGCTTTCCACGCTTGATCAAAGTTGTTGTACAACTCTTCAGTATTCCCCATTTTAGCATCATACTTTAATTGAGCTATTTCAATTAAAGCTTCGCCTTTAGTTAATTTTTTTCCGGGAAAATACTTAAGCCAGTTGTTGTAGTTTTGAATTTGAGCTTCGATGTATTTTTTCTTTTCAGCATCAGTTTTCGCATCTTTAATAAACTGACTAAACATACGGCGTCCATATTGATAAACAGCTATGTGTAAATCAGGACAGTTTTTAACAATTTTTTTATAGTGCGGATAAGCACTTTTATAATCTTTGATTTTTGCGCTTTGTGCAAAAATAGAGAGTTCTCTGTTACAATCAACACTTGATGATTGTTCAGTAGTGGTTTGTGCACTCAAACTACTAAAGATTAAGAATGCAAATAAAAAAATAATAGAATTTTTAGCTTTCATAAGTAGACTTGTAATTACTGATGAGATTAGTGATATTTACGTTTGATAAACCATTTGTCATTTAGGGAGATACCGATAAAAACTTTAAAATAGTTTTCTTGAACCAAGCCGGCAGTTGTGGTTCCTCGTTGTCCGTATTCAACACCTAAATTGATATTGCTTAAAAATTGACCAGCCGGTAAACCTAAACCAAAAGTAATGCCAAACTCGTCAATATCTTCACCATTTATGTTTAATCCTGTTTCTGCATAACGCAAGCCTCCTCTAAATGTGATGCGATTAAAGTAGCTGTTGATATCGTTGTAGTTAGGAATATAAAACCCACCTAAGCGGTAAATTGTAGATTCCTTAAACTGTACATTGCTAGCTGTAAAAGAGGTATTAGTGTATGCTGTTTTTCCGATGTGCTGGTATTCAATTCCTGCAAACCATTTTTGAAATTCACCTACTCCAGCGCCGATGCGGAAATCTGAAGGTAAATTAAATTTTGTGTTTCCTAAATCTACAGTCTGTTGATTAACCGTCAAAAAGCCGTCTGAACTGCTCATGGCGATAGTTGCTAAATCACGTGTGTTTTTAGAAGTCAATTCTGCTTCTGGTGAATAGCTAGCTGATGTCTTTAGCATTAATTTTGGAGAAATTTTAAACTCATACTGAGCACCTACTTTAAATTTAAAACCATTTAAATCTGATCTGTTATGCTCTCGTGTTCCATATTGAACAAGGTCTTGAAACAAAACATTTGTGTTGTCTATGTTTCCAAAGTTATAACCGCCTTCAACCCCTACGCGCAAACCGTCTGCTATGCGGTAACCAAAGGAGAGAAATAATTTTGTTAAGCCACCCTTGCCTTCAAATCGTGAAAATGAATTGTCAGTTTCGCTTTCTAATTGATACCCTACAGATGAGTTAGGAACAACGCCAAAACCAAAATTTAATTTGCCGGCAGGAATACCTATAGCGATGTAATCAAAAGAAGTATTGCGCACATTTTCGCTAGTTTGCGCATCTTTTATCGTAGCCATTCGTTGTGTGGCTCCAACAGCAAAAGTAGTGAGTTTTAAGGCACCTAATGCCGCCGGGTTGGCAAGGTTGTAATGGATGCTGTCAGCGTGTATTGACAATCCTCCCATGGCGTGGTTGGCAGCTGTACCATTAAAAGTGGGTAACCCAATTCCGAAATAAGAATAGGGGGAAGACGTTTGGTTTTGGGCGGAGACATTGACAACACAGAGTATCGCAATGAGTATGAAAAGACGTTTAATCATCAAAGTTTATTATATTCCAAAATGCAGTTTAAACCTGTAAGGAGGAAATTTTTAGCGACAAAGATGCTATTTTTTAATCTTTTAGACAAGAATTCACTGTCTCCTCCTGTAAAAATTATAGTTAAGTTCTCATATTTTTGATTAAATTGATCTATAAACCCATTGATTTCATTGACTACACCACCCGTTACTCCCAGTTTTAGACTTGAGATGGTGTCAGTGCCTAAAGCGGAAATTTCTTCATCTGCTGTTCTCAATAACGGTAAGTTTGCTGTAAAATTATGCAAAGCGCGATAACGCATGTTTAATCCTGGTGAAATAGCGCCTCCTAAATAATCTTTTTCTGTCGTAATGATGTCATAAGTGATGCAAGTGCCCGCATCTATAACCAAAGTGTTGCGATTAGGAAACTGATGCACAGCTGCTGCCGCTAGGGCAATGCGGTCTAATCCTAAACTTTGTGGCGTGCCGTAGGCGTTGTTAAAAGGAATGCTAGTGCCTGATGATAAAATGATTTTTTTTCCGTTGAGTTCTGATAGGGTGCCATCGTATCCTTTTTGGGGTTTAGCAACATTGGCAATTATTCCATCTTGAATTTTAGGAAATTCGTTTAAAATTTTTTTTTGCTCATAAGACAGTTTGCTTTTGAGACAAGTGACGGATTTTATAATTTTAAAATCTTGGAAAACAGCAAGTTTTGCACGTGTGTTTCCGATGTCTATAATGAGATTCATAGTTGCTAATTGAGTGGGCTAAGATACAAAAATCATTTTTTTATATTTTTTGTTTGGAGAATTAAAAAATGAACTTATATTTGCACCCGCAATGCACTTGGTGCCTTAGCTCAGTTGGTAGAGCAACGGACTGAAAATCCGTGTGTCCCTAGT
>CAYVJG010000049.1:0-17028 GCA_964451785.1 uncultured Flavobacteriaceae bacterium
TATAACGCAGAGATTTGTAATTTTAACAGGAAGATTGGTCCATTTTGAATGTCACATCCGTATTACTTCGCTTTCTCTTCTGCTGTAAAAAATATAGATTTTAATTCAGTAGCTTTTGTCGGATCTAATTTGCCCGCCAACACTAAACTGAGTTGTTTGCGACGCAAGGCTGCCTCAAAGCGTTTTTGCTCAACTTCTGTTTCTGGTTTAATAGGCGGAACTTCTACAGGCACTCCTTGGTCATTGACCGCTACAAAAGTATAAATGGCATCATTGGCCAATGTGCGATTACCACTTTCGCGATCTTCAATCCACACATCAATGACCACTTCCATAGACGAACGAAATGCGCGAGATACTTTAGCCTCTAAGGTAATGACACTTCCTAAAGGAATAGGACGTTGAAAGGCCACATTATTAACCGACGCCGTAACAACCACACGCCTACTGTGACGTCGTGCGGCAATACTGGCTATACGATCCATTCGTGCCAAGAGTTCACCTCCAAACAAATTATTTATAGGATTAGTTTCGCCAGGCAGAATTAAATCTGTTGCGACTGCCATAGTTTCACTAGGGGTTCTTGCCTCCATCATAGTAGTTGATTTTTAGGCAAAGATAGGGTTTTTACGAGAAAGTATTTTGAAAAGCGCTTAGAGTTCTTTTACTAATAGCCAAGCTGAAGGATTGACTTTTGCCCGAATTTTATACAACGCGTTAGTGGCGTCTCTACGATTGTCATAGCTATCGTAAATCACTTCGTGCAAGCCGTATTTATTTTTACCTATATACTTAGCGTGATAGCCTTTTGATTCGAGTTGTTCTAACTTCTCTTGGGCATTTTCTTGTTGACGAAAAGCGCCAGCTACCACATGATATTTACCGCGTTTTGCTTCTACATTAAAAACAATTTCAGGCAAAGGATCAGAAATCGCAAAAGTTGCTTTTTGGATTTGTGATTCTAATCGGCTATCAGCTTCTTGCTGTGCCGCTAAGTTGTGATCTACAATTTGATTGGAATACCAATTTGCCGTCAAAAATCCACTCAAGCCAACGGCTAAAAGTCCTACAGCAGCATACTTCAAAACTACTAAACGCGATTTTGACTGTACTTTTTCAAACACGTTCTCTGCTGGCTTCACTTCTTCTGACACAGCTAAAACTTTTGTGCCACGCTCTAGTGTTTCTGCTTTAAAATGGGTCATCCCAAAGGCCTCCATCAAATAGTTGACCTCCCGATCAGGTTGAAATAGCATTTTGCCATCTTGCAGATAAAACAGGCCTATATTTTCGAGATTGACCTTGTGATGATCTTCTAAGGTCTGCATCAAATTTTCTACAAACTCATAAACCTTTTTTAAGCTTTGTTCATATGAAAAGCCTTCTACTTTAGCGACATAACCTGCCAGCACACCGTCATTTTTCTGCAATTGACGATTGAATGACAAGGTTTTCTTAGGCGGGTAAAAGGCGTCTGAATCTTCGTGAATCTGCGCTGGTTGACGTTGTGTCAAAAAAGCTCCAAACTCAGGAATAACTACGCATTCGTAGCGATATAATAAAGCTTGTATGTGATTTAGCATTTGCATATTACAAATATAATTAATTTTTTTTAATCCTTAACAAAGCAATTACAAACTTATTTGCGCACTTAAGAAATTCATCTGCTCAGAAAACCAAAAGCAAAGCCCCCTTGAAACATAAAATAAGAGGGCTAGTGCGCTAAAACCTAAACAAGCACAATTTACAAACTGCTAATCCTAAGCCCTATAGCTACCATGTGTTCGTCAATAGGGTTGTGCTTAAAAATAGGATTTAGTTCATATGAAATGTAAACGCTAATCCAGTCATAGCCAACATAAGCGCTTAATCCGTAAATAAAATTGTTGGTATTGAGGCCGTCAGTTCGTTTTTGCTTCTCGCGATGACCATCTTTAGTAAATTTCATTTTTTGAATCGTATTGAGGTTTAAGCCTAGATAACCGCCAATACCTAGCTTAAACCCGTCACTATCATCAGGGGTTAGTTCAAAATGAATGGGTGCTATTAAATTATCTTGACGAAATTTCATCTTTTTAAGGTGATGAGGAAATTCTTCTAAAACCGTTTCTTCTCCTTGGCGTACCAACCAGCGATTATCAGTAGGTTTTAAGCCGTTAAATTGGAATGCCAATCCATAATTGAGGCGCAAGAAACCGTTTTTCATCAACTTTGTACTGAATTGATAGCCGATCTGAAAATACCGACTCCCGCCTATTTTATAAGGTGAATCATTAAGCGATTGGCCTTTGCCTATAGCATTGCTCAACCCAAAGCTAATCACTATACCTGAACTCGTGCGACTTGCCTTCTTAACATCTTCTATTTCAATAGAATCTGTTGCATTTTTATACAAAAATTCCATGTCGGAATAATATTCAACAACCCCATCATTCGCTTTATTTCTGCGTAGTAGATTGAGGTTTGCATCAATAATATCCAGTTGATCTTCAATGTTTTTAGCGCGTTTTTTTGCGGCAGATTTCTTGAGTACATCTGCTTGTTTTGCTGTAATTTTACCTGAAGCTAATTGTTTTTCAATTGCGACGACCTCTTTTTTTAATTCTGCCTTTTCATACAAAACAACATTGCTTTTTTGCACTTTTAACGCTGTGCTGTCTAAAGGCGTGTGCTTATCATTTACAAGTTTTATGATTTTGGTTTGTGCAGAAATAGAAGGGCCTACACTCATTAATACGGCAAAAATTGGGAGGATTAGTTTTTTCATAATCTTATACAAGTTATAATTATTTTTTTAGTCCGATTTATAATATCTTTTGTAAGTATAATACCGTGGGCCATAAATTACTAGTACAATGAGACAAAGTCGGAATTGGACTAGTTAATTTATCCATACGGTATTAGTTTTTTTTTGAATATAGTATCTCCTGTCCTCTCGACGGAGAAGCCTATAGGGTAATGATTTACAAATGAGGATTTAGTTTTTAAAATTCTCTACAACATGCTTTTTAGCGCGTAGAAATGTTTGTTTTACAAATTCAACAACATATTGATCGGGTGAACTTTTCTTTTCTACCTTCGCGTTGTTTTCAGCCATTTGAAGTAACAAATCGGGATCAACTTGGTTTTCTTGATTGATTTCAATCGAATTGAGCAATGCATAAGCGCTAATTTGGGTGTCAGTGACATTAAAAATGCGTTCGCCCCGCACTTCAAATTGAGCCGTGCGCAATAACTGGTCTATTTCGCGATCTGTAACCTGAACAATCGTCTTGTTTATGCCGCTACTATCCGCCACTGCTATTGACTGGTTTTTATCATCCTTTAAACTCGTTGACGTATCTGTCTCCTCCAAATTTTCATGTTGTCCAAACGAAATTGTATGTTGGTTTTCAGCCGGTGCAAGTGTATGTTTTGCACGAGCAACTTCTTTTGTCAAAAGCTGTTTAGTGAAGTTTAAATCCGATTTAACAGGCATTTTGGTATGCTGTAGGTCAACAGGTATTATTTCTTGATGATTTAGCGCTGGCTGATTAACCAATTTATGAGAGCTCACCGGCGTTTTAATAAGCCATCCTGCCAGTAATAATCCCAACACAAAGCTTGCTGCTACACCGCTAATCCACCAATACTGTTTACGCGTTTTCTTTTTATCCGCTTCCAATTGTTGATCCAAACGGTGCCAAGCGGCCTGTGAAGGTTGAATCTGACGTTTTTTTAATCCGCGCTTAAACAATTCTTCTAAATGATCTCCTTTCATAATCTACCCTCCTTTACGCTTAGTTGTTGTTGTAATAATTTTCTAGCTTTTGCCAATTGTGACTTAGATGTTCCTTCAGATATATGGAGCATTTCAGCTATTTCGCGATGTTTATAACCTTCAATTGTAAACATCACAAACACCATTTTATAGCCTTCGGGAAGATTGTCGATTAAGTTTTGTAAATACGCTGTATCAGAATTTCTAACACTAGTGTTTTCAGTGTGCTCAAGTTGGTAATCATTTTCTAAATCATCAGAAAAATCCAACTGCTTTTGACGCCTGATAAAATCAATAGCTTCTCTAATCATAATTCGACGTATCCACCCCTCAAAACTCCCTTGTTGCTTATAGGTTTTTAAATGTTTAAACACCTTAAAAAAACCTTGTATCATCACATCCTCTGCAAAATGTGCATCGCGAATGTAGAGTCGGCACACCGATAGCATTTTAGGGGCATACCGATTATACAAGGCTTGCTGAGCAGCACGCTCTTGCTTAATTGCTTTTTTAATAAGCCGTTTATCGTTATGTAAAGAGATGACTTTCACAAAGTTTTAATGCAGGGTTCTATTAGTAAAGACGAAATAATGATTAAAAAGGTTGCCTGAATATAGTATTTTTTCAAAAAAAAAGAATTAATCAAACTGTATTGTTTTCAAAATCAATCGTTTTTAAAGTTTTATGTAAAATACGATTCCTATTTTTATTAATACAGCATTCATAGGCTGAGTTAAAAAAAATCATATAACTTTACAAACATTTACAAATCTAGGGTACGAATTCAGCATAGTGAAATGTCATAAAGCGGTTATGGTTTTACAGAAATGGTTGAGAATTATATAGATTTGCACAACATTTAATCAGTAGCTGATGTCAACAGAAAATCAAAGACAATTAAAATTTGACAAAGCTTATTTGCGAATTGCTCGTGAATGGGGAAAATTATCCTATTGCAAGCGCAAGCAAGTGGGCGCCATCATCGTTAAAGACCGTATGATTATTTCAGATGGATTTAACGGCACGCCAACGGGCTTTGAAAACTTTTGTGAAGATGAAGAAGGATTGACAAAGTGGTATGTTTTACACGCTGAGGCCAATGCCATTCTCAAGGTAGCCGCCTCAACGCAATCTAGCCAGGATGCCACGCTTTATATCACCTATTCACCCTGCAGAGAATGCAGTAAATTAATTCATCAATCGGGTATTAAACGCGTAGTTTATCAAAACAATTACAAAGATGATTCAGGGTTAATTTTTTTAGCCAAGGCCGGTGTAGAACTCGTACAAATTGAAGATATTTCTGATTGAAAAGCCATTCTAAAAAATACTTGCCCTTAATCATTGGTACGGCCTGCGCTGTTGGCGTACTCTTGGGAGGTTTAATAAACTTTTCTGGGGTATCTGGACATTTTTTGTCTAATCCAGACAAAGCTAAACTCAGTCGATTAATTGATTACATCAACTATAAATATGTAGATAAGGTTAATACTGACAGTATAGTTGACGTTGCCATAAAGACTGTCTTAGGTCAGTTAGACCCCCATTCTGTATATTTATCAGCCAATGAATTTGACAGAATAGCACAAGAGATGAACGGTGGCTTTGTAGGAATTGGTGTACATTTTTATAGACTAAAAGACACTATAGCTGTTATCCGACCGGTTTCTGGCGGACCAGCGGCAAAAGTTGATATCTTACCTGGCGATCGTATTTTATACGCAAATGAAATTCCTTTATTCACCTCTACTATCACACAAGATTCAATTCAAAAGATACTACGAGGCGAAGTCGGCTCAACACTACAACTTAAAATCAAACGCCAGGGGCAATCCAACTTATTGGTTAAAACCTTAACCCGAGAGCGCGTCCCTATAAAAAGTGTAACAGCAGCTTATATGCTAAACGACAGCCTGGGTTATGTCAAAATTCAACGCTTTTCAAAAACAACCTACAAAGAATTCAAAACAGCAATTGATAAGCTTAAGAATCAAGGAGCCAAAGAAATAACTTTGGATCTGCGAGACAATGGCGGCGGCTATCTTGAAGAAGCCATTAAAGTAGCTGACGAATTTCTTCCGGAAGGGAAGCTTATCGTGTTTACCAAAAATAGAGAAAACAAAGTTCATAAAACCTTCGCTACTGATCAGGGTGATTTTGAACACACACGAGTTTACGTGCTCATCAATCAAAACACAGCTTCAGCCAGCGAAGTCATTGCCGGCGCTTTACAAGACAACGATGTAGGCACTATTATAGGGCGGCGTTCGTACGGGAAAGGACTTGTACAACGCGAATTAAATTTGGGTGATGGCAGTGCGGTTAGGCTTACTGTGGCGCGTTATTATACCCCGACAGGTCGCTCTATTCAAGAACCCTATAAAAAAGAATCTAGAGCTGAATATTACCACAATCACATGAGGCGTTATGGCAATGGCGAGTTGACTAATCGCGATAGCATCCCGGTTAATGACAGTTTAAAATTTACCACGCCTAAAGGAAAGATTGTTTATGGCGGCGGCGGCATTATACCTGATATTTTTGTAGCTGAAGATATTAACTACAAAAAAGAAAGCCTTGATTATATGCTAAAAGGCGGAATGATGGACAAGTTTATCTTTGAAGTCATGGATAAAGATCGCAGCTATTACAATCACTTAACGCGCGCCGAGTTTAAAGCTGACAGCCCAGCTATAAAGCAGCTCGTCGATGATTACATGAGTTATTTAGAAGACTATAAGCTATCGTTTAAAACAAAAAACTATCAAAATCTTCTTGTCACCTACCTCAAAGCGACAATGGCTCATCAACTCTATGGCAATACGCTATATGCTGAAATTTTAGGGCAAGACGATCCTTGTATTCAAAAAGTAAAGGAGCTAGAGGCCCAAAAAACAGACGATAAGCCTACAGCAATAAATTAATTTTAAGTTATTGGATCCTATAAAAACAGGCATAAAAGTAACTCTTCTTATATATTAATCAAATTAAACCACTTAGTTAGACCAAGTGCAAGGGTGAGTAATCTTCAAGAAGAAGTAATCCAAACGCCGTATTCATTTAAGCAGCGTTTACTTATCGACTTTATTTTTAATTTTTCGGCTGGTGCGCAAGATTAACATCACGACAATCACACACAAGCTAGCTAAAACTCCTATGAGCGCACTTGTGCTTTTTTGGCTAGACAGATCACTAAAATCAATTTGAAATACATTAAAGACCAAAAGCCCTAAAGCTAAAACAATCAGTACATAGATAAAATATTTCATCGTTAAAAGAGGTTTTGTATGTTAGACGCAAATAGCTTTACAGCTATGGCCAACAAAATTACGCCAAAAACTTTACGAATCACACTAATTCCTTGATTTCCTAGAACGCGTTCAATTTTTCCGGAAGATTTAAGAACGAAATAGGCAAAAAAGATATTAATAACAATAGCCGCAATAATATTAACTACGTGATATTCAGCGCGTAATGACAAAATTGAAGTCATGGCACCCGGTCCAGCAATAAGCGGAAAAGCTATAGGGATAATCGAAGCTGTTTCAGGGGTATCATCATGAATGAGCTGTATGCCTAAAATCATCTCTAAAGCCATTAAAAACAAAATAAAAGCCCCTGCAACGGCAAATGAATTGATATCTAGCCCAATCAAGTTAAGTATGGTTTCGCCTACAAACAAGAAAGCAATCATGATAACCGCCGATACCAAAACCGCTTTTTCACTTTTGATGTGCCCTATTTTTTTGCGCAAACTGATAATTATGGGAATACTTCCCGTAATATCAATAATAGCAAATAAAATCAATGTTGTCGTAACAATCTCTTTGACATCAAATCCCATGGCGCTTATCTTAAAAATGGCGCAAAATTAGTGTAGCCTTTCGGATTACACAACTATTAACACGTATTTTTTATCTATTCTTTTTATTTACAGCCTGTTACAAAATAAACTACAGCCAAACTAGAGCATAAAAGATAAATTTTTCGCTGACTGACTCATCGCTAGATAATTTTTAGTAATTTTAATATACCTGAATCTACAGGTTTAATAATTCTGGAGCTAAGTATGCACTTGAATCTGTGAAAGAAAAAAAATTACAATAATTTTTAATAGAAAAAATAGCGCAAAAAATCACACAGAGGTTGCAGCGTTTCCGCAGTATTACACACTATAGTTTGTTTGCAGTTACCTCCTAAAACAGGTTTCTTATAGCTGTGCTTTCAGAAAATAAATTAGGATAGCTCATCCAAAAATGGTTTATTTGGAAAAATAAACCATTCCCATTTATGAAATCACATTCAATTAACGAAATTAATAAACTTGTACAAGGCAAAATTATCGGCAATGACAACATAGAAATCACTGGTCCTGAGGAATTGGGCATGGCAAAAAAAGGTCAAATCACCTTTATTGGCAATCGAAAATATGAAAAACTTTGGCCCACATCCAAGGCCTCAGTTGCAATAGTGAATGAAAACAACTCTATTCTCCCCGGAGAAGACCGAGCTTTTATCGCAGTTAAAAATGTAGAAACTGCCATGATTGCTATCTTAAATCTTTTTGCGCCTCCCCTACCCGAAATAGGAGTAGCTATTCATCCAAAAGCAATTGTTCAAACAACAGCAACATTGGGAAAAGGGTGTAAAATTGGCGCAGGTAGCTATATTGGAGAAAGGGTTAGCTTAGGAGAAAATGTAACTATTTATCCCAATGTGACCATTTTAGACGGCTGCAGTATTGGAGACAACACGGTAATATGGCCGGGAACTGTGGTTCGTGAGCGCTGTCATATTGGAAGCCATTGCATTCTTCACCCCAATGTTACGATTGGTGCTGATGGCTTTGGATTTACACCACATCCGGAAGGCATGGGTTTATTAAAAGTTCCACAAATCGGAAACGTAGTCTTGGGCAATTATGTGGAGATTGGCTCAGGTTCTTGCGTAGACCGTGGGAAATTCAGCTCTACCACGCTTGGTGATGGGTGCAAAATTGATAACCTGGTTCAAATTGGTCACAATTGTCAACTCGGCATGTTTTGTATCATGGCCGGGAATAGTGGACTAGCAGGCTCTGTTACCCTAGGAAATGGGGTGATCATTGGCGGAAGTGCTTCCATAAAAGATCACACCACTATTGGTGATGGCGCAACCATTGGTGCCGGATCGGGAGTGACATGCGATGTCAAACCCGGAATTACTGTGCTTGGTTATCCGGCGCTTCCTGCCAGAGATACCTTGAAACAGTGGGCGACCTTAAAACAAATGGTCTGCAAAAAATAGGTTCTATATCGAATATAGTGGTAAAAATCTGACAGGTTTGAGTACGCTCTAGAAGACAACCCTGTCAGATTTTTCCTAAAAGATAACCCCATAAAAAAAGCCTTAATTCGCTGACGGATTAAGGCTTTTTATAATTCCATAAAGTGTTGTTTTTATTCCCACTCAATTGTGGCAGGCGGTTTAGAACTGATGTCATAAACCACACGGTTAACACCTTTTACTTTATTGATAATTTGATTAGAGATGCGTTGTAAAAAGCTGTAAGGCAAGTTTACCCAATCAGCAGTCATGCCATCAGTAGATTCAACAGCGCGAAGGGCTACTACTTTTTCATAGGTGCGTTCGTCACCCATAACACCTACTGAGCTAATCGGTAACAAAATAGCTCCTGCTTGCCACACTTTGTCATAAAGACCATCTTCTTTCAAACCATTGACAAAAATAGCATCTACTTCTTGTAATACGCGTACTTTTTCAGCGGTAATATCGCCTAGAATACGAATAGCTAAACCAGGACCCGGAAAAGGATGGCGGCCTAGCAATTCGGCTTTAATACCGAGTTCACGACCTACATTGCGCACTTCGTCTTTAAACAAGCTGCGCATAGGTTCTACAATTTTCAAGTTCATACGCGCCGGCAATCCGCCAACATTGTGGTGAGATTTGATAGTTACTGAAGGGCCGTTTACAGAAACAGATTCAATAACATCAGGATAAATAGTACCTTGGGCGAGGTATTTGACATCAGAAATTTGTTTTGCTTCTTCATCAAATACATCGATAAACAATTTACCTATAGTTTTACGTTTTGTTTCAGGATCAGTCACACCGGCTAAAGCGCTTAAGAAGCGATCAGAGGCATCAACGCCTTTCACGTTAAGTCCCATGTCTTTATATTGCTCTAAAACGTCGCTAAATTCGTTTTTGCGAAGCAATCCGTTATTGACAAAAATACAGTATAGGTTTTTGCCGATGGCTTTGTTGAGGAGTACAGCCGTTACAGTTGAATCAACACCTCCACTCAAACCGAGAACCATTTTATCGTCGCCAATTTTTTCTTGTAAATCTTTAACGGTAAAATCTACGAAAGCTTCAGGAGTCCAATCTTGCTGGCATTTAGCGATGTTGAGCAAGAAGTTTTTAAGAATTTGCTTACCATCAGTTGAGTGATAAACTTCAGGATGAAATTGGATACCATAAGTATCTTCGCCGTCAATTTTGTAAGCAGCATTGCGCACATCAGGCGTACTTGCTAAAACGGTAAAACCTTCTGGCATCACTTTAATGGTATCGCCATGTGACATCCACACTTGAGAGTTGAGTGGTACATCAGCTAACAAGCCATCTTGCACCGGAATTTCAGACAAGTGAGCACGTCCAAACTCGCGTGTTACAGCAGGCTCCACTTCGCCACCATTGTGATGAACCATATATTGAGCACCATAACAAACCGCTAAGAGTGGTAATTTTTTACGGAAACTGTTTAAGTCAACCTGCGGTGCGTTTTCATTTAAGACTGAAAAAGGGCTACCTGACAAGATAACGGCTTTATACTTACTTAAATCTTCAGGGATTTTCTGGAAAGGATGAATTTCACAGTAGATATTTTGCTCTCTTACGCGGCGAGCGATGAGCTGGGTATATTGCGACCCGAAATCGAGGATAAGAACTGTATTTTGCATGGACAAAAGTAGTTAATTTAGACTTACTTATAAAAACGCGTACTAATATTTTAAAACAGGAAAACCTGTATATTTTAAACATAAAAGGAACATACCTCACCAGATATGTTCCTTTTAAAAACTTTATTGATTCAACACCTTAGTTGTTTAACGCTTCAGCACCACCAACAATCTCGAGGATTTCATTAGTAATAGCTGCTTGACGAGCCTTGTTATACGACAAGGTCAAGTCGTGTTTCAACTGAGTAGCGTTGTCTGTTGCCTTGTGCATAGCCGTCATACGAGCGCCATGCTCTGAAGCTACAGAGTCACGCAGAGCTTTAAAGAGCTGAATTTTGAGTGATTTAGGAATCAATTCATTGATAATCTTATCTTGTTCTGGCTCAAAGATATAATCAACAGCATTGGCATCACTCGCTGTGTTTTCATTTTCTTTAGGCACAATAGGTAAGAATTGTTCTGTAGTAACCGTTTGCGTACCGGCGTTGACAAACTTGTTGTAAACAAATACAATCTTGTCATACACGCCATCGACAAAGGCAGTCATCAAATCATCAGCAATAACAGCAACATCATCAAACTCTAATTTATCAAAGATTTCAGTGTTGTTTTCAGTTACGGTCAAGGTTTTGTGCAATACGTCATTTGCTTTTTTACCCAAGGTTAAAACTTCAACATTAGCAGCTGCAAAATCTTGAGTTGCCAAAGCGTTGGTTTGTTTAACAATGTTAGAGTTAAAAGCACCGGCCAAACCTCTATTTGAAGAGATAGCAACAATAAGCACATTGCGAGGTTCGCGCACTTCAGCAAAAGGGCTTGATGCGCCTTCGCTTGATGCACTTAAGCTCTGTAAAAGTTCGGTTAGCTTATCAGCATAAGGGCGCATTGCAGTAATGGCTTCTTGTGCTTTATTCAACTTAGCAGCTGACACCATTTTCATGGCGCTCGTAATCTGCATAGTTGATGAAACCGAGCTAATTCTATTCCGTAATTCTTTTAAGTTTGCCATAATCAGAACAAATCTTGCTTACCCAAAGGGTAGAAATGTTTTATTTATATTTCTGTGAAATCTCTTTTGCTACTTTTTGTAATACTTCAAGAGCTTCATCAGTCAATTTACCACTCTTCAAGGTATCTAATGTATCGCGGTGAGTAGTTTCGAGGAATTGAAGGTAATCAGCTTCAAATTCTTTTACTTTATTCACAGGAACGTCTCTCAACAAGTTTTTAGAACCAGCATATACAATAGCAACTTGATTTTCTACTGGATAAGGGTCGTTTTGAGCTTGTTTTAAGATCTCAACGTTACGTTTACCTTTTTCAATGGTATTGAGTGTAGCTGCATCTAAATCAGAACCAAACTTAGAGAACGCTTCTAATTCGCGATATTGAGCTTGGTCTAACTTAAGCGTACCAGCCACTTTTTTCATTGATTTAATTTGCGCAGAACCACCTACACGAGATACTGAAATACCCACGTTAATAGCTGGACGTACACCAGAGTTAAACAAGTCTGATGTCAAGAAAATCTGACCGTCAGTAATTGAAATTACGTTAGTCGGGATATAAGCAGATACGTCACCAGCTTGAGTTTCGATGATTGGAAGAGCTGTCAATGAACCACCACCTTTTACTTTGTCTTTAAGACTTTCAGGAAGGTCATTCATACGTTTAGCAATAGCATCATCACCAATGATTTTTGCAGAACGCTCTAACAAACGAGAGTGCAAGTAGAAAACGTCTCCAGGATAAGCCTCACGGCCCGGTGGACGACGAAGCAACAATGACACCTCACGGTAAGCTACAGCTTGTTTAGATAAATCATCATAGATAATCAAAGCTTGACGACCAGTATCGCGGAAGTATTCACCAATGGCAGCACCTGCTAATGGCGCGTAAACTTGCATTGGAGCTGGATCAGAAGCGTTAGCCGCAACGATAGTGGTATAATCAAGAGCTCCTTTTTCTCTTAAAGTTTCAGCAATGGCAGCAACTGTTGAAGCTTTTTGACCGATGGCTACATAGATACAGTAAACTGGTTCACCGCGATCGTAAAATTCTTTTTGGTTAAGGATGGTGTCAATACAAACGGTAGTTTTACCAGTTTGACGGTCACCAATTACTAACTCACGTTGACCACGGCCAACAGGTACCATAGCATCAATAGCTTTAATACCGGTTTGGAGCGGTTGAGTTACAGGCTCACGAAAGATAACTCCCGGCGCTTTGCGCTCAAGTGGCATCTTTACAGTTTCGCCAGCAATAGCACCTTTACCATCAATAGGTTCACCTAAGGTGTTCACTACACGACCAACAACGCCGTCACCAACGTTAATTGAAGCGATACGACCGGTACGTTTTACAGTAGCACCTTCACCAATTTGGCGAGATGGTCCTAATAATACAACACCAACGCTATCTTCTTCAAGGTTAAGGATTAAACCTTCTAAGCCTCCGTCGAATTCAACAATTTCACCATATTGAGCGTTAGATAAACCATACACGTTAGCGATACCATCACCAACAGTGAGTACGGTGCCTACCTCGTTCAAAGAAGCTTGGTCATCGAAATTTGAGAGCTGTTTCTTTAAAATTGCTGAAACTTCAGCGGGTTTTATTTCTGCCATAACTTAGATATTATGTTTTGAGGTCACGACCTCTAAGAGACACAATTTACAGATTTGCGTTCTGTTTAAATTTATATTGTAAACTATTCAATTTACCAGAGATACTTGCGTCGTATTGCAAATCATCAATACGGAGCAAAAAGCCTCCTAAAATGCTTTGATCAATTTTTTGAACCAAAGTAGCGTCATTACCAGTTAGCGCTTTAATTTTCTCGCGAACTTTAATTTCAAGTTCTGGTGATAACGGAAGAGCTGTAGTCACTTCAGCAGTAATGACATGATTCAATTTATCTACAAATTGAATAAATGCCTCTGCTACTAAATTTAATAAATCAATACGTTTATTAGCTAATAAGACTTCAAAAAGATTTTTAACTTCTTGAGAAAGGTCTTTAAAAATAGCCAACAAACAAGCACGTTTATCTTCTATCTTAATCACAGGACTTCTAAGCACTATACGAAGCTCTTTGCTAGCCTCCATAGTGTTTGCTAATAAGCGTATATCAGCATTGACCTGATCTAAAGATTTTTTTTCTTGAGCCAAGGACAACAAAGCTTTGGCATAACGTTGTGCTGCGCGTTTTCCGGCCATCGTTTTGCGTATTAGTTAAGTTTAACGTCCTTAAGCATGTTGTCAACCAACTGCATTTGTTTGGCTTTATCGTCTAATTCGGTTTCGATTACTTTAGCAGCAATATCGATAGACAATTCAGCAACTTGAGCTTTCAAATCAGCCATTGCAGCTTGTTTTTCAGCAACTATAGCTTCTTGAGCTTTAACAATAATACCATCTGCTTTTTCTTGAGCTTCGGTTGAAGCATCAGCAATGATTTTATCTTTAATAGCGCGCGCTTCTTTGAGCAATTGATCGCGTTCTTCACGCGCTTCACGCATTAATTTTTGATTATCAGACTGCAATTTATCCATCTCAATACGAGCGATTTCTGCAGCTTCAAGCGCTTTACGGATACCTTCTTCACGTCCTTCAAGAGCAGTGAGAATAGGGCCCCAAGCAAATTTTTTGAGTAATAAAATCAGAACGATAATAATCGCTATCTGAAAAAAGAAAAGGCCAAATGAAAAATCGTTTATTAATTTCATCGTTTGTTACTTTTTAAGAAATTTAATTTTTTAATCATCGTCTTTCTGCAGCCAACCGCTGCAAAAAGACGACTTTAATTGTGTTACTTACACTGCAAATAATGCTGCAAAAGCAATACCTTCCAATAGTGCAGCGATAATAATCATCGCAGTTTGGATTTTGTTACCAGCTTCTGGTTGACGAGCAATACCTTCCATTGCTCCTTTACCGATCATACCAAGACCAATACCTGCACCGATTACAACGATACCAGCACCTACTAATTCAGGAATGTTCATAATTAACGATTTAAAAATTAAACTTCAACTTACTTATTAATAAAAATTTATACGACAGGAATTTCATCACTGTCATCTTGCGGGTGATCAGCGTGATCATCAACCGCCATACCTATATAAAGAGCACTTAGCAAGGTAAAGATATACGCTTGCAAAAAGGCTACTAAAATTTCAATTACTGAGATAAAGAGTGAGAATCCAAAAAAGGCAGGACCCGCAATCCAGTTTTGATACACTGCGATTAACCCTAACAAACTCATGATTACTACGTGACCAGCAGTCATGTTAGCAAACAAACGAATCATCAATGAGAACGGCTTAGTAAACATCCCCAAGATTTCAATAGGACACAAAATGATTTTTACCAACCAGTGTACATCAGGAAACCAGAAAATATGTTTCCAATAGTGTTTATTCCCTTTAAATTGAACAATAAAGAACGTAACCATTGCCAAAGCACAAGTTACTGTAATATTACCTGTCACGTTGACGCCAAAAGGAAGCATCCCCAACAAGTTCATAAAAAGGATAAAAAAGAAGATAGACAACAACCAGCTCATAAACGTCTTATAGCGTGGTCCAATATTTGTCTTAGCAATATCATCGCGCACAAAAATAATTATCGGTTCCAACAAACGTCCCAAAAGACTTTTTGGCAACACGTTGTTTTTATACGACTTAGCTAAATTAAAGAAGACAATAAAGATAATGATTGATATCACGAAGATTACCAACACACTCTTGGTGATCGAAAAATCCCAAGGCTTATCATTGCTTACAAAACCATCATCACCATAATGAATAGTTCCTTCAGCATCAGTTTTGTAAATTTTACTGTGGTATAATTTGTAATATTGACCGTTGCGTTCAACGAGTTTATGACCGTGATCAAACTCAGCTGCAGAGAAGATATGCACGCCATTATCAATAAGAATCACCGGTAAAGCAATTCCGTAATGATGACCAGCTTCACCATCAGCTAACAGGTCAAAATAATGTGAATCGGCCAAGTGATGGTCAATCATTTCAACGACTTCTTCCTGCGTATCTACCGCCCCGCCGTGTTTTTCGCCCTCAGTATGACTTTGATTTGCAAAAGTTAAAGATGACATCAAAATAAATAGACCTGCCATCAAAATCGAAAGAGTATGTTTTTTAAGCATCACAAGAAGGTTTTTTAGTCCTTGAAATTGGCTGCAAATATAGGTAAATAACTTTACAAAAAACACAAAAATTTCACAACCATGAAAATTAGTCTAAATCCTTGATATTTGTTGACTTATCATCTTTTAATTGCCGCGTTAAAAAATAGATTTCTAGGCCTACACCAACAGCATAAGGAATAAAAAAATGCAGGACTAAGTTTTTTCCTAAATCAAAACCCGCTTTTTGCGCAATAAGAATAAAGAGCACGATTTTTAAGGCGCCAAAAACCATAAATAAAAATCCGAGAAAATCTTTTGAAAATAAGCCTATAAGCGCTGAAGTAAGAATAACCATCAGCGTAGCTATCCCATTAAATCGGTAACTAAAATTGATAAAATTAAGCGATACAGATTCAAATTGAGGCCAAATTACATAACGATGAAGTACATAAATCACGCCCCATAACAGAAAAAGGCCGCACAGATTACGTACTAATTTCAGATTAACGCTCATCTTTTTTGTTGAGATAATTGAGTTGTTTTACAACGACAAAGATAGACCCAAAAACACCAAAAAGCACAAGCCCAATTGTAAACCAATTTTTTTGGGTTTGAAAATGAGCATCCAAGGCCTTGCCAGCCCATGCACAAATGAAGATTGTTGCCCCCATTTGCACACCTATACCTGACAAGGCAGCCCAGCGTCTAAGCTGACTTTTTCTTTTTTGAGGATCCTTTTTGGTCATTTTCTATCTCTTTTAACTGCGCTTGCATCTCACAAGAACCATTAAATTTTGCTCCAGGCTCAATAGACAACTGATTGGTGTTTACCTCGCCTTCAAGAACACATGTGGCTTTTAAATTTAAGTGTTTCTCAACCTTTAGTGTTCCCATCAAAGTACCTTCGATATCCGCTTCTAAACAATGAACCTCACCTTCAACGCGACCAGTTTTACCGATGACAATTTTTGATTTTGTCAGTATATTACCAATAACTGTACCGTCAATACGAAAAGCTCCCCCTGCTTTAATCTCTCCGGTAAAGGTTGTCCCTTTTGCTATTTTATTTTGTTCATTAGTATAATCTACTACTGTTTTAGATTTTTTAGTATCCGAAAACATAACCCACGTAATTGTTTTAATTAATA
>CAYVJG010000050.1:0-16073 GCA_964451785.1 uncultured Flavobacteriaceae bacterium
CATCATGCTGTAAATTAGATTGCTAATATAAGAAAATATACGTATAACTCTAAAAATCAAAATCACTGGTTTGCTAAATTTGAACGCACTATTGATCACCTCAGCACAAAATTAGTAGCTGGTTTGCACCGCGCTTATTTGCCTTTAATTAAAGGCGCTTTAAAAGTTCGCGCAGCCGTTATCATTTTGGCTTTATTGCTATTTGGCGGCGCTTATTACACCTTTTCTAATATGGGCGGTGAATTTATTCCACAGCTCGATGAAGGCGATATTGCTATGCACGCCTTATTGCGTCCGGGAAGTAGTTTAGACGAAATGATTGAGGTATCGAATAAGATTGAAAAAATTCTGCTCGACAACTTTCCCGAAGTCAAAACGGTGGCCGCCAAAATTGGCGTTCCTGATATTCCTACAGACCCAATGCCGATGGATATTGCCGATATGATTGTTGTCTTAGAAAAAAATCGTGCCAAATGGGTCAGTGCCGATTCTAAAGCAGAACTTATTCACAAAATTGAAGATAAACTCAATCACGAACTCGTAGGCGTAAATTATGAATTTACACAACCTATTGAGATGCGCTTCAACGAATTGCTCAGCGGCGTCACCCAAGATGTTGCCATCAAGCTTTTTGGTGATAATTTAGAAGTTTTAGCGGAGAAAGGACAAAAAATAGCCGAACTTATCAAACCCATTCCGGGTGTTGGCGATGTTAGTCCTGAACGCATTTCGGGCTTACCGCAAATCACCGTTGATTACAATCGGGCTAAAATTGCTCAATACGGTTTAAATATAGCTAAACTCAACACCTACATCACCACTGCTTTTGCCGGTGGAAAGGCCGGAGTGGTTTTTGAAGACGGTAAACGCTTTGACTTGGTGGTGCGTTTTGCCAAAGCGTACCGCAACAGCATTGATGATTTGCGCTATATGTATATAGACCTTAACGATGGCACGCAAATTCCGATTTCTGAAGTGGCTAACATTAGTTACCAACCCGGACCAATGCAAATTTCTCGCGAAAATACTTTTAGACGCACCTATGTAGGTGTCAACATTCGCGGTCGTGATGTAGAATCTGTCGTTAAAGATATCCAAGCTAAGCTCGATGCCGAACTCAATCTTCCTCCGGGTTATCACATTACTTATGGCGGGGAGTTTGAAAACCTACAACGCGCCACAAATCGCTTGCTAATTGTAGTTCCTATTGCTTTATTCTTAATTTTTATCTTGTTGTATTTTGCATTAAAATCATTTGCTCAGGCTTTGATGATTTATGTGGCTATTCCGCTAGCAGCCATTGGAGGAATTTTCTTTTTAGCGCTGCGCGGCATTCCGTTTAGCATTTCGGCAGGTGTTGGGTTTATTGTGCTCTTTGGGGTAGCGGTTCTTAACGGTCTTGTTCTCATCAGTCGATTCAACTCACTTAAAGAAGAAGGCTATAACCTTAAAGACCGTATCATTAAAGGAACCGATGAGCGTCTTCGCCCTATTTTGTTAACCGCCACAGCCGCCATTATGGGCTTTATTCCTATGGCTTTTTCAGGTTCAGCAGGAGCTGAAGTGCAACGCCCGTTAGCTACCGTTGTTATCGGCGGATTGATTAGTGCTACCTTTTTAACTTTAGTCGTTCTTCCTATTTTATATTCTTATGTAGAAGAACGCAAAACTCATCAAAAAATGAAGCTTTCTAAAACCACTGTCATCAGCTTATTGGTGTTGTGCGGTAGTTTTTTTGGCGGACAATTTTCTGCTGAGGCGCAAACCCTACACGACAATCACGATGCGCATTTGCAAGCCAACTTGCCGAGTTTGACTATAGAAGAAGCTGTAGAGCGCGCCACTACTAATTATCCGTTGATCAAAGCGGCTGAACTCGAAATAAAAAAGGAAAAAGTATTGCGCAAAACGGCTTGGGATTTTGGATCGACTAGTCTGTTTACCGGAAAAGATGAAATTTATAAAGGAAACGCCGAAACGTTTACCAAAGTAGGGATTTCTCAAGGTGAAATTGATATTTTCGGAATTGCACCTAAACTCAAACTTCAAAAAGCAAAAATTACTTTAGCTAAAGAAGGATTAAATTTAAGTAAGCTCCAAATTCGTCAAAAAGTAAGTCAGGCTTGGGGGCAGGTATTTGCAGCTCGAAAAGTCTATGAAGTGTTTAGTCAACTCGATTCGATGTTTAACAAAATCGATAAGGCTTCACAATTAAAATTAGAAGTTGAGGCCATTTCAAAATTAGAATATTTGGCTACTTCTAATCAAGCCAACCAAGTGCGTATTCAAAAAGAACAAGCCTATCACGATTATTTAAAGGCTTTAGAAAAATTGAATTTGTGGTTTGTTTCTGACACTGTGTTTACCGTTCCGCACACCACTGCTACAGACATTGATCGCCCTTTTAGTTACCAACGCGATTCGCTTAGCACGCATCCGTCATTAAGTTTTGCCGCACAGCAAATCAATGTAGCCAAGGCGCACAAAAAAGAAGTAAAATCGCAGTTTTTACCCAAGCTGAGTGGCGAGTACAGTTGGCAAGAAGTTGGCGGGCAATCAGGTTATCACAGCTATCAAGTAGGCATTAGTATTCCATTGGTTTTTGCCCCACAACTCGGGCGCTCTCAGGCGGCTAAACTTGAACAGCAAATTGCAGAAGCGCACTATAAAGATCAATATTTAAAAGTGAATACAGCTTTTCAAAATGCCAAAGCAGACTATTTAAAATGGAAAGATTCGTGGCAGTATTATCGCGATAAAGCCTTACCGCTAGCCATAGAGCAACAGGGCGGGGCGCTTACTGCTTATCGCGAAGGCGCTATCGATTATGTTTCATTTTTACAAAACATCAAAAGTGTTATTGACATTGAAGTTAACGCTTGGACCGTTTTTGGGCATTACCTCAATAGCCGTTATGCTTTAGAATATTATTTAAACACCTCAAATCTCTAATTTACGTTATGAAAATCACATCCTTATATATCGTTTTAGGTCTTATACTCAGTTTAAGTTTATTGAGCTGCGGGCAATCTACAGCAAAAAAAGCTGAGGAGGCACACCAACACGACACTGAAACCTCAAGCGCTGAAGCACACGCACACGAAGAGAGTAACAGTATTCACATTTCTGAATACACCTTTAAAAACTTAGGAATGAAGGTGGATAGCTTACCTAAACGGGTGCTCTCCGGATTGGTAAAAGTAAACGGGCAACTCGAAGTTCCGCCGCAATACAAAGCTACGGTAACCGCCATTATGGGCGCCAATGTTTCAGCCATCAAAATAATGGAAGGCGACAAAGTGACCAAAGGACAAACTTTGGCTTATTTGAGACATCCCAACTTAACCACTTTGCAAGCCAATTATGTGCAAGCTTACAGTCAATTGCGCTATTTAGAACAAGAAATGGCGCGTCAAAAACGCTTGTATGAAGCCGAAGTAGGTTCAGGAAAAAGCTATCAAAAGACCAAAGCTGAATATTTGGCAATGAAAGCAAAAACCGAAGGTTTAGAAGCCAAATTGCGTCAGCTTCACCTCAATGTTTCTCAAATTAAAAATGGCCATATCTATCAACAAGTGCCGGTGGTGAGTCCGATTAACGGCTATATTGAAGACGTCAACCTTTCAATTGGTGCCTATGTGAGTCCGCAAGAAGCGATGATTAAAGTGATTAACACCGATCATATTCACGCTGATTTTATGGTCTTTGAAAAAGATGTTCACGAACTCAAAGATGGGCAAACAGTTTATTTTACGGTTGAGTCAATGCCGGGAAAGCGATTAGAGGCTACTGTTTTTGCCATCGGAAAACAATTTGAACAAAACCCGAGAGCAGTGCACATGCACGCTAAAATTGAAGGCGATAAAACCGGGTTAATTCCGGGGATGTACATTCACGGAGAAATCAGCACTTCCGGCAAAAAGCTAACGGCATTACCAAATTCTGCTATTGTAGATGAAGATGGTAAATCGTATATTTTTACTGCTAAGCCACATACTGAAAACGGCAAAAAAGAATGGGAATTTACAATGGTTGAAATTCAAAAAGGAGTGCATTCTACAGACGGTTGGACTGAAATCAAACTTTTAAATCCTATGCCAAAAGGCAGTTTGATAGCCTTAAACAACGCCTACTATCTCATTGCTGAGAAAAACAAAAGCCAAACGGCACATCATCATTAAGAGCGTATGGACAAATTATAAAAATCTAATCATTAAGGTATAAGAGCAAAAAACTCTATACACAAATCGCCCGGCATAATTATTATGTCGGGCGATTTTATACCGTATGGACAAATTATATAGTCTAATTTCGACAGCAGTCTCATTGTGCTATTAATTTGTTACCCACGTTATTATACCTACAAAAAATAGTATAAATCGGGCTAAGAAATAATTATAATTGATATAAGTTGTTATTACCTTTTTGAATTACTGTAGAGCATAAGTTGTCAACTCCTGATTTAAACTAGCATTTACAGGATTAATATCAGGGACCCCCGGTAATGCAGGTAAGCTTATAAAAGGAATATTTATAAGGTTTTCGCTTTTAACTAAGCCAACTTGATTACCAAAATAATTGGTAGATGATAAAATTTCATTTTCAGTTGTAGATAGCAAATCTAAATCACCTAACCCAGGAATACCGAGCACTGTTATACTCACATTATTCAATGATAGCGTTGATGATATTGCTTCTTCATAAATTGCATTACCTACAGTAACATCAGCAGTAGTACCTTGTGTTACGGTTACTGTATAAGCGCCTTCAATAGTAAAGGTGCCGAATTGACCAAAAACAATTTCTTCAGAAAACGTACTATCTTTAGTATACAAAACAGTTCCGGCCTCGGCGTTTTTGTCATATAGAATGATATTTGATAAGTCGATAGACAAATCAATTCCATCGCCTAAATTGACACCTAAGTCAGTAAAATCGATTTCGCCATTGTACAGCAATTTTCCATCTTGTTTAGTTACTGTACCTTCAGACAATAAGCCCGTAGCCGGTCCCGGCACACTATCGGTCACTTCTGAATCAAATGTAGAATAAGCGGCAGTCGAATCTGTGAGCGTTAAAACTTCAGTTCCCGTTTTATTAGTTGTGTCATTAGAAAATGTGTTTTGATAGGTCCAAGTATTTCCGGTGTGAAGCGGAAAATAGTTGGTTTCAACTACAGGAGGTTCTCCCCCACCTGTGTCATTAGAGTCATCATCGGAACAACTGACCATAAAGGCTAGTACAAGTCCTGAAAAAAGTAAATGTTTAAACTTCATAAGAATACTTTTTAGCTGATCAAATCTACAATTTATATTTTAAATAAAAAATACACCTGTTACTTAAACTTATTTCAACCATATTTAAAATTAAAAACAAAAGAACTAAATTTAACCCAATAACACCACACATATCACAACCATTACTTTTATATTTTTTGATATTTCAACCTTTTCTTCCCTTTCTTTTTTATGTATTTTTGAACAAAATGCAGATTTCCTATCCCATGTCACAACACTTATTAGCTCATATTAGAAATCACATCTCACTTAGGTCAGAAGAAGAACAAGAAATTTTAAGCTATTTCACGCCAAAACAATTCCCTAAAAAGACAAACATTATTGAAGCTAATAGTAAGTGTAAACAACATATTTTTGTCAACAAAGGTTGCTTACGCATGTTTTTTACAAACACTAAAGGCGTTGAACAAACCACTCAATTTGCCATTGAAAATTGGTGGATAACCGATTATCAGGCTTACGCTAATCAATTGCAAACAGATTTTTGCGTACAAACTGTTGAAGACTCTGACGTTATGCTCATTACGCATGAACAAGAGGAAGCGCTTTTAAATAGATTTCCAAAGTTTGAACGCTATTTCAGATTGATTTACCAACGCGCTTATGCAGCCTCACAAATACATATGAAATACTTACACGACCTCTCGCGACGTGATTTATACTTACAATTTGATGCTGCTTTCCCTGAGTTTACAAGGCGTGTTCCGCAATATATGCTCGCTTCATTTATGAACATGACTCCGGAATACCTCAGTGAAATTAAGCGCAAAGCTAAAATGGCTTAATCCAGTTTAAGTCTTATAGTCTAATTGATTCCTAACTTTGTTGTTCATTTAAAAAACTTAGATTATGACAAGTCGATTTGACCCTGAAAAGGTAGCCCCAAAAGCTTTTAAAGCGATGTTGGGATTGGAAAAATACTTATACGGAAGTGACATTCAAAATGGACCAATCTTCCTGTTAAAATTACAAATCTCTGCGTTATAAATGCTCGTCATAGCTATGGCTATGCCTGTGCTTTTTGCCTTGAGCTTTGAAATTTTAACGACAAAATATTTAGTCTATTTCAAAAATCATTTCCGTATTACATCAATCCGGATTATCAAAAACACATTTAGAATTAATCAATACCGTATGGATAAATTAACTAGTCCAATTTCGACTTTGCCTCATTGTACTAGTAATTTATGGCCCACGGTATTATACCTACAAAATATATTATAAATCGAACTAAAAAATAATTCTAATTGGTATAAGCTACGTGCTTCACAGATAAATGGCTGTGCGTTTTGCTTAGATATGCACCTCACCGATGCTTTAAAACAAGGTGAAACGGCCAAGCGTATTGTGTTACTCAATGCTTGACGAGACACTGAGTTTTTTTTCTGAAGAAGAAAAAATACTGTTAGAAATGACCGAAGAAATCACCTTAATTCACCAGCGTGGCTTAAGTGATGAAACTTACGCAAAAGCGCAAAACCTATTTGACGAGCATTACATAGCACAAGCCATCATGGCCATTGTTACCATCAATGCCTGGAATAGAATAGAAATTAGCGCTCGTCCTGTTGTTAAATAAACGGCAATTTAATTTGTGATAAAGCCTCTTCATTTCAAATGACTTGAAGAGGTTTTTTAAGTTTGTCTCTATTCTTTTTGCTGAGCTTTAAACGCCTTACTTCCCTCTATCAATGTTTGTATCAGTTCCAAGTCATTCATAGCGGCTAGTTTTTGCTTCGTCAATCCGCGGTCTTCCATAAAATAAATAAAATTATTAATCTGGTCAGAATCAATATTCAAGTAGCGTTTAAAAAATGTATCATCATAAAGCTTTCGTATTTCATTATCCATAAATGTATACTTGGGCTGATCTGGTTTTGATGAAAAAATAGCACGGAATAGCGGTCTGAATAAATAAGCGAAGTTAATTCCATTTTTAAGGTAACCTTTATCGATAGCGTCATTTTTAACTGTACTCAATCGGTCTGCTGAAAATTTACCGTAATAGCCATTGACTAATTGTTGCTCAGAAACATCAAGTTGATTAGTAGGTTCTGTTTTTAAATGTCGTACATCAACACTCACATCCCCTGTCAAATCAGGGCTCACCACTACTTCTTCTAATTTAATTGTCCCGGTATTTAAGTTGACGGTCAATTTCTTATTATCAATTACACTTTGTGTAATAATGACTGTAAACTGCTGATATTGCAAACTGCTAAACACCAATTGATCATTGAGCTTTACAGGAATGGAAAAACGACCATATTTGTCGGTATAAGTATATTGCTTAGAGGTCATATTAAACACATTAATTCCTTGTGGATCATCTTGACGTCCTACATTAACCTTACCTTCTATCGCCATACGACCTTGCTCTACCTGCCCCACAACATTGAGTGAAAACAATAGTATTACTGTATAAATAATTGATTTAAGCATAGCACTAAGTTTTACCTAAATTTACAAAAAAATACTTCTATTTTTCAGTTAATTTGAAAATATTACCAAACTACTATTCGCGTTAATCCTTTATCTATTTTAATGGCATACTGTCTACTGTAAACTTCCAGGAGAATGACCGGACTAATAAGGTAAACACACAACTGTATTAACAATTGACATAAGCTAAATACAGCCATTTTTACAGATTGTTTTGATAGGTACTAAAACCCTATAAAATAAGACAATAAGGATTTAGATAGTATGTAAAATTTTACTACTTCAGTCATTATGCTATTATTCCATAGTTTACCCTATTGCCGTACTATAGAAAAATCAGAAAACACTCAGCATTTACCTAAGCCGACAGGTTTCAAAAAAACAAATAAGCTTTTTACGAAGTAAATAACAACTCTCTACAGTCCACATAGCACCAAATACAGTTTTTATTAGAGATTTTTTTCAACCCCTCCCTACTGGCTTTCAACTGGTTACAAATAACAAGGAGTCACAATCAAAAATAAATAGGATTTTCACTTGTCACAGTCTAAAATAGCCGTATCTTTGCAACACAAATCGCGGGATAGAGCAGTAGGTAGCTCGTCGGGCTCATAACCCGAAGGTCACTGGTTCGAGTCCAGTTCCCGCTACTAAGAAAAAGGCCTTCGAAATTTCGAAAGCCTTTTTTAATTTCCAGCATTTGCTTCTTCGCAATTCAACAAGCCTAAAACAGATCTGACTACAAGTTTAAGAAATGAACAATTCTTATTCTACACTTAAATAAATGCCTGCAAGGCTTTACTTTTGGGATATATATCAAGTGCATATTCTAACAAAGTGTCCACTGAATTTTGTGAGCCTACGCGTTTTAAATAAGAGATAACACTTATCAGTAAAGACTCATCTGGATAAAATTCAAAACCGAGCTTTTGCGACAGTTTTTGATAGGTTTTCGCTAGCATTTCAGGATGTGCTTTTAAATCACCTACAGGCAAAGCCATTTTACCAAACATATCTTTAAAGGCATCGCGAGTTGCCGGAATAGGCACCTCATTATGACTTTCATCAGGGTACGCTTTAAAACCGCGTTTCAAGGTTGAATTAAAAGTAGGATTATTTAAAAATTCGCGACCAAACTGCGCTGTTTTTTGACTTGTCATGTGCACTTTACCCTTATAATTGTAATGCGTTTGAGCAACAAATAAGTAGTTATTATTAAAATCTGTCGAACGCCATTTAGCAGCTAATTTATCTATCATATAGCCATTATCCCACCACATACTAGGATCAACAGCAATATAAGCATCATATCTATCGGGATAACTTATTAAACTATGCAAGACATATAAACCACTAAATGAATGTCCCCACAGCATATCATACCCAGAGGTGCGGTAATGTTTTTCAATGTAAGGTTTCAATTCTTCTGCTAAAAAACGATCAAATTTAACAGCCTCTCCTCCTACAGATTTTATAGTTCCATCAGACATATCGCGTTTTACAGAAGTCGGTGTAAAATCACGACGGCGATCAGCGCTTGTAATGCCTACTATAATCATTTCAGGCATTAAGCGATGCATAAATTTTGTATTAAAGCGCTCAAAAGCCGCTATAAACCTAAAGTTCCATTTGCCATCTAAAACATAAAGCACAGGATATTTCCCTTTAGAAAAATTGGAGTTTGAATAATTTTCGGGTAATTGAATTTGAATACTGTGCCTTTCATCAAGAATTTTAGAATCAAACTGAATTGTATGTCCAATCACAATTGAATCTTGAGCTTTTAAATTGTGTATGCTCATCAATAGGCATAACAAAACGATATACTGATACATAGGCTTTAGGTAAAATTAATGTTGTTTTTTAATAATCTAAATTTACCTGTAAGACCTTTGCCTTTTATACTTTCAATTTAAGTAATCTCTCACACTGCTTGTATCGCGGCTAAAAGAATCTTAACTCATAAGGTCAACAGCTTTCTGCTTACCCTTTATTTAGATTTATTAAAAGCAAAAATAAGTTGTAATTTCAAATTAAAAAAGAAAGCTCAACCTATTTAGAGACTAAAAATTAAATTTGTTAAGCCTATCAATTTGATTAGCTTTACCCAAAAAAACAACACTTATGCACATCATTATGGCCAGCACTTCTACAATTTACGGAAGTGAATACTTAGCTTACCTTCAAGAACCGCTCAAAGAACTATTTAAAGATGTTGAGGAAATTTTATTCATTCCTTTTGCGCGTCCCAGCGGCATTAGTCATGAAGAGTACACGCAAACTGCTACAAAAGGATTAGCTTTTTTAAATAAAAAAGTAGTTGGCATTCACCACACTGATGATTATCAAAAAGCTATTCAAAACGCAAAAGCAATATTTACCGGAGGGGGAAATACATTTTTATTGGTCACTAAACTTTATGAACATGGGCTGATGAAACTCATGAAAACACAAGTCACTTCAGGAAAAGCTGTTTACCTGGGCACCAGTGCCGGAAGTAATATCTGTGGAGAAAGCATGATGACCACTAACGACATGCCTATTGTATACCCTCCGAGTTTTAAAACTATGGGGCTTGTGCCGTTTAATATCAATGCACATTACCTAGACCCTGACCCCAACTCAACGCACAAAGGCGAAACCCGTGAAACGCGAATTAAAGAATTTCAAACCTTAAACAACACGACTGTTGTTGGCCTACGCGAAGGCAGCTGGTTAGATATTACAGAACGTAAAATCACGCTTGAAGGTCAACTCAGTGCACGTATTTTTAAACCTGGAAAGGCTGCTTATGAAATTGCACCTAAAAGCCAGCTTTACAATGAGTTAAATATAGAGTAGCGTATAACAAAAACCACTTAACTTAACGGCTACACCTTAGTGGTGTTAGCTCACTAATACCGTATAATTTAGAAAATTGATTACGCTACGATTTTTGAGTTGCTACCACTAAAGTTTCTATGATTTGATCAATTGACAAGTTCGTGGTATCTATTTTCTGTCCACATTGCAAGTAGTAATATTGGCGTTCAAACAAATGCTTTCTAATAAACTCATTGAGTTCAGCTTTGCTCTCTATAGCACTAATGATAGGACGATGGGAACGTTCTTTAAACAAACGATCTGTTAGCACATCAAGCCCCACTTTAAGATAAAATGCCTGAGCATCTGTTGTTTCCTTTATAAGTTCAAGGTTGCGCCCATAACAAGGTGTCCCGCCACCTAAGGACAACACCATGTCAGTTGAAGACTGCAATAAGGTTTCTAAAACCTGCATTTCACTTTTGCGGAAAGCAATTTCTCCTTTAGTAGAAAATATTTTTCCGATTGTCATCTCTTCTGCTGCCTCAATAGCATCGTCGAGGTCAACAAATGAAACTTTTAATTTTCCCGCTAACCTTTTACCTATCAAACTCTTACCACTACCCATGTAGCCGCACAAAACAATTTTCATTTCTGTCTTTTATTTTTTTTCAAATTTATAGCAAAAAAGTGTTGTGAGAATAAAAAATGCCATTATATTTGCACCCGCAAACGCACTAGATCTGGTAGCTCAGTTGGTAGAGCATCTCCCTTTTAAGGAGAGGGTCCTGGGTTCGAGCCCCAGCCAGATCACTCTTACATTTTGAAGGCCCAGGTGCTGGAACTGGTAGACAGGCATGGTTGAGGGCCATGTGTCCATTAGGGCGTGCGGGTTCGACTCCCGCTCTGGGCACTTTGTAAATGCCAATGTTTAAAGGTGTTTACATTGATTTTAGCGATTTTTACGGGTCAAAAACGGGTTAGTTCATTTTTAGCTATAAGGCTAAAAAAAAAATGTCCACTTCACAACACAACACCTTCCAAAAACTTTTTGTTGATTACAAACCAGCTGTATTAAAGCAAACAGCCAGTGATGATTGGCGTATTGTTTTTTACGTTAAGATTCCTGGAAAGGAAAAAATGAAACGATTTAGACGCCGCGTTCCGCTGCTGCAGAACAAAACAGAGCGTCATAAGTATGCTTTAAAGATGATTGCTGGGATTAATAGAGAACTAGAACGCGGCTGGTCTCCTTTTTATGACGGCTCCGCTAAGAATAACACCAAGACACTTGCTAATGTGTTAGATATATTCTTATCTCAATCAGAACGCAAGTTAACTACCGAAGCTTTGAGGAAGGATACCTTTAGAGCATATAAATCATTCTGTAAAAACATAAAGAGGTATCTGAAAGATCAAAATAAAGAACAACTACTCTGCATAGAATTTGATAGGTCATTTATAATAAATTATATTGATTATGTTTTCTATGAAAAGAAAAGAACAGCTAGAACTGCCAATAATCACCTGGCGTTTATAAAACAGTTGTGTATATTTATGATTGATCGTAAATACTTAGCTGCAAATCCTGCGGCCAAAATTGACAAAAGACGTGAAGCAAAGAAAAAACGAAAGGTGTTACCTGATTTTTTACGCGATAAAATTTTTGAGCATTTAAAAGAAAACAATATGAGCTACTTTACGGCCTGTCTAGTTGTTTATTTTTGCTTCATTAGACGTACGGAAATCACTAAACTTAAAATTAAGCATCTAAATTTAGCCAACAATACAATTTTTATTCCTGCCGAAATTTCAAAAAATAGAATTGATGGCGTGGTTACGGTTAATACATATTTAAAGAGCTTTTTAGAAAAGCACATTCTAAATTGCAATAGCGAGGATTTTGTTTTTTCAGAAATAGACTTTAACCCGGGAACAATTCAATTGCGACCTAGAAAAATAAGTGAAGAATGGGCTAAAATGCGAAAGGTTTTAGATTTTGGAAATCAATATCAATTTTACAGCTTAAAAGATACCGGAATAACCAATTTATTAATGCGCGGTGTGCCAGCTAAAAAGGTTAGAGATCAAGCACGGCATCACGACATTAGAATTACCGAAAAGTACACACCAGAGAGTACAGAAGCAGATAGAACTTTATTGAATTTAGATTTTTAATTTTAGACAAATAAAAAAATACACTTTTTGTGCGTTTTTTTTGTAACTTTGTTACACTAAGGGTCAACTTTATGATTTACAGTAAGTTACAGCGTTACAAAAACAAAAACAACTTTGTAACATTTTGTTACATTTTTTCATTTTTGTTACACTAACCCTTGATAAGCTCCAAAAAAGGAAAATACACTTTTTGTGCGTTTTTTTTGTAACTTTGTTACACTAGGGGTCAACTTTATGATTTACAGTAAGTTACAGCGTTACAAAAACAAAAACAACTTTGTAACATTTTGTTACATTTCTTCATTTTTGTTACACCAGCCCTTTTGGTGGTAAATTAAAATAAAGCTTGTTTTCCTTTTAAGAATATTAAATAAAGTTTTATTTGTGTATATTTGTGCACACAAATAATCCTAAAAATGAAGTCAACTACAAAGTTTAGGTCTTCAAAAGGTAAGGCCGTTAAGCAAAAAAAACAAACTATGCTTTCTAAGAAATTACACCAACCCCGTGTTATTTCTAAAAAGGAGATTGAAGCGTCTAGGTCTAGCGCTTACCAATATGCCTTTTAATAATTGGCAGCACACTATTCCTTTTTAAAGAAAGATAGAAAAACACGCAATGGTTGTATATACGACTTATTTGTTTTTAAGTCTATATATAACCATACATACTTAGTGGAAGTTGAGCATCTAAAATATAATATTAAGATTGTAAAATTCTATCTAAAACACCATCAATATTCCAAAAAAAAATACTCGTTGATTCTTAAAAAATCAGAGAAATCAAAAAAGTATCCCAATGGCAGTAAGAACTTCATAATGCTATTAAACACTTTGTTAGAAATTTCAATGGTTTATTATCGTGAAGACAATGATGTGTCTTTTGGATTTGTTGGTGCTCCAAAAATATCTGAATTAAAAACAAACAAAAACCCTGATGGAACTTTTATAAACACGGAGCGTTTCCGTATTTATAAAAATTTTTCTGCTTCATATTATTCTCCAGAAAAATTTGAGCATATTGAATTTAAAACATCTAGCGGCTACTTACTACGTAATTTAAACAATAAAGATTTGACTGTTGAAAAGGCGGCAAAGCTATTGCATTCTTACAGCCCTGTTTAATATTAAAAAAGCCCTGAAAACTACTACAGCTTTCAGGGCTATTCCTATTTTATAGTGCTGCTATACAGCAGAGCATATAGGGGCACTTGTTAACGCAAAGATAATAATATTCAATCAATAGGCACAGCCATAACCGAAACGGTTTTTTGAGGCATCACCGTTGCAGCTGTATTTTCATCTTTTGGCGCGTTAGGATCATACACATACCCACCGGCCACATTAAATCTCAAGGTTTCTAAAGGCACACGCGTGTATCTATTCTTATCAAAGTATGCGTAATTATCTGCAAACTTGTCCTCTTTGACGAGTTTGGTAATAATATCGCCGTCAAACACCACTTCTGAACCGCCTTTGGTGCGGCCTGTGGTGGTTTGTTGAAAGATGATAACAAACACTTTACCGTCAAATTTTTTACGTAAATCCTCGTCTAATTTTATATTGCCAATTGCCCGGAGCAACTTTTGCCAACTGTCAAGATAGATAACATCGTATTGATTAACGATATTAAAAAACTCGGCTTTGTCGTCAAGATCACCTACTACATCAATGTATTGTTGATTTTCTGCGTTGATATACTTTGCTGCTTTTTCGCGCGCCAAGGCACTATCCGGGTGTTCTTCTAGCGAAAAGAAAACGCCGCGGTTATGGCCGGCTGCAAAAGCGTTCATTACTTTATACAAAAAAGTGGTTTTACCGGCGCCTTGTTGGCCGTCAAGCGTAATAACCACGCTGTGGTGCGGTTTACGCTCTACTGCTTGCAGAAACTCACCCACGGCACCTGGAACGTTGTAGTATTCTGAAATAGCTTGGCCAGCGGCGGCAATATTGCGAACTTTTTTAGACTTTTTTGAACTCTCTAAATTGTCTTTAGCCACTTCAACCACTGTTTCTAGGGCTTTTTGTTTGATTATATCGGTTGTAGGGCTTTTTAAGCCTTGGTTTTTAGGTTTTTTTGTGGTTTTTGGTTTGGTTTTTGTATCTTTGCGCTTTGAAGACTTATCTTCTCCGTTAGAGGGCAATCTATCTGAACCCTTGGAAGATAAGTCTTTTTTCTTTCCAACATCATAGTTTTTTAAAAGCGTTTTCCTGTTTTTATGTAATGCTATTGAAATTCTAACGTGGCGTTTCTTGCCGTCAATAATTACTTTAGATTTAAAGTTTAAGTAGCCTAAAATGTTATCGTTGTCATTAACTTTCCTGTCTCCCCAGTTATTGTAAGTCGAATTTTTAATTATTTGACCTAACTTTTCTATTATAGCTGCTTTTTCAGAGTACATCGTACCGCCTTTAGCTATTTTTCTTCCAGCTTTAGTTGTGAGCGTTACGTTTTTTAGGCTATTTTTTATAGCTACCTTATTCCCTTTTAAATAAGTCTTGTAGTAATTTAAAGTGAAATTTCTTAATTCTGAAACTTTCATTTCTCTAAACTTCTCTGTGGATATTTCTACTTGGCCATTAAGACCAAATAGAGCCAATTGCTTGCCAGTGTTTTTCTTTTTTGATTTTAGAGCTGAAATATCCGTTTTTTTTGCCTTCGTTTCTTTTTCTTTTGGCTTAACTTTTTTATCTAAATCCTTTCTATAAGCCGGCACGCCATCATTATCTCGATTTAAAATGTAGTCGGCTGCCTTTTGAGCTGCGCTGGCTGCGCGCATAATAAAACGGTTATCTTCTTTTGCGTAGGTTAGTACATTGTTCCAGTTTTTTAGGTACTCTGCGTGACTCATGTCGGTAATCCACATAATACCGGCTTCTGCGGATAAGTAAGTAGCCCCCCATTCAGCAATCAATTCTTCTTTTGCGTATGGTTTAGAGCCAAAACGACCGTGCATATCGCGGTTTAGATGCTTTGGATCACCGGAGCAATGGGTTAGCTCGTGAAACAGCGTACTGTAATAAGACTGCGCCGTATCAAAGTCGGCGTTATATGGTACCGTTACTTTGTTTTTGGGGTATGAATAGAAAGCTCTATCACCGCCGTGTATTATCTTTGGTTTAGGCGTTGGGTAATGCTTTATAATTAATTCAGCAGCTTCAATTTTTCGTTTGGGTGGTAATTTCTCACCAATAAGCCGGCCGGGTATACTTTTATCTGTTAAATCGAAATCTATACCTTCAATATCGGCACCATTAAAAACGTTGTAATATTTCAGAATAGGTACGGTGTTTTTAGCGGCAATTTCTTCAAGAGACATAAAGGTTCTTACCTCTTTGAGAATGTGCTTGTTTT
>CAYVJG010000051.1:0-15612 GCA_964451785.1 uncultured Flavobacteriaceae bacterium
TATACAGCATGGCATTATTCGGTCTTCAAACAATGCCTTCACAGCACACTTTTGCAAAAGCGGCAAAAAACGACTTCGATTGAACATTTTTTGTTAAATTTAGCGTGTCGGCTTCGAATAAAATTAGGGGGTAAAAGTTGCCGCCTTCGCAAAGCCACAAACCGTTGTGAGGCATTTTTCCGAAACACGATAAAACTATGAACAACCTTTTAAAATACATACACTCGCTGACAAATTTTTCCGATGAAAGTTGGAAATTACTTCAACCTGCATTAACCCAGAAAGAGTTTAAGAAGAATGAATTTCTTTTAAAAGAAGGACAAGTTTGTAATTCATTATTTTACATTGATAAGGGATATTGCAAGAGCTATTATGAAATAGACGGAGTTGTGAAAAACACCGGTTTTTTCTTTGAGAATGAGATTGCTACAAATGTTAAAAGTTTTGGTAGTGGGCAAAAGTCTGAATTTAACTTAGTCGCTTGTGAACCATTATCGACCATAATCTTTGATAAAAAAGAACTCTTTACTATTTCAAAACAAGTTATTGAAGTAGAAACTTTAGGAAGAAACTGCATCCGCCTTTTTGCTACCAAACAAGAAGAATTTGCAAATTTATTCAAACTCTATTCTGCACAGGAACGATTAGAATATATAGAAACAGAGTACCCTGAAATGATACAAAGAGTTCCGCTTTCTCAATTGGCATCTTTTCTTGGAGTTGCCAGAGAAACTTTAAGTAGAATCAGAAACCGTAGAATTTCCTAATAATTTTGTGATAATTGTCACAGGCCAATTCCCTCATCTTAGTTGAACTTTGCAGAAAACATAAATGTTATGCAAAAATTAAAAAAGATTGATGAGCAAACCAACGTAGTGACTTGGTTTGAAATCCCTGTAACTGATATTGACAGGGCACAAAAATTTTACGAAACCATTTTGGATATTAAAATGGTAAAACGAACAGATGGAGATGATGAAGCCGTCTTTTTCCCATTTGACCCTAATGTTATTCAAGCAACATCAGGAAGAGTAACAGGGGTTTTGTCAAAATCTGAAAGAAACAAACCATCAGCTAATGGAACTGTGGTGTACATTAATGCAACGCCAAATATTCAAGATGTACTTGACAGAGTTGAAAAAGCAGGTGGAAAAGTAATTTCACCTACAATACAAATACCACCGGGATTCATTGCTTTAATTATTGACTCAGAAGGGAATAAAGTTGGACTTCACTCGGAAAAATAAACAATTATGAAAGATATAAAGCAATTTATTGTAAGTACTCAAGAAAGAAAATGGATTCCACTAATAGAGGAAGGTGTTACCTATGAAGGGGTTTATGTAATGTCCATAAGGAAAAAAGAAGGGCAAAACCGCTCGGACAGAATTCTTTTGAAGTTTGAGCGAAATGCCGCTTATCCTTATCACAATCATCCAGCAGGAGAAGAAATTTTTGTACTCAAAGGTTCCTGTGAAATAGAAAACACCCTCTTGACGGAAGGCGATTACCTATATACACCGCCAGGATATAAACATTCTGTGAAATCTGAAACGGGTTGTACACTTTTACTTTTTATTCCCGAAGAGGTAGAAAAACTATAAAACGACCGCACAACAAACACTTTTGCGCAAGAGGGGCTAAATGGAAAATCGACGTTTTCGGCTTCGATTGTCGCAAAAAACCGCTTGTTTTTTGCAGAAAAGAATTAAATTAGCAAAAACCCAAGCGGTTTTTGCTAAGATTGTGGTAAGTTGAACGTTTACGTCTTCGTTCACCCTCCTGCGCAAAGCCGCTAAACCGTTATGGGCAAGGCTAACAGCCCCAATACAACAACATTTCTACAAACTTCTGACTGACACAAAAAAATGAAAAAAAATTACGTAGTTAAATAACTTCATTTATATTTGTAGTCAAATAACTTCATAATGAAAACAAGAAGAGACGTATTTCAAGCAATTGCCGACCCCACAAGGAGAGCAATCCTACTATTGATTACTTCCCAAGCAATGACAGCAGGTGCGATTGCTTCAAACTTTGATTTTGCACGCCCAACAGTTTCAAACCATATTAAAATACTTACAGAATGTGAATTGTTACAACAAGAACAGAAGGGTCGAGAAATATATTACCAACTCAACCCTGAAAAAATGAAAGCCGTGGATGAATTTTTAGAGCCATTTCGCAAAATGTGGGATGACCGATTCAACAAATTAGAAGCTGTAATGGAAAAATTAAAAACCAAATAAATATGGAACAAAAAACGAAAATCAATGCCGAAGAAGGTAAACAGGAATTAACTATAACAAGAGAATTTAATTTGCCTTTGGAATTGCTCTTTAAAGCTTATCAAGAGCCCGAACTCGTTGAGCAATGGATGGGAACAAAGGTTTTGAAGTTAGAAAACAAAAAACACGGCTCGTATGCATTTGAAACATCGCACAATGGAAATGTTGTTTTTCGGGCTAATGGAACAATACACGAATTTATTCCTGACCAAAAAATTATACGAACTTTTGAGATGGAAAATGCAAAGATTGGGGTTCAATTTGAATTTTTGGAATTTGAAAAATTGACAGACCATACAAGCAAATTGACTATGCAAGTTATTTATCGATCTGTTGAACACAGAGCAATACAATTAAAAATGCCATTTGAATATGGCTTAAATATGGCTCATAATCGTTTACAAGAAATTTTGTCTAACCTTAAGTAATTTAAAATGTCAAAAAGGAATAAAATCATATATTGGGTTGCAACCATATTTTTGTCATTTGGTATGCTTGCAGGTGGAATACAACAAATGCTTCAAATTGGAGGCTATAATGAAATCATAACACGGTTAGGCTATCCGCTTTATATGTTATCAATTATAGGTACTTGGAAAATTTTGGGTGTGATTGCAATTTTAGTACCAAAACGCCCCTTACTAAAAGAATGGGCATATGCAGGCTTTTTCTTTGTAATGACGGGAGCTGCAATTTCTCATATAGTTATGAAAGAACCATTTGTTGAAGTCCTTCCTTCTTTAACCCTTCTCATAGCCATTGTTGTTTCTTGGTATTTCAGACCCACAAATAGGAAAATAGTTTTGAATAAGCAAAACTTAGAAATTTAAACTACTTAGATTCAAGTCACTAATGCAACAAAATGGAATGAGGGAATCAGGGTATAAATTTTTCAAAACAGAAGGATAGAAAGCTCAACCCTTTTTCAATAAATTTAAAATAGTAATAATTGCCTGTGGACATTATCAAAGAGATTACTCTTTCAATATAGAAGAGACTTTTAGAGTAAATTGGGTACAACCAACAATTAATATTTCGAAAGGAAATTGGTATAATTTACACTACAGTAAGGATAATCCTAAAATAGTTATTCATACAAGACAGTTTAGCAGCGGAATTTCACCTAAGTTAATTAAAGAAATTGCCAAGAAATGTATAGAGTTTATGGAAAATATAAACCCGAACCGCCAATCGAGTAGACGGCTCCGCCGTATAAACGACGGAGTGACGTGGCTCACACCACTAAGCGTACGGGGCACGTACTTAGCGGTTCGAAAGATTATGGGTTGAGTTGTTTGTAAACTTCTGACAGACTGACATAACCTCGTTGTCGTAAACGTGTTGGGGTAATCGTGTAATTCAGAATGGGACTTTGGGCGAATGTCCAGCCCCCTTTCCTACTATTCGACCAGCGTTTGGCGTCTCGTGGATTTACCCATCCAACCTCATAGCCTCTTATACGGTTCCTATTTAGTTTACCCTGAGCAAGGTCGAAGGGTCAGTACCGACCGCGCAGTCTGGCTTACTTCAGTCCAAGCCTCACGGCTTACGACCTTGCCACTTGCTTTGCTTCGAGCGTTTGTCCCGTCCTTATTACGGGGTCACCTCCGCGCATCCAGGACTTTCACCCTTTGGGAATGCTCTTTTTCATTTAAAAGAACTATATTTACCATTCAAGGCACACACAAACAGTTTGCCGCAATGGCTGGTAAAGGTCTTCGATTGAACGGTTTTTACTAATTTTAGGTATCCACCTCTTCGATTAACGTTTAGTAGTGGAAATCCCACCCGAGCGCCAATATGCATCCTGTTAACGGTCATTGTAATACGACATATCCTAACAACTATACCATAAAAGCACCTTATTCTAAAACGAAACTAAAAAAGAGAAAATGAAAAATAATTTAGTTTTTGAGTTCATTGTGGATAATGAAAACAACTCTATTGTTGTGAAACGTGAATTTACGGCAAAAGTAGAATTAGTATGGAGAGCTTGGACTAAACCTGATATTATTGATCAATGGTGGACCCCAAAGCCGCATCGTTCTGAAACTAAATCAATGCATTTTAAAGAAGGTGGATTTAGGCATTGGGCTTTAGTTAGTCCCCAAGGCGGAAAATTTTGGAGTCGTCAAGATTACCAAAAAATTGACCCCCAAAAAAGTATTGAAGAACTTAGAGCTTTTTGTAATGAAAAGGGAATTGTAAGTGAAAACTTTGAAAAAACCCTCTGCAAAATCGTTTTTAACGAAATAAACGGAAATACATTGGTAACGATTACTTCTAAATACGGTAATTCAAGAGTGTTTGAACAAATGTCTTCTCTTAATCATAAGAAAGGATTTACATCAACACTAAGAAATTTAGACCAAGTATTATCCTCCCTTAAAAAGACAAAACATTAAAAGAATTTTTACATTAAATTACATACACAAGAATCTAAATATGAAAACAGCGAACCGCTAACAGCAGTCCTTGTAAAGCGACACCAAACGACAATAAAAAATAACATAATATGGCAGACAAAAATCAAAATATTGCGGAAGCGGCAATGCTAATCAGAAAACCTGCAAATACGGTTTTTGAAGCCTTTATTGACCCAGAAATAACAAAGAATTTTTGGTTCACAAAAGGCAGTGGCAAATTATCAGATGGGTAAAAAGTTACTTGGGAATGGGAAATGTATAACATTTCTGTTCCTGTTTTAGTGCGACAAATTGTGCCTAACAAAAAAATAATAAATGAATGGCAAACACCAGCAACGACTGTTGAGTTTAACTTCAAAACATTATCAAGTGGCGACACTTATGTAACAATTAGACAGTTTGGTTTTGAAAAAACAGGAGATGAATTAATAGCAATTTTAAAAGACAGCGTTGGTGGTTTTACGACAGTTCTAGACGGATTAAAAGCGTATTTAGAACACGGAATAAACTTGAATTTAATTGCTGACAAATATCCAAAAGAAGTAATACAACACGGAAACTGATTGATGAAAAACAACGAACCGCTAACAAACAGTTTACCGCAATGGCTGGTAAACGGTTTCAATTAAAAGTTTTTAATATATTTTGAGTTTGGTGCTCCGATTGAAATTTTTGGGTAAAGACTCGCTCGAATGCCAATATACAAACCATTGTTCGCTATAACGTCTGAGGCGTTGTTTTGGCTCTCGTTTTGCCTTGCAAAACTCCCAAGCCAATACCTTTTTTAAACGAAAACCAATTTATAGATCAAAGTAAATGCTACAACTCTATGAATGAAAAATGAGGTATTAGTACAACAAAGGTTTGTCGGTCGTCAGTTTTATTTTTTGGGTTCTCTTTTTTACCGGACAACAGTGATTTAAAATAATTTTATAACCTAAATATTATGAACGATAAATTAATATCCGAAGTTTCAAAACTTCAACCCCAAATGAAAGAATGGATGGATTCTATGCATCAAAATCCCGAAGTGGGCATGGATACACACAAAACGGCTGTGTTCCTTGCTGAAAAGTTGAAATCTTGGGGATACGAAGTAGTAGAAGGCATTGGTAAAACGGGGATTGTGGCCTCCATGACCGTAGACAACGGTACGAAAACCATCGGAATGCGTGCCGATTTTGATGCTTTGCCGATTGCCGAAGACAACAATTTACCTTACAAGAGCAAAGTTGAAGGTTCGGCGCATCTTTGCGGACATGATGCTCACAGCACTATGTTACTTGGTGCTGCCAAATATTTGGCTGAAACTAAAAACTTCAACGGTACTGTACGCATGATTTTCCAACCCGGCGAAGAAACCATGGAAGGTGCACCTGCAATGGTTGCTGATGGGCTTTTCGAACGTTTTCCCATGGATGCGGTTTACGGAATGCACAACATGCCCGGATTGCCGTTAGGGAAATTCCATTTCTGTGAAGGCAAAACCATGGCTGCGGTCGATAACTGGGAAATTGAACTTACCGGGAAAGGGTCTCACGGTTCTATGCCCGAGTTGGGTGTTGACCCACTTGTGTGTGGTGCATCGCTCGTGATGGCATTGCAAACCATTGTGAGCCGAAATGTATCTCCTTGGAAAAAGTCGGTGGTCAACGTTGGAGCTTTCCAATCGGGACTTGCAGGAAATGCTGTGCCACAAAAAGCCATACTACGTCTCAGTATCCGCAACATGGATCCTCATGTACGTACTATGGTGCTCGACAAAGTTCGCCGTATAACTAAAGCACAAGCCGAATCCTTTAACTGTACATATGAAATTCGAGAAGGCGTAGCAGGTACCGTGCTTGTAAACACACCTGAAAATACCCAGTGGGCATACAAAATAGCTCAAGAAACTTTTGGCGAAGATAATGCCGTTTACGACATGCATCCGTTCATGGCCAGCGAAGATTTTGCCTTTATGCTGCAAAAGAAAGTGGGAACGTACTGTATGATGGGCAACGGCAATACCTATATGGTGCATCACCCAAAATTTGTATTCAATCAAGATTTACTGAGTCGTGGAGCAACCTATTGGGTAGCGTTAACAGAGAATTATTTGAAATAAAAGCTTTTGTGAAATCGATAAAAATTTCAGTCTAAAACTCCTCTTTCCTACATGGTGGTTCAAGCGGAAAGATTGGGAAATGACAATTTTTTAATCGAAATTAATGCCATTGTAAAAAATAAATAGAAAACATGACATAACTTTACCTATTAAGTAGCCTACATACTCTTAGCTAAAATTTGGATTCTAATTTAAAATGAATAAACCCATCAAAATCCCCTACTACGAACGCGTTGTAGATTTATACAACGAATTTGGTATTCCCATTGATCAGGATAGCCAATTTTCCATCAACAATTTATTGGAAATATTATCTTTTTAAATGCACACTTTGGACTGTTTACTAAATCACAATTAATTGCCATTGGGTTACTTATCCTTTTTGGTCTAATCGCCATCATTTGGCACGAAGTTATTCCAATTTTGAGCTTGAGTATAGCTATTTTTATGGTGATTGGTGAATTAGCTTTTATTACAGCCAGAGCACGAACTCTTGAAAAAATGATTGAATTGATTCTACATAGAATAAACGCTGCTTAACGCTCCGCTTGGCGAAATGGCGGGTAAAGGAGTAAATTGAACGGCAACTCCCCTATTCCGTAAAAGCTATTTTCGGACAGATTGCAAACTCATTCTCTACACCGATAATTTGACAAATGATTGACAACCATACAAAACGACTTTCACGGCTGACAGCAATTCTGACAAGCTTACAAACGAAACGACTCTTAACAGCAACAACTTTAGCTAACAAATTTAATGTAAGCGTGAGAACAATTTATCGGGACATCAGAGCATTGGAACAAGCAGGCGTTCCAATTATCACTGAAGACGGAAAAGGTTATAGGCTAATGGAAGGTTACAGAGTTCCGCCTGTAATGTTTACCGAAAGTGAGGCAAATGCTTTGATTACAGTAGAACATTTGGTGTTAAAAAATAAAGATAGCTCACTTATCAAGGAATATACAGAAGCTATAAATAAGGTAAAAGCAGTGTTGAGGTATTCCACAAAACAAAAGGCTGAACTATTATCAAAAAGAATTGCAGTTAGTCCAGTTATAAAAGAAACCGAAACAAGTAGTTCATTAGCATTAATTCAAAACGCTTTGACAGACTTTAAGGTTTTGAATATAGCCTATCATTCCAAATATAAAGATGAAATAACAGAACGAACAGTAGAGCCTTTCGCTTTATATTATAGCTTGCAAGAGAGTTGGAAACTAATTGCATATTGCCGATTAAGAAAAGAATACAGAATGTTTAGTTTAGATAGGATTTTAAAAATCAAGCAATTGGAATTAAATTTCACACCGCACAAATTGACACTTGGAGAATATTTAGCCGACAAAGAAAAGAATTTCATGACCCCTGACATATAGTTGTCATAACGCCTAATTACCTTTGAAACTCAATTTAAACTATTTAAAAAATGACCTTATTATCAATTCGCATCATCACGGACAATTTCGATGAATTAGTAACATTTTATGAACAAATAACCGGATTAGCGGTGGTAAAATACACCCCTGAATTTGGCGAATTAAAGACACCAACTGCAACAATAGCCATTGGGAGTACCAAAACACTGGGAGTTTTTGGCGGCGATGATATAGCACAACCTGCTACCAATCGCAGCGTTATCATAGAATTTTTGGTTGATGATGTTGATAAAGATTTTGAAAAACTAGTAGGCTATCTTGAAAATAAGATTGTACAAAAACCAACAACAATGCCTTGGGGAAATAGATCCTTATTATTTCGAGACCCAGATGGCAATCTTGTAAATTTTTTCACTCCTGTTACCCCCGAAGCAAAAACGAAGTTTGACATAAAAGGATAAGAACAACCGCTAACAACGCTGCACTTTACCGATTTTCTACTATAGGCCTCGGCTCTAGTACGGCGCACAACCATAAAGCCACTTGAAAAAATTTAGTCCCGAGAAAAAAATCTCCGAATTCCAAAATTTTTATTGGGATTCTCATTTTTTTCTCGGAACTTCATACAGTGCAGCCTTATAAGCCAAGCCTTATAAGCCATTTTAGAACAAATTGCAAACTCGAAATCCATCACCGACAATAAACCTTAATGGACAATTTTATTCAATATTGCAATCAATTATCACAACTTGACACAAGGGCACAAAACGACTTGTTGCAAAACACAACGACCAAAACTTTTGGCAAAGGCGAATATTTATTACAACAAGATAAAATTTGTAAGAGCTTATTTTATATCAATAAAGGACTTGTAAAGTTAGTTTCATTCAAAGATGGTAAGGAGTTTGTAATGCGTTTCTTTGCGGAAAACGTTTTATTCTCTGCATTTGACAGTTATCTGACACAAACACCGTCAAAATTTATGATCATGGCCTTGGAAGGCACAACCGTTACACTCATCAGCCATAATACAATGGAGGCGCTTCGCAAAAAATACCATTGTATTGAAACGCTGTTTGGAAACTTGTTATCTATTGCTACAACAAAAATGACAAGACGTATCAACGAAATGTTGGAAGAAAATGCAACTGAACGCTATAATAAATTTGTACTGGAAAACAATGTGATAATTCAGTGCATCAGCCTTGGCGATATTGCAAATTATTTAGGCATTGCACAACAATCTTTAAGCCGAATTAGAAGCGGAAAGTAATTTTTTAACATAGGTGAAAAATAGTGTCGGTTACCATTTCTATTTTTGCAAAAAAAATGAGAATGACAACACAAAAATGGACAATTGACACACAACATTCAGAAGTTCAGTTTAAGGTAAAACACTTGGCAATATCCAATGTTTCGGGGATCTTCAAAACATTTAACGGACAAGTCTGTAACGAGAACAACGACTTCAATAATGCTAAAATTTATTTTGAATTAGACACCAACAGCATTGATACAAACAATACGGAAAGGGACAAGGATCTTAAATCCGATTTGTTTTTAAACGCAGAGAAATTTCCGAAAATAACTTTTGACGGAAAACTCATAAAAAACAACGACGCATATCAGCTTAACGGCAATCTTACCATTTTGGAAACTACTAAACCTGTTAGCTTAAATGCGGAATTAACAGGTATTGGTACAGGTAGATACAACGACACAAGAGCAGGTTTTGAAATTGAAGGAAAAATCAATCGTAAAGATTTTGGACTTATGTTCAGTCTTCTGACAGAAGCGGGAAGTTTGGTTGTAGGCGAATACGTAAAACTTCATTTTGACATAGAAATAATTTTGCAGTCCTGAGGAAAAAACGGCTTGAAACGCAAGGTGGGGTAAACGTCTTCAATTGAACGAAAAGTAGTATATTTAACGTCTCGATTTCGAGCGAAAGGTAGTGGTAAAAGTTCGCCCTGCAGAAAGCCGCCAGTGTTGTACAAAATAGAAAACTACATTTAATAAAATTTAAACTCTCGTTCTAAACAACTAAATTTTCAACTAAAATCTAACAAACTATTAAACTGAAAATATGCTAAACTCATTTTTACTAATTGGCCAGTCAAATATGGCTGGACGTGGTTTTCTGAAAGAGGTACCACCAATTTATGACGAACATATAAAAATGCTTCGAAATGGAAGATGGCAAACAATGGTTGAACCAATAAATTATGACCGCCCCAATGCCGGTATTGGTCTAGCTTCTTCCTTTGCAGCTGCTTGGCATTTAAAAAACCAAACAAAAGAAATAGGTTTGATTCCTTGCGCCGATGGCGGAACAAGTTTAGACGACTGGAATATTGATGGCGTTCTTTTTAAAAATGCTGTTTTTCAGTCTAAACTTGCCCAAGAAACAAGTGAAATACAAGGAATTCTTTGGCATCAAGGAGAAAATGATTGTCAACCTTCTAATGCCAAAAATTATGGTGAAAAATTTTCTGTCATTATTCAAACTTTAAGAGAAGAGCTAAAGATCCCTGATATTCCGCTAATAATCGGAGGGCTTGGAGACTTTCTAACAAAAGGTGTGTACGGACAGTATTTCAAATCCTATTCAATTGTAAATGAGGAGTTAGAAAAATTTGCTAGAAACACCCCAAATTGTTATTTCGTGACGGCCTCAGGTTTGACCGCTAACCCTGATGAAATTCATATAAATGCACCTTCTCAAAGAATTTTTGGCATTCGGTACTTTGAGGCTTTTAACGAGAAAAAGCATATTTTAAATCCGATTGACATTGAAAATAAAACAGTTGAGGCGATTTACAACAAACCTTTATCTAATACTGAAAAAATCGGACTATTAGATTTGAAATTTTCGAGTGGCGATTTATCCTTTGAAAATTATAAAACTGAAATAGCAAAATTGAAATAATAAGGTAAAAGAAAGTCTGTGCTACTAACAAACAGTTATACACAAGAGGGCGATAAATGGAAAAACCGACGTTTTAAGCTTCTATACTAAAAACAATCTCCAGGTTTTATGATCCTTTTATTTCACGCTTTCTTCACCTTTACACTCCTATATATTTGTGTATTTTTGTGAGAAAGAAAATCCAAATTATGCAACACGCAAAAATTGTTTCTCATATCACCAATTGGCTAAAAGCCTACGCCACCGACAACCATTTAAAAGGATTTGTAGTAGGCATTAGCGGCGGTATTGATTCTGCCTTAACGTCAACACTCTGCGCACGTACGGGTTTACCGGTGTTATGCATAGACATGCCTATACATCAAGCAACAGAACAAGTAAGCAGAGCTCAAGATCACATCGCTTGGCTCAAACAAAATTATCCAGCTGTAGAAAGTATAACAGTCAATTTAACCGATAGTTTTGATCATCTGGAGCGCACCTTAGCTGCAGCAAACATTGCTGGTAATCAACACTTAGCTTTAGCTAACTCTAGAGCGCGCTTGCGTATGACTACTCTGTTTTATTACGCCGGTCTTAAAGGTTATATTGTTGCAGGAACAGGAAATAAGGTAGAAGATTTTGGCATCGGATTTTACACTAAATACGGTGATGGCGGTGTTGACATCAGCCCTATTGCTGATTTAACCAAAACAGAGGTATTTGCTTTGGCTGATTTTTTAAACATCAATACCGCTATTCTTCAAGCCGACCCTACAGATGGCCTTTTTGGAGATAATCGATCTGACGAACAACAAATTGGTGCAACTTATGCTGAATTAGAATGGGCTATGAAAGTAGCAGAAGAAGGTAACACTGAAGTTGATTTTAGTGGCCGTAAAGCTGAAGTATTCCGTATTTACAGTCACCGCCACCGCGTTAATCAACACAAATGGCTGCCGATTCCTGTCTGTAAGATTCCTACAGATTTAAAATAATATTTATCGCTTATATTTACAATATTCAATTCTCCCATTATGAAAAAAATCGCCCTCCTCTTTTTTGCTATTTGCATGCTAACCAGCTGTGGTAAAGGCAAAAAGTCAACACAAAAAACAACTGCTCAAGACAATGCGGAACAAGTTGAAACAACAACTCCAAAAGAAACTCCTAAAACAGTGAATAATACGCCATGGACAGCCGAGCAGCTCATGCCGGCTGATGTATTGGTACAAAAAATAAAAACCAACCAACTCGACTCTACCCTCCTACTCTCTATAGGTTTTGAAGGCGTTATCAAAGGCTCAACTGATTTAGGTCCCGCCTCAGAGGCCACAGGTTTAAATAATTTAAAAACCTATTTAGCAAAAGTGCCTAAAGACAAATCCATCGTGATTTACTGCGGCTGCTGCCCTATGGATGTTTGCCCTAACATCCGACCGGCCTTTGCACTACTCAACAAAATGGGATTTACCAATGCTAAGCTACTCCAAATTCCAACTAGCATCAAAGCCGATTGGTTAGACAAAGGCTATCCTTCAAAATAGTTTTAAAAACACTACACACAATTTATCAAAGCTGTCTCTTTAGGCAGCTTTTTTAGTACAACCTGCTGATTAAAAGATTAATCACCCCCTCCAAGCGACCCATAATTTTACGTATTCATCAGTTAAAAAATGTGGTGAGCAACAAAAACTCTTGTATCTTAGCAGTTCTAAAACACTGATGCATTGCTCAACACATTATCTATAAAAAACTTCGCCTTAATTGAAGATGTCGAACTCTCTTTAGAAAAAGGCTTATCAATTATTACCGGAGAAACCGGCGCCGGGAAATCCATTTTATTAGGTGCGCTTTCACTCTTGTTAGGAAAGCGAGCAGATCTAAACAGCATTAAAGACCCCAAAAAAAAATGTATCATCGAAGGTGATTTTGCTATAAAAACGTATCAACTAGAAGATTTTTTTACAGCAAATGAACTCGATTATGACGAACACACCATTATTCGTCGTGAAATTTTACCATCGGGAAAATCTCGTGCATTTATCAATGACACCCCCGTAAAAGTCAAACAATTAAGTGCCTTAGGTGAAAAACTAGTCGATATTCACAGCCAACACGACACCTTATTTATTGGTGAAGCGGTTTATCAATATGAGGTAATCGATGCCTTGGCTGGTCATATGCCACTTTTAAACGACTATCAAAACAGCTTAAAGACTTACAAATCTTTACAAGCTGATTTAACTGCACTTAAAACGCGCCAACAAGAAGCGCAAAAAGCCTATGACTACCATTCATTTCTACTAAATGAATTACGAGAAAGTAACTTGCAAGTTGGCATGCAAGCCGAATTAGAAGAACGCTACAATCAGCTGTCAAATGTTGAAGAACTCAAAGAGAGTATTCAATTTTCATTACAACGCCTGCAACAAGAAGATTTTGGAGTTAATGACAGCTTGATCACCATCAAAAACAAAATAAGTCGCCTTGAAAATTACGGTCAAAAATACAAAAGCCTCAGTGAGCGACTTACTAGTGTTGCTATTGAAGTTGAAGATATTACGGCTGAATTAGAAAATCTAGTCAGTGAAGTTGAAGACGACCCTCAAGCTTTAGATCAAGTGAATGAGCAACTACAAAATTTGTATATGTTGCAAAAGAAACACGGCGTCAACGAAGTAGAAGATTTATTAAAAATTCAAGCTGATCTAGAAGAAAGCGTAGAAACCTCTGAACATGCAGATGCGGATATTAAACGCCTCGAAAAACGTATTCAAAAAACAGAACAAGAAGCCGACAAATTAGCAACAACACTCCGCAAGAATCGCTTAAAAGTCGTTCCTAATTTTAAAGCAGAGGTCGAATCTATTTTAGCTAAACTCGGCATGAAAGACGCTCAGCTTCAAATAGAGCTACCACAAACAAATAGCTTTACAAACTTAGGAAAAGACCACATGCAATGGCTATTTTCGGCTAACAAAGGTGGTCGTTTTCAAGAGCTTAAAAAAAGTGCTTCAGGCGGAGAGCTGTCGCGCATCACTCTAGCTATTAAAAGTATTTTGGCGCGCTACAGCAACTTACCCACCCTCATTTTTGACGAAATTGACACAGGTGTTTCTGGCGATGTGGCTCAAAAAATGGGCATTATTATGCAAGCTATGGGACAACATCTCCAAATTATATCTATTTCTCACCTTCCGCAAATTGCAGCTAAAGGACAACAACATTACAAAGTGTACAAAGAAACCATCAAAGGTAACACTCACACCACTATCATTCAACTCTCACCTGAACAACGTATTCAAGAAATTGCAGAAATGCTCGATGGTAAAAACACTTCAGCTTCAGCCATTGCGCATGCCAAATCACTTTTGGAATTAAAGCAATAATCCCTTATATCTCTAAAGTATTTTCTACCATCATAACTTGTATTTGTGACTTGAACCCGCCGTTCATTTTTTCATCAATGGAAAAAATGAACAACATTAGCATTTAGGACAGAATTGATTCTTTACCTATTATTTTGACTCTTAAATTCTCCATTTTTAAGCAACCCAGCATTTTTTTATCAGTGGTCTTTTCTTATTTTTGTACTTAACAAAAGTTTTTTACCCTTCTTTTTTAATCTACCCATATGCTTACGCTTAAAGATTCGTATCGTCATCAAGGCAAACGCAATCACTTAGTACAACTTTTAAGAGAAAAAGGAATTCGTGATGAAAACGTATTAAACGCCATTGGTCGTGTTCCGCGTCATTGGTTTTTAGACAGTAGTTTTGAAGAACATGCCTATCGCGACAAAGCCTTCCCTATTGCCGCAGATCAAACTATTTCTCATCCTTTTACGGTAGCTTTTCAAACAGAACTCCTCCAACTAAAACCTGGAGAAAAAGTTTTGGAAATCGGCACAGGAAGTGGCTATCAAACAGCTGTTTTATGCGAGTTAGGGGCACAAGTATATGGCATTGAACGCCAAGGTGAACTCTTTCGAAAAACTAAAAATTTCTTGCCTCGAATCGGTTACCACCCCAAGCAACTCAGCTTTGGTGACGGCTATAAGGGCATGATTCAAAAAGCCCCTTTTCATAAAATTATCGTCACAGCCGGCGCCCCATATATCCCCAAAGCATTACTCAATCAGCTCATTATCGGCGGACGCATGGTGATTCCCATAGGTGAAGACCCGCAAATTATGACTCTACTCATACGAAAATCAGCTAAAGAATTTGAGAAAAAAGAATACGGCGAATTTCGCTTCGTCCCTATGCTTAAAAATCGAATCTAAGCGCAACAACACAGCATCTATACCCTAAAACCAACTCCAAAACACCTGTATCTCCATTGATAACCAACACCTTAAAGAAATAAACCTAACGGAGGCCTTTTACTTTTTTCTCAAGTTTAATATGAATTTTGATTTGGGCGTGCCCTCGCGTAGCTAAATATAAAATTAGCAGTCTCTTTTAAACACCCCCTATCAACCCGAAATCTTGGCCCATCC
>CAYVJG010000052.1:0-15509 GCA_964451785.1 uncultured Flavobacteriaceae bacterium
ATATCAACTTGAAATGTGTTTTGATGATATGGAGTGGCAAGTTGAGCAAATTAATGCAGGTGATTTAGCCCATTCGTACCTTACTTATATCAGTATGGACTCTCTAAAATTAAAAAAAGCTCGTATGAGTCAACGCCAAAACAATCCTGATCTCATGCCAACTTTGACCTATGCCGATTCTCTTTATATAGAGTATTTAAATTTGGTAGATTTATTCCAAACTGATCAAACAAAATTAATCTTTGAGAATACGCGTGAGGTAAAGAGCCCTCAGGGAAAGTGGGCTTCCTTTGTCGTTTATAGTTACTTTATGGGAAGTAAGGTACAAAAATACGTTTTAGAATTATTAAAGGTTAAAGGACTTAGGTATATAACAATATTGGATATGAGTACTTTGCCCAAATCCTAAGTATTTCTGTTCATCAAATTGCTAAAAAAAAGGCTGTCTCTTATGAGGCAGCCTTTTTGATTTTTGACATGAAACGATTATCTTACTTCAATTGCCACACCGCCACTGGCAGCTAGTGGGAGCTTGAGTACGGTTTTATGAGTCACCTGACGTGTGTAGATTTTATAATCGATAACAGCCTTTTTATAATCTGCTTTTGGACCATCTTGATAAATCGTCGCTTGATAAGTTTTACCGGCTGGCAAAAAGCTGAAATCTATAGTGGCTGTACGCGGATTTTCATCGGTTATGCCACCGATAAACCACTGTTGCTCACCTTTTGCCTTGCGCGCTATAGTGATATAATCTCCGGGTTCAGCTTCTAAAATGTAAGTAGCATCCCAGTTGATAGCTACATCCTTTATAAATTGAAAGGCATCGTAATACTCAATATAGTTTTTTGGCAAATCGGCAGCCATTTGTAACGGACTATACATGGTGACATACAGCGCAAGTTGCTTAACTAAAGTCGTACTGAGTTTAGCGTCATTCGAACCGTAAACAGATAAATCACCTTGAAAAATTCCGGGAGTATAATCCATTGGACCACCGACAAGTCGCGTAAAAGGCAAAATAGTTGTGTGATCAGGATTATTGCCATTAAAAGCTTCAAATTCGGTGCCACGAGCCGACTCTTGCGCTATCCAATTGGGGTAGGTGCGGTGCAATCCGGTAGGACGAACTGCTTCGTGTGAATTGACCATAATATGATGTTTGGCGGCTTCTTTGACCACATGTAAATAATGATTGACCATCCACTGGCTATCGTGATAAACACTGCGCGGAATAATGGGACCTACATAACCGGTTTTTACGGCGTGATAGCCGTGCTTATCCATAAAGTCAAAGGCATCTTCGAGTTGGCGTTCGTAATCAATTACTGAACTGGTGGTTTCGTGGTGCATAATTAATTCTACTCCTTTTTGAGCTGCATAATCCTGTAGCTCATCCACATCAAAATCAGGATAGGGCGTTGTAAAACTGTAGATGTGCGATTTCCCATACGCCCAATTGTCCTCCCAACCTTCATTCCAGCCTTCCACTAATACGGCATCAAATCCTTCTTTTGCCGCAAAATTTATGTATGTTTTAACATGAGCCGTATTGGCACCGTGATGTCCATTGGGAGGCAGCGTGTCATAATCAGTTTTGCCGATGATGACATCTTTGACATCACTATACGCCCAAGTTGACCCGCCACCGGTGAAATATTCCCACCAAACACCAACGTATTTCATAGGTTTAATCCAAGAAGTATCCTCTAGTTTGCAGGGCTCGTTCAGATTTAAAATAAGTCGTGAGGCCAATATATCGCGCGCATCATCACTGACAATCACCGTGCGCCAAGGGGAGTGACTTTGTGTTTGTAAAAAAGCGAGTTCACCATTTTTATTAGGTGCTAATTGCGCAGAGAGTACAAAATTTTGACCGTCAACTTTCAAGTGCATGGCGGGAAAATTTACTAACGCCGCTTCGTGTATGTTGATATAAAGACCTTGATTTGTTTTTAACTGTAAAGGGGTTTGAACAGCTAAATCTTTTGAAGGCGCTTTGGCCGCTAAAGGTTCTTGACGTACCTGATCGATAAGCTGAGCAATTTCAGATAATTTACTGGTGGTAATCGGAAATTCGTTAGTGTCATAATCTGACGGAATCCAAAAAGCAGTGGCATCAGTGGCAAGATTAAATTCAGTCAATTCTTTATCGATTCTAAAATGACGCAAATGAGCTTGCTTAGGAAATTCATAACGAAACCCCAGTCCATCATTAAATAATCTAAATCGAATGTTTAACAGCCAGCCTGTTTCAGGATTTTTAAGCCGCACCAGCATTTCCTTATAGTGACTTCTAATCGTGCTTTCTTGCCCTAATACCGGATGCCAGAGGGTATCTTTTTCTGCATATTGGATGTGTTGAACAGAAAACCCTTCTGAAAAAGGGCGTTGTGTGCTAATCTCAAAACCTAACCGACTGCTTTTTAAAACAGGAAGCGATTTGTAAGTCAATTGATAAAAGGCTTTTCCATTCTGATTGAGCGTAAATTCTAGTTCAAAATTACCATCAGGAGACTGTAAGTTTTGACTATAAGAAGAGGGAATGCTTAAAAGACAAAGCAGTAGTAAAAGGAATTTATACATATTGATGAATTTAAGGGACAATATAATGCATTGTGATGTTTTAAGGATAGTGAGTTTGATTTTGTTGAGGTGTTTAGCTTGCAAAATGCTAATAGAATAGGTATTATTGTAGACGAAATTTTTTATTATGCCAATCAGAAAAGCTACTCCCGCCGATGCCAAGGCTATAGCCAAGTGTTTATACCTAGCAATGGACGACATCATACACGTTTTTATTCAAGACAATAATGCGGACAAAGCTTTGTCTTTTTTAGAGGATATGGCGACTAAGCCAAACAATCAGTATTCACATGATTGCTGTTGGGTATTTGAAAATGAAGATGGCGTAGTAGGGGCGACCAATGTATATCTAGGAGATGATTTAGCAGCATTGCGCCAGCCTGTAAAAACGGCGATTAAAGCACAATTTGGACATGATTTTTATGCTGAAGATGAAACAAAGCCAGGTGAAATCTATATTGATTGTATTGGCGTTTTGCCTTCGCAACAAGGACGAGGCATAGGGTCTAAAATCTTACGCTTTTTAATTGATAAATATGGGTCTACTCCTGATAAACACTTGTCGCTTTTGGTGGATAATCTCAATCCTAAGGCTAAAAAACTTTATCAACGTTTGGGCTTTGAAGTCGTAGAACGCTGTCAACTAGCCGGCGAACAAATGGAACGCATGTATTGGAAAAAATAAGCAGTTGTTAATCAGCAGTAGCTAATCTTGAAAAGCAGCTAAGCCCTGTTTTTTATACGTCGTATAAATGTTGTAAATTACGTATAAGGCTATTATGATTATGGTCGTTTTACCAGTATAATGAAAGCTTTCGGAAAAGCTATAAATCCCCATAAAATACAATCCTCCAAAAACTACAGCACAACCACATAAAATACTTATCCATAAGTAGCGACGCACTTTCAGGCAGTGTCTAATAAAGTTAGCCCAAGGCGAATTTCGACGCCGCACAACAATATAGAGGATGATAATTCCTAAATAGAAAAACATTGATAAATCAGTGATGAGTTCGCCTAAAAAGTGCATAATTGGTTTGAAGATTATTCTGTAAAAATAATATTTTAAAGGATAATTATCATATTTGCCGACATATTTTTTATAAGTTTAGCGTCGAATAATTTAAACGTTACAGATAATGAAAAAATGGATTTTATTCCTCTGTCTTTTTCCAACCTATTTATGGAGTCAAACTTCGCCTTTAACGGTCGAGAAAATCATGCAAGATCCACAGTGGATTGGATCATCTCCTTCACAAGTATTTTGGAGCCCCAACAGTGAAAAAATCTATTTTGCCTGGAATCCTGAGCAAGCTGAAACCGAAAGTTTATACGTGTATAAACGCGGAAAAACTCCACAAAAATTAAGTTTAGAAGAGGCTAGTTTAGCCAAAGCTATTCAACGAGGAGCGTGGAATAAAGCCCATACACAAAAAGTATTTCAATACCAACACAGTTTAAAAGTGCTAGATGTGCGTTCAGGTAAAATACAAACCCTACGTACAGCAGGAAAATCTTTGCGTCAGCTGCAATTTGGATTAAATGATCGCGCTATTGTGTATCGCCAAGGCAATAATTTGTATGCGCTTTATCTATCTAATGGAAAATTAGAACAATTAACCAATTTTAAAACGGGAAAAGCTTCTCAGAAAAAAGAATTGACCGCTCAAGAGGAGTTTTTGAAGCAAGATGCACTAAAAAATTCACAGGTTTTATCTGAACGCGCTGCAGATAACGCACGAAAAGAGAAAAAGATCAAGCAACTTCAGCATTGGTTGACCCCAATTCACATAGGCTCAAAACGATTGAGCACTTTACAACTCAGTCCTGATGGAAATTATGTGTTTTATCAATTGACCAAATCTCCTAAAGACAAGCATACTGATGTCCCTAATTATGCCACTGAATCAGGGTATACTAAAGATTTGCACGCTCGCCCTGTGGTAGGCACTCCTCAACCTGAATTTGAGGCGTTCATTTACAGCCGCCAAGCTGATACAACCTATGTCATCTCAACAGAACAGATTCCGAGAATTCGCGACATTCCTGAATTCATGAAACATTATCCTAAAAAACTGAAGGCACTTCAGGCAGATCCAGCTTTGCGTGAAGTCCATTTTTCTTCTCCCTTTTGGAATCCTGCCGGCACAAAAGCTATTGTCGAAATTAAAGCCTTAGATCATAAAGACCGCTGGCTAATGGCACTTGATTTCAAAACCGGTAAACTCAGTCTTTTAGATCGTCAGCAGGATGAGGCTTGGATTGCCGGCCCCGGAATAGGTTATACCTATTCATCAGGAAATGTTGGCTGGATTGACGATAGTCATATCTATTTTCAATCAGAAAAAACAGGCTATTCGCAGTTGTACAGTTTGAATGTCAATACTGCAGAAAGCGAGGCCTTAACTTCTGGAAATTACGAAGTACAAACAGCTCAACTAGCGCCAGACCACCAATCATTTTATTTGACAGCTAACAAACTAGCGCCAAGTGAAAAGCAGTTTTACCATTTAGATATCGCTTCAAAAAAAATGATACAAATTACAGAAAAATCTGGTGGACATCGCGTGACACTTTCACCTGATACTAAATATATTGCTGATTTGTATTCCACCAGTAACCAGCCGTGGGAACTGTATTGGCAGCGGGCTAAATCTGGAGCTACCCCTCACCAAATTACCGATAAAGCAACAAGCGAAGCTTTTGATGCTTATGATTGGCGTAAACCAGAAATTTTTACATTTACCAATCGCGATGGGCAGCAAGTCTACGCTGAGGTTTACCGCCCTAAGCAACAAGCTGAATCTAAACCGGGAGTGATTTTTGTACATGGTGCCGGCTACTTGCAAGATGTCAAAAATTGGTGGAGTGATGCCTATTTTAGAGAACATATGTTCATGAATTTGCTTGCCGACAAGGGTTACACTGTAATGAACATTGACTATCGTGGCAGTGCTGGTTATGGGCGCGATTGGCGTACGGCTATTTATCGCCATATGGGCGGCAATGATTTAGAAGATATTGTTGATGGAGCTCACTATATGGTTGAAAATTTTGATGTAAATCCGGATAATTTAGGACTGTGGGGTGGCTCATACGGCGGATTTATGACGCTATCGGCTTTGTTTAAAACAGATGTGTTTGCTTGTGGCGCTGCCTTGCGTTCGGTAACTGATTGGGCACATTACAATCACGGCTATACTTCTGATATTCTCAACTTACCGCAAAATGACCCCGAAGCTTATCACCGTAGCTCACCGATTAATTTTGCTAAAGGATTAAACCCTGATGAAGCACTGCTAATGTGCCACGGAATGGTTGATACGAACGTACATTTTCAAGATGTTGTACGTTTGAGTCAAAAGTTGATTGAATTAGGAAAGGACAATTGGGAACTCGCCGTTTATCCGGTAGAAAGTCATGGATTTGTAGAACCCAGTAGTTGGACAGATGAGTATAAACGCATTTTAAAATTGTTTGAAATGCATTTAAAATAGTCACCGATTACGGTGTAATATACGGCGCGTAGAGTCTTTAGGTTTTGCGTGCTTTTTTATACGCTTAACTCAAATAATCACTGTGCGTTTTACATACTTTTTGGGATACTACCACAGTATCTTGAGTTAGTTACTCAAGTATCCAGCCTGAACAAAACAACATATTCTGCTGGATCTATCTTAAGCAAAGGTGGAGAAAAGAAAGGCGATGTTGTGAGCCGTATCACTTCAGTAATTTGACAGTGAAAACGGTTGTGTTTTTTGAAGTTATGAAAATTTGGATGCAGCTTTATTTTTAATAAGATATGTAGTTTATAAAATAGGTTGTGCAATATTTTTATAAAGATCCGCGAGGCATAATAAGGTCACTGAATTTGATCTGTATCTCTTCTAAAACTATTGAGTTGCAGCTTTAGCGCTTCCATTGATTCTTTGAGTTCACGTAACAAATGATTTTCTGAATTGGCATCGAGTGAAAAAGTCAGTTTACTATTGACTTGCCACAGCTCTTGAATAGCAGCAATGTCGAGCTCATAAGGAGCGTATTCCGGATTGATAGAAACCAATTGTAATTTGCTGATATCGGGTAGGCGATAGAGCTTTTTAACTAAAACAGAATCCTGTGTCACGATTACATAAACCTTACCTTCATTGATGTAGCTGGTATTATCAACGGCTTTTCCTAATACCCATTCACCAGCAAATAAATTAGGTTCCATACTGTTGCCTTCTACCTGAAAACCGCGATAAGTGGCGTTTTTGTATTCGGGCAAAGGCAGGTTAAAAGCCGGAAGCTTAGCATGCCAGCCTGTGTCGTGTATGTTTTGAGGATAACCCGCCGCGGCACGTTGATTGACGAGTAGCATATTGTCATTGCCTTCAGCATCAACAGAAACTACTTTTGGCATGACATAACCCTGAGTGAGACTTAAATATTTCTGTGGACTATAACCATAAATCCACAGTGGATTAACTTTAAATTGACGCAGTAATTCAGCAATAACTAATCCTGACAATTTGGTCTTGCCGCGTTCAATGTCTGCAGTTGTGTTATTGATGCCTAATTTTTCCGCAAATTCGACTTGCGTAAAGTGGTGCTCTTCACGTATCGCCTTAAATCGTTTGATTGCTAGTTCTTGTTCCATACTCCAAATATAAACTATTTATTGGAATTATTCCGAATATTTGGAATAATTCCTTTAGTGTTGTAAAAAATAAGCCGAATCTATCGTAGATTCGGCTTGTTGTGTTACTAAATTGAGAGACTAGATAACAAATAAATCGACAAAGGTATTGACGTCTAAATCGATAAGCTTGTCATAATCTAGTGTGTTATCCAAAATTTCCTGCTGTTGTTTGGCAGGGAAGATGCGGTTGAGGTTTACTTTAAATTTCTCAATCAGATTGGGGAAACCTTCATCACGACGGCGTTTGTGACCTATAGGATATTCAACTAAAACCTCGTCAAGCTGTGTGCCATCGGTAAAGGTGATAGTCAATCCATTAGCGATAGAGCGCTTTTCAGGGTCGTGATAATCTTTAGTAAACTGCGCATCTTCAACAGTTTCCATTTTGGCACGTAAGGCATCGATTTGTGGATTAGCCGCTATATCGTCTTCGTAATCTGATGCTGTTAATCTGCCATAAATTAACGGAATAGCAATCATATATTGGATACAATGATCGCGATCAGCCGGATTGTTTAGCGGACCTGTTTTATCGATAATACGGATAGCAGCTTCATGAGTGCGTATAGTAATCTTTTGAATATCTTCGATAGTTTTTCCTTGGTCTTGTAAAATACTGTGTAAGGTCATTGCGGCTTCGGCGGCAGTTTGGGCGTGAAATTCAGCCGGAAAAGAGACTTTAAACAACACGTTTTCCATGACATAAGAGCCGTAAGGGCGCTGAAAATCGAAGGCTTTGCCGCTAAAAGACACGTCGTAGAATCCCCAATTAGGTGCGGTAAGCACTGAAGGATAACCCATTTCGCCGGTTTTAGCAATGAGCGCCAAGCGTACAGCGCGAGAAGTCGCATCGCCGGCGGCCCATGATTTTCGGCTACCTGCATTTGGAGCATGGCGATAGGTGCGCAAAGCTTGCCCATCTACAAAGGCATGTGTGAGGGCATTGATTATTTCGTCTCTTGTTAAGCTGAGCATTTCAGCAACCACAGCGGTAGAGGCAATTTTGACTAAAATGACGTGATCTAATCCTACTTTATTAAATGAATTTTCAAGCGCTAAGCAACCTTGAATTTCGAGCGCTTTGATTAAAGCTTCGAGTACTTTTTTCATTTTTAAAGGCGCTTTACCTTCAGCAATTTGCGTGCGTGATAGCCAATCGGCAGTAGCTAAAATACCGCCTATGTTGTCAGAAGGGTGACCCCATTCTGCAGCTAACCAGGTGTCATTAAAGTCTAACCAACGCACGAGTGCTCCGATGTTAAAAGCGGCTTGTACCGGATCTAATTGGTGTTGTGTGCCGGGCACTTTGGCGCCATAAGGAACTATGGTTCCTTTAACAATAGGGCCTAATAGTTTCTTGCAGGCCGGATAAGTTAAGGCTTCTAATCCACAGCCTAGGGCATCGAGTAAGTCGTATTGAGCCGTTTTCCAGGCTAAGTCATTTTTGATTTCGTAGTTTAAAACATAATCCGCAATATCTTGAATCACTTGATCGGGTTGCGGTCTTTCTGCTGATTTATGTATGGACATAATACTATTCGGGTATGGTTATTTTTAAGTTGAGTTGTCGTATTAGTGACGATTAATTAAAGGGATGAATTTTTTGTGCTCCGGACCGGTATAATTAGCACTAGGTCTGATAATTTTGCCGTCTTGACGTTGTTCTAAAACGTGAGCGGACCAACCTGTGGTTCTCGAAATGACAAAAAGAGGAGTAAACATAGCAGTTGGAATCCCCATCATATGATAGGAGACTGCAGAAAACCAATCGAGATTTGGAAACATTGATTTTTCTTGCCACATGACAGATTCTATGCGTTCAGCAACATTAAATAACAATAGGTCTTGTGCTTCTTCAGAGAGTTGTTTAGCTACTTTTTTGATGACAACATTCCTCGGGTCTGAAACTGTGTATACCGGGTGCCCAAATCCGATGATAATTTCTTTGCGCGCCATACGTGCTTTGATGTCTTTTTCAGCTTCATCAACAGAGTTGTACCGACTTTGAATGTCATAAGCTACTTCGTTAGCGCCGCCGTGTTTAGGGCCGCGAAGTGCACCTATGGCTCCTGTGATAGAAGAATAGATATCTGAGCCTGTGCCGGCAATAACGCGACTGGTAAAGGTAGAGGCATTAAACTCGTGCTCAGCATATAGATTTAAGGAGGTATTCATGGCTTTTACCCAATCTTCAGAAGGCTTAGTGCCGTGTAATAAGTGTAAAAAATGACCACCTATTGAATCGTCATCAGTTTCTACATCGATTTCTTTGCCGTTGTGAGAATAGTGATACCAATAAAGTAGGGCAGAGCCAAAAGAAGCAATTAGGCGATCGGCAATATCACGTGCTTCTGCGGCATTGTGATTTTCACGTTCAGGCAGTAGGGTGCCTAACACAGAAGTACTTGTGCGTAAAACATCCATAGGATGCGCGTGAGCCGGAAGTTGTTTGAGAACCGCTTTGAGTTGATGTGGTAACCCGCGATAAGATTTGAGTTTAGTTTTATAGTTGGCGAGTTGCGTGTAAGTTGGCAATTTGCCATAAATTAATAGATAAGCTACTTCTTCAAATTCAGATTTTTCAGCTAGATCCATGATATCATAGCCGCGGTAGTGCAGTTCATTACCATTATGGCCTACTGAGGCTAGCGCTGTATTGCCAGCGGCTACACCAGATAAGGCTACACTTTTTTTAGGTTTAAATTTTGTTTGGTCGGTCATTATTTTTGGTGTTTAAAAAGTTGGTCTAGTTTATCTTCATAGGCGTAATAGCCGATGCTTTCATAAAGTTCTTGGCGGGTTTGCATGCTGTCGAGTACATTTTTTTGGGTGCCTTCTTGGCGGATGTGGTGATAGACATTTTGAGCCGCTTTATTGGCTGCTCTAAAAGCTGAAAGTGGATAGAGGATGAGGTCAACTCCAGCATCGCGAAGTTGATCAACGGTGTACATGTCAATTTTACCAAATTCGGTAATATTGGCTAGAACCGGAATTCCTGTAGCTTCGACAAATTTGTGGTAATAGGTCAGGTCAGGCACAGCTTCTGCAAAAATAAAATCAGCCCCGGCGTCTTTATAGGCCACGGCGCGTTCTAAAGCGCCGTTGAGCCCTTCATTAGCAAAGGCATCGGTACGCGCTCCAATGACAAACTGCTCGTCTGTTCGGGCATCGACAGCGGCTTTTAGTCGGTCAGTCATCTCGGCTGTAGAGACGAGTTCTTTGTTGGGACGATGGCCACAGCGTTTGGCGCCCACTTGATCTTCCATATGTAAGGCGCCAGCCCCATTGCGAATAAGTTCTTTAACGGTGCGGGCTACGTTAAAAGCGGATGGGCCAAACCCGGTGTCTATATCTACAAGTAAGGGTAAATCAGTAACATTGGTGATGCGGCGAATGTCAATTAAAACATCTTCGAGGTTAGTAATTCCTAAATCGGGAATGCCTAATGACCCTGCGGCCACGCCGCCACCTGATAAATAAATGGCGTTAAACCCTGCTTGTTGTGCTAAAAGTGCGTGGTTAGCTGTGGTTGCACCCACAATTTGTAAGGGATGTTCGGTTGCCATCGCTGCTCTAAAGCGCGCTCCAGGGCTTTTAAGTTGCCTTGTATTATCCATAGTTGATGGTGTAAGTTTAGTTGTTTGTTGTAATGAGGTGAATTCTTAAAATTTAAAAAGTAATTAGTAATAACCTTTACTGAACAAGGAAAGTCGTTGAGTTTGAAATGTAGTAAACGCAGCAAAAGTAATCTGTGATTTAGAATTCAACTGCTTCAAAAATACGAATTTGATTGTATTTATTCAAATGTAGCCGATTAAATTAGTGACTTATAAATTGTTGCCTCTGCGTTAATGTCAACTTAAATTTTTGCTATATTTGGTAGATGTAAATTAGCTCTTCTCCCTATGAAACATTCTTTAGTTGCTTTTTCTGTTTTTTTTATCAGTTTACAATTGGCACGTGCACAGCAACAAAAACCACAGTCATCAGCAGAAATTTATCAGTCTATACAAAAGCTCAATTTTTTAGGCTCTGTTTTATATGTAGCTGCTCATCCAGATGATGAAAACAATGCTTTGATCTCTTATTTGTCAAATCACGTACATGCCCGAGTAGGTTATTTAGCGATGACGCGTGGTGATGGCGGACAAAATATCCTTGGACCGGAGATTAGAGAGTTATTAGGCGTTATCCGAACGGAAGAGTTGTTAGCCGCTAGGCAAATTGATGGGGGAGAACAATTTTTTACACGGGCGAATGATTTTGGATACTCTAAAACACCAGAAGAAACTTTTGCTATTTGGGACAAAGCGAAAGTATTGAGCGATGTGGTGTGGGAATTTAGAAAATTTAGACCGGATATCATTATCAATAGATTTGACCATCGTACAGAAGGAGATACACATGGTCATCACACGGCTTCGGCACGATTAAGTGTTGAGGCATTTGATTTATCGGGAGATTCGACGGTTTTTTCTAAGCAATTGAACTTTGTCAAAGCTTGGCAACCCAAGCGATTGTATTTAAATCAATCTTGGTATTTTTATGGTTCAGAAGCTGCCTTTAAAAAAGTTGATAAATCATCATTTAAAGCTATTGACGTGGGCGTGTATTATCCGGAACGCGGCTTGTCAAATACTGAATTAGCCGCCAAAAGTCGCAGTCAGCACAAATCACAAGGCTTTGGAGCCACTCCTGAACGCGGAGTAATTTGGGATTATTTAGAACCGATCAAGGGTGAATTTCCGGATTTAGACGAAGCGCTATTTGAAGGTATAAATACCTCTTGGAGTCGATTGAAAAATGGCAAACCTATAGGACGGATTTTGACTAAAGTAGAGCGCGATTTCGATTTTAAATCACCGAGTAAAAGCATTCCTCAATTGCTTAAAGCCTATCAATTGATTCAACAGTTACAGGATCCCTATTGGCGAGCGCTCAAACTCAAAGAAATCAAATCGATTATTATAGCTTGTGCCGGGATATATGTTGAAACATCTACTGCACAAGCCTACGCCTCGCCCGGACAAAAAATCACAGTTAATTTTGAAGCCATCAACCGATCAGATGCGAAAGTTGAACTACAAGAAATTTTATTGCCGCGTACCAATTTAGAGCCCTTAATTTTACACCAAACATTATCGCCAGAAGTCGACTGGCATAAAGGCGTAGAGTTAAAACTTTCAGATGGATTGGCATATAGTAGTCCTTATTGGTTAAATCAACCACATAGTGTAGGCATGTATACGGTAACCAATCAGCAGTTAATCGGTTTGCCAGATCGGCCAAAACAGTTAAAAGCTACATTTGGTTTTTTGATAAATGGTGTTTCGCTTAGTGCAACACGAAATTTGGTATACAAGCACACTACGCCTACGCAAGGGGAAGTCAAAACGCCTTTTGCCATCGTTCCTGAAGCTGCAGTAGAGCTCGATGCTAAAACAATTATATTTGCTTCCAATGCTCCTAAGCAAGTGCAGGTTAAAGTTAGCGCAAACACTTCAAATTTAACAGGTGATTTAGAATTACAAGTTCCCAAAGGCTGGAAGGTAAATCCACAACGGATTCCCGTTCAGATTGCAAAAAAAGGCAAAACAGAAACCTTTACTTTTAGCTTAACGCCCCCCAAAGTAGCTGGTCAAGGAGAAATCATCCCAAAATTATCTACTGAAACACAACAATTTACTAAAGCATTGCACAACATTGATTATAAGCATATTCCTGCTCAAACCGTATTGCTTCCGGCTAAGGTTAAAGTCTTGAAATTAGCGGTAAAAACGGCCGGTAAAAATATAGCTTATATCGAAGGCGCAGGCGATGACGTAGCTGAAAGTTTACGTCAAATAGGTTATCGTGTGACCGTAATTCCGAGTACAGAAATTTCGGCGCAAAAATTGGCAGCTTATGATGCCGTGGTATTAGGTATTAGAGCTTATGATGTTGATGCTGATTTAGTGTTGCATCAACAAGAATTATTCACTTATGTTAAACGAGGGGGAACATTGATTACACAGTACAACACGATACGAGAATTAAAAACAGATAAAATAGCGCCCTTTCAACTCAGCCTCTCACATGATCGTGTGACAGATGAAAATTCACCGGTGTCCTTTTTAGTGCCTGAGCACCAGGTCTTGAATTGGCCCAACTCAATAACAAAAGCCGATTTTGAAGGATGGGTACAAGAACGCGGATTGTATTTTGCTGATCAGTGGAATGAGGTATTTACGCCAGTGTTAGGAATGCGCGATCCTGGAGAAACTTCCTTAAAAGGCGGTTTACTTATTGCTCCCTATGGCAAAGGCCATTATGTTTATACAGGATTGAGTTTTTTTAGAGAATTGCCTGCTGGCGTGCCTGGTGCATTTCGTCTATTTGCAAATTTATTGGCTCTAGATCAACTGCCTAAAGATTAAATCTATGAAAACAGATAACCCTGAAAAATTTCAATGGAAAACAAGCTATACTTTAGTACTGCTGGCTAATTTGATTTATATTATTATTTTCTTTCTGCTCATGTTGCGGTTTTCATAACAGATGTCTATGGATTATTTAGATTGGATTGTTCTCGGAGGAACCATAGGATTTATTGTGCTCTATGGATTTTATAAAACGCGCCAACAGCACAAAGTTAATGATTACCTCAGAGGAGGGAATCAAGCTAAATGGTGGACTGTAGGACTGTCAGTTATGGCTACTCAAGCCAGCGCTATAACTTTCTTATCAACTCCGGGTCAAGCCTTTGCCAGTGGAATGGGTTTTGTGCAATTTTACTTTGGTTTACCTATCGCAATGGTTATAATTTGCGCTGTATTTATCCCTATGTATCACCGCTTAAAAGTCTATACGGCTTATGAATACCTCGAAACGAGATTTGATTTAAAAACGCGAACGCTAACCGCTATTTTGTTTCTCATTCAACGTGGTCTTTCAGCGGGGATTACCATTTTTGCTCCGGCCATTATCTTATCAGTAGTTTTAGAGTGGAATTTAGTTTATCTGAATATCATCATTGGGATATTGGTGGTTATTTACACAGTTTCTGGCGGGACACGTGCCGTGAGTATAACTCAAAAACAGCAAATGGCGATTATCTTTTTAGGGATGGTGACTGCATTTGTGATCATCGTAAGAGCACTTCCTGAGGATTTGAATTTTACTAAAGCCCTCGAAATTGCCGGTGCAAGTGGAAAATTGTCAATTCTCGATTTTTCTTTTGATTTTGACAATCGCTATACAGTGTGGAGTGGTTTAATTGGAGGGACATTTTTAGCACTTTCTTATTTTGGTACCGATCAAAGTCAGGTGCAACGCTATCTTTCCGGAAAATCTGTTCGTCAAAGTCAATTAGGGATGCTCTTTAATGGCTTATTAAAAGTGCCGATGCAGTTTTTTATTTTATTGATAGGAGTTTTGGTTTTTGTGTTTTATCAGTTCAATCAAGCGCCACTCAATTTTAATCCAGTGGCTCAACAAGCGGTGATGAATTCACAATATGCTGATGAATATCAAGATTTGCAACAGCTTCTCAATCAAAATCAAACTATACGTGCTGAAGCAGCTTTAAATTATGCTCATGCAGAATATTTGGGAGAAAAGGCCGTGTTTAAGCAACAATTGCAGGGGTTTCAAATTGCCGATAGAGCCATAAGAGCACAGGCCGATGCCTTGATTAAAGCCGCTAATGCTACGCTTGAAACCAATGATAAAGATTATGTATTTATTCATTTTATTATGCACAACCTTCCACGCGGAATTGTCGGCTTATTATTGGCCGTTATTTTGTGTGCTGCCATGTCATCAACAGCCGCAGAACTCAATGCTTTAGCATCGACTACAGTGGTTGATTTATATAAACGCCATCAATCAACACCGCGTTCAGAACAACACTATATAAACACCTCAAAGTGGTTTACACTCTTGTGGGGCGTACTGGCTATTGGTGTAGCTTGTACCGCTAATTTATTTGATAATTTGATTCAATTGGTCAATATCATTGGATCTATATTTTACGGTAATGTTTTAGGGATATTTTTATTGGCCTTTTTTGTAAAATGGGTACAGAGCAGAGCGGTGTTTACAGCCGCCATACTCACTCAACTTATTGTTATTGCAGGTTGGTGGTACAATTGGATGCCTTATTTATGGCTCAACTTATTTGGCTGTGCGTTGGTGATGGGGATTGCCATAATTTATCAACAAGCTTATAAAACGACTAGAATTTCAACTTAATTTTATA
>CAYVJG010000053.1:0-15372 GCA_964451785.1 uncultured Flavobacteriaceae bacterium
TGAAATTTTAACGACAAAATATTTAGTCTATTTTAAAAATCATTTCCGTATAAATACTTCACCTACACTATAAATAAAGGCCTATACGTTTAACCGTATAGGCCTTTTTAGAAAGTATGAACTACTAAATTTATATCCCTGTATAATTTTGAGGGGTAATGGCTTTTAATTCATCTTTTACAGCTGTTGTAACATCAAGGGTGTCAATAAAATCGGCTATAATTTCAGCGTTGATAACCGTGTTGGTACGCGTTAATTCTTTTAAAGCTTCATAAGGATTAGGGTAGCTTTCACGTCTTAAAATTGTTTGAATAGCTTCTGCAACGACAGCCCAGTTGTTTTCGAGGTCAGCGTGTAATTTAGTTTCGTTTAAAACGAGTTTATTTAAGCCTTTTAAGGTTGAAAGGAAAGCGATTAAGCTGTGGCCAATCGGCACCCCAATATTGCGTAAAACCGTACTGTCAGTAAGATCACGTTGCATACGACTCACCGGAAGTTTAGCGGCTAAATGTTCAAATAAAGCATTAGCTATACCGATATTTCCTTCGCTATTTTCAAAATCAATAGGATTTACTTTGTGGGGCATAGTTGATGATCCCACTTCTCCTTTTTTGATTTTTTGTTTAAAATAACTCATTGAGATGTACGTCCAGATGTCGCGATCTAAATCCATAACGATGGAATTAATGCGTTTCATGCCGTCAAAAATGGCGGCTAAATGATCGTAATGTTCAATTTGAGTGGTCGGGAAAGAGTGTTTTAAACCTAGAGTTGATTCAACAAAATCTTGACCAAAGGCTTGCCATTTTAATTCAGGATAAGCCACGTGGTGGGCATTAAAGTTTCCTGTAGCGCCGCCAAATTTAGCGGCAATAGGCGTAGCTTTTAAGAGTTTGAGTTGCTCTTTTAAGCGCACAACAAACACCTGAATTTCTTTACCTAAACGCGTAGGTGAAGCCGGTTGCCCGTGAGTATGGGCTAACATCGGAATGTTTTCCCAAGTTACTGCTAAGTCCTCTAATTTGCCTAACAACTCTTCTAACTGAGGGAAATATACCAAATTGACGGCATCCTTAAGAGAAAGCGGAATGGCTGTATTGTTGATGTCTTGAGAAGTTAATCCAAAATGGATAAATTCTTTTTGAGCAGCTAATCCCAAGGCGTCAAATTGCTCTTTTAAGAAGTATTCTACAGCCTTAACATCGTGGTTTGTAGTTGCTTCGATATCTTTGATGCGTTGGGCGTCTTCAAGTGAAAATTGCTCGTATATAGCTCTTAGTTTAGGAAAAAGAGAAGCGTCAACATCTTTTAATTGCGGTAAAGGTAATTGACATAGGGCAATAAAATATTCTATCTCTACTTTTACGCGATAACCGATGAGTGCTTCTTCACTAAAATAAGAAGCTAAACGTTGTGTTTTGTTGCGGTATCTTCCATCTATAGGAGATATGGCTTGCAATGGATTCATATTCGAAAACTTAGTTAAAGTGCAAATATAAGTTTACTTGTTGATATCATGAGGAATAAAAAAACGAATTCTCTAAAAAAGTGCGTATTAATACCCTTGATCTTTGTTGACCACATCTATTAAAGGACGATTTTCCTGATAAGCTTTAAAGTTTTGTAATACCGTTTTTACAGCAATTTCAGGATGAGAGTTTCCGGCATTATGGGGCGTAATCATAATGTTATCTTCGGTCCAAAATGGATGATTGGCCGGTAGAGGTTCAGTTGTAAAGACATCCAGAGCAGCTCCTGACAGTTTTTTGGAATGAATAGCTGTCAGTAAATCATCTTCATTGAGCTCTGCGCCACGCCCGATGTTTATCAAATAGGCTTTGTCGGGGAGAGCTGCAAATAACTCAGCGTTGAGGATGCCTTTGGTTTGCGGCGTTAAAGGTAAACAGCACACTAAAATATCAGCTGTTTTTAAAAAATCGTTGCGTTGGTTTTCACCATAAAAACTAGTGACCCCTTCTACTTCCTTTTTATGGCGTGACCAGCCAGTGACTGTATAATCATTGCGCAAAAGAATTTTAGCTACTTCTTGTCCGATAGCACCAAACCCTAAGATTCCTACGGTTTGGTCTTGTGGGCGTTTATACGAATGAGGACGCCACAATTGTTTAGATTTGTATTGAGTGTATTGCAGCAATCGACGCTGATAATTCAAAATTAAGCTCAGCACAAAATAAGCCACATCGCGTTGGTGTTCAGGATTGTTTATTTTGGTGACAATAGCATTTTTCGGTAAACCTTTATTTTGTAAAATATGACCAACTCCGGCGCCCATTGAGGCTACAACTTTGAGATTAGGATAATGAGCAAAAGCCCCTTCTTCAGGATTAAAGGCTAAAATAAACTCTGTGTTGTCACGCTGAGTATCATTAGGGTAAATTTCGACTGTAATTTCAGGAGCCTTGTTTTGAATGGCCCGTGCCCAGGATTCTACAAACTTTTTGTGTGGGCACATGATGACAATTTTTTGTAATGAAGACATAGAATGAGCGATTTGCAAGTAAAGGTCGGGGACTTTGTGTAAAAAGTTATGCAAAACTAGAAGTTTAACATGAAAGCCTTAGAAGTAAACCCTAAAAGAAAGAATTTTAGGGAAAATCAGATTTTATTCAAGTAAACTTTTTGATAGCGCCAAAGCAGAGTGCCGCCTCTGATGAGCATCCAAATACCAAAGGCCAACCAAATGGCGTGTAGTTTTAATCCAAAATAATCTCCGATGAGTAAAACAGGGACAAATCCGACAAACGTGGCTATAAGCTGTGTGTTTCTTAAATATTTGGCTTCACCTAATCCTTTAAAAATACCGTCAAAAACATAAGCAATGGCATTGATAGGCTGCATGAGTAGAACCATCCAAAAACTTGTGTTAAACACCATGAGTACGGTTACTTCTTTATTAAAAATCAAACCTATTTGGTCGTAAAACACAAAACAAATAGCCATTAATCCTAGAGCAATGACTACAGCATATTTGCACACCTGTTTGGTAAGTTGCCAAAGTTGCTTGTAATCTTTTGCGCCAAAAAACTTTCCGCCCATGGCATTTCCTGCATGTGCATAACCGTCGATAAAAAAGGAAAAAAACAGCCAAATATTCATCAAAATACTTTGTGTAGCAATGTAAGCTTTGCCGTATTCTGTGGCATAAGCATTGGCAAGATAGATTGCAAAATTGAGGGCTAATGTGCGAATAAATAAGTTTGCAGCCATTACTAAAAGCGGTTTGAGTGCGGGGTTGATATGCCAGCTTAGCTTTAAGGAAAAAGGTGTTTTTCTAAAGAAAAAATAGAAAGCCATAATGCACATGACGAGTTGCGCAATGACACTCGCCCAGGCGGCGCCTTCGAGATGCATGGCTGGAATCCAACCTGCTATGCCATAAACTAATATGTAATCGAGCACAACATTGACGGCGGCACCGGTTAAGCTACATTTCATGGCCCAAAGTGTATTTTGCAAGCCTCTGAAAATACCAAAAATAGATAAGGTGAGTAGCGTCAGCGGATAGCCTATGGCTCTAATGTGATAGTACGATTGGGCATAAGCTAATATTTTACCATCGGCATTATAGGCTTTAAATATAGATTCGGCAAACCATGAGGTAATGCCAAAAATAAATAAACTCAGCAGAAAACTGACTACAAGTACTTGTGGAACTAATGTTTTAGCGGCGTGGATGCGTTTGGCACCGACAAATTGTGAGATGATAGCTGAAATAGCCGTTTCTATTTGGGCGACAATCCAAATAATAGCAGATAAAAAAGAGCCTACAATTCCGGCAGCAGCCAATGCCTCAACAGGGTCTATATTGACATGACCAATAATGGCGATATCGGTTAGGGAGATTAGCGGTTCAGCTATACCAGCAACAATGGCCGGAATAGCAAGTTTGTTAATTGCTTTAAAAGAAATTTTAGTCGCCAAATTACATCGCTATAAATCTTAACGCCCACGACGTTTATAAGCAATTCCACTAATGAGACAGAGAATGCCAAATACAATAGCTGCATAGGACTGTGAATCGTCTCTAATGATTTTATCGCCTAATGAAACATCAGGAAAAAGAAGGAGGTAAGTGCCAAATCCAATTAAGGCTATACCGATGGTCATCAACGCAAAACGCAGGGTGTTTTTCATCATAATCGAGCTCTAAAAGGACAAATTTAAGTGATATATTTAGAACAATAGACTTTATAAAAAGCTAAATTACTGGACAAGACGAAAAAAAGCTAACAATCTAGTGGTAAATTCATAACTTTGTAGTCACGATAGATTTTAGTGAGATAGCATGGTTCAAGATGTATTATCAGCGATACCCCTAGGGATTGTGATGGCCTTTTTATTTGGGCCTGTTTTTTTTGTGTTGCTTGAAACTGCGGCTATAAAAGGCGCTCGCGCGGCTATCGTGTTTGATATTGGTGTTATTGTAGCCGATATTATCTTTCTACTTATCGCTTATTTTAGTACGAGTCAGCTGCTAGAAAGCATTAAAGATGACCCCGGATTATTTATCTTTGGAGGAGGAATTTTAGTGACTTATGGCGTGATAAGCTTTATTAATCAACGCAAAAATATTCCGCAATCTTCCGGAAAAAAACTGCGAAAGATGAAAAAAGGCGACTGGTTGGGGCTGTTTGCCAAGGGGTTTTTACTCAATTTTGTCAATATTGGCGTATTGGGGTTTTGGCTCGGACTGATCATAGCATTTGGACCGACCATGGATATGGAACCCGAACGCTTGCTGGTCTTTTTTATGTCTGTTATTGGCGCTTATTTTGTAGTTGATCTCCTAAAAATATTTTTAGCCAAAAAGCTTAACCACAAACTGACTACTAAGCGGATTTATAAGCTAAAGCGAACTATTAGTGTTTTGATTGCACTCTGTGGAATTGTCCTAATTATTCGCGGAGTGTTTCCAAACCGCATGGAAAAAGTACAGCACAAAATAGAAACCGTCATCCCTGAAACTAAGTAAACTAAACGTTTGATTACTCTTCTCTCAATTGCTTCTTTAAAGCGATAAGTGTTTAATACCAATTAGACATACAAAATAGCCCAATATTTATGTCTAAATTTCAAATCTCTGCGTTAATCCCGCACGTGCGGGACGCCATAGCTAAGGCTATGTCTGCGTTTTTCGCCTTGACCTTTAAAATTTATCCTATAAATCTTTAGACTATTTAATAAATAAAATTGGTATAAATTACCAAAACCCTTAACTTAGGATTGATTCACTACTGCTCACTAAATCTTTTCAGGTTCTGTATCGTTTTGTGTAAGTAAATCAAATCTTATTGATCCTTATTTTGCCCAAATTAACTAAAATAAAAAACGCAACCATCTAATTAATAGATAATTGCGTTTTGCTTTAGAGGTATCGAGCGGATTCGAACCGCTGTAAATGGTTTTGCAGACCACTGCCTAGCCACTCGGCCACGATACCAATTTACTTTGGGGGAGCAAATATATACTTTTTGTTTAATAAAACAAACTATCTTTCGTGAGATAATTCGACACTCACTGTTTCTACATCGCCGCCAAGAGGCGGGTTGACTTTAGATACTTTAACGTTGAGTTGAGAGATAAGTGGAATTTCTTTTAAAATACGGTCTAAAATACGTTTTGCTACATGTTCTAAAAGATTTGAACGAATCTCCATTTCGGCTTTAACGATGCTGTTAAGTTGTACGTAATCAACAGTATCTTCTAGTTGGTCAGTTTGGGTAGCTTTGCTCATATCAGCTTTAGCCTCAATATCCACGCGGTAAGCGCTTCCAATTTGAGCCTCTTCGGTTAGACAGCCGTGATAGGCATAACAACGAATATTGTTGAGTCTGATGATTCCCATAATTTATTTTTTGCGCAAAAGTATTGCTTATTTTTGCAAAATAATAGTCTTGTTAGCGATAATACCGTATGGACAAATTAAATAATCCAATTTAGTCTTTGCCTCATTTGGTATTATACCGACAAAAACAATTCTAATTGGTATAAGATTGGTTTAGAAAAAGCAGATGATGGAAGAAGATTTAGAAAATTTACGAAGCCTTGGGCGAGCAAAACGTAAAGAGAATAAAAAAATTTTTGCAAAGCTCAAGAAGAAACCACCAAAACACTTTGATGAGTTTATGCAAAATCTACACGAGGAAGAGTTTGAGCGCATGAATTGCTTAGATTGTGCCAATTGTTGCAAAACCACAGGTCCGTTGTTTACGGATCGTGATATCAAGCGTATTGCTAAGTTTTTTAAGATGAAGACTTCGGCCTTTATCGATCAGTATTTACGGGTTGATGAAGATAATGATTATGTGCTACAAACCTTGCCCTGTCCTTTTCTAGCGACCGATAATAAATGCTTGATTTATGAGGTACGCCCTAAAGCCTGTGCTGAATTTCCACATACGGATCGCAAAAAATTCTATCAGATTTCTAATTTGACCATCAAGAATGTCGAAATCTGCCCTGCAGCTTACAATATCGTTGAAAAAATGAAAGAGCTGTTGAAATAAATCTGAACTGTAAAAACAGAATTAAAACAAGCTATACTGTGGATTTTTTAATTTGGTAAACAGTGTTTTATCCAGCTCAGGCCAGTGGCGATTAGGCATATACTTTTGCCGAGCTATTTTAAACTCTTGCGCGATTTGCTGAGCTATTTTTCCTTCGCCGCGCATGCGTCTGCCCAGTTGTAAATCTTCTAGATTTCCGCCGTGACAGGCTTTGATTTGATTTAAAACTTTGTCAGCGCGGTCAGGCATGGTTTTGCGTATCCAATCTTCAAAAATCTGTGCTATAGGACCGTTGAGGCGAACGATACTGTAATTAGCTGAATAGGCTCCGATTTCAGCAACGCGTTTGAGCAACGGAAATAGTTCGTGACTGTTGATTCCGGGGATGATAGGGGCGATCATCACCCCGACAGGAATGTTGTTTTTAGCTAAAATTTCAACGGCTTTAAGTCGGTTTTTAATACTTGAGGTACGCGGTTCTAACAAGCGACGCGTATCTTCGGATAAGCTCGTTATTGATATATTAACTTTGATGAGTTTGTGCTGAGCTAGTGCTTTTAAAATATCCAAATCGCGTAAAACTAAAGCGTTTTTAGTGATGATACCGGTGGGATGCTTGAAGTCGAGCATCACTTGTAAACACTGTCTAGTGATTGCTAACTTGCGCTCAATAGGTTGGTAACAATCGGTGTTTCCTGAAAAAACGATGGTGTCAGGCTGCCAGTTTTTTTTGCTGAGGGTTTCTCTCAAACGTTGTGGCGCTTCTTTTTTGACCAATATTTGGCGCTCAAAGTCCAATCCGGCACTGTAACCCCAATATTGATGTGAATTTCGGGCATAACAATACACACAACCGTGCTCACAACCTTGGTAGGGGTTTAGTGAATAGCTCATGCGTAAATCTGAACTGTTGACCTTGTTGACAATACTTTTTGGGAAGACCTCTAAAAATTTGGTTTTGCTGTGGTCGGGCTCATCTTCCTCAAATCTGCAGTATTCCAGATATTCGGAATCTATAACATGCTCTAACGCGTTGTACTGATTGTGGGTGTTGAGTTGAGCGCCTCTACCTTTTTGAAATCCTTCTGCCATAGTTAATATTTCTAGTCAAAGTTAGTTATGATTAGGAATAATTCCAATTTAAATTGGAATTATTACAAGTTTAACAAGATACTATGCTGTTGAAACCTACTAATGTTGCGATATAATTAACGAAATAGGACTTATATTTGGCACAATGCTTGAATTTATTTAATCAAATCTGAAATTATATGAACTCTAAATATTCTTTGCTCGTCATCATTTGTGGACTCTTGGTTTTAGGGCTTTCGAGTTGCGGCAGTAGTCAATCGGTTACACCGGTAAAACAGGCTGTAAACCCTCAAAAAGTAGATAGTGTTGTGGCGGCTCAAAATCGGTTTGCTTTTAAGTTGTTTAAGCAAGTAGAGCAATCTAAATCGGCTCAAAACACATTGATTAGTCCATTGAGTATTTTTATGAATTTGAGTATGGTGTATAACGGAGCTGATGGCGCTACACGTGCGGCTATTAAAAAGACATTGCAGTTGCAAGGCATTTCAGATGAGTTGTTAAACACAGTGAATGCGTATCAATTGCAAAATATGCCGGCTATTGACCCTGCAGTGCAACTGGATATAGCCAATGCCATTTGGTTTAATCAGGCTGTAGAGTTGCGTTCTGATTTTGCGACGCTCAACAAGCATTTTTACAACGCTAAATTGAAAGCTGCTGATTTTGGAAATTCTATGACCACAGAGGCTATTAATCATTGGGTAGCTAAAAAGACGAATCACAAAATAGACAAAATCATTGAGGAGGTTAAACCTAGAGATTTAATGTATGTGTTGAATGCGGTTTATTTTAATGGAAAATGGAATTTGCCTTTTGCGCCTAAAGCGACACGTGAGCAATCGTTTTTTACCCTACATAAAGGCGAGCAGAAACGCCAATTTATGTATCAAAATGAAAAATTCAATTATTTAAAAACCGCTAATACCCAAATTATTGAACTGCCTTATGGCGATAAACACTACAGCATGTATGTATTTTTGCCGGCTATGCACAGTAGTGTGTCGGCTTTGTTAAGTCAACTTACAGCAGATGAATTTGCTCGTGATTTACAGCGTTTGCAACAACAAGAAGTCAACTTGTATTTGCCACGTTGGGAAGAAGAATATACCCTAGCTAATTTGAAAGATGAATTGTCAAAATTAGGAATGGAAGAAGCCTTTTCTGGGTCAGCTAATTTTGATCGTTTATTTAAGGAAGAAGAGGCTCAGATTTCTGAAATCAAGCACAAAACTTTTATTCGTGTAGATGAAGAAGGAACTGAAGCTGCAGCGGTAACGTCTACCGGTATACGTGCTACTGCAATGCCGCTAAATCCTCCGGCAACTATGGTGGTTAATCGTCCATTTGTGTATGCTATTGTGGCAAAAGATAGTGGAAGTATCTTGTTTTTAGGACAAATCAATAATCCTAATCAGTCAAAATAGAATTCCCTTTAAAAAAACAACATCCGTCTCAAATTCACTTTGAGGCGGATGTTGTGTGTTATACAATTAATTGTTAGAATATTTTAATCGAATTCTAATCTAGTTGTTGCCATTCTTTGGCAGAGATGACACCTGTTTTGATATTTTGAATTTCAGTGATATAAGGTGTCATATATTCAGCAATACTGCGTGGAATACCTTGATTCACTGCTTTTTCAACAGGATCAGTGGTGTGATCGCTATAGGATCCCTGTAAGACCCCGCTGTAATAGTAAAAAAAGGTGTTGTCAAAATCAACGGGGGTAAAGCTAGTCAAGTTGCTGTTGAGCAAAGCATTGCCAATCAGAAAACCAAGGCGCACAGCTGAACGACGTTGAGGTGGTGTGCCGTGGTGTCCTGGGCTATTGGTAGAATAATCACCAATTTCGGCAGCAAATTCATAGGCAACAGCTATGTCATAAAAGCTACTTTTGTTAAACCCATCCGGCACTCTGAGGTAAAATCCGGCAAATCCATCGGCTTCTAGCTCATTAGGGCGCGCTGTACTTTCTTGAACAGAAGGTAAGTTGTAAGCATATTGCAATTGATGTCCGTATTCATGCGCTAAAATCATGACATTGACAATGTTGTCAGCGCTTCTGCTTTTGGCATCGGCAAAGATGGCATAGCCGTAATAAATTTTGCCAGTACTATAAGAAATGGCATTGTAAGTTGAATTTGGTTGATAAGTATCTTCAACAAAGCGCAATGTTGGGGTTTGTTGTCCCCACAAAGCGGCATTATCTCCCATTTGATTCAACATAAAATAGGTGTCTGATTGGTTGGGTAAACTTGTGCGCAGTTGAGCCGATGACGACCAATTGCCGTCAACATAACGCGACAGGATATTGGCATTGAGATTTTCCTGACTCTTTTGTGCAGGAATGGCAATTTTGTCTTCTGAACAAGAGGTCAAAAGCAAAAAACAGAGTAATAGGCTTGTGAGGCCATAAATAGGTCTTTTCATGTTAAAATTATTTAGTTAGACGTTCAATTTTACGATAATATTTACAGAAACACGATTCTTCGTCTAATTTTAACACTTTTGATTGCTTAATAAAATAATTTTAAAGTTGTATATTTATTGTTTAATTGTGTTTATATCAAATTATATATGTATTCTTTAACAAATGTGTAAATAGTGAATTTATATAAGCTCTTTATTTAAGATGATTTATTTTTTATGAATGCGTTTAAAATTTAGATTTTCCACAAATAAATTAAGTCCTACTTAATAAAGTGGAGTTATTCTACTACGATTTTTAGTGTTGAACTACTTCGTAGTTCTGTAAAATATAGTAGTCTCTGCGCTCCGAGTTGCACTCGGGGTTATTCATATTCAACCATTACATGGTTGTAACTATAAACAGGAGTATACTTTAAAAGGCCGAAGGTCTTTAATGTGATAAACCCTGTACAAACGAAGTGCAGTGCGGGGTAAGATAGACTTATCCTTACTGAACCCCGAAGGGTGTTCAATACCAAAGGAAGTGTGTAAGTTATTATACCTATAAAAAATATTATAAATCGGGCTAAAAAATAATTCTAATTGGTATAACATCCCACTTGTTACCACCCCACTTTAGTAAAATAGGAATCAATCTAATTTATTTACCCACTCAAAACAACATAGAGCTAAAATTTATTCGTCATATTTTTAATGAATATTTGTTTCTTAAACAAAAAATAATCTACTTTTGCGATAGGATTAGTAGGTTTTAAAAAATGGAATAATTTATTCTGTTGATTACTAAGACTTACAGTCTGCTAAATGCCCCAAATGATAACCCAATAGCACCAATAATTTTGGATTTTTACAAAGCACTTTATCAAACGCATCAGTCTGTTGAATCGATTCCACCTAATGAAATTATAGATAGTTGGACACAAAATTTGATGCGCCTATTGTTTCCTCAACAACAGAAATCTGATTTTAAACAGTTTGCAGAATTAGAGTCGGCTTTTAAAACATCTGAAGCGGAATTATTAAAGATTCTCAGTGCCACTCAAGCTTGCAAATCTTGTAATAATAAAAAAATAGTTTCTCAGTTTTTTGATAAATTGCCACAGCTGCACGCGTTGTTAGAGAAAGATATTACGGCAATTGTTGAAGGTGATCCGGCAGTGGTGAGTCGCTTTGAGGTTATTCGCACATATCCGGGGTTTTTAGCGATTACCTATTACCGATTTGCGCATTTGTTGTTAAGCTTAAATACCCCTATAATTCCGCGTATATTGACCGAATTGGCTCATTCTAAAACGGGAATAGACATTCATCCGGGCGCACAAATAGGGGAATATTTTTTTATAGATCACGGCACAGGCATAGTGATTGGAGAAACCACGGTCATTGGTAACCGTGTCAAATTGTATCAAGGGGTAAATCTCGGTGCGTTGAGTGTGGCTAAATCTATGCGTAATCGCAAGCGACACCCCACGGTTGAAGATGGGGTGGTGATTTATTCGGGAGCCTCCATTTTAGGAGGCAATACAATCATAGGTGAAAACAGTATTATCGGAGGAAATGTGTGGTTGGTAAAGAGTGTGCCTCCACATTCAAAGGTGTATCACAAACCGGCTATTGAAGTGATAAAACAAAAAAATGCGTTTTTAAATTCTTAAACTATATGTCAAAAATAACAGAACTTATCGGAGTAACTCCGCTTACAGAAATTCAGCATTTAAACACTAACCCCAAAGTTAAAGTGTATGCTAAACTCGAAGGGAATAATCCTGCCGGGAGTGTTAAAGACCGTCCGGCTTATTACATGATTCAAAATGCGATAACGCGAGGCGATATACAAAAAGACACTAAAATTATTGAAGCCACTAGTGGCAATACAGGCATAGCTTTAGCAATGATTTCAGGCTTGTTTGGCTTGTCTATAGAATTGGTAATGCCAAAATCAGCAACGGCTGAGCGCGTAAGAACTATGCAGGCATATGGCGCGGAGGTCACTTTGCTTGACGATATAGAAGTGTGTCGAGATTATGCCGGTGAGAAAGGGCGCCAAGAGGGCTATTATCAAATTAATCAATTTGCTAATCCGGATAATCCACTGGCGCATTTTGAAACTACCGGCCCTGAAATATGGAAAGCAACACAAGGGAAAATTACGCACTTTGTGAGTGCTATGGGCACGACAGGAACGATTATGGGAACCTCAAAATTTCTTAAGTTGCAAAATGAAAATGTACAAATTATAGGCTGCCAACCAAAAGAAGGGTCTCGTATTCCGGGGATTCGCAAGTGGCCAGAAGCCTACTTGCCTAAATTTTATGAGCCTTCACGAGTTGATCAGCTGGTGGGGGTGTCAGCAGAAGAAGCTACCCATACTGCAAGAGCTTTAGCAAAAAAAGAAGGTGTATTTGCAGGAATGAGTACAGGTGGCGCGGCAACGGTGGCGCTTAATTTAGCTAAAACACTTACTGAAGGGGTGGTTGTTTTTATAGCTTGTGATCGCGGTGATCGCTATTTGAGTAGTGCTTTGTATAATTTAGAGGATTCATTTTAATACCGATTAGATTTTTTTGGTATAATACTGAGATTGGCTATTTTGGTAAAGGTGATGCATTGGCTAACTGTATCTAAAAGAGCATCACTTAGTAGAAAAACTTCCAAATTAAACTAATACGGAAGTGACATTCAAAATGGACCAATCTTCCTGTTAAAATTACAAATCTCTGCGTTATAAATGCTCGTCATAGCTATGGCTATGCCTGTGCTTTTTGCCTTGACCTTTGAAATTTTGCGCTAAAATCGATTAATTAAGGAGCGACTATATAGAGTTTGGGATTATAGAGACCAACCCTGCTCGCTCTTATTTGTAAAATCCGTTTACTGCGTTCTATTTAAAATAGCTGAATTAGAGGCGTTGTGTCTTTGACTCTTAACGATAGGATTCCCAAAACGATAGGACAACGTCATTCTAAATGTTCGCGAGTTTATGGAATTGTGATACGTAAATCTGGCACCGTTGTTATAAACGATGGTAATGTCATCTGAAGTTTTAAATAAATCTGTAATGGCGAGATTCAAATTGAGCTTATCATCCATTAATGCCGCATTGAAGCCCAAATCTAAATACCACGAACTGGAGTATCTATTTAAAATTTGCTTATAAGGAGAATAATACTTAAAAGTGGCTTCTAATGAAATATCGCCATCTTTATCTAAGTCGAATATATGGTCTGTATATATGCTGGCGTTAACCCCACTTAAAGGCTCTGCCAAGTTATCTTGGGTAATAGTTGCCTCTTTATAAAAAACGTTGAGTTGTGTTATGCTGTGCCACCAATCAAAAGGATCGTAAACAAAAATTTCCTTTATCCCAAATGTAGAAACATTATAGTAGTTTTCTCTTGTATAAACTTGCACCTTTGTTACGGTATCTACACGTGCAACTTGACTAAACCCGTCATGAGAGAAATCTACATAGAGACTGCTGATAAGTTTGTTGTCATAGGTGTGTTTAAGCTCAATGTAATCATTTAGTTGAGGCTGCAAAAACGGATTTCCCTGCGTGTATTCGTATGGACTCAAATACCACCTAAACGGGTTTAAATCGCTAAATTCTGGTCGGTATATACGGCGACTATAACTTAAATTAAAACTGTTGTCTTTGTTTAAAGTGTAATTCACATAGGCGGTAGGAAAGAGGTGCGTTTTATTTCGTGTAAAATTATAGGCATCATCACTATTAGAACCGGTAGCGTGCAATTTTTCAGCTCTTAACCCGGCTTTTACGCTCCATTTTTTACCAAACCTTTTGGTCACACTGGCATAAATCGCATAGATGTCTTCCGTGTAATCATAATCATTGGTTTGTTCAACTGTATTTTGATTTCCTATGGTGTTTTTAAAGTAGAATCCGTTTTCAGTTTGGGTTTTTAACCACTTTGCGCCATAATTTAATTTTGCCCAAGAAGTAGGCTGTGAAAAATCAACACTTATTCCGATGTTCTGAACCTCCATTTCGTTAACATTAAAGTTTTGCTGGTCTTGTTGAGGTTGATAATTATTTTCGGCTGTAAAATGACGATTTCTGTCGTTTTGATACGTCAGATAATCTAACTTAGCATCAACTTTCCAACCCGAAGTGTCTAAAACTTGTGTGTAATAGATACCGGAGTTGTGGTAATTGTTTTGTCGTGAACTTTTCCCGATTGAGTTAACAGCCCCTAAATAGTCATCAGCGGCAGAGTAGATTTTTGTGTGGTTTAAATCAGTGGCATCACCGTCTGACGACAATAATCCATAGTAATAAAGCCCAATATCAGCGTTGTCGGTAAGGGAATAATTCAAACTAAATCTGGCATAAATATTTTGATATTTTGCTTCCCGATCTAAGTTGTCGTACCAAGTCTCCTCATTGTAATAATCAGCTGATTCAGACAATTGTGCTTGATGATTTTTAGCCCCGGCCAAATAGGCTGAAAAGTTTAATTTATCCTTATTGTACTTAAAAATATTAGACAGCGCAAAAGATGAATAAAGATTTTGCACGTATGTTCCGTAAATGGTATTACTCCAACGGTTTTGGCGGTTTTTCTTCAACACAATATTAATGAGGCCACCATTTCCCTCAGCAGAATATTTAGCAGGCGGAGTTGTTATGATTTCTACAGATTCGATGGCATCGGCTTGAAGGGAATTCAAAAATCCTTTTAATTGGGCGCCGGAAAGCTTTTTTATCCGCCCATTTACCATAACTCTAGCTTTCCCTTTTCCTATTATAGACAGCGCGCCGTTGCGGTAATTTACGCCCGGGGTATGTTTTAATAAATCTTGCGCTGTGCCGCTCTTGCCAAAAGGCGTGTTAGCCACATTAAACACCAATCGATCTACTTTTTGCTCAATCAAGGGTTTTTCGGCTGTGATCACCACTTCATCTAGTTGGTTGCCTTGGTGTTCGAGTAGGATTGTTCCTAAATCGGTATTACTGGTTAAGGCTATATTTTTTTGCCAACTGGCATAGCCCATAAAACTAATTTTCAAGCTGTAATCGCCTTGTGGCGCAGTGAGTTTAAACCTTCCGTTTTCGTCGGTGATGCTTCCTGTGGTTGTTTCGCCCTTATTGTCAGTCAAGATGACATTGGCAAAAGGAATGGTTTGGGTTGAGTCTTTGACGGTTCCGGTGAGTTTTAGTTGAGAGAAGGATACTAATGGAAATAGAGTTAATAGTATGCAGAGAATTTTTCTGTTCAATTTATTGTGATTTATTTATGATATTCAAATCTAAAAACAAAAAAGAGCACTTCCTAGTAGAAAAACTTCTAAATTATACTAA
>CAYVJG010000054.1:0-13338 GCA_964451785.1 uncultured Flavobacteriaceae bacterium
GAGCAACGGACTGAAAATCCGTGTGTCCCTAGTTCGATTCTTGGAGGCACCACTTGAAACCCGTAGATTCTTCTGCGGGTTTTTTTAAGTTTACTAAAGTTTAGGAGTTATTCTGCTGCGATTTTTAGTGTTGAACTACTTCTTAGTTCTGTAGGATACGGTAATCTTAGTGCCCCGAGTTGCACTCGGAGTTAATCAAATTCAACCAATATAGGATTGTAGATATAAACAAAAGTATGCTTTAGAAGGCCGAAGGTCTTTAATGTGACTAACCCTGTACAAACGAAGTGCAGTGCGGGGTGAGGTAAATCGCCGCCTTACTGAACCCCGAAGGCTGTTCAACGACAAAGGAAGTGTATATGTTGGTATTAGTTGTAAATTGAGGTATATAGATTGTTAAGTAAATCGTATACTGTCGCATACCTAAATACATAATTTTTAATTTCTCATTTGTTATCTTCTCCGAAACTTTAGTTAGGTTTATAACGTGTCCTTGCGTTTTAAAAATTGAGTTGAAATGAGCCGGTAACTCCAAATTTTCGCGCATCAGGATTGTCTAAATAATTTCCTCTAAAGTGAAAATCTATACGAAATACGCGAAAAATGTTGCCTACACCAACACTCCATTCCCAATACATTTCATCATTAGGGGCGCGTAATACAGGATGCGACGTTGAAGCATTTAGAGCTTGATTTTCATCTGAAATACTGCCGACTACACCACTAATACCCACAAGTTCACGTAAATTTAATTTACGCAATAACGGAATACGTGAAAAAAGACGGCCGTTAAAATTGTGTTCTAAATGAAAACTAGCGTAACTGTCGGTTACGAATTCATAATAATTCAACAGCGGAAAAGACCCGTAAATGGACAAGATGGTTTGGTTGCCGGGCACAACGCTGAGTAAGCCCAAAGGCACTTCGCCCAAGATCTTACCTAATTCAACTGTTGCAGTAAGTTTGCCCAATCCTCCTAAATGTATAGGTTGACTGTAGAGAAATTCGAGTTTTTTGTAATCAAAATCACTGTTAAACAGACCTTTTACGCCTAAGGTATAATTGAAAAATAAACTGGGATAATCCCCTTCATTGAGCACTAAGCGATCTACACCGTAACCTGTAGTGCGCTTTCCGGGGGTATAAGTTAGGGCTGTAGAAATTTCTGTTTGCTCAATATTCTGAGCCGTTTGTGTATGTGCCGCATCCGTGTAATAGGCTAAACTAAACTCGGGTGATGCGGGTTTGAGCTGGCGGTGTGAAGCGCCAAAACGCACTTTAAAATTAGTGAATGGTGACCACTCTATAGCAGCGGTAGTCAACTGAATTTCACTCAGGGTCTCATTTGAACCTACCGTAACAAGTGAAGCTGAGGCTAAACTGCGACCTAGAACATCAGTGGTGTTGGTTAAGCTGGCGCCGAGTTGTTCAATATCGTGGCGATGGCCTAACATTAATTTGAGTCGGGTTTTAGGATCTACTAACCATTTGCCTAAAATTCCGTATTTAAATTTGCCGTCTTTTAGACCAATAGCGCCAAAACCTTCTAATCGCCATCTGTCATTTTGACTAAAATAGGTGCGTCCGCCAAAGCGCAATCGAATGCCTTCAACATCATTGTAGCCAAAGGTAGAAAACAAGGGGCCGTAGTCAAATCCTTCAAAGCTGATATAACCTGTAGCCAGAATACTACCAATGTCATACATGCGTTTAAAGGCCCGTGTGGTTTTTAAGGTGTCTAGCATCTTGTAAATGCCTTGTTCTTTGGTTGAGAGTTGCTCTATGCGGTGGTCTCTCCAAAAGGCATCATCGCGATTAAAAATTTGCTGACTTGGTGCCATTCGGCTATCCGTATAAAAGGCTGATCCTTTTTCAAGGTTAAACGCATACTGATCATACAATGTGGTGCGCTTACCGTAAATACCATGGGCATCTTCCTTTTTCTTTAAGGCAAAGTTGGCCATAAAGTGATCGCGCGTCATCACAAAAGTCGAATCGTTTAAAACATCAAATTCTTGCTCAATATAAACTTCATTTACCCAGTTGATATTAGCACTTTTTGACATTTCAAGGTCTATTTTTTTGATAGCCCAAGTGGTATCATTTACCCAAAAATCACCTTTAAAAGTCAATTCGTTTTTGCGGCGTGGGTAGTAAACAATGCGATAGCACCACTTGTTGTCAATAAATGAACTGTCGGCTAAAACGTAATTGTACACGTTAATGCCGGTGCGAGACAACGGACTGACAAAGGATTTGTCAAAAATCTGCAAGTAGTTGTCGTAAACGTTGTACTCGTTATACAGCTCTTTTAGGTAGGCTACTAAAGCGTGGTTATTGTTAAATCCGGAATTGCGATTGCCTGTTAAAATTTCTTTTTTCTTGTTTAAGTTGTTGTCGCCATATACTTTTGAGGCCGATTCATTGATGAAAATAGGAAGATAAGTTTTGCCCGAAATGGCGCTGGTATCCATGTAGTTAAAAATGAAACGCATGCCCTTAAATAGTGGACTGTGAATCATGGCGCTGTCGATGGCATTTAAGTCAAACTCGAGCTTTTCGTATTTGTCATATTGATACTGCTTGTATTGATGTACTCCATTTTGACGTTTGTTGGCCCAAATTTTGCGTAAAATAGCAATGGCAGGGTTGTTTTTTTTAGAAGTTTTTCCACTGTATATCTCGACAGCCGCTAGTTGCTCGGCATCTTCCTTTAACGTGATTTTTAAATGCAAGCTAGTTGACTGTGTGAGTGTAACCGTCTGCGTTTTAAACCCTATAAACGAAATTTCGACAGTGTTATAGCTGTTTTGTGATTCGAGGTAAAACTTTCCATTTTCATCAGATATAGTACCTTCGGTTGAGTTGGTAAAGATGATGTTGGCATAAGGAATAGGCTGGCCTTGCTCATCAATAATGTGACCTCCAATCTTAGTTTGCCCCCAACTTATGCTTGTAAACAGTATAAAAAATAAAATTATGCATTGCTTCATATAATCTAAACACAGAATGGTAATCTCTGTCAAAGATACGCAAGCTTCGCTATTTTACCCTCTAAAATGATGAGTTTTTAATATAGAGGGAACGGCTGTTAGTATTTGGTTTTTTGTGAATTGTTGTAGATGAATGATTAAAATCTGTATTTTACATTTAGTAACACCATACGGGGTAATAAACGATATGAAGTAACAGAAGTGCCTATATCGCTAATGTTATAAGTTCTGAATTGGTCTGTGTTTAATAAATTTTTCCCTTCTAATTGTAGACTGAGTTTATCTTTTATCAATGCGTAATTGGCCTTTATGTCAAGAAAAGTATAGGTTTTATCTTTTTCTAAGTTTCCAAAATAATAATAATTGGATTGTAAACTTAGGTCAAATTTAGAACTAAATAATAGATTTATATTGAAGAAGGCTTGTTGGTCGGTATAGTTTGATTCTGAATCAGCATTCATTTCGTGATTTTGCCAAATCGTGCCTATATGAAAATTAAATAAACCGGTAAAACTCGATCGGATTTCAAACCCGTAGCGATAACTCGACGAGCTTATAGATCGAAGAGCAGAATGATTAATGACGTTTTTATAATTGCTTTGAGAATACCCTAATTTCGCTTTTAAGTTGACGGATAGACTTTTGAAGTAATAGTTGAGTTGGCTACTAGTCGTCAATAAATTTCTATTCTTAATGAGTAGCTTTTCTGTCTGAATGACATCTTGACTGAGTATTGTATTGGTAGATAAAAAGTCGTGGTTTTTTATATAAATAACACTAGCGTTAGCAAAAAAGCTATCGGCCCAATTGCCAAATTGATAAAACAAAGATGCTCTAGAAGCATTCAACTGTTGAATGTCACCTAGACCTCTGTCAAAAGAACGAAATCCTGTTAATATATAGTTGCTGTATATGTCGAGAATCCCAACATTATTTTTAGTCAATTCATATGAAAAAAGCAAGCTGTTATCTTTGTTGAGCTCCCAATCAATGTTGATGTTTGGATTGATGTATAACACTTGATTACGATGTTCAGTGCTCTGTTCTGTTAAGTGGTTAAAAAGTTGATGAACCTCAATGCCTCCGGTGACAGAAATAGTGTTTAAATCAATACTGTATTTCCCTTTGGCATACAAATCATTGGTGTTATATCTGCTTTGGTTTTGATAAGCATTGGGAGAAATGAGTGAGTCTTGTTGGGTTTGTATAATAAAGTGAGAGTTGAGTTTGTCAGATCTATAGGTGTTTCCTAATTCTAGTTCTAATAAATTTCCGTTGTCTCCTTTTAACATGAGTAAGCCATTTATTCCGGCAAATGACATCTGACTTTTATTGCGTTGATAAACTTGATTTGCAGCAGTTATATCAGGGAATAGATTGTGATAAGTAAATTGATTTACAGTAAAATCTTCTGGAGAATCTTCATGAATGTATCTGCCAGACAGAATGAATGCCTTTTGTTCTTTAAATTTGTTTGTGTATATGATGTTTTGGTCAAATCGATTGCGATTAGATTTTAAATGCTCAAGAATAGGCTTTGTGTTGAACACTAAATTAGCTTTGTTAGTGTTGTCTATTGAATTGTAATTAGTGATTGAATTTAAAGTTTCATGTTCTGATAGGGTGAACTTCATGTGGAGTTTTCCTGACAAGGTTAGCGCTTTACTGTTGAGTTTGTATTGTTCGCTATTAGAAAATTGAATCGTCTCCGTGTTTACATGTTCTTTGTAGGTTCTGTAAAATAGCTGATTGTCATAATTGACAAAAAATAAAGGTTTAATCTTTATTTTATCAGAAGGTGAGAAAATAGCATTGAGCGAAATGAGTTTATCCTTGTTAAAATTTGTTCGTTCATTATCAATATTGGGGGTGTATGCAGAAAGGGTTGTAATCTTTCCTAATTTTTCATCTTCGCCAATATATCCAGCTTCATCGCTGTATTGATCGTATAGTATTTTATCAATATCACTAATGGTACTTTCGCCTATATTACTGATGTTTCCTAATAAATAATACTTAGCATTTTTTCCGAAATTCATGAGGTTACCTTTAGCTTTGTAGAAATTGCGATTCCCTAAACCGGCTGATATATTTCCAAACCAAACGCGTTTGGCATTATCATTTAATTTGAGATTTAGTGCAACTTTATTACTGTTTTCGATACCTTTGAGCAACTCGTTGTTTGAGTAATGCTGAAGTACTTCTACTTTTTCTACAGGAAAAGCAGGCATATTTTTAGTCAATAATTTATAGCCTTTTCCAAAAAAATCATCGTTTTCAATCATGACCTTTTCAACTTCTTGATTTCCTATAAGGATATTGCCTTGGTCATCAATGTTTAGTCCAGGTATCTTTCTCAATAAATCTTCTACTGATGCCTCAGTTCCGTTGGTAAAATATTTTGTGGAAAAAATAATTTTATCTTTTTGGACATCTATGGGGGGATCATTTTCAATGATAACTGCCTCAAGCTGTTCTGTCTGTTGGGTTAATTCAATATCCATTGTCACCACACTATTTTTAGCTGAGGGTAAAATAAGCTTTGATTGTGGATTATAACCGAGAGAATTAAAGGTTAAGCTTATCGAATCATTTGTAGGGATTTTAAGGCTGTAACGACCATCTTTGGAAGAATAGGTATAGGCTAAAACGACCTCTCCTTTTTTTGAAATGATACTGACGTTTTCTAATCCTGCCTTAGAAAAAGCATCGCTAATTTTACCGCTAACTGTTGTTTGAGCACATAAAATTTGCGATGCAAATAAAAAAATAACGAAGGAGATTAACTTACTTTGATGCTTTGACATTAAAATCACGTTCTATACTTTTTACATTAACTTTGTCAACAGATACTGCAGTCCCTTTAGGAAATCTAGATTGTATGCGCTTTAACTTAGCGGCAAACTTTTGTTTTTGCTCGTTAATTAATTTTAAATACTGTTCTAGAGTTATGACCTTAAGTTGAGAATCTATGTTTGTGACAATCTCTTGTTTAGTATAACTGATTTTTGTAGCAGTAAATATCACCTCGTTATCTGAATCACTAATTTTTAAAATTAATCCAGGTAATCCATTAAACTTGTAAGGGCCGTATTTTACTGGTATAGATGGCGCGTACCAAGCTTGATATGACCTCCCTCTAAATGTAGTTGTTGCCAGTTGACACAGGGTGTTGGCTATTGTTTTTGTCTCAGTTGATAACTGCCAATTTAGTTTGGGTTTCTTTTCTTTGAGTAGGTATTTTCCTCCCTCAATATTAGTCACTACCGAATAGACAGAGTCTACAGTAGTGATAATTTTAGAAGTTGTGGTATCTGATATAAGTACTTCAGGTGTTGATGAGGATGGAGCTTTTTCATTAGAGTGTTGCCACTTGTAGGTAAAAAAGGCCTCCGAGTTGCCAATGTGCAAGGTAGATGCATACCGTTGAATATGACCGAAATTTAAATACATATCATATGTTGCGGTGAGCTTGGCCGTGAAGGCTTTATTTTGCCCTTGAACAAAAAAAGAAAAGAATAAGACTAAAGTTAAGGAAATTAGTTTAGACATGTAAAATAAGTTTTAGAGAGGAGAGGAAACCATATTATTGGTTTAAGACAGTTTCTTTAGAGTACATTTTTGCTATTTCTTCTATTTCTTGTACTTCATCGCATGGAACATCTTCGAAGGTTACTTTTGTAGTAAGTGAGGTGCCGTTTCCCATTTGAAAAGTCATATCAATAGTGACATCAACCGTACATTTTTCATCAACTGTATTAATCCTTAGTAGTGATGAATTTAGGCTATTATTTCCATTGTTAGCTTTACAGTTATTTGAAAAACAAGAAAAGCCAATTAAAATAAGGATGGGAAGTAAAATATTTTTTTTCATAAGGCTACAATTAAATAAGAGAGATAGTTAAACTACCTCTCTCGTGAATTAATGTTAAGATAAACTCTTTTTCAACTCCTTTTTTAGTTTTTGAGTTGTTTCTGCAATTTTGTCACAAGGGACATCTTTTACAGTAACTTCGGCAGAAGCATATGTATTGCCCAGGCCAACACTCACTTTTACCGTGATGCTTGCAGAGCAGAAATCGTCTAAATTATTAGCGAGTTCATTGGCGCTGAAATTTTCGAAATCTTGAATTGAATCAAAAGTTAACGAAATTTCTGTTGTTTCATTTGGACAATACTCTGAGAGGATAATAGTACCTTCAAAATTATCAAGTGTTGTGGAGGTTGTGGCAAAGCTGAAAATTGTAGTCAGCATGAATGCGAGAGTGAAAATGATTTTTTTCATTTTTTGTTGAATTATGTTAATAAGAATAGTTAGACCTTCTAACTATTTACCCTTCCTTATATATGTCTGACTTTAAATATTTTTACGCGCGAAAGTCATTTATAATTAAGAAGATGTGTCAAATATACGTCAGAGGGGGGGGGGGGGGGTATGCAAATATTTAACATAAAAAAACAAAAATAATTTTCAAAAAACACTTTGTATCAATACTCACGCGTGTTTAATTAAAAAGCCTTAACTAAAAATAAGTGTATTCAACTAAGGTTTAAAGCAACGCTAACACCATTCAAACGCAGGTTTAAAAAGATAATAAGTCAAAGGAGTTATAGTAAACTCCTATAACTCCTTTAATATATTGTGTTTAAATAATTTACTGCATCCCTGCTAAAGCTGCCAAACTAATGCCGAAAAGCAAAAATATTAGTAGCGCTAAAGCAATGCCTATCACCATAAGAAGCAGCATGCCCTGTGCCCAAGATTTACGGTGAATGTTACCGTCATTGCCAAATCCCCATAAAAGTAACATGATGAGTCCGATGAGCGGTAAACCGGCTATAAATATATATAATGCCCATTGTTTAAAACTTAATGGACGTTGTTCTGGTGGTAGCACATTGTGAGGCGTATTGATTTCCATATAGTAAAATTTTAGTTTAACGTTTTGTAAATATACTCAATAATTTGACTTTTCTATTAGAAATATATTTGTTTTTATAATAGCATGATGACATTTATAATGAGATAATGCTAATTGATGTTAGTCGATATTGTATTTTTTGTATTAAATTTTAAAATAGTTTACTCTAGCTTTTTGTACCTTTGAGTATATGTAATAATTATACGTTATGAAAAAAAGATATCTGTGCTTAGTGGGGGCTGCATTTTTAGCTGCCACTGCCTGTAAGCAAACCGCTGATAAACCGGCAATTCAATCTAAAATAATAGGGCAATTAGAATTAACTAACGCTAAACCACAGCCAGGTGATTCTCTTGCACTCACATTTACTCCAAAAGACACTAATTATTTAGATGAAAACTTTTCGGGCTATTACTACGTGTTGACTAATGGAAAAACTTATGCGTATGATTTAGCCATGTTTCGCGAGCAATCAAAATGGGAAGCCGCCATTAAAATTCCTGATTCAGCTCAAGCCATTGCCTTTAATTTTGCCATCGATAATGATTTCCTCTATCACGATAATTTAGGCTACACACAAGTGCTCTACACTAAAGAGGGTAAAACACTACCTGATGCTTGGGGAAATGTTGCCGCCTTTCACAACAAATACGACCGCTTATTTGACTTAGAGACACCTACAGATTCGCTGTTGACTTGGTACCAAAAATCTATAGCCCAAAAGGGAACTGATGCAGCGCTTTGGCAAGGTGCTTATGGTGAATTACTCTTTGATAATAACAGTGAAGAAGGCACTCAGTATATTCATAAACTATTGACAGAATACAACAGCCAAAAAACACCGTCTCTAGAAGTGTATCAAAATATGATTCGCTTTTACGGACTGTTGAGAAGTCAAACTAAACAAGATTCGATCATTCAAATTGCTACAGAGGCTTATCCTAAAAGTAAAATTGCTCAGCAAGCTTATGCCGTAAAATTTAATACCGCAACTGATTTAGAAACTAAAAAAGCGATTTTTAAAACCTACCAAGAAAAGGTAAATGTCCCTGGCGATTATAAAGATTTTATGTTGCGCTCTTTAGCTAAAGCAGCTCAAGAGGCTGGCGACACAAAAGCCTATACTAATTATATAAGTCAACTTTCAGACCCTACTGCCATAGCCAGTACCTATAATAATTTGGCGTGGGAATTAGCCGAGTCCGGTAAAAACCTAGAACAAGCTGCTGATTATGCCAAACAAGCCGTTGCTTTAGTAGATCCGGAACGCAATACTCATAAAACAGATTACCTTTCTGAACAACAATACGACCAACGCTTAACGCGTATGCAACAAAGCTATGCCGATACTTATGCTTATGTTCTTTTTAAACAAGGTAAAATAAAAGCAGCTCTTCAACAACAATCTATAGCAGTTGGTGATGGTGAATCTCCTGATATAAATCAACGTTACATAAAGTATTTAGACGCCGCAAAAGATTACAAAACCTTAACTGAAAAAGCAGCTTACTTTATTGCTCATGGTGCTTCAACTGATTCTATCAAAATAAATTTTAAAAAAGCTTACCTTCAAGTTAGCGGTTCTGATAAAGGCTATGCCGAAAAATTAGCAGGATTAGAAAAGCAAGCCCATGATAAGTTAGTAGCCGAAGTCAAAGCACAATTGTTTACCAAAGATGCTCCTAAGTTGACCTTAACGGATCCTGCCGGCAATAATGTGACCTTGGCCGATATGAAAGGTAAAGTTGTGATTCTTGATTTTTGGGCGACGTGGTGCGGTCCGTGTCGCGCTTCTTTTCCGGGGATGCAAAAGGCTGTTAACTTTTATAAAGACAACGATCAAGTGCAATTTTACTTTGTAAATACCTTTGAGCGCGGTGTAGATAAAGCACGCCACACTAAAGTAGAAAACTTTATTACACAAAATAAATATACCTTCGATATACTTTATGATAAGAGCGCTGACAATAACTTTCCTACGGCTCAAGCCTTTGGAATTACCGGAATCCCAACTAAAATCGTCATCGATAAAAATGGAAAATGGCGCTTTACAAAAGTTGGTTATGGCGGTAGTGCCTCTAAGCTAGTTGATGAGCTCAAGGTTATTGTGCAGCTACTGCAATAAGCAGTTGTGCTTATTGCCGATAATTTTGTCCTAAATATTCCGTTAATCACGAGTGATGCTGAATAAAATGATTTAATTTTGCAACACATTGAATAATTCATTTGATATCACTCAAATTAAAATCAAAATTATGAGAACATTCAAGTACTTTATGATGATGGCTTCATTAACCTTTTTTGTCGCCTGCCATAATCCTTATGACAAACCCGCTAAACAACCCATTAAAATTGGTATTGCTCAATATGTAATCGGGCAAAATAAAGCCGATGATCAAGCGGCAGCAGGTGGCGAAGCAAAGAGTGCTGATGAAATGATTGACATGGATAATAAAGGAATAGGTCCTGTTAAATCTGTAGAACTCAGTGATCAAATTGATCAAGCTATGGCCGATGCCGGTAAACAAACCTTCAATACCCTTTGTATTGCTTGCCATAAAATGGGCGCTCGCTTTGTAGGTCCTGATCTTAAAGGGATCTTGGATATCCGCTCTCCTGAATGGGTGATGAATATGATTCTCAATCCTACCGAAATGATTCAAAAAGACCCAATCGCTATGAAATTGCTCGAAGAATACAAAGCGCCAATGGCTGATTTAGGACTAACTCAACAACAAGCTCGTGAAGTCGTTGAATATTTTAGAACTGTAAAATAAACACACCACAGCACTTATTTTTAAACTCCCTATTCTTTCTGAGTAGGGAGTTTTTATTTTCTAGGATGATACTGTTCAATTACTTTTTGCAAATGGCGTTGATCCGCATGTACATAAATTTCTGTCGTCGTAATGCTCACATGACCTAACATCTGCTGAATTGCTCGTAAATCAGCTCCGTTTTCTAATAAATGCGTAGCAAATGAATGCCGCAAGGTATGTGGACTAATCGTTTTATGTAACTCAGCTCGCTTAGCTAAATTCTTGATGATTGTAAAAATCATCGCTCGTGTCAACGCTCGACCACGCCTATTTAAAAATAAAACATCCTCAAACCCCAGCTGAATCTTTTGGTGCACCCTGATCTGCTGGCGGTATAAGTTGATGTACTTCTGCGTATAAGTGCTGATGGGTACAAATCGCTGCTTATCACCCTTGCCCGTCACCTTTATAAACCCTTCATCAAAAAATAAATCCGATAATTTTAAACTGATTAGTTCCGATACCCGTAACCCACACCCGTATAAAGTCTCCAAGATACTGCGATTGCGCTCGCCCTGCGGTTTTGATAAATCAATAGCCGCAATCAACTGATCAATCTCTTTAAGTGATAACGTATCCGGTAAACGTCGTCCAATCTTTGGCGATTCCAATAAAGTCGTCGGATTGTCCTCGCGATAATCTTCAAAAATTAAATACTCAAAAAAACTCCGCAAGCCTGATAATAATCGGGCCTGTGAGCGCGGCCCGATTAACTTTGCCATCTCATATATAAACAACCGGATGTCTTCATCACTAATTTGCAACGGATCTACCTTAAGCTCATGCGCCTCTAAATAATTGATCAGCTTCTGTAAATCCAAACTGTAATTTGCAATCGAGTTATGACTCAACCCGCGCTCCAATCGCAAATAATCTTGATAATCCTTTATCGCTGCTTTCCATTGCATAACTTATCCATTAGTGTCTTGCGCAAGTTACTAAATTAAACCCACGCCTCAATTCAGCAACTCCCGCTATAAATTAATCTAGCGCTACTACTAATTTGGGCGTGCCCCGGCGCGCCAGCGGTAAAGGCACCGGCAAACCTGAACAAGACTTTTCTCAATCACCACAACAAGATGACCAGCCACCGCGCCGGGTCGGGCTTTCGGCAGTCGCTTTTGGCGGCTGAGGTTTGGGGTTGACCTGCAACAGTAGCGCTGCACGGCCGTGCGTTGCTTTAAGAAAATTCCGTTTTAAAACACAGCCGGCAAAGAGCTCCAACAAAGCCTCAATCCCTCACGCAAAAGAAAAAGGAACCCTTTCAAATAAACAAATAAACCTTCAAGGTTTTTGAAACCTTGGAGGTTTGTTAGGTCATTCCTTAAAAAAAAGGAGAAGATAAATTCACGCCGCGATTTCTTTACGACCATAGCAAGAAGGGGGAGCTAACGACCAATTGCGTTTCACTGCCCTTAGTTATTTGAGAAATTTTATCATATATCAAATTACCACTGACGGATAAATGAATGTTTTATGAAATATTTTTGTTGTAATTAACAAAATAATGTTTATATTTGAATGTTATAAAAATCATATTAACTTTTAATTAAAAAAGATGAAAAAATTCTCTCTCTAGTGCTAATAGTGCTCTCGTTTAGTTCTTGTAGTAGTGATGACGAAAAAGTTGTAATAGCACCTAAAACGGCGCTTTCGGTTGTTGAAAAGCCTTTAATCAGGGATATGTTGACTGTGAAAAAATCGACAGATTTAATATCTAGGTTTTTATACGAAAAAATAGGTGTATTTGAAATACAGGTGTCTGATTTAAAAAATAGGATGATTTATCATGCAAAAAGCAAAAATTCAGTAATTTTGAATGGTAAGTTTTTCTCATTGTCTGATTTTGATTTACTTGTTACAGAAAGTGGAATGCGTGTAAATGAAGATTACAAACTTTCACTAGATGCTAAAGGTGATTGGTTGTTAAATACACCTAAGTATTCAGGTAAATTGAAAAATGCTCCAAATAAAATTGTAAAAGAAGTCAATGTATTTGCTTTGTGTTTGTGGGTTAATGAGATTGCTACAATATTACCACAAAATAAACAAGTAGTTTCTCTAGAGAATGGGGGCGTGGGAGGATGTAGTTTTTGGAATACTTATACTGCGGTAGGGTTGGGGGCAACTTCGTCTGCAGCTTATGCTAGTTTTTGCTAGATGCACAATCTTCGTCTCTGAGTGGATGTACGCCGCTAGGACCTCCTAGCGAAGAAGCTAGTTATCCTTTTTTTCATATGTGGGCGCAATCATTTTGTTGTAAATAATCTGTTTAATTGTAAAAACCTATTTCAATATGTTGTCATTTGTAATTTCTCCTATAGAATATTTAGCCTTTCTACTTTTTATAGGTATCACTATTATCGGTACTTGTGTTTTTGTGGCTAAGCATGAAAAGAAACCTATAAACATTATACTGTGGTGTTTGTTGAGTATTTTCATACCGATTTTAGGCTCTGTAATATACTTTTCATATTACTTTTTAAATAAAGATAGGGTAGATGCGGTCTATCCAAAACGTTAATCCCTCACGCAAAAGAAAAAGGAACCCTTCCAAATAAACAAACAAACCTCCAAGGTTTTTGAAACCTTGGAGGTTTATTA
>CAYVJG010000055.1:0-12977 GCA_964451785.1 uncultured Flavobacteriaceae bacterium
TTATACCTACAAAAGATATTATAAATCGGACTAAAAATAATTCTAATTGGTATAAGCTATGAGTTTAGAAAAAGAAGTAATGGAAAAATTAAAATCTGCTATGCGTAACAAAGATCATAAGCAGATGGAAGCCTTGAGAGCTATTAAAGCAGCCTTACTCAATGCCAAAACTGCTGCAGGTGCTAGCGATTTTACTGAAGAAGACGAGTTAAAACTATTGCAACGCTTAGTGAAACAACGCTTGGATAGTATGCAAATATATCAAGAGCAAAAACGCGAGGATTTAGCTAAAGCTGAAGAAGAACAAGCTACAATTATAGCCCAGTTTTTACCGAAACAACTTACTGAAGAAGAGATTGAAGCTAAAATAGATGAAATCATAACCTCAACAGGCGCCGCTTCAATGAAAGATATGGGTAAAGTGATGGGTGCAGCTTCTGAGGCTATGGCCGGAAAAGCCAATAACAAAACCATCTCAGTGATTGTTAGACGCAAGTTAAACGCTTAGCACCAGCTGAGCGGAAATATATCCATACGCTATTAGTGAAACGCAACCTGTTAAGGGTTGCGTTTTTAAGTTGTAGTCAATCCTGCTTAGTGTACTTATTTGTACAGCTCTAGTTTTCACTAACTGGGCATCAAAAAAAAGGTGAACAATCAAATGACTATTCACCTTTTTTCAAACTAAGAAACCTAAATTAAAAGCTGTAATACTCATCTTCGGCTTCTTGTTCTTTATCTACTACGGCAGAGCCCATAGAATAAAAAGAAATTTCACCGAGGTTAGCATAAGTGCCAGCTTCATCTTGTAAGATTAATACTCTAAAATATTTAGAGGTGTAATTTTGACCAAAATCGAGAGCATATTCTTTGGTGTTATCAGTGATAGGAAGATCAGGGTCAGATTCCCAAACACGAGTCCAATTTACACCATCTTCACTCACGGCAAGTCCCCATTGTTGTGGGCGTCCGGCAGTACTCGAATTTTGTCTAAACCAATATTTGATGGCTCCCATTTCTTGAGGCTCGTCAAAATTAACCTGAATCCAGTGAGGTAGCGGCGCTACGTTGCTAGACCAAGCCGAGTGCCAATACGTGGCCGGATCACCATCTACCAAATTTTCTTTTGGTCCTTCAGTAGTCTCTTGCGTATAGGTGTCAAGCATATCAGCTGTCACCTCTAGCTTAGTGAGATCATCAGGGAAAAAGGTGATTTTAGGTTCACGTGCAATAGGAGTGACTTCTCCTGTTTCTAGATACTCGCTAAAAGCTTTAGCACTTGCTAAATCATTTACCGTACGCAATTTAAACGCTGTAGGCTCTTTGTTAATGAGGCCGTCTATTAAAAGCGTATCTGTATAAATACTCGATTTTTCAACGACTTCCTTTCCGTTTTTGAGATAGTGTACTTCTATATAAGTATAGTTACTATCTGCAGGAATTTCCCATTTTAACCAAGCGCCACCAACACGGGGTTCCGTGATGACGTTGCTGATGTTTGTCGGTGCCGACACACTGATATCGTCACTCTCGCAACTGTATATGAGTGTGACCAGCATGCACAAGATTATTATTTTTTTCATCATTTATGTCTTTAGATTAATAACCAGGATTTTGAATCAGTTTTTCGTTTTTGTTGACCTCAGCTTGAGGAATCGGCATAAGGTAATTGCGTTGGCTGAAAGAACGTGGGAAATTAACTTCTGTCACTTGGAAGAATTCTGCATCGGTTTCACCTTGAATGTTCATACCCTTTAATTTGTTATCCAAATATTGATCGGCCACTTGCCATCTTCTCAAATCCCAGAAACGCATGTTCTCAAGATAAAATTCAATGGTGCGTTCGCGACGAACAATTTTGCGTAAAGTTTCTTGATCATTCGCTCCGCCAACAGCAGCCCAAGCATCGTCAATAGTAGGAATACCTGCTCTTAAACGCACTTTGTCTATGTATTCTTTAGCTGTGGCAAAATCTTGACCATACTCAATTAAAGCTTCGGCATAGTTGAGGTAGAGCTCCGCTAAACGGATTACCGGCCAAGGATAGTTAACACTCACTTGCAAACGACTTTGATCTAGCAGTGGTGCTACTCCTTTTTTGTTGAGGTAACCTGTTGGGCTGTAGTTGTTACTACGACCTTGAATACCGCAGTTGTCATTTTTACGGTATTGCGTAAGAATTTGTTTGTCACCGTCGCGTAAAATTTCATAATAACTATTGTGGTATGAAATCCAAGCGTTAAAACGCGGACCGCGGTGTAAATTTAAAGCTAAAGTATTCCCTAAATCAGTTGATACAATATTAAAGCGATCAGCGTAGTCATATGTCGGATCCACACTGATTGGTAATCCATTTTCAGTATAAAAGTACTGAATCATTCGCAAAGTAGGAGAAATACCATTCCAGCTAGTTCCAGATAAGTAAGGTGTACTTTTATTTTGGAAGTCATATGCAGTTTCACGACGTGTTTCTGCCCAAATGATTTCTTGAGATTGTTTGTCAACAAAGGTATAACGCAAATCTTTTTCAATCGGATCAGCAGGTAACTCAGAGTCGTAGGTGCTGTTTTTATAAAGATGTTTTCCTATAGCTAAAGCTGCATCGATAGCTTCTTTATTTGCTATAGCAGCACGTTTCCATTTTTCGGGATCGTAAGTTGTACTGATCAATTGGTGACCTTCAGCATCTACAAAACCATCGTAAAGGCTACTGCCATTAGCGCCTCCACCGTTAAAGAGCGGTGATGCCGCATAGAGCAACATACGAGCTTTGACTGATTTGGCAATCACACTAGTAGCACGACCATAATCGCCATTACTAGTTTGTGTGGCCGGTAAATTAGCAGCAGCTTCATCGAGTTTTTGAGCGATAAAATCTACACATTCATCATAAGTTGCTCTAACAGGATAATCTTCAACAGGCATGTTGATGTCCATTTTGTGATCAACAATGGCGATAGGGCCATACATGCGTAAGAGTAAGAAGTGAAAGTAACCGATTAAGAAATTAGCTTCTGCTTTCCACTGTTTTGCTTTTTCAGGGGTTACGCCAGGAACCGCATCAATGTTATCTAAAAAGATATAAGCTTGACGAATCCCTTTGTACAGGTCGTTCCAATATGAGATTACCGGATTTGAGGCCGTGTATTGACCACGAGGGAATTGGGCAAATAGTTCGTGCTCAAAAGCGGTGACCACTTCATCTGCTGTTAATAAGTCTATAGAAGTTGTTCCTTTACGTTGATTAGGAATATACCCGTAAATGGAGTATAGATAACCTAATGCTGATCGTTCATTTCTAAACGCATCAGATTCTGTCGGGCGTTCGTCAGGTACGATATCAAGATACTTTTGACATCCTGTAAACGAAACAGCCATCGTTAATAGCAATAATATAATTAAAGGCTTTTTCATAATTTTTTATATTAGTTGAATCTCAATTGTACCCCAACATTAACTATGGTTTGAGTAGGGTATTTTAAACCACTACCACCACCTTGTTCAGGATCCCATAAATCGAATTTTGAGAGGGTGAGTAAGTTGTAACCGCTAATAAAGAATCGAGCATTTTTATAGTTGTAACCCAATTCAGCACTGCGCAGTTTTAAGAATGAGCCGTCGCGTAACCAATAAGTAGAAGAAACGGTATTATTTGGGTTATCCATTTTAGAAAGCTTAGGATAAGCCGCGTAAATATCAGGGTTGCTGGCACTGTAGTGATCATCGGCAATAAATTGCAATACATTTCTAATTCCTTGAGTTCCAAAAGGATGGAATCCACTCATATAGAAAGAGGTATTGGCCACACCTTGTAATAAGAAAGAGAAATCCCAATCTTTGTAATAGATAGAAGTACTCAATCCGTAAACGATTTCAGGCGTAGCAGGATAGCCCATTCTAACGCGGTCGTCAGAGTTGATGATACCATCACCGGTAACATCTTTGTATTTAATATCACCTCCAGAAACCATTCCTCCTAATTGTTGAGAAGGACTAGCGGCTACTTCTGCATCGTCAATAAAGAGACGTTCAGCGACGTAACCTAGATGAGTTCCTATAGGGTAACCTATTGCAGAGAGGTTAGGGAATTCTGAAAATGGTGGTTCATTATTAATCACCACATTGTTATGAGCATAAGTGAAAGTTCCTTTAGCGCTGATTCTAAAATCCTTACTGATTTGCTTGTTGTATTGTAGTGCTAAATCAATACCATTGTTGGTCACTTCGCCTAAGTTGGCATACACATTGGTACCTGCCGTACCAAAAATGGTCGGAATGGTAGAAGAAATGTCCACAAAAATATTAGTGCGTTTTTCGTGAAAATAATCAGCTGTTAAGCGCAAGCTGTTAAACAATTCAAGTTCGATACCTATATCCAGTTTATCAGCGATTTCCCAAGTAATTGCATTATTAGCAAACTGATTGTAAACAGGGCCTGAATAAGAAATATTTTGATCTATACCAGTGGTAAACCCACGACCACTGAGATTAATATCGGAGAGGTAAGGGAAGCGACCACCGCCGATTTCGTCGTTACCGACGCGTCCCCAGCTGGCACGGAATTTTAAGAGATTAATTGCATGACTAAAATCTTCAAAGAATTTTTCATTACTCAACACATAACCTACAGCAAATGAAGGGAAAAATCCGAATCTGTTATTCTCAGCAAAGTTTTCTGAACCGTTATATCCAAAGTTAGCTTCAAACAAATAACGGTGATCGTAGTCATAAGTCGCACGACCAGCTAAGCCCATACGGCGTTTAGGAAGACTAGAGATAAGGTCGCTAGGGTTGTTGACTACAAACTCAGATTGATTGTACACGAGCATCCCACCTACATGGTGTTTTTCATCAAAAGTACGGCTATAATTAATCATGGGCTGAATGTAAAACCAACGATCTCCACTAGTACCTGTACTAGTTGCTAAATATAAATCTTGTGGTTGACCAATCATTTCTAAATCATAGTTGTAAGAACCGTCAGGTAATAAATTGTAACTGTTGATTTGATATTGATTATATCCTCTGGAACGGGTGACAGCTGTAGAAGAATAGTTTTTAAATGATACAAGTGCTCTAAATGTTAAACCTTCAGTAATAAAGTCTAACTTTTGTTCACCGGTTAATGTTGCTAAAACTGTACTGCTAAAATTATCAGAATAACCATGAGTGAGTTGAGCAAATGGGTTTAAGTAGCCGTCATTAAAACGACCTCCATCTCGACCACCATATTTAATATCTCTGGTGTCGTCTATACTGTCTAAAGGAAAATATTTAGGGAAAGCAACAGGGTTCGTATTCATGACATTGCCATAAATAGAAGACACACTACTGGCAGGTCCGTGATAGTAACGCAATTGTGTATTTAATTTTAAAGCAATTTTTGTGGTTGGTGACAATTCAGCATCAATATTGTTTTGGAAAGAGAACTTTTTGACTTCAATGTTGTTTTTAAACGAATTGATGTCAAAATCCTTTAAAATACCGGTTTGACGGTTAAAGGTAGCACTCATAAAGTAACCTACTTTTTTACCACCACCTTGAATATTGACGTTTGCCTCTTGGTTCATCGCTGCCTTTTTAAACAACTCACCATACCAATCTACATCAGGGTAGATGTATTTGTTGAGGTGATTGGCTGTACCATTAATTCTGTCTTGGGTGTATAAAATCTCTCCGGTTCCGCGTTCAGTAACCGCTTCGTTAAAGAGCTTCATATACTCTGCACCACTGACAAAATCAGGAGTTGAAGTAGGGAACGCAACAGAGTTTTGTACGCGTACGTTGATACGTGGTTTGTCGAGATCACGACCAGTTTTGGTGGTGATAATCAATACTCCATTTGCACCGCGGTTACCATAAAGTGCCGTTGCAGAAGCATCTTTTAAAACCGATACACTGGCAATAATTTCAGGAGCTAAGTTATTGAGGTCTCCACCTGAAATTTCAACTCCATCTAATAAAATTAACGGACTAGAAGCGCCGCTATAGGTGGCAATACCTCGAATGTAAAAATTGGCACCATCGGCACCAGGTTGTCCTGAGCGTTGCACGCCAATAATCCCTGAGATATTTCCGGCTAAAGCAGTAGAAATATTGGTGGCTGGTGTGCGAAGTTTACCAGGCTTTACAGTAGAAACTGCCGCCACACTACTAATCTTGTTTTGCTTACCATAAGCTACGACAACCACTTCATCAAGCGAAGCAGCGTCAGGGTCTAGTTCAATGTTTAAATTAGTTAATTGATCTAAAGTTAACTCAGATACTTTTATCTCTAACTCCTTATACCCGAGGTAGGAAATCTTTAAAGTAGCTGTTTGAGGGACACTGATGGTAAATTTTCCATTAAAATCAGTGGCAACCCCATTTTGGGTTCCATTTTCAAGCACATACACGCCGGGGATGGGGACATCCGTCTCGGAATCACTTACTGTTCCTTTGAGTTCAATTTCATTTTGACTAAACCCAATTAGGGGAAACAGTAACAGTGCAAATAGTAGCAGTTTGTGTTTCATAATCGTTTGTTAAGGTTGATACATAAGTTAAAATAACAAGTTATGATGCGTTAAAAAACTTATAATTTTTTTCAAATGTAGAAAAAAAACTTAAATCATATAATTAAATACTAAATATTTTTTTCGCGTTAAGACCGTTTTTTCTATTAAAACTACGCTAAGGCTAGTGTTTTGTAGTTATTGTGTTAAAAAATACTTTTTTAAATTAAATGTTAAAGAAAATTACACTTTTTAGTATTTATGTTTTTTTGATTGATTTTGAGGGCTTTTTTGACATCGAAATTACCGAGATGGAAACCCTTATTTAACAAAATGATGATGTAAAGAAAATGTGAAATAAGTCTGCTCTTTAAAGTTGATTATGCGACAAAAGAAGGCGTTGTTAAATGTGGTTGCTGTGTAAACAGAAGATCAGCTTGTGTATTCAAAAAATGTGTCTAACGATTTGAAAGAATAAAGGTATCTTTAAGTCAAATTGATTTAGGAGTTTGGCAGCTGCGGGTAATTCTGTAAATTCGCAAAAAAATATGACGTGAATTACGCTTCAGTAGAAAATATAGCCAAATCTTATGGCGAACGCGAATTGTTTGCTAACCTTTCGTTTGGAATTAACCAAGGTCAAAAGATAGCCCTAGTTGCTAAAAATGGAACCGGAAAAACCTCGCTTCTCAATATCTTATCAGGCAGTGATGTGCCCGACGCTGGAGCGGTCAATTTTCGCAATGGGTTAAAAACAGGTTTTTTGGCTCAAGAGCCAAACTTGAATCCTGAGTTAAGCATTGAGCAAACTATTTTTGCGTCAGATAATGAAACCTTGCGGATCATTGAAGCTTACGAAAAAGCCTTGCTCAATCCTCAAGATACTGAGGCTTATCAGGCGGCATTTGAACAAATGGAAGCCAAGCAAGCTTGGGATTTTGAGACCGATTACAAACAAATTCTGTCTAAACTGAAGTTAGATGATTTGTCAAAGCAAGTCAAGTTTTTGTCAGGTGGTCAAAAAAAACGCTTGGCTTTAGCGTGTCTTTTGCTTGATGCGCCCGACTTGTTGATTTTAGATGAACCGACTAACCATTTGGACTTAGAAATGATTGAATGGTTAGAAGAATTATTTGAACGTGAAAACTTCACCTTGTTTATGGTGACACACGATCGATATTTTTTAGAACGCGTGTGTAATGAAATTATAGAGTTAGACGAGGGACAACTTTACAGTTATAAGGGGAATTATAGCTACTACCTCGAAAAGCGCGAAGATCGCTTAACCCTCGAACAAACCAATACAGATAAAGCTAAACAACTCTATAAAAAGGAGCTCACTTGGATGCGCCGTCAACCTAAAGCGCGTGGAACCAAAGCGAAATCGCGGGTAGATAACGTTGATGAAATCAGAAAACGCGCCCAAAATAGACGCCAGCAACGCGAAGTAGAGCTCGAAATTAACATGGAGCGCCTGGGGGCTAAAATTCTTGAGCTTCACAATATTTCAAAATCATTCGAAGAGCGCCAATTATTTCAAGGCTTTGATTATAATTTTCAACGCAAAGACCGCTTGGGGATTATCGGTAAAAATGGCACGGGAAAATCAACTTTCCTCAATATTTTAACCGGTAATTTAAAACCGGATACCGGAAAAATCGTCATCGGTGAAACTATCAAATTTGGCTATTACACCCAAGGCGGCATCCGTATTAAGGAAGGGCAAAAAGTAATTGATGTGATTCGCGAGTTTGGTGATTATATTCCTTTAAAAAAAGGACGTCAAATTTCAGCTCAACAATTGCTAGAACGCTTTTTATTTGATCGTAAAAAACAATACGATTATGTTGAAAAACTTAGCGGCGGCGAACGTAAACGATTGTATTTGTGTACGATTCTGATTCAGAATCCTAATTTTTTGATTCTCGATGAGCCGACAAATGATTTGGATATTGTGACACTTAACGTGCTTGAACAATTCTTGATGGACTTTCCGGGCTGCTTGATTGTGGTGACGCATGATCGATATTTTATGGATAAAATCATTGATCATCTTTTTGTGTTTAAAGATGGATCCATCAAAGATTTTCCGGGTAACTATTCCGATTATCGCGAACATGAAGAGCTGTTGGCTAGACAACCTAAAGAATCGCCCAAAACAGAAAAAGAAGCAAAAGTCGATCGCCCTAAAACCAAGGTGAGCTTAAATTATCAAGAACAAAAAGAATTTAAAAAATTAGAACGTGAAATCAGTCGTTTAGAAAAAGAAAAAGAGAACTTACAGAAAGCCTTTTTAGAACAATTATCAGGTGAAGAGATAGAAGCGAAATCACTTGAGTTGCGCGATGTTGAAACGGCACTCGAAGAAATGACCGAGCGCTGGTTTGAGTTGTCTATGAAGATGGAAGGGGAGGCTTAAATCAGCCGAATAGTATACATCACTTTATTAACAAAGGTCTGTTGAATTGACAACAGACCTTTGCGTTTTATGTAAGATTTGACTAATTAAAATCCCAACCTATCGTTGTTTGAAAAATATAATCGGTATTGCTGGCATTGTTAATCGGTTGGCTATCGTAGTTAAAGGTAAATCCTAATTTGACGAAAAAGTTGAGCGGCAAATCGTACTTTAAATCGATGCCATAGTCAAAACGCCAACGGTTTGATTCGGTTAAACTAGGATAAACAGTAGCCTTAGTCAACAAACTGAAATCTTTAACGTCAAAAAGATTGAGCTCAGTTCCTAAAAAGGCTTCCGCACTATTTTGAGAGCTTGTTCCTGTAGTGGTGTTGTAAGTTTCGTTGTTATAGGTAGCTCCGGCTTGTAGTCCCCAATACAGTTTTTTGGATTGCGCCAACAGTTTACCAACACCAATTTTCCCTAAGGTACGCAATTTAATGTCTTGCTCAGTGTTAGACAGCCAAGATACTTCGGTAACAGTGAACCAATTGCGTTTTAAGAAGTATTGATAATTTAAGGCGGCGTCAACACGTTTTACAGGGTCAGTATTGTCTCTACTTGAACGGATGTCATCGTATTTTCCACTTAGGGTCCAACGCTTAGCGCGATAGGCTAGGCGTGAACGTATGCTAAATTCAGATAAATTCTCAGCTTTAGCCATATTATAGCCTACACTTAACTCACCGCTAAATCGACTGAGAAATCCGGCTTTAACTTCGCGAATAAAAAATATTTTATCCAATGTAGTTGAAGCGATGGTGTCTTGTTGTTTCACAATGTACAGCTGAGTTGAATCGCCCGAAATGAGCTGCCCGTCATATTGTTCACCCGGAAAAACAGATATCAAAAACTCCGCTTTAGTGTGGATGCGTTTAATCTCATCCCATTCTATCTTAAAATCACTGTCACTGTAGTCTGTTTCCATTACCGCTACACTTTTATTCATTTCTTTTAACTCGCCCACTATGATGTCATTGTTGCTTAAGACCAATGAATCTTGGGCATGGATGGTATAAAAACCTCCTAACAATAAAAAGATAAGAATAAAACGTTGCTTGAGGGCATTCATTAAATCTAAGTTTTAGGACGTAAAGTTACGAGAAAAGCTTAAAAAAAAAGCAGAAAAACACAAGCCTCCTCGCTAATGGTAAGGAGGCTTGTGTATAAAAAGACAAATGAGTAGTTTAAAATTGTTGTTGAGTGACTTTAAGCGCCCCGCCAATTTGCGTCCAATGCTCCCAAAATTCGGGGTATGATTTGTTTACCGCATCAGCTACGGCAATTGTAATGTCAGCTTCACCTTTTATAGCCGCTACCGCACAAGCCATAGCGATACGGTGATCGTGATGTGAGTGTACGGCAGCTGAGGTAATCGTTCCTCCGTGAATGCGCATTATATCGCCGTCAACTTCTATACGAATGCCCATTTTTCCAAATTCTTCTTGTAAAGCTACACTGCGATTACTCTCTTTATGGGTTAATCGCGTAGCGCCTTTTATGGTGGTTGTGCCTTGACAATGTGCCGCCAAAGCGACTAGTGGCGGAAATAAATCAGGGCATTGCGTGGCGTCAAATTCAAAACCTTTCAGCGGCGCGTGATTGATACTTACGGCATTGGCAGCACGCGTTACTTTAGCCCCGGCAAGGGCTATGGCTTCTAAGATGGCAATATCAGATTGTGTGGTTTGCAAGTTGAGGTTGCTGACTTCAAGGTCTCCGCCAATGGCGGCTGCAACGAGTAAAAATGCCGCGCCACTCCAGTCGCCTTCTACCGTATAAGTGGAGGGTTGATAAGATTGTGAGGCGTTAAAATGAAATTTTTCTAGATTTTCGTGTTCTACAATCACCCCAAAATGGCGCATAATAGCCAAGGTTAATTCAATGTAAGGCTTGCTGGTCAAGTTAGAAACCTGAATCGTCTTATCTGTTTTTGCCGCGCCAAAAGCCATCAAAAGTCCGGTTAAAAATTGAGAACTCAACGAGCCGTCAACGCTGATGTCTTCAGGCTGTAAAGGGCCGTGAATGTCAAGCGGAGGACAGCCGGCATTAGTTTGACAGTTGACGTGAAGTTGTGGCAATACGGTTTCAAAAAAATCTACCGGGCGTTGTTTAAGGCTTCCCTCAGCTTTAATAGTCAGAGGTTGTTCACTAAGCGCTGCAATGGGCGTAAACATTCTGATGCCTAATCCAGCTTCACCACAATTTAAGGTGTCGGTAATAGGCTGTATGCCTTGGCTGTCAATTTCAATGCCGTCAGCGGTGTGCGTGATGTTTGCGCCTAATTTTTGAGCAACATCAAGAGCTGCTTTACAGTCATTGCTGATACCCGGCTTTTTGATAATACTTTTACCAGTGGCTAATAAAGCGGCAGCAACGGCGCGCTGCATCGCACTTTTTGAAGGATTGGCGTTTATTTTTCCTGAGACCTGTCCTGATGATACGGTTACTTCCATAAGTGATTAATGAGATTGAGAGGGCGATAAATGTTTTTCTAATAGTAAAGAAAGCTCCGTAAGAGCAATAGGGAAAACTTGAACTTTTCCTATGTGATTAAGTAAGATAAAATGAATAAAATCTTGCTCGCGCTTTTTGTCCATTTTGAAGAGTTCTTCAATAGCTTGAGTGTCGCTAGCAATGTTAGTAGGCAATTGATAAGTTGTGATCAGCTGCGTTAGTCGCTGAACCGCTTGAGCAGATAATCCGGTTAACTCTGTCGAAAATTGGGCAGCAATAACCATTCCTTTAGCAACGGCATAGCCGTGCGGAATTTTTTCGAGTTTCTCAACAGCGTGACCGATGGTGTGACCAAAATTGAGAATGCGTCGCAAGCCACTTTCGTATTGATCTTCTAAGACAACTTCTGTTTTAATTTCAACCGATCGTCGCACTAAATGATTAATCACAGTTCGATTGCGATTGAGGGCTTCGGCGCTGTGCGTTTCTAAATAATTAAATAATTCTGCGTCGTAAATACAGCCGTATTTAATGATTTCTGCAAATCCACTGTGTAATTCAACAGGCGATAAGGTGTCTAATAAGTCGTAATCAAACAACAAGAAATCAGGCTGTTGAATAATACCTAATATATTTTTATAACGGCCGTAGTTGATACCATTTTTACCACCAACAGAAGCATCTACTTGCGCTAGGAGAGTTGAAGGAACAAATCCGTAAGCAATGCCGCGCATATAAATGCTGGCTACAAATCCGGTAAGATCAGTCGTTACCCCGCCACCAATACCGACTAAAGTGGTTTTGCGATCGGCTTCTAAAGCAATAAGTTCATCAATGACCTTTTGAGTACAAGTTAAGCTTTTGCTGGTTTCATCACCTTTGATAACAATCTTACGCCAGCCGGTTAATTTGCTGCCGTGTAAACGTTCTACATTATCGTCAATGATAAGTATAGTACGCAAAGGCTCTACAATTTTTTCTAAATCAGTTAACGCGGCATCAAAATAGTAATTGACTGTTTTGTTTGAAAAAAGATGTTGTTGTGCTTCCATAATTTTTTATTTAAGTTTCGGTGTTGTTATTATAAGGCTCCTCTCTTTTCTTCGAACGAAATAAGCTAATAAGGTTTGTCCATTTACTACTATTATTTTACTGAGGTAATAAGGTTTTCATCTGGATTCCTTGAACCTTATTACCATAGTAATCCACAAACAGTACTCAACCATAAACCTTATTACCTTATGAATCTGTTTGAATATTATTCAAGGGACGACTATATAATTCACCTATACGATTATTTGCTAAAATCAAACATATATGAACGTTAGTCTATTTTAACAAATTGATTTTCATACGACTTGGAGTATCTCCGAAACTCGGGTTATTTTAAACTATGCGACAAATCGAAACCTTGGAAATTCGATATGATTCAGATAAAGATGAAGTAGAGGTTTCGATTGTCACAAGTTAATAAAGAACCTATTGATTATTTTTATTCATCACGCGGTTTTGGCGGTTGATAGATTCTAAATGCACAGCATCGAGGTGTTTTAAGATAAAATCTTTAG
>CAYVJG010000056.1:0-12216 GCA_964451785.1 uncultured Flavobacteriaceae bacterium
GAATCGTCAAAATTAAATTCTTAATCTTAAAAGTACAAACATACGAAAAACAGTGTAAAAGAATTGAGCAGGTTATGTCATAAATAACATTGGTAAGCGACATCTAAAAATGGGTAGCTATTAATCTATATGAAGTTTTTTTGAGTTTTAAACTGAATTAACGCGATAAACTTTTAAACCAATAAACTCTACCGTATATTTGAATCACACAAGATTTTGAATTCCGTATGGCAGATTGTATTGAATATAAGGATATTGCGTATTATTCAGATTTGATTTTGGCTTATTTGGCACAAGACGATCATTTAAAATACGCTTATCATCACTTTCCAACTCTTCAAAACTTTAAGAAACAGTTAGAGGAAAAAGGCGCTAACTTTTCAATAGAAACACGCCAAACACTGGTGACGAGCTTGCAAAAGCAGTATGCCTATACCGCAATATCTGAGGCTACACAACACAATATAGAGCTGCTAAGTGATAAAAAAACCTTTACCATAACCACCGGCCATCAACTCAACTTGTTTACCGGGCCGCTTTATTTTTTATACAAAATTATTTCGGTCATCAAGCTTACACAGCAGCTCAAAGCAGCTTATCCTGCTTATAATTTTGTGCCGATTTATTGGATGGCTAGTGAGGATCACGATTTCGAAGAAATTAATTATTTTAATTTTGAAGATCAAAAATTGCGTTGGGAATCTTCACAAGCTGGGGCTGTAGGTCGTTTTTCAACACAAGGACTAGACGCTGTTTTTAATGAATTTGACCAAAAATTAAACGATTCAGATGCTGCTGATTATCTGCGTCAATGCTTTAAGAAAGCCTATCTTGAACACGATAACTTAACCGAAGCTACGCGCTATTTAGCGAGTGAATTTCTCGGTAAATACGGATTGGTGATTGTCGATGGGGACGATCGCGAGTTAAAGCGCCTTTTTGCACCTTATGTCAAAGATGAATTGTTAGGGCAAACTGCTTTTAAACAAGTGACTAATACCGCACATAAGTTAGCAGAACAGGGTTATAAAGTGCAAGTTAATCCACGCGAAATCAATTTGTTTTACCTCGCCGATCAATTGCGCGAACGCTTGGTGGTTGAAGGCTATGGCTATGCCGTAAACGATACAGAATTGCGCTTTACCACTGAAGAATTGCTAACTGAACTCGATAATTATCCGGAACGCTTTTCGCCCAACGCCATTATGCGTCCTTTATATCAAGAAGTGATTTTGCCTAATTTGTGCTATGTTGGCGGGAGTGGAGAGTTGGCTTATTGGTTAGAATTAAAAGCTTATTTTGAAACTGTTAAAGTCGATTTTCCAATGCTATTACTGCGTAATTCTGCAGTGTTATTATCAGAAAAACAGAATCAAAAGCGCCAGAAATTAGAGTTGAGCTTTGATGATTTGTTTTTGCCTCAAGTTGATTTGCGCTCTAAAAAGACAAAAGAACTATCGGCTATAAGAATCGATTTTTCTCAACAAAAAGACTTTTTAAAGCAGCAATTTGCAGATTTGTACACCTTAGCTAAAGCAACCGACAAATCTTTTATTGGTGCTGTAGCAGCCCAAGAAAAAAAACAATTAAACGGCTTAAATCACCTCGAAAAACGTTTGCTAAAAGCCCAAAAACGGCATTTGAAAGCAGATTTAGAGCGATTGACAGATTTGCAAGACGAGTTGTTTCCTAACCATAACTTACAAGAACGTACCGTGAATTTTAGTGAGTTTTATCAGGTCTATGGTCAAGATCTAATCGATCAGTTGTTTGCAACCTTAGAGCCTTTGCAATTGCATTTTGATTGTATCACACTAAAATAATACCGTATGGATAAATTAACTAGTCCAATTTCGACTTTGTCTCATTGTACTAGTAATTTATGGCCCACGGTATTATACCTACAAAAGATATTATAAATCGGACTAAAAAATAATTCTAATTGGTATAAAACACATGAAGCTAAAAAGGAATAATGAATTCCTTCTAACGTTATACGGTTAAGTCAAACTGATCGCGATCGTCGAGAAAAGGAAATTGTTGACGCGTTTTGCACAGTTCTTCTGCTGAAAGTTGTAGTGTTTCTACAAAGTCGCTTTCCCAATCGTTTTGTGAGAGTTTATTGCCTAATGGACTGTATACTGCAGAATGCCCGTTATAGGTGTTGCCGTTAGGATCAGTACCTATGCGATTGAGACCAATGGTGTAACAAATATTTTCCACACTGCGGCCACGAAGCAAAATATCCCATGATGAAATACGTACCGCAGGCCAATTGGCCACATACAGCAAAACATCATAGACTTCGGTATTGCGCGCCCATACCGGAAAGCGCAAGTCATAACAGACTAAAGGACAGATTTTCCAAGATTTATAAGTGAACACCAACTTTTCGATTCCAGCACTGTACGCGTGATCTTCACCAGCAAATGAAAACAAATGACGCTTGTCGTAATGAAGCGATTTACCATCGGGAAAAACAACATACAACCGATTAAAGTACTTATCGTTTTCTGTAACGATGAGGCTACCGATAATCACTGCATTTTTAAGTTTTGCCCAATGCTGCATCCACAATAGGGTAGGCCCTTCAGGAAGTTCAGCTAGATGTTTAGGCTGCATGGAAAATCCGGTAGTAAACATTTCGGGTAGAATGATGAGATCTGTTTCTTTAATATCAGCAATTTTGCGGTCAAAATGTGCGCGATTGACTTCGGCATTTTCCCAAGTTAATTCAGTTTGAATTAGGCTTACTTTTAAATTTTCCATAATCTTATACCAATTAGGGTTATTTCCGTATAATTTATCCATACGGTATTAATCATTCTGTCTAAAGATAAAAAAGTAATTGTAATTGCTGCTCAAAAAGCAGTTTTTTAGTGATTTTCAACTCCATAACCCATGTGTAACTATTCAGCTGTTTTGAAAAACTGATATTGAACCCACTCCGAGGTTCGCGCGTTGTTTGCGTCTAGCCCATAGTTACACTAGGTTTGCTATGGGTTAGTCACATTAAACTCCTACGGAGTTTCCTCAAATTCACCTTGAAATCGTAAACTTTTTTTAGAGGAAATATTGCATTTTGGGAGGTATCTTATTTTTACGACCGTAGCATTAATACCGTGGGCCATAAATTAACTAGTCCAATTTCGACTTTGTCTCATTGTACTAGTTAATTTATGGCCCACGGTATTATACCTACAAAAGATATTATAAATCGGACTAAAAAATAATTCTAATTGGTATAAGTTCCCAATTGATTTTTCAAAAATAGAATCGGAACTCAGTGAAATCCAATATTTGTAAAAAATCAAACTTCTCCCTCGCTCTTCACGTCTCCAAAAGAAATAACCCCACCTACTGAATAGTTACAATTAATGTGATAAATTGATTTAACTGATTGATAGTTAAGCGGTAAATGTGAATAATTCACAAAGAAATAAGGATGTGTTGTATATTTTGTTTAAAGAGAGCTTGTTTAGTTGTGAAATTTATTTAATTTCGCCTCAACTTTAGGGGTGTCTGCATCTGCAGGCTGAGAATTTACCCTTATTACCTGATCCGGATCATACTGGCGTAGGGAAAAGTGAAATGTCTTCATAGATAGGTGCGTTCTGCACTGCTGTGGTCATTCCTAAAGTGTTTAAAAAATTTAGGAATGGAACTTACAATCAACAATCAGACAACAAATTTTGAAAACGCGCCTTCTGCGTTAGAAGTCGCTCAATTTTGGCAGCCTTCTTCTAGCCTAAAAGGCGTGGCCATTGCCGTAAACAATCGCGTTATCCCTCAATCTGAATGGGAAACAATACGTCTGAAAGAGCAAGACGATATCCTCATTATCACGGCCACACAAGGGGGATAAGTCAATGCAACCTTAGGATAATTTACCCGCTCGAATCTAAAACATCCCCAATCATTGATTAGTAAAACACAGCAATAAATCTATAAAACAGAATCTTATGAACGACAATCAAATCTCTCAAACGCCTTTGCCAAATTCTAAAAAAGTATATGTCTCGGGGTATTTACATCCCATTAAAGTGGCTATGCGAGAAATAGAATTGAGTCCGACGCATTTGGCCAATGGCATGATACAAAAAAACGCGCCGGTAACGGTTTACGATACTTCTGGTCCTTATACCGATCCTGATTACACGGTAGATGTACACAACGGATTACCACGCCTTCGCGAATCTTGGATTACTCAGCGTGGTGATGTAGAAGAATTGTCCGGTTTGACTTCTAAATACGGACAGGCGCGTTTGCAAGATGAAGCTTTGCATGAGTTGCGATTTAAAACGCGCCATTTACCAAAGGTAGCTAAATCCGGAAAAGTAGTCACACAGCTGTATTATGCCAAAAACGGCATCATTACCCCTGAAATGGAATATGTAGCTATTCGTGAAAATCAGCGTATAGAGCAACAGCAACAGTTGCTACATCTCAAGCATCGCCACCCTGGAGAAAGTTTTGGAGCCAATACACCGAAAGGGAAAATTACACCCGAATTTGTACGTAGCGAAATAGCTGCCGGACGAGCTATTATTCCGAATAATATCAATCACCCGGAGAGTGAACCTATGATTATTGGGCGTAATTTTTTGGTAAAAATCAACGCTAACATAGGTAATAGCGCCGTGACTTCGAGCATTGAAGAAGAAGTAGAAAAAGCCGTTTGGGCTTGTCGCTGGGGCGCCGATACAATTATGGATTTATCGACCGGAAAAAATATCCATGAAACGCGTGAGTGGGTGATTCGCAATTCTCCGGTGCCAATAGGAACCGTTCCCATTTACCAAGCCTTAGAAAAAGTAAAAGGTATAGCTGAAAATTTAACCTGGGAAATTTTTAGAGATACCCTAATTGAACAGGCTGAACAAGGCGTATCTTATTTTACGATTCACGCCGGCGTGTTGTTGCGTTACATCCACTTGACAGCCAAGCGCGTTACCGGAATCGTCTCACGTGGTGGATCGATTATGGCGAAGTGGTGTTTGTTTCATCACAAAGAGAATTTCTTATACACGCATTTTGAGGAGATTTGTGATATTATGAAGCGTTATGATGTCGCCTTTTCTCTAGGCGATGGCTTGCGTCCGGGAGCTATTGCCGATGCCAATGATGAAGCGCAGTTTGCTGAATTAGATACTTTAGGCGAATTGACCAAACTAGCCTGGAAGCACGATGTGCAAGTGATGATTGAAGGCCCTGGACACGTGCCAATGCAGCTGATTAAGGAGAATATGGACAAACAATTGGAAGTGTGTGATGAAGCGCCATTTTATACGCTTGGCCCCTTGACAACAGATATTGCACCGGGTTACGACCACATTACTTCGGGCATAGGCGCCGCGATGATCGGTTGGTTTGGTTGTGCGATGTTGTGTTATGTGACGCCAAAAGAACATTTGGGATTACCGAATAAAAAAGACGTTAAAGATGGAGTGATTACTTATAAATTGGCAGCGCATGCAGCCGATTTAGCTAAAGGTCATCCAGGGGCGCAATACCGCGATAATGCCTTGAGTAAGGCGCGTTTTGAATTTAGGTGGGAAGATCAATTTAACTTGTCGCTCGATCCGGATACAGCTCGAGAATTTCACGATGAAACCTTGCCGGCTGCGGGCGCTAAAATTGCGCATTTCTGTTCGATGTGTGGGCCGAAATTCTGCTCGATGAAAATTACGCAAGAAATCCGTGAATCAGTAGCTCAAGGCATGGAGGAGAAAGCAAAAGAATTTGTTGAAAACGGCAAAGAAATTTATAGCTGATGCTGGTTATTTCGCCTCCACAGCCTGTTGATAAGGAAACGACTTGGGTCAATACACTCTTATCGGCAGGCTTAAAGCTTTTTCATATTCGAAAATACAACTTTACAACAGAGGAAATGAAGAGGTATTTAGATCGCATTGATGGTCGATTTGCCAATCGATTGGTATTGCATTCGCATGATCATTTAGCCGAAGAATTTGGGATAAATCGATTGCATGTTAATGAGCATCGACGTTGTGAAGGCGTTCATAAAGCTTATCGAAACAAGTATCATTTGTCCACATCAACGCATGACATAGAAACTTTTAACGCCTTATCATCGGTTTGGGATTACGCCTTTTTGTCGCCTGTTTTTGAAAGTATTTCTAAACCTGAATACGGAAAAACCAATGCGGTTTTTCCACAGCTGAAACAACGCTCCAATACGACTGTGAAACTGGTAGGACTAGGCGGTATTACGCCTCAAAACGGTCAACTAGTAAAAGCGTGTGGTGCTGATGATGTTGCTATGTTGGGAAGCATTTGGCAAGCTAAAAATCCATTACAAATTTATATACAATGCAGAGACCAATTGTACTGACCGTCGCCGGATTTGACCCTTGTGGTGGCGCTGGCGTTTTGGCAGATATCAAAACCTTAGAGCAGTTGCAAGTACAAGGCATAGCCGTGCTGACAGCCGAAACCTTACAAACAGAACAGGAGTTTTTTAAATTGACTTGGCGTAAAACAGCTGTAATTACTGAAGAAATTGAGCAGCTAATGCGGAGTTATTCTGTGGCTGCTGTAAAAATAGGTATCGTTCAGAATGCTGCTGTTTTACAAGCTATAGTTACAGTGATTCGTCAATTTAATCCGCAAGTATTTGTGCTGTGGGATCCGGTGATTCGCAGTTCGTCAGGATGCGATTTCTTCGTTTTAAATGATGAAGATCAACTCAAATCAGCGTTGAAAAATATAGATTTAGTAACGCCGAATGAACAGGAATTCCAAGCACTACGCGGCTATTTTTCTGCTGAACAAACCGTATTGCGCAAAGGTGGCCATCGCCAGGAGTTAAAAAATTGCGATCTGCTGCTGCAGAAGAATAAGGAAACGATTTTTAAGCCTTCAAAGGGAAAAATGTACGCCAAACACGGTTCTGGCTGCGTCTTGTCTTCGGCTATTGCTGCACAGGTTGCAAAAGGGGAAACCCTAATATCGGCTTGCTCAAAAGCTAAAAAATACGTTGAACATTACTTACAAAGTTCCGCTTCATTAATAGGATTCCATCATTATGCAATTTCATAAGATACAATACATTTCGCAAGGCGTTACGGCCGCTGAACAAAAGCGTCATGTTCAAGCGGCATTAGATGCCGGTGTACAATGGATTCAATTGCGCTGGAAGAATGCAACTCCTCTTGAATTGCAGCAGTTAGCAGAAGAAATACGCCATTACACCCAAAATTATCAGGCCAAGTTGATTATCAACGATGCTGTGGTTATTGCTGCGGCCGTTGAAGCCGATGGCGTACACTTGGGATTACAAGATGAAGCAGTAGCAGAAGCGCGAAAGCAATTAGGTGACCGGTGTTTGATTGGCGGCACAGCCAACAGCTTTTCCGAGGTCCAGCAACGCATTGAAGAGGGCTGTGATTACATCGGATTAGGGCCGTATAAGTTTACAAGCACCAAACAGAATTTGAGCCCATTATTAGGCATAGACGGCTACCGGAAAATTATTGAATCCTTGAACACTCAGCAGATTAGCTATCCACCAATTTATGCCATTGGTGGCATTGCTTTATCTGATATAGACTTGTTACAATCAACAGGGATTTATGGGGTAGCACTATCGGGATTACTAACTAAAAAACCTGCTTTATATCAAGACATTAAAACAAAATTAGAATGAGTACATTACAAATCGCACAGCAAAAATTTCAATCTAGATTATTTTTAGGAACCGGGAAGTTTGGTGATTTGCATCAGATGCACCAAGCCGTTATTGCTTCGAGAACAGAACTGGTAACTGTAGCCTTAAAACGCATCGATGCACATAAAACTGAGGATGCATTACTGACTCAACTCGATATTCCTAATGTACACTTATTGCCAAATACTTCAGGAGCGCGTTGCGCTGAAGAAGCTGTTTTGGCAGCGCAACTGGCACGTGAAGCCCTTGGAACCAATTGGGTAAAATTAGAAATTCATCCCGATCCTAAATATTTGATGCCCGATCCGATAGAAACCTTAAAAGCCACGGAATCGCTAGTTAAACAAGGCTTTATAGTCATGCCCTACATTCATGCCGATCCGGTATTATGCAAGCATTTAGAAGAAGCCGGCGCAGCGGTGGTCATGCCATTGGGTTCGCCCATTGGAAGCAATAAAGGCTTAGAAACAATCGAGTTTTTAAAAATAATCATCGAACAAAGTCGAGTGCCGGTGGTGGTAGATGCCGGAATTGGCGCTCCTTCTGATGCTGCTTTAGCTATGGAGATTGGCGCCGACGCGGTGTTGGTTAATACCGCCATTGCAGTAGCTCAACAGCCAGTAGCTATGGCCGAAGCTTTTAAGGACGCAGTGATTGCCGGTCGTAAGGCCTATGAAGCCGGATTAGCCCAAGCAACTCCCGTAGCAGCCGCATCGAGTCCGTTGACTGATTTTTTACAAACATTATAAATTCCTGAAATGATGATGAATACAACCTATTGGGAACAGTTTCAAAACTATGATTGGGAACGTATTAAGACGCGTATTTATAGCGTAACTAGTGATGAGGTAAAACGCAGTTTAGTAAAATCAAAAAAAACAGTCGATGATTTTTTGGTAATGCTTTCGCCGGCGGCAGCGCCGTTTTTAGAGCAGATGGCAAACTTAAGTCGGCAGTTGACACAACAGCGATTTGGAAAAACAATTTTGCTGTACGCGCCGATGTATTTGAGTAACGAGTGCCAAAATATTTGTACCTATTGCGGATTTAGCTTGACTAATAAAATGCCAAGACGCACTTTATTAGATAACGAAATAGAACGCGAAGCTGCTTTTTTAAAGCAAAAAGGCGTTGATCATTTGCTTTTAGTTTCGGGTGAAGCGCATGTGAAAGTAGGAATAGATTACTTTTTAAATGCTATTCAAATTTTAAAGCCTCATTTTTCTAATTTGTCTTTTGAGGTACAGCCCTTGTCTGAAGAAGAATACGTCAAAATGCATTCGGCAGGCGTACATTCAGTGTTGGTTTATCAAGAAACCTATCATCAAGAAGTATATAAAAAATACCATCCAAAGGGGAAAAAATCGAATTTCAGATTTCGATTAGAAACTCCGGATAGGATTGGTGCTGCCGGGATTCACAAAATTGGGCTAGGGGTGTTATTGGGACTTGAAGACTGGCGTGTAGATAGTGTGTTTAATGCCTTACATATTGATTATTTACAGAAAAAATATTGGCGTACTAAATATTCGGTGTCTTTTCCGCGATTGCGTCCGGCGGAAGGGGTGGGGGAACCCAATTTTATGATGAATGATCGCGACTTGTTACAGTTGATTTGCGCTTACAGAATTTGGAATAACGAATTGGAAATTTCAATTTCTACCCGCGAAAATCAACAGTTTCGCAACCATGTTATTAGCTTAGGCGCGACGACGATGAGTGCCGAATCCAGAACAAATCCAGGCGGATATGCTGTAGAACCTGAATCCTTAGAGCAATTTGAAATTGACGATAATCGCAGTATGGAGACCATTCGAGAATTGATTCAAAATAAAGGCTACGAGGCGGTTATGAAGGATTGGGAAACCTGTTTTTAAAATGGATAAACTAAAAAAAGACGGCTTTGCACGTTACAGTCGTCAAATTTTTATAGAGGAAATCGGAGTGGTAGGGCAGCGAAAAATAGCTGCTGCCCGCGTACTGGTTATCGGTGCCGGCGGATTAGGAAGTCCGGTAATTCAGTATTTGGCCGCAGCCGGCGTCGGGACAATAGCCATAGCCGATTTTGATCGGGTGGAACTCCACAACCTCAATCGGCAAATTATTCATGCCGAAGAGCGCATCGGGCAACTAAAAGTAGATAGTGCTAAGCAATTTGTAAGGGCACATAATTCTACTGTTCAGGTAGCGGCTTTGTCTGTTCAAGTCACAGAGGCCAATGCCGAAGCCTTAATTCAAGACTACGATATTATAATTGATGGTTCTGATAATTTTGAAACCCGATATGTGGTCAATGACACTTGTGTAGCCTTACAAAAACCTTTAGTTTACGGCAGTATTTTCGCTTTTGAAGGACAGGTGGCGGTGTTTAATTATCGCGGTAGTAAACACTTGCGTCAACTCTATCCTGAAGCGCCACCGGCCGCGGAAACTGCTACATGCGATCGCTATGGTGTTTTGGGGCCATTGCCCGGTATTGTGGGGAGTATGATGGCGATGCAAGTCCTAAAAATTAGTGCAGGTTTACCCGTTCAAACAAATACGTTGACGTTAATCGATGCGTTGAATTGGCAATTTAGAGTACTTGATTTTTAAAGGATTAAATCCATTAAAAACATCCAAATTCCAGTGGTGATGAGCCCGATGATGATGCTAATACCGATGGTAATATTGACTAATTTGGAGTTTAAATAATACTGTTCAGCGATGATACTTGAAGTGACCAGCGTAGGCATGGCCGCTTCGAGAATACTAACTTTGGCAATATCGCCGCTTATGCCGATGAGTAAAGCTGCAACAAGTACTAAAACAGGCGCTAAGATAAGCTTGTAAAGCAGGGACATTGAAATTTGTGAGAGCTGTTTTTTCCAGCCTCTAAATTTGAGTTGTAAACCTATAGAAAACAAGGCCAAGGGAGCCACTGTAGCTACCAAGCTTTCAAAGAAAGGATCAGCTGGAGACAAGTCAATAAATCTGGATAAGCTAAGCGCTAACACACAGCCAATGAAGGGCGGAAAGGTGACAAGACGCTTTAAAATGACTTTGGTGCTTAAGCCACTTTTATCTTTCCGGTTGCCTTTAACGGCAGCAATAATTCCTACAGTTGACAGCAAGACAAACATAGACTGGTCACAAATCACGGCAATACTCAAAGCGGGTTCCCCAAAATAGGCAATCACCAGCGGAAATCCCATAAAGGAAGTATTGCTGTAGCCTCCGGTGAGTTCTAAAGTGCTTCGGGTGCGTTGGCTGTATTTCTTTTTTTTGCAGTAAAATTCCATGTACACCCAGGCGCCAATCCAAACTAAAAAAGACGATAAAATGGGGAAAAGCATTTCGCTTGTCCATTCAATTTTGGGTAAATATTTAAACGAAACGGCAGGAAGTGCTATGTAGAGCACCCAAACGTTAATGCCTTTGTAGGAATCAGCGGGTAGCAGTTTGTATTTTTTAAAGAGCATCCCGGCTGCAATACAAAAAAGGATTAAAATGAAATTAAGCATGATAGATCAATTTAAAAACGAGAGCAAAATTCAGCTATTTAAAAGCGATATAGTTGTATAAATGTTGCTAAATATTGTAAATTTGTTTTATTATGAGACGCGCACAATTTGAACCTTTGGTGGTGCTACAGAAAACGGAAGATTTTTTTCACGCTCCATGGCATACACAAACCTATTACGAACTTATTTTTATAGAACACGGCAGCGGTGTGCACTTACTTAACACCAGTAAGTTGCGTTATGAGGAGAATGATTTGTTTATTGTTTCGCCTGAGGACACACACTTTTTTGAGGTAGAAGAATCGACGCGATTTGTATTTATATTGTTTACGGACGATTTTTTGAATCGGTTGCAATTGCATCGTCTAAAATCGACTACGGTATTTTCACCTGAAAATATCATGCGATTAAGGCGTTGGAAGGAAATGAAATTGCCACTGACAAAAGCGAGGGCAGCAGTTTTGCGAGAAACCATTTTGGGTATTGCAACCCATTATGATGCATTAAAAGACAGTCGATCAGATTGGTTGGTTTATCAAATTTTGTCTGTATTTGGCATTATTCGTATGATCAGTCAACAGTATAAGTCTGCCGAAACTCAACCAGCTTCAGCTAAGGAAAATTTGATTTCATATATCAATGAGCACATTTATTATCCGGAATTGATTCAACGCAAAGCTTTAGCTGCCTATTTCAATATTTCGAATAATTATTTTAGTACATATTTTAAGCGCAATTTTGGTATCACATTACAGCAATACATTCAGAAATACCGATTGAAATTAATTGAACAGCGTTTAATGCAGAGCGATATGTCAGTAAAAGCCATTGCTTTAGAGTTTGGTTTTGTCGATGAAAGTCATTTGATACATTTCTTTAAAAAACAGAAAGCTGTCAGTCCGATTCAGTACCGAAAGGCTCATTTTTTAAAGTAAAATTAATTGTAGAAACCAGTCAGATTTTTACGCGTAATACCGTATGGATAAATTAACTAGTCCAATTTCGACTTTGTCTCATTGTACT
>CAYVJG010000057.1:0-11884 GCA_964451785.1 uncultured Flavobacteriaceae bacterium
CGGTTCTGTGAGAGGCTTGGGCTGAAATGCCCTTGTCTACTCGACCCGTTTGTTATGTGGTCGTTGCAATCTCGTCTTTATATTTTATCATTAATTCGTCTTCAAATCCAAAAGTTCTCAATGCAAGTTTTATTCTATCAAATTTTCCGATATTATCTAAGTTACTTTCAATAAAATAGGTGTCATTTATAGCCATTGGCGATCTTGGATTTCCATCTGTCGGATTTTTCGTTAGAGTCAACTTTTCAGCAAGTTCTGAAGTGAAAAATGTTTCAGGTTGTAAGTCAAAAAGACGGCTCATTACTTCGTTATATAGTTTAGCTACTTGTTTGATTTCCAATTTTTGGTCAAAGAAAATGGCGTATTCTAATTTCTTACCTTTAGGTTCGTCTGCGTCAAAAATATTTACTTCATCACGTTCTATTATCTCGTCAATGGCTATGCTTGGCATTGGCCAAATTTTTAAAAATTTCTCTGCAATTATATCAGCTCTTCTTTCAATTTCTGATTTATCCCATTTGTCAAGTATTCCGAGATATTTATTGAACCATAATTTACTGTCTTTGTAACCTGCTTCGGGTAAGTCTCTTTTTTCGGTAAATGGTTTGTTACCAAGTTTACCGTTGTTTCCCGAAAGTGTAAGATTTCCAATAGTATTTAAAAGATTATCCTTGATGTAATTATATTCATCTGCTCCTAATTCTATTTTCCATTTCGGGTCGGGGTTTTGTGGAAAAATATGTTCGATAGTAATGTCGGGGTTATCTTCAATTCTTACTGGTTCTTTATTATCGAAATTTTCTAATCGTTCTAAAAAGTACGTTCTATTTTTTGATTTAATATTATAAACGTCTTTTATTTTAAGCGTATCAAGGATTTCCGCATCTCGTGGAAATTTTTGACTGCCTGACTTTTGGATAAGGGATTTTTGTATAGAGTAGAGGTAGTTATCGTGTTCAACCTTTTCATACAGATTCATAAAAATTTTATTCAGCGCATTAGTTGGTAAGCCGAGGATAAAACGTCGCCAAGTAAAAGACTGTACTAATTCTAAGACGTCAATAAAGGTTTCTTTGTCAATTTTTTCTGTTGTAAAATCGTCATAAACCTTAAGAAGAAAGGGATAAGCTACATTGATTTCAAGTTTGTTGATGTGTTGTAGCTGTTTTCTAATGTCTTTATCGGGTTCATTTTTAGGATTTATAAGCTTATTGTAATGTTTGGCTAATGATTTTATATCGTTTAATATCTGTTCTAAATCGTCAACAGTTGATGTTGGGAATTTCTCTTTAAATTCCATATAAACCTTACTCTTGTTCGGTATTTTCTTGTTTTCAAGGGTAAGGTAATCCCTGATAAAATCTGAAACCCGGCTTTTGTTAGAAGATTCATCTTTGGCATATTTTTCTATGACTTCCCAATAGTTTTGATAAATTCGGTTTTGGTCTCTTCGCTTTAGACCCATTAAAATATAATTCCGAATTAAGTCAGCTTGGGTAAGTTCTAAACCTGTAGAATTGAGGCTTTCAAAAATGCGTTGAGGGTCGTCTTTGTCCCTGTCAAGCGAAACTTCAACGAACATTAGTTTAGCTAAGCCATTTAAAACCGCATTGTAATTTTCTTCAATTATTCTCTCCTTGAAATAGTTGAAATTGTCGATTAATTTTGAAAATCCGGGGTATTCTTCGTTAGAATGCTCTCTTAATAGAAACTTTAAAGCTTCATCATTGTTTTCGGTTGGTCTCAGCTTCAATTTTTCTTCTTCAGGGGCAAACTTGTTAATCAGATAGGTTTCGTTAATCTCGTTTTCAAGAGAAGTCTCGTTTAGCTTTTTTGCAAGTTGAAATAGGGTTAGGTATATGAGTGTTAATGTCGTAATTCGCTGCTGCCCATCGATTATTGTAAGTTCTTTGATTCGAGATGAAGTATAAACGTCATCGTGAACATAAACGATACTGCCGATAAAATGAGCGTTCATTTTTCTATTTCCGCCAACTTCGAGAATGTCGTTTAATAGTTGTTTACATTGTGCTGTTGTCCAATCGTAGTTTCTTTGATAAACTGGTATTACAAATTGAGTTTTATTTGATGATAAAAATTCTTCTACTTTCGTTTCTGTTGCTTTCATTAAAGTCTAAATTTTTTACGATGGTGTTTTTCAGCAATGCCACATAACGTTTCTGCGGCTTGCCGAAGGAGCGGATTTAGAAGACGAAACCGCCCGTCAAACACGAACCCGAGCAAAAGCCATTTTTCAAGTTTTAAATTTACCAAAAAACTTTAAAATGGCTTTTGCGTGATAGAAGAAATGACCTTCCGGCTTACCATTTACCCGCTCTTTTGGCAAACCGCCTGTTAGCGGATCGCCCTTGTTTTCATTCATTTATGTGCCTTTTTGCTGTCTACTGCGTGCGGTTGGGAAGCCACACTCTTTGCCAAGCTTTGCCTTGTGCGGTTGGTTTTGAGCGGCTTGGCAATGTGTGTGGCTTAGTGTTGGCATTTATTTTTCTGCTGTTAATTCTTTTGCTATCATTTCTGCTTGCTTTAATACGGTTTCTGTCGCCAATTTCTGCATATCTGGTGGATAACCATATTGTCTTAATGTACGCTTAATTATCACTTTCAGTTTTGCTCTCACACTTTCTTTAATTGTCCAGTCGATAGAAGCGTTCTTTTTGACCCTTTCAGTTAATATAACAGCCAATTCACGTAATTTATCTTGCTGCATCAATTGCTTTGCGCTGTCATTGTTTGCTACAGCCGTATAAAAAGCGTATTCAAAGTCAGAAAGGCCAAGGTTTTTGGCTTCGCTGTCCATATTGATAATTTCCTTACTCAATTTGATGAGTTCATCCATTACTTCGGCTGCTGTCAATATTTTGTTATGATATTTTTTGATAGAAGTTTCCAGCATTTCCTTCAGCGACTTACTTTTAACCAAATTCTTTTTAGAACGTGATTTTATCTCATCGTTGAGTAGTTTTTTCAATACTTCGAGTGCTACATTTTTATGTTCCATCCCTTTTAGCTCCAACAAAAATTCTTCTGAAAGAATGGAAATATCCGGTTTTTTAATCCCTGCGGCATCAAAAACATCAATGACTTGTTCTGAAACCAACGCTTGGTCTATGACTTGTCGAATGGTTGTTTCAATTTCTTCATCTGTTCTTCCTGCACCTGTTCCATCAAATTTGGCAAGCCGTGCTTTTACGGCTTGAAAAAACGACACCTCATCTTTCACATCCATCGCTTGCTCGTGTGGCACTGCAATTGCAAAGGCTTTCGATAATGCTGTAACTTCGTTAATGAACCGCTTTTTGCCATTTTCTAATCCTAAAATATGTTCTTCGGCAGCCAAAATCATCGACAATTTTTTGCTGGTTTCGGCTTGGAAATAATCTTCATACGGGAAGCCTTCAAATAGTTGTGAAACGACTTCCAATTTTTCCAACATTAACTCTACGGCTTGTTCCTGTGCGATTGTAGGATCGCCTTTTCCTCCGGCATCTGAATAAAAGGAAAGCGCCTTTTTTAAATCAGATGCAATGCCCAAATAATCCACCACTAAACCGCCGGGTTTGTCTTTATAGACTCTGTTTACACGCGCAATGGCCTGCATCAAATTATGGCCTTTCATCGGTTTGTCGATATAGAGCGTGTGCATACTTGGCGCATCAAAACCGGTGAGCCACATATCCCGAACAATCACTAATTTTAGTTCATCGTTTGGGTCCTTCATTCTGTCTGCAAGCGCGCGTCGTTGCTGTTTTGTGGTGTGGTGTTTGGCAATTTTGGGACCATCAGAAGAAGCCGAAGTCATCACAACTTTTATTACTCCTTTATTGAGGTCATCGGAATGCCACTCGGGTTTTAGTTTGATGATTTCATCGTATAAATCAGCAGCGATTCTGCGTGACATTGTCACAATCATTCCTTTGCCTTCAAACACTTCTTGGCGTTGTTTAAAATGCTGAACAATATCTTTGGCTACATTTTTAACGCGATTTTCGCTGCCAATCAATGCTTCCAATTGTGTCCATTTGGCTTTTGCCTTTTGGGTCTCGGTAAGGTCGTCTGTAGCAAGTTCCTCATCCAATTCTTCTACCAATTGTTGACCTTCCTCACTCAAATTGACCTTTGCCAAACGACTTTCATAATAAATCCGAACGGTAGCGCCATCTTCAACGGCTTGGGCGATGTCATAAACGTCAATATAATTTCCGAAGACTGCCGGGGTATTCACATCTGTATTTTCAATCGGTGTTCCGGTGAAACCAATGTAAGTGGCATTAGGCAAAGCATCACGCATATATTTGGCAAAACCATATACAATTTTCTTTCCAACCACATTGCCGTTTTCATCTTTATCGTCCACCGTTTTGGCTTTAAACCCGTATTGCGTACGGTGCGCTTCATCGGCTATGACAATAATGTTTTCTCTTTCAGATAAAGTTTCATAAACATTCCCTTCGTCTGGCGAAAATTTTTGAATGGTGGTGAAAATAACACCTCCCGAAGCCACCTTTAATTTTTCTTTTAAATCGTTACGGTCTTCGGCTTGTTTGGGTTCTTGTCGTAATAATTGGGTAGAACCTGCAAAAGTATCAAAAAGTTGGTCATCCAAATCGTTCCGGTCGGTAATCACTACTACCGTTGGATTATCTAATGCTAAAACAATTTTACCCGTGAAAAACACCATAGAAAGCGACTTCCCACTTCCTTGTGTATGCCATACGACACCTCCTTTTCGGTCGCCGTTGGGTTGTGCTTTTACACCAACCACACCATAGCTTTCGGGTGATTCCATTACCATACTGGTTGGCGTTTCTTTTTCTACCGTAAAGCCCGAAGCACGTAAAGCAGATTCTACGGCTCGGTTCACCGCATAATATTGATGATAAGCCGCCAATTTCTTTACCGTTGAAATCGTGGTGACCCCTGTTTTTGCGTCTTCCTTTTTTGATTTTTCAAATACAATGAAATGTCGAATTAAGTCTAATAAGGTTTCCTTGTTCAGCATTCCGTTGATGAGTGTTTCTAACTGGCTAACAAGATTTGAAGCTTCTTCTTTGCCATCTGCCGATTTCCACGCCATAAAGCGACTGATGCCCGAAGAAACCGTACCGGCACGGGCTTCCAATCCATCGGAAATAATGCAAAAGGCATTGTAAGTAAACAAGCTCGGAATAGTAGCTTTGTAGGTTTCTATTTGCCGAAAGGCAGATTTAACCGTGGCATTTTCGTCTGCCGGATTTTTTAATTCGATAACCACCAAAGGAATGCCATTGACAAACAAAATAACATCCGGGCGTTTGTTGACCCCGTCTTCAACGACCGTAAATTGATTGGCTACCACGAAATCATTGTTTTCCGGGGTATCGAAATCAACCAACCAAACTAAATCACCACGTTGTTGTCCGTCTTTTTGATAACTGACTTTAATACCTTCGGTCAATATACGATGAAAACTTTCATTATTGGTCAGCAATTCAGGGGAATGAATACGCTGTATTTCCTTAATGGCTTCTTCTTGCGCTGCTTGTGGTACATTGGGGTTAATTCTTCTTACCGCATTTTCTAAACGGGTAGACAGCAAAACATCTTCATAAGAATTGCGTTCAGGTTTTTCACCATCCGGGGCAATATCAGGGGCATAGATGTATTCATATCCCATACGCTCCAATAGCTTAATGGAAAATTCTTCAACGGTATTTTCGGTTATTTTGGTCATTGTTCTGTTTCGGTAAATGTTTTATATTCGTTTACATAAGCTTGTTTGTCAACATTAAATAAGATTTCACTGGCAGTATATGAATAATCTCCCATTTGAAATTCTCCAAAAGAATCGTCCCAAAACTCATTAAAATCTTCTACTTCAAAATAATCTAAAGTGTCTTCAAGAGGTGCAGTTGTTTCTTTTTTCTTTTTATTTTCAAAGTTACGGATAATGAAAATACAAACTGTTTCTACAGTATCAATTAAGAATTCTCTGGTTAGTACATCTACTTTACTGTTGCGTTGCTCAATTTCTTCTAATGATTTACCGTGTGCAGTTAAACCAATCTCATTTCTCAATTCACCCACTTGTTGTGCAATTGTCGCTAAAGCTGAAGAAACCTGATTAACCATAGAGCCATTTGTATATCCCATCGCCAAGAAACATTTTTTTAGAACTTTGTTTACAGATGGATTTTTGCCTAAATCAACCTTGTTTTGCGTACAAACTTCTTTTCCAACACTTTCTAATAAAGCCTTTGCATTTTCAAGAGAATGACTAAAATCTATATCCTTATGTGTTTCTATACGGTCAATATAGGTTGAAAGACCTCCCCAATGGTGATATTCTTCTATGACTTTCTTTAACTTGTCCATTATTAGGCGTTGTTTTCATTTCCTTGATTGTCGTTTTCCTCTTCAACTTGAACGCCATCTTTTGCAAGGCTTGCGTAATATAATTTTGTCAATTCAGATGTGAGTAAATCATCATTTAGTATTTTAACAAACAAGTCCTTAGAAACCTTTGTGTCAAGATTAAATTGACTGTCATCATCCGTGTATTTCATATTTCGGGTAGCAGGATGTTTTTTAGAAAATGCAATTATGTGATCATTTGGAATATTCAATTTAATAACCGGTGAACTTCTCGCAACTTTCGTCAATTTTCTAGCAAAACTTACATTTGATACTAATTCCTCCAGCCCTGTCATATCACTTACAATTTGCATATCTCTAATAACATCGAGACTTTTTGTTGCCTCACGGGTTATTACATCGTGAAAGCCGAAGCTTTTTTCAATAGCATTCAAATCTAAAATAATTACTTCTTCATTTACACGAATAACCTGAAACCGTGGACTAATTCTTAAAAGTTTTTCATCAAATTTTTCAAACCGTTCGTTTGCTTTCCACAACATAAAACCGCCCCGACCAATAACTTCAACAGGCGACAACTTCTTAAATAAGGATATTTCTATTTCGTTATCTGCAATGACAACAATTAAGGCATCAAGATTAGTAAGTTCATCATTCCGAAAATTGAAATTTTCTATGTTGTCATTTCCAATGACATCTTCTAAATATTGAAGCTCTTCCGGTAACTCCAAATCATAGATATAGAAACATTTACTCCTTTCATCTGCTGTTGAGAGGGATAATATCTCGTGTTCATCTTTTTCAATAATATAGGATTGGATACCTTTTTTGAAAATATCACGAATTTGTGGCAAATCGTCTGCTTTTACATCTATTTTTTTAGGTGTACCGCCATCTTTAAAAACAGCATATAAAATGATTTGCAATTCACCTTGTGGATCTTCTATAAATTGAAGTGCCTGATTAAGTTCTTGTTTTGTCATCCAATTTTACTTTAAATGCATAATAAATTCTTTCGTCAAGTTTTAAATACTTTACGTAATCTTCTTTACTTAACTTATCCCTTGTAATCAAAATCTTACCTTTCCTTGTTTTACCTCCTCTAAATTCTCCATCAATTTTATAAATCCTAAATTGAAGAATAGCCAAGGTTGGATTGGCATAAAACAAATCGGTTCTTATGTAAATTATGCCAATGGCTGCTAAAATTATGATGAAAACCAGTTGATATCTAAATGCATCAAATTGAAAACACACTAAAGGAATGATATAGGTGGTCAAAAAAGTTAAATGTTCATAATCTATAGATTCTATCTCGGTAATTTCAAATGATAATTCGGGGGAACCTTTTATTTGATGCTTAAAATCAAAATAGGAAATGCCTCCAATAATCAAAGCCAAAATACAGAGTAGGGGAATGACGTTAGAAGAAATTAATTGAAAAAAACCAACAAAGGAACAATTGCCCGAAAAGCAAATAGGAACATCTATTGTGATGATAATGATCAGCACAAACAAAAGCCATAACGACAAAAAGAAGAGTCCTATTTTTCGTTTCATTTATTCGTTGTTTTTAAATTCAACCCGCACCTCTCCATTCATTAATTTGGGTAAGAGTGTTTCGCGTAATGCCACTAATTTACTAATTTGACAATTATTTTTAATCATTTTATCAATGATAGGTTCCATAATTTCGGTAAAAGACTCCAACTCGTCGTCGGTTGGTTCTAAAACTATTGCATCGTCCAAATCCCTTCTTCTAATATGCCCCATAGTTGTAGCGTGAGCTCTTGCAATGGCAATAAATCGGTCAAGATGATATTTGCTCCATAAATAGTAAAACCATTTTGGGAAATCATCGGAAGTTACTTTAAACAAATGTTGGTTAAGGATACAAGTTTTGCCATTCCAAATTTTCACCATTAAGGATGCTGACCAAGAAAAAATGATATCCCCATTCTCAACGATATACTTTTTATCCACTTCTGTGGTACACCAATCGCAATCTTCTGAAATACCGTTTCGCAATTCTTTTATCTTTAAAACAGGCAATTTGTCTGTTTCATTTTTTGGTGGGTATTTTTGACAAGCCAATCCATTTAAAAATGTGGCAATAGAACTCAATGGCCTTTCCTTCCATTGTGGATTTGGGTCTTCCACAAACCACTGTCGAAACAAGGTTTCTGCCATTTTTTCCAAGGTTTCATTTTGGCGGTGCAAGAGGTCTATTTTGTCGTCTAAGGAAGAAAGTAACCCAGCGATGGCACGTTGTTCAGTGGGTTCGGGAAAATTCCATTTTGTTTCACTTACAAACTTCCAATCTGCCCTTGGCATTCGAGTCCCGGAAGAACCTGAGTAGGTATAATCAATAAAATCCTGATTTGCAAAAAAGTAAAAAAGATAATCCTTACTATTGTTGCCAATAGGTTTAACCACCCAAATATCCGTTGAACAAATACCTTTAAAATCTGGTCTATATAGCTTTCTAAAGTAGGGACGTAATTTTCCGAAAAGAAAGTTCTCGGAATCAAAATAATATTTATTACTTGCAACAATTGAAGAATCACCAATTCCTTGAAGCCTTAAACCTCCTTCTACAATATGCTCTAAGGCAATATAAGGTAATTGTTCGCCCCCAGCTTTCCAAGAATCTTTTCTCAAATCAGCTAATTCACTAAGCTTTTGTTCTTTCCACTCACTCATCCTTTCCTCCTTTTAATTTATTCAACACATCATTACACAAGCTATCCATTCTCGAAAAGCCGAACCATTTTTTGCCCAAGTCTTTTAAGGAAGCCCCCAAATGGTAGAGTTCTTTTTCGTCAATAATCAAAAAGCGGTCGTGGGTGGTTTTTAAGGCTTTTAGCTCAATGGGCGGGTATTGCTGGTTGTGCTTTTTTAAGTCCAATTGCAAGCTTTTGGTGAGTTTTTGGGTGTAACAGGTACAAGCAACGTCTTTTTTTCGTTTGGTAAACAGCGTAAATACAGAATCGTCAATATAGTTGTCAATCAAAATAACAGAGGTTTTGGCTTCGCGGATAATATCGGCCACAAAATTGTAAGCATCAAAGACTTGTCCGTCGTAAAAAATGCCTTTTTGGGGCAGGTCTTTGCTTTCTATGGCTTTAAAGATTTGTTCAAACTTTTGGTCGTGTTCCACCAATTTGTTTTCGATATTTGAAAAGCGCAACTGCTGAACGGTTTGCTGACCGACAAGTTTTCGCATTTGGACAAAGGCATTTATTATTTGAATGCTTACCTTTACGGCAATATCACTGCGTAAAACGGAAGAAAGCATTGCCACACCCTGTTCGGTGAAAGCATAGGGAAGAGCGCCTCCTAAGTGCTGTTTTGAAGGTATCGCATTTTGCGATACCATAGTTTCTACCTCTTCTTCAGTTAGCCGAAACATAAAGTTTTCCGGGAAACGTTCTTGATTTCTTTTTACTTGTTCACGTAACCGAATAGCTTTTACTTGGTACATTTCTGCCAAGTTTCTATCCAACATTATTTGTTCCCCTCGTATGGTGAATATCTTGTTAGAGATATGTTGTTGTGATATCGTTATTTCTTTGCTCATTATATTTTTTAGTTTCAATAAAACTGAACTGGTCGCAAATTGTGACCGGTTCAATTCATTCCGGCATTTTTATTTTCTTTAAGTTTTCTTGTATTCGCTCATTTAATTGGGCTTCCTCTTTCAATTGTGTCTCAAATTCGGCTTTGAGCGCCGTAAAACGTTCTTTAAAATCGAAATCATCTTCTTCCTCGGCTAAACCAACATAACGTCCCGGGGTGAGCACATAATCCAATTCGGCTACCCGTTCTTTAGGAACAGCAGCGCAAAACCCTTTTTCGTCTTCATAATTGCCATCAGGATTCCTCCAATTGTGGTAGGTGTCGGCAATCTTTTTAATATCGTTATCTTCCGTATTTTCGGAACCGTTGGATAAAACTTTCGTTCTACGGTTGATTAAATGTCCAAGATTCCGTGCATCAATAAAAAGGATTTCATTGGTACGGTTTCTAAACTTACCGTTGCTTCTGTTGCGGCTCATAAACCAAAGGGAAGCCGGTATTTGAGTGTTCAGAAATAGCTTGGCCGGTAAATTGACAATACAATCGATCAAATCGGCTTCTACCAGTTCTTTTCTAATGTCGCCTTCGCCACCGGTTTTGGTGGTCAAAGCCCCTTTAGCCAACACAAAACCTGCTTGTCCGCTCGGTGCCAAGTGATACAAGAAATGTTGAATCCAAGCATAGTTGGCATTTCCGGTGGGCGGTGTACCGTATTTCCAACGACCGTCTTTGCGTAATAAATCACCGCTCCAGTCGCTAACATTAAACGGTGGATTGGCAATAATGTAATCAGCTTTTAAATCTTTGTGGGCATCATTGAGGAATGAACCTTCGTTATTCCATTTTACCTGAGAGCTGTCAATACCGCGAATGGCCAAATTCATTTTTGCCAAACGCCAAGTGGTTTGGTTACTTTCTTGTCCGTAAATGGAAATGTCGTTGATTCTGCCTTGATGTCCACTGACAAATTTTTCACTTTGCACAAACATTCCACCTGAGCCACAACAAGGATCAAACACACGACCTTTATACGGTTCAAGCATTTCTACCAACAATTCAACAACGCTTCTCGGGGTGTAGAACTGCCCGCCTTTTTTACCTTCGGCAAGGGCAAATTCTCCAAGAAAATACTCAAACACGTGTCCGAGAATATCAGCACTTCTTGATTTGGCATCGCCAAGGGCGATATTTCCAATTAAATCAATGAGTTCGCCTAAACTTGTCGGATCTAAATTCTGTCGGGCATACACTTTAGGCAAAACCCCTTTTAGGGAAGCATTTTCCTTTTCGATAATGTCCATCGCTTCATCTACGGATTTTCCAATGGTGGGCTGTTTGGCTTGAGAAAGCAAATAAGACCAGCGCGCCTTTTGTGGGACAAAGAAAACATTCTCGGCTTTGTATTCGTCTTTGTCCTCCGGATCTGCTCCAGCATATTCATCTTTTCCGGTTTTTAGTTTATCGTAGAGTTCTTCAAAGGCGTCAGAAATATATTTTAGAAAAATCAATCCAAGTACGACGTGTTTATATTCTGCGGCATCAATATTTTTTCGCAGTTTGTCAGCTGATTTCCACAGTTGTTTTTCTAAGGGTTCTTCCGTTTTCTTATTTTTTGCCATTTATTTTTCAAATTTTATTCATTCCTCCAAATATCCTAATTTTTTTTGAGCGAGGACAATAAAAAAGGCTCTTTTGGTTTTTACTCACGATAATTTTATTCTTTAAAGGTGTTCGTGAATCGCTTCGCTTATTTCAGCGTTGGAGTAGTGCGGCGGGAAAACCAAATGTGCCTTTTGTGCGGTGGATTCTATGTTTCTTTTGTTAATTCATTTGTATAAGTTTTCTAAAAGGGTGTCCGCTAACGTTTTAGCGGCTTGACGCAGGAGCGGATTTTACCACTAAACTTTAATCGAAGCCGACACGTCAAATATAC
>CAYVJG010000058.1:0-4727 GCA_964451785.1 uncultured Flavobacteriaceae bacterium
ATAAAACGCTAGTCAAAGATACGCTAATTGAAATACTTACTTCACCTCAAACGGTTAATGTTTTCAGCTATTTTGAGATTGTTTTTGCATTTCTTTAAGGATGTGACAAATCATTTTGTAGGTGATTTTCTGTGGTAAACCTGACAGGTTTGAGTACGCTTTAAGGGATAAACCTGTCAGGTTTTTAGGAATAAGAGGAGCCTGTGATTTTGCTACGCGTCGTTTCTAAAACAAATAAACAAGATAATGACCGCAAAGTTGCTCATTCGGACAACTTTATGTAATTTTGCAGTAAATGAATGAACGGAAGATTAGAAAAATAAGCTTGTACAAAAATTATTTCTCTGACTTCTACAAAAAGCAGAATCAGAAAGTAAAAAACAAGATTTTGTGGACTTTCAAAGTAATTGAAACAATACAAGAAATTCCATCAAGCTACCTTCGACATATAACAGGTACAGAAGGGCTTTTTGAAATTCGGATAAAGCTTGGGAGTAATATTTTTCGAATTTTTTGCTTCTTTGATGATGGACAATTGATTGTTTTGGCTAATGGCTTTCAAAAGAAAACTCAAAAGACACCGAAGTCAGAGATTAAGAAGGCATAAAAATAAAAAAGAAGTATGAAAATGAAAAAGAATCTAAAATCACTTGACCAATTCATAGATGAAGAATACGGCAAGGCAGGGACTTCAAAAAGGGATAAATTTGAAGAAGGGTATAAAAATTTTAAACTTGGATTTTTAATTCAACAAGCCAGACTCGAAAGAGGGCTGACACAAGAAGAACTTGCCAAAAAATGTGGAACCAATAAAAGTTACATCTCGAAAATTGAGAATAATCTAAAAGAAGTGCGCATCTCAACCTTGCAAAGAATTGTGGAACTCGGGTTAGGTGGACATCTTGACTTATCAATAAGGCTCTAATTATAACTCGAAACTGAAGCTACCAACAACAACCAAAATTGGAGACCCTGAGAGGATTACGGAAATTTTAGATGTGAACGTAAAAGAATTGATAATCTCTAATAAGATTTGAACTAGGTGCGAAAGATGAGAGTGTATTATTATATTGTGTAAAACTCTGTGCCCTTTGTGGTGAAAAGGATAACCACGGAGAACACAAAGAATGCACAAAGCACGTAGAGAAATATTCAATAAAGCAAAACTTAGCGACCTTTGTGTAAAAACTCTGTGTCCTTTGTGGTAAAAAAACGGATTCAAGTCACTAAAATTACAGCCCGATTCACCAAATTATTTTTAGACCAAATTATTTTTTTTGAAAAAAATGCAGCTTAGTTTAAAAATAATACATAGTTTTGTCCCAGAACATAACGAAAGTGAAAATGTCTAATTTATCTATTATTTCTTCAATTATTATTACCGTGATTGTGGTGCCACAAACTCGGGAGGAGATGTATTAGATTATAATTATAAATTTATACTGAGCCTCCCGAGAAATTGGGAGGCTTTTTTTATACTTAACATTTAGATTCAAATGCAACAATTTGTAGTCATTATTATCAACATTATTATTCGCCCACCCGGGGGAGAAGGTTGATATTGTCTATTTTATAGTAAGCCCTTCTCTCCATTGAGAAGGGCTTTTTTATTTTAAAAACATTCCTAACTATGCTTAACTCATTTTATTTATTGGTTCTAAAAACAGCAATATCGCCCTTAAAAATACGGCCGGGATAGCAAATACCATTGTTGCCAGCTGTTTTAATTGATGTTAATGAACACTTGGAGAGCGTTTTATAATTATTTTAATCTGTTGATTTTTAATTATTTATGTATTTATAATAAGCTTTGAAAACTATGTGAATCATAAAATTTAAATTTTGCATTTCTACAAAGCCCTCTACATTTGACTTGTAATCATTTTTTAAAACGATAAACCGATGACTGTATTTGTTGAACATTCCCTGTTTTTTTTAGTGTTGATTTCTGCCTTAGCAGGATTACTTAACAATACATTACTGTTACCAGGTTTACAGCTGGTCAAGTTTACTGATAAAGTGCTGCCCTGCGCTGGGCAAGACACTAATTTTTATCACCGCTAACAAATCCTAAGCTATTGATTATAGTCGAAAGATTTAAAAAATCAGTTTAACTTAACACCACTTAATTATGTATTTCAATCACCAAACTACTATATATTTAGACGGCAAATATGTTAGAGCCGATGAAACTTTAACGAACTTATACGGACAAACCTTGCATTACGGATACGGCGTTTTTGAAGGTATTCGTAGCTATGCAACCACTGATGGCGCCAAATTATTTAAAGCTAGAGCACATTATGAACGTTTAAAACGCTCTTGTGAACTCATCAAAATTCCTTTTGATTACAATATAGACGAATTAATCGAAGCAACATACAAAACCCTTGAAGCTAACACTTTATTTGATGCTTATGTGCGTCCGTTGGTGTTTTGCGCGCCCAATATGAGCCTTGATCGTCCGGCAGCCGTGTCTATAATGATTTGTGCGTGGGATTGGGGAGCCTATCTCGGTGAAGATTTGCTTAATGTAAGCTTATCTTCTTATTGTCGCCCTCATCCGAAATCTGTTCATATTGAAGCAAAAGCTTGTGGCCATTACGTCAACTCAATCATAGCTACCACTGATGCTAAAGACAAAGGCTTTGACGAAGCTTTGTTACTCGATCACGAAGGCTATTTGGCCGAAGGGTCTAGTGCTAATCTATTTTTTGAAAAAGACGGTGTGTTATACACCCCTGAGTTAGGTAGTATTTTGCCGGGAATAACACGTGCTACAGTGATTGAGCTCGCTCAACAAGCCGGAATTGAAGTGTGTGTAGGAAAATTTAAACCTGAAATGTTCTATGAAGCTGATAGTGCTTTTTTCTGCGGAACAGCAGCCGGAATTATCGGTATAGAAACACTCGATCAAACGGATTTTCCAAAACCTTGGAAATACACTTTGGGCTATAAATTAAAAGAAGCTTACGAAAAACACGTCCGTCAAACAACCCCAAAATTGACAACAACATTAGTATGAAAAACCTCAATAAATACAGTAGCGTTTTAACGCAAGACGAAACTCAACCAGCGGCACAAGCTATGCTTTACGGCATAGGATTGACCGAAGAAGATATGAATAAAGCGCAGGTGGGTATTGTCAGCACCGGATTTGAAGGTAATCCGTGTAATATGCACCTCAACGATTTAGCTAAAGAAGTTAAAGCAGGGGTGCAAGCTCAAGATTTAGTCGGCTTAATTTTTCACACCATTGGTGTAAGCGACGGAATGTCTAACGGTACCGACGGGATGCGTTTTTCATTGGTATCGCGCGATGTCATCGCCGATTCTATCGAAACCGTAACCAGTGCCCAATATTACGATGCTGTGTTAGCGGTTGTAGGTTGCGATAAAAATATGCCGGGCTCCATTATTGCTTTAGGTCGATTAAATCGCCCTTCAATAATGGTCTATGGCGGTACCATTCACTCTGGTGAATACAAATGTCAAAAGCTGAATATTGTATCTGCTTTTGAAGCCTTAGGTCAAAAATTTAGCAACTCTATCTCCGATGAAGACTACAAAGGAGTAATCCAAAATGCTTGTCCAGGACCTGGCGCCTGTGGCGGAATGTACACCGCTAATACACTAGCCTCAGCCATCGAAGCCCTAGGGATGAGTTTGCCTTATAGCTCGTCTAATCCGGCTACGAGTCCTGAAAAACGTACAGAATGTCAACGCGCCGGAGAGGCGATTAAAGTCTTACTTGAAAAAGACATCAAGCCACGCGATATTATGACGCGCAAAGCCTTTGAAAATGCGTTGACGATGGTCATCATTCTTGGCGGATCAACCAACTCTGTCTTGCATTTAATTGCGATGGCTGATGTGGTTGATGTTGAGTTGAGCATAGATGATTTCCAAAAAATGAGTGATAAACTTCCGGTTTTAGGTGATTTAAAACCTAGTGGAAAATACTTGATGGAAGATATTCACAATATTGGCGGCACACCGGCAGTGATGAAATTTTTGTTAGAACGCGGATTGTTACACGGCGATTGTATGACGGTTACCGGAAAAACACTAGCCGAAAATTTAGCGGAAGTTCCGGATTTATTGGCTGGACAAGACGTGATTCGCGAATTGGATACGCCTGTAAAAGCCAAAGGTCATTTGCAAATTCTTTATGGCAACATCGCTACTGAAGGTAGTGTGGCTAAAATTAGTGGTAAAGAAGGTGATTATTTTAAAGGCCCCGCACGCGTTTACGAAGATGAACAAGCTACCAATAAAGGCATCCAAACCGGAGAAGTTAAAGCCGGCGATGTGGTCGTTATTCGCTATTGCGGTCCTAAAGGCGGACCGGGAATGCCTGAAATGCTCAAGCCAACTTCTGCTATTATGGGCGCCGGATTGGGTAAAAGCGTGGCCTTAATTACCGATGGTCGTTTCTCTGGTGGCACACACGGCTTTGTGGTGGGGCATATCACTCCCGAAGCTTATGTTGGCGGAACTATTGGATTGATAGAAAACGGAGATATCATCACCATTGATGCGCGTCATAACACCATTAATGTCGATTTAACTCCGGAAGAACTCGAAGCACGTAAAGCCAATTGGAAACAACCGGCCTTAAAAGCAAAACGCGGCGTGCTTTACAAATATGCTAAATGTGTATCAAGTGCCTCAACAGGCTGTATAACTGACAAATAAAACCACTTATGAAAACAGTAGAATTAGCT
>CAYVJG010000058.1:4827-9605 GCA_964451785.1 uncultured Flavobacteriaceae bacterium
CAACAGGCTGTATAACTGACAAATAAAACCACTTATGAAAACAGTAGAATTAGCTGAAAAAGAAGCTGAAAAAACAGCCGTTTCTCCTGAAAAAGGAGTAGAACTATCAGGTGCAGAAGCCGTTTTACGTGCTTTAATTGCTGAAAATGTGGATACTATTTTTGGGTATCCCGGAGGCGCTATTATGCCGGTTTATGATGCCTTGTACGATAAACAAGATCAGTTGCATCACATTTTATCGCGTCACGAGCAAGGCTCTATACACGCCGCTCAAGGTTATGCACGGGTGACTAATAAACCGGGCGTCGTTTTTGCAACTAGTGGTCCCGGCGCTACCAATTTGATTACCGGAATTGCCGACGCGATGATTGATAGTACGCCCTTGGTGTGTATTACCGGTCAGGTGTTTGCGCCTTTGTTAGGAACCGATGCCTTTCAAGAAGCCGATGTTATCAATTCCACTGCTCCAAGTACTAAGTGGAATTATCAAATCACTAAAGCCGAAGAAATTTCTGAAGTTTTAGCAAAGGCTTTTTACATTGCCAGTACCGGACGCCCGGGCCCGGTGGTTATCGATATTACAAAAGATGCACAATTGCAAAGCTTTACCTATAAAGGACATAAACCTTGTCAACACATCCGCAGCTATCGTCCAAAACCCGTTGTTCGTCCCGAATATATACAACAAGCTGCTGATGTAATCAATTCAGCTAAACGTCCGTTAGTACTCTTTGGGCAAGGTGTTATCTTGGGTAATGCTGAAGAAGAGTTTAAACAATTCATTGAAAAAGCAGGTTTGCCGGCTGCTTGGACCATCCTTGGTTTGAGCGCTTTGCCAACTGACCACAACTTAAATGTTGGGATGTTAGGAATGCACGGCAATTATGCGCCTAATGTGTTGACTAATCAATGCGATGTTTTAATTGCGGTAGGAATGCGTTTTGATGATCGTGTTACCGGTCGATTAGATAAATATGCTAAACAAGCTAAAGTCATTCACCTCGATATTGATCCTTCTGAAATCGATAAAAATGTGAAAGCCGATGTGCCTGTTTGGGGCGATTGTAAAGAAACATTAGCCTTGTTGACTGAAAAAATTGAGGAGACAGCGCACACAACTTGGTTACAAGAGTTTAAAACCTTAGCGCAAAAAGAAGACGAGCAGTGCATCCAAAAAGAAATGAATCCGCAAACTGATGTCTTGTCAATGGGCGAGGTGATTAATACCCTCAATGCAAAAACGCAAGGCGATGCCGTCATTGTCAGCGATGTAGGACAACACCAAATGGTGGCTTGTCGTTATGCTGAATTTGTTAAAAGCAGAAGTAATTTAACCAGTGGTGGTTTTGGGACTATGGGATTTGGTTTGCCGGCAGCTATTGGTGCTAAACTCGGGGTTCCAGATAGAACCGTTGTAGCCGTTGTAGGCGATGGCGGTTTTCAAATGACCTTACAAGAATTGGGAACCATTATGCAAAATGACATTCCTGTAAAAATCTTGGTACTCAACAATGACTATTTAGGAATGGTGCGTCAGTGGCAAGAATTGTTTATGGAGAAACGCTATTCATTTACAGATATTGATAGTCCTGATTTTGTAAAACTAGCCGATTCTTATGGCATTGCAGGCGAAACAATTTCTGAACGTGCTGATGTAGAAGCGGCTGTTGAACGTATGCTCAACCATCCTAAAGCTTACCTTTTAGAGGTAAAAGTCGGTAAAGAAAACAATGTTTTTCCAATGGTTCCACAAGGTTGTAGTGTATCTGAAATACGCTTGTCTTAAAAACACACTTAACAATGAAAAAAGAATATACCATCACCGTTTATACCGAAGATAATGTCGGCATATTGGGCCGTTTATCTAATATTTTTTCACGCCGAAAAATCAATATAGACAATTTAAACACCGCGATGTCTGAAGTGCCGGGCATACATAGATTTACCATTGTCGTTCGTGAAACTCAAGAAGCTGTCGCTAAATTGATGCGTCAAATTGACAAGCAAGTCGATGTGCTAAAAAGCTATTTTCACACTTCTGAAGATATTATTTGGCAAGAAGTAGGCTTGTATAAAGTGGCTTTTGAAGCCGTTAATGAAAAAGCAAAAGTTGAACAGCTATTAAATCAATTTGGGGCTAAGCCGGTAAGTATCGCTAACGATTACGCCGTTTTTCAGGCCACAGGTCATCACGATGAAATCGATCGCGTCATCAAATTTTTTGAACCCTATGGGTTAATCGAATTTGTGCGCGGCGCTAGAGTAGCGATTCATAAAGACAGTGCTACTTTTCATAGCGAATTGAAAACCTTTAATCATAATAACTAATTATTTAACTCTTAATCTCAACAAAATGGGACAAATTAATTTTGGAGGCGTTATTGAAAACGTCTTAACACGCGAAGAATTTCCAATAGAAAAAGCTCAACAAGTATTAAAAGACGAAGTATTAGCCGTATTAGGATATGGGGTTCAAGGCCCCGGTCAAGCGCTTAACCTTCGCGATAGCGGCTTTAGCGTTATCGTCGGACAACGCAAAGGCTCTGCCAGCTGGGATAAAGCGGTAGCCGATGGCTGGGAAGAAGGTAAAACTCTTTTCGACATTGAAGAAGCTTGTGAACGCGGAACAATTTTGATGAACTTGCTTTCTGATGCCGGACAAATTGCTGTATGGCCAACTATAAAAAAACACTTAACTACTGGAAAAGCTCTGTATTTTTCTCACGGTTTTGGGGTGACTTTTCACGAAAAAACTGGTATCGTACCACCAGCTGATGTCGATGTGATCTTAGCCGCACCAAAAGGATCAGGTACTTCATTACGCACCTTATACCTCAGTGGACAAGGACTTAACTCAAGCTATGCCGTTTATCAAGACGCTACCGGAAACGCTAAAGAACGCGCGCTTGCTGTAGGAATTGGTATTGGATCTGGCTATTTGTTTGAAACTACTTTTGAAAAAGAAGTGTATAGCGATTTAACCGGTGAACGCGGAATTTTGATGGGCGCTATCGCCGGTGCTTTTGAGGCCCAATACCAAGTGTTGCGCAAAAACGGACACTCGCCAAGTGAAGCCTTTAACGAAACAGTTGAAGAATTGACCCAAAGTTTGATGCCATTGGTGGCTGATAACGGTATGGATTGGATGTATGCTAACTGTTCAACCACGGCTCAACGTGGCGCGCTAGATTGGAAAGGAAAATTTGCCAATGCAATGACACCGGTGTTTGAAGAACTTTACGACAGCGTAAAAACAGGTAAAGAAGCAGAAATTGTTATCGAAGCGAACAGTAAACCGGATTATCGCGCCGGATTAGAAAAAGAATTAGAAGAATTGCAGAATAGTGAATTATGGAGAACGGGAGTACAAGTACGCAAACTGCGTCCAAACCAACAATAGTGGTACCCCTCGAAGAGATAGAACAAGCCTATGCCAATTTACAAGGTATAGCTGTACATACTCCTTTACTTAAAAATGAAAACTTGAGCACCAAATACGGGGCTCAGGTTTTCCTTAAGCGTGAAGATTTACAGCCGGTGCGTTCTTATAAATTACGAGGAGCCTACAACAAAATATCGAGTCTGTCATCAACTGATGCGACTTGTGGTGTAGTTTGTGCCAGTGCGGGTAATCACGCTCAAGGCGTGGCTTATGCTTGCGAAAAGCTCAACATTAAAGCGGCTATTTTTATGCCGGTGGTCACGCCACAACAAAAAATTAAACAAGTTCAACTCTTTGGAAAAGACAAGGTTGAAATTATTTTAAAAGGTGATACGTTTGACGAATCTTTTGCCGCAGCCGAAGCCTATTGTCAAGCGCAAAAAGCGATTTTTATTCATCCTTTTGACGATGAAAAAGTCATCGCCGGTCAAGGTACTGTGGGACTGGAGATTTTTAAAGATAGTCTTAATCCAATCGATTTTATTTTTGTGCCCATTGGTGGCGGCGGACTGGCCTCGGGCATCTGTTCGGTATTTCGCCAATTGAGTCCGAAGACTAAAATTATTGGAGTAGAGCCTGCCGGTGCTGCTTCTATGAAAACCTCTATTTATAAAGGAGAAAATACTAGTCTTGAGCAGATTGAAACCTTTGTTGACGGTGCTGCCGTCAAACGTGTAGGCGATAAAACCTTTGCTATTTGTCGCCAAAATTTGTCAGATATTATTGCCGTTCCGGAAGGAAAAGTGTGTACCACTATTTTGCGTCTCTATAACGATGAAGCCATTGTGGTTGAACCCGCAGGCGCTTTGACCATTACGGCTTTAGATTTTTATCGCGAGGAAATCAATGGTAAAAATGTTGTTTGTGTCGTCAGTGGTAGCAATAATGATGTGACACGAACCGAAGAAATTAAAGAACGTTCTTTGCTGTATGAAGGTTTAAAACACTATTTCATTGTCAATTTTCCGCAGCGTCCGGGGGCATTAAAAGATTTTGTAACGCAGGTATTGGGTCCTGAAGACGACATTACCTATTTTCAATTTTCGAAAAAAAATAATCGTGAACGCGGTCCGGCTGTAGTCGGTATTGAATTAAAAAATAGCGAAGATTTAAACCTGATTGAAGAGCGCCTAAAATTTGGAAAATTTGGGTATCAATACCTCAACGAACACGACGATTTATTTACTCATTTAATTTTCTAATACCGTATGGATAAATTAAATAGTACAATTTCGACTTTGTCTCATTGTACTATTAATTTGTTACCCACGGTATTATACTGATACAAAATAATACAAATTAGACTAAAAATGTAACTATTCAGCAGGAGAGGTTA
>CAYVJG010000059.1:0-9465 GCA_964451785.1 uncultured Flavobacteriaceae bacterium
CCGCAAAAGTGTCTGTATCAGTCATAGTTTAGGGTTTTAAAATGGTATGCCGTCAGTAAAACTATCGTCATCATCAGGCGCCATGCGTGCGGCTTCTGCAGTACCGCGTATGTATAGCATTTCAGTAACCACCCCGTTATAGCGCATCATAATACGGCCGCTAGCGTCTGCTTTATCCTTAGGATTGAATATATAACCGTGATATTTAGCCCAGCTTTTAAGCGATTTCTTAAAACGTTGTGGGGTGGTTTTATTCAGCTTGGTGCGCAATTTATAATCTTCAAAAGCTTCATCTTTAGAGGTTTCAGCGTTAAGTTTGTCGTTAAAGTAAACGTCCGCCCAGTCTAAAAAGGCATCGCCCATGGTTTGCTTTTGGTTACGCTTGTTGATATGATCCATTGGTGGGTCAATTTTTTCATCACAAGACAAATAAAACTGCAAGCACTCAGCCATGAAGTTGTAAAAATCATTGTACTCTTTTTCATTAAAATCAGAAAACAAAATTTTGCCAAAATCGTCACGCACCGTCCAGTTTTCAAAATGTTCAGCAGTTTTGTAATGGTAATAATCTGAAAAAGAGCAATATAGAATACGACGCTCTGTTGACCCATCTTCGGCACTCCATAAGCCAAAATTGGATGTAAACGCTAATTTTGCAGACTGCTCAAAAGGAATGTAAAAGTTAGGTACATGAGGCGCGCGTACCGCAAAATTTCCTGTTATCTGCGTGTACACTTTTCGAATTGGGAAGTGCGAATCCATATCGTCAAAAATCACATAATCGGTATTTGGCGTTACATTACCAAGCATGAATTTATCATTATACACTTCGGGATCATTAGCCGCAATGTATTCATAACTCTTAGTAATTTCAGGAATAGCTTTAGCTAGCATTACAGACTTACCTGTTCCTCCATTACTTTCTGTAATGTCACTTATCTTATGATCCATCGCAAAAACAGCCCAGGACCTATCAGCACGTTTGTATTGATGCAGAAGATATCCAATACAAAATATTTTGTTAACCAAATGGTTAACCTGTTCTTGCACTTTGTCTGCAGTTAAGTTTTCTTCGGCAATATTGAATTGGTTAGCGTTGCGATATTCTTGGCGTTCGGCAAGTATTTTATCGCGGGCTTGCTTATGCTCGAGAGGTGACAAGTTAGTATCTATGGCGTCAATACGATTTTCATAAGGAGCATTACCCAGCACCTTCCAGTGTACACGGCTGGTGTTAATCAGGTAATTAAAAAAATGATTGTCGGTTTTTAAAACATCAATCGTCCAGTTACCCATTTCGTTTTTGGTAATTTTAAAACTCTTATTTTTATTGAGGCTAACGTTTTTGTCTATTATTTTTTCAGCCCAAACAGGTTTTTTGAGTGATTTGTATTGTGTTTCTAAAACGGCATCTGCTGTTACCGTCCATACCTTGTTTTTGAAAAAAAACCGTTGAAAGTCAGAACCATGATGAACAGTATCAGGTATGTATTCTTTTATTTTAGAGAGCTTTTTTTCGGGTAATTTTCCTGTGTCGTGAATGAAATTGAGCAATTTCATAGGATATAATTTTCTACGCACCCAATTTCCCGGATAATTTTTAACGTCATCAACATATACACGTTTTATGACATTATCTTTTACATGTATAAATTCATGTGGCTCTTTTGAAAATTTCTCTTTTATAACGTAAAATCCTTCATACTGCAGAAATCTGTAACAGGCTTCACTATTGAATGAATATCGTTTAAAATTTCCCTTACTGTCTTTTATAATATCCCAAAAACGTGTTCTATGTGCCACGTTACTGTTAATCATCATAGAAAACAACTTACGCAAATAGCTTTCTCCATTTTGATTAAAAGTGACGTTGCAAAAATCGGTCATATCGTTGCGGTATTTTTCAACGTATTTACCGTTATTATCTTTTGTCTTATAAGTGTAGCCTTTTAGCCATTCAGGTAGCCAAAGCGTATAAATATCAATGTATTGCATAGCCATTTCCACACCCATTTTGTAGCCTGTTTCATCAATATCCGGCACATTTACTACCTTTTTGGCTATTTCATTGAGGCGTTGCCAATTTTCATAGGTCAAAGGTTCGCTCTCGCTATTTTTCCATACCACATGATAGCCAAGAGAAGATATATTAAGCGCGTCGCGTTCACCACTGGCAATAAGGATACAGTCTAAACGCGTATCGGTATCTTCTTCAAGTGTAACACTTTTTCCTTCGCTTTCGTCAACGATTGAAAAAGTATTTAAATCTTGCAGATTTTCTCTTAATTGTTGTTCATACTCCGCTTCCATTCTATCGACCCCAACCAAATAGGCTTTAGGTTTAGTGCCAACGTAACGGAATTTATAGTCTTTTTTATTGGCAAATGGTTGGTATATTTTTTGAAAAGCACCACAGTCAAGCAAAAAAATAGGGTAGTTTTCTGTAGCATGCGTAATGATCTGCATAATCTTACCGCGGCATTTCTCATTTTTATGGTTTTTAGGGTAAGCTTTTACTTGGGTAAATGAGTTTAAAACAGAAAAGCCCAAACGCGCAAGATCATTGCCCGTAACCAAAGGTCCCAATACCTTTAGTGCTTCCGCGCTTGGGTTTTCATTAATATCATAATAGTAATCGCCGTGCTTTTGTTCGGGTTCAGCAGGTATAAACTCTAACTTAGCAGCTTTGGCCACAACTGTGCCGCCACTTAGCCCCATAATACCGGCTATATGCTTGCATATATCGCCAAAATTTTCTAATCCTTCCTCTTCTTTAACAAGGTCAAAGCAGCTGTAAGATTCGCCACTACCAAAGTCTTTTACGTAGTAACAATCACCTTTTAATGGCGCAATTTTAGCGCTGGGAGTTTTTTCATTGCGAAAAGAAAGCTGAAAATGTTGAAATTTACCGTTGTGTTCAGCTTGAGGGTAGTAATGCAAAATTACATCAAGACCACAGTTGGTTTCTTCAAGTAATTTTATTTTGTCAAATTTATAGTTGGGCATGATTCTAAATTTTTATTTGGGAACGGATTAAGAATTGGGCTGCATAGCTTCAATACCACGCAATCTTTCATCATTAGCAGCTATGCTGTGCTGAAAGCTCTCTTTAGTTCGGCGTAAGCTTTCTAATTGTATAATGAGTTTTGAAATGCGCTCATTACACTTATTCACCTGTTGGCGGCCGCGTTCATTTTCAGCCAGTAGGCGGTGATAGAGGGTGTTTTTTAGGTAGTTACTCATAGCGCAGGTTTTACAGGTTCAAACAATTGATTTTGGCGCACTTCTAGGCGGCGTTCATAATACTGCTTTACGCGGCGGTAGTTACCCACCGTCATAGTGGTGCCTTGTTCTTGCAGCTGGCGGAGTTGAGCTTTTAAAAAAGCTACTTTTTCGGCGGTTGTCATATTACTTAGCTCTTTTACGCGCCAACTCATCATAAGATTGATTAAGCGCTTGTTTAATGGTTTCTTTACATTCACTCATCTTTTGATGGTGTTTCATATCGGTTTTGGTCTGCAATTGGCGCATAAAGTGCATAGCGCCGTCAATCCTATCTAAAGCATCAATAAGGCAATCCTCTGTTAGCTTTAACAAGTGTTCGGTGTTCTTATCCATAATCAAGTTATTTAGTGGTTAAAACTTTGACAATGCAAAGTGCTTTTACATAGGTATACCCTTTAATAGGTGCCTGTTTTTTATCTTTTATCTCTGTGATTAAAAACTCATCTACACCATTAAAGCTGCTTCTAAGCACCTTATCGCCGGGTTGCAGATTAATATTTTCTTTGTTTCTGACGTACAAAGAAACAGACACATTTTTTTCATTGATTTTCATGCGTTCTTTCCTGTTAGGCCAAAACACGATAGAAACTGTTGGAGTTTCATAAGTTGCCATAAATTCTAGTTGTTAGTGTTAGACAAAAATTCTACAATATCCCTTAAGGTGTTCATCACCAGCTTACCGGTGGGTGTGGTTTGCGATCTAGCACCTTGACGTATTTTTCTAATGGTATCAATTGACAGCTCTACGCCGGTAACACTATTACATCTACACTTAATCATTTCGGCAGTAACCATTTGTAATACATATGCATATGAGCCATTAAGTAATACTGAATCTTCTTGGGTTTCGTTTTTAGGCATAATTGTTGTTTTTTGGGTTATTGTTCTTTGTTGTTGGTACAAATATAAGTCATTTTTTGACTTAAAAGACAAATATAAGTCATTTTTTGTTATTTAATTTTCAAAATACGAATAAAGAGCTGATAACCAATTAATTATATTTAGGTATGAAAACTGAATTGAACGAAATTATAGAAAAAATACGCGTAATACGTGAGAATGGCGGGGATAGCCAAGAAAGCATGGCTGAAAAAATGGGTATCACCCAATCAAAATATGCACGTTTTGAACGTGGCACTACAAAAACAGACTTAAACACATTAGTCATTTTTTGTAATGTCGCTAAGATGACCTTAAAGGAGTTTTTTCTTTACCCTGAAAAACCAAAGTTAGACGATATAAAAGCCCAGCTTACTATAGAATTAAAAAAGGAAAAGAAAGATCAAGTACTTAAACTTGTCTTTGGAGATAACAACCTTGAAATATTGAATAAATAAAACCATATGAGTAAATACGATTGGAATATCATAAAAATAAAACAGCTCAATGACAATAATAGAGCAGAAATAGAAGGAGCAGAATTTGACAAATCTGTTTTTTTAAAAGATGGATTCTTTTTTGATGTTGTTAAACCTGTTTTACAGGACGGTGTAGAGGCTGGAGCTTTTTATAGCGATTTGATTATAAATGATTCAAAAAATGATAAGAGAATATCAATTGAAATTCACAGTGACCCCGAGGATATTAACGTAGAAAATATTGATCTTATTTTCAGACCTACACGAGATATGTATAATCACACTGAATGTGAAATGGTACTAGATCATTTAAACGCTGGAGTTGGAAGAATTACTACAATAAACAAGATGGATTACTACTTATCTGATACAGCCAAAGATGATTTTTTCTTAGAACTTAGAAATTTGTTTGAAATTCTTTGATAAAGAATTTCCGAATCAAATAAATAGTAATGTTAACGACATCTGTGTCATCAACATTACAAGCTCAAAGTAGCATAGACATATCTAGTGTTACAAAACCGTAAAACTTTGTAACAAACTAAAAAACAGCTACTTACAACGTTTTTTTTGAACTCAAAAATAAGTTTGTAACTTTTGTAACGTTTTGTTACACTTTTGTTACATCGTAAAAGATTGAAAAACAGAATATTATAAGGATTGTTACAGAGTTACAAACTTTCTCTATATTTTATAGTAAAGTAAAAAAAATAATAAAGAATATAAGAGATTTTCGGGTTTGCAACAGGGTTTAAGGCGTAAACCCTTTAAAAACAAGGGATTTCAGCTTTGACAGATTAATATGTAGCAGTTTTTAAAATTTGGGTTTTAACCATTTGGGGGATGGGGGTTTTTTGAAGCTAGGTAAATAATTACACCCCCTTTATTAAAATGAAATTCCCCAAAAAACCTAATAAAAACAAGGCGTGCGGGCGTCCGTGCGGGGATCGACCCGGGTCAAATATGGGTCAAAATGACGAAAAATTAAATTACAACAAGCTGATAATGAACTAATTAAAAACTAAAAAACCGCGTTTTCGGGTTCGACTCCCGCTCTGGGCACGATTATGAATCCATTTTTGGATTCATTTTTTTTGCTTTTATTTTGGTTATCAGTCTATGATAAACTAAACCAGCCACAACACAAATTCATTTTTATCTCGCATAAAGCCTATTTTAAGTGTTTAGGCATTCTTTAGAAATACACACCGCTTTATTTGTACGGCTATTGTTATTCCTACGCACTGTATATTTATATTCTTTATTACTTTTACCCACTCCTAATTTCTATTGTTCTATATTTCAAACACTTATATTTTACAGGTGTTTCCAGAGAAAAAAAGTATATAATTTTTTATTAAATCACTTTAAAAAACAAAAAAGAGTTATATCTTTGCACCCGCAACAACGAAAGATCTGGTAGCTCAGTTGGTAGAGCATCTCCCTTTTAAGGAGAGGGTCCTGGGTTCGAGCCCCAGCCAGATCACTTCTTTTAACAACTAGTTTGTTAACTGAATTCTGAACATATTTTAAAGCAACCTCAGTGTTGCTTTTCTATTGGAATTAGCGTGATTTTCACGTTTACATATTGAAAGATCTGGTAGCTCAGTTGGTAGAGCATCTCCCTTTTAAGGAGAGGGTCCTGGGTTCGAGCCCCAGCCAGATCACTTCTTTTGCACCTTTATCAAGGTGCTTTTTTTATGGCTCTATGCTAAATATAGTGGGTAACCAAAATTTCAATTTTCCACAATAAAGCAAGCCTTAATTAGTGAAGTGTCTTTATATGGAATATACCTTAGGTAAAAACCTTTCTTTCACTATTCAACCCTTTCAGGGTTGTTAGGTGGGTAGTCTGTTATTCCCCGTAGGCTTTGCCTACGGTTTTAGCTATTAAAGTCCTTTGGACTTTTTATTACTGACAAGTTTTAAAATAAGATTCGATCTGGTTTTATTTACTCACTCAAAACAACATAGTGCCATTTTTATTTATAGCACTCCCCTACTCTCTTATACCAATTAGAATTATTTTTTAGTCCGATTTAGAATATTTTTTATAGGTATAATTTATCTATACAGTATTACCCCCGGTAAACTAAAAATCCATTTCCGCATATAAAAACCGCCTTAAACTCATCAAAGCTTAAAGCGGTAATTAAAGTTATACAAAATTGTTTAGACGACTTATTAAGCCTGTTTAAGTTGATTGTCAATCAATTTAAGAGCAATTGGGCTATCGGCATACAAGTCGAATAAATCGAGGATGTCACGCAATTTTTTCTCTTCTTCCATTTGTTCTGTCACAAACCAGTTTAAGAAAAGTTCAGTGCGATAATCTTCAAGTTTACGGCATTTAGTCACAATACTATGAATAGATTTAGTCACTTCAATTTCTTGTTCTAAAGCAGATTCAAAAATTTCTTTAAGCGAATTAAAATCGTGTTCAACAGCGTTGACTTTAGGTGCATAAGCGGTACCTCCATTATCATTGATATAATGGAATATTTTCATTTGGTGATCGCGTTCTTCTGCAGCTTGTTCATAGAATAAATGAGCACTACCTTGAAGCGCATTTTGATCACACCATGAAGCCATAGCTAAATATGCTGAAGAGGCAGCAGCTTCTTGAGCCACTTGAGCATTCAACGCGTCCATAACTTCTACATTTATACCTAGTTTTTGTCTCATCAAGTCTTTCATAACACTAATATGTTTAAATAGTTATACAATTTGTGTAGAACAAAGTTAGGGAAAGAAAATGTAAAACAGGCTGAGTATGTGTTATTTGAAAGCAGTCTAAACCTAAAGAAGCCTATACAGCCAGTTGAGAAATACAAGGGCCTTGTAAAATAGCAAATGCGCCAAAGAATAATTCTTTTAAATCAATAACCTCATAGGTATTTAAAACCATCAAGTGTTGACGGTTGCAGAAAGTTAAAATCTCTAACCCATTTTTATTTTCATCAGCGTAAAAATGAGTAGATAAATCAATAGCATTCAGTGAATTGCGAAATTTTAAGAGTTGACAAAATGACATGGTCACTTGTTTGTGCTCTGCTTCAAAATGGAAACAACGCTGCTGATCGCATTGATAGAGTTTATAATATTTTGACTGATAAAGTAATTCCATTGCGCAGCAAAAATAAGCTTTATTTGGATTTAATTCAAATTGAACGGAAAAGTTTTTAATTATTTTTCAGAAGCCAAAATAAAGGCATAAAAAAACTGACGTTGCTTACAGCATCACGTCAGTTTATAAATTATTAAATGCTACATTTTAAGCTTGCACAGGGCTCCCGTACAGATCAAAATCAGTAGCTTCTTCAATTTTTATTTGTGCAAAATCACCTGTTTTCAAATAGAATTTAGAAGCGTCAATCAACACTTCGTTATCCACATCAGGAGAATCAAATTCGGTGCGGCCAATAAAGTAGTTGCCTTCTTTGCGGTCGATGACACATTTAAAAGTTTTGCCTATTTTTTCTTGATTCAACTCCCATGAAATTTGGGCTTGAATTTCCATGATTTCATTAGCACGGGCTTGTTTTACTTCTTCAGGCACATCATCTTCTAAAGTGTAAGCATGCGTGTTTTCTTCATGTGAATAGGTAAAACATCCCAAGCGTTCAAAGCGCATTTCTTTAACCCATTCTTTAAGTTCTTGATATTTTTCTTCTGTTTCACCAGGATAACCTACAATCAACGTGGTACGGATTGCCATTTCAGGAACGAGCTCGCGAAATTGTTTAATCAACTTCGTGGTTTTTGCATGATTCGTTCCACGGCGCATTGATTTAAGTAAATCGTCATTAATGTGTTGTAGCGGAATATCTAGGTAATTACAAACTTTAGGTTCATTTTTAATGACTTCTAAAACATCCATAGGGAAACCTGTTGGAAAAGCGTAGTGAAGGCGGATCCACTCAATACCCTCAACTTTCACTAAGGCTTTAAGCAACTCGGCTAAGTTGCGTTTTTTATAAAGATCTAATCCGTAGTAAGTCAAATCTTGAGCAATCAAGATCAATTCTTTTACGCCTTTAGCTGCCAATTTTGAAGCTTCTTCAACAAGCTCTTCAATAGGTTTAGAGCGATGTTTACCACGCATAAGCGGAATAGCACAAAACGAACACGGACGATCACAACCTTCAGCAATTTTTAAAAACGCATAGTTTTTAGGTGTAGTGGTCATGCGCTCACCGATCAATTCGTGTTTATAATCGGCTTCTAAAGCTTTGAGTAATGACGGCAACTCGGTGGTTCCAAAATACTGATCTACATTAGGAATCTCCTTTTGAAGATCCGGTTTATAGCGTTCAGACAAGCAACCAGTTACATAGAGTTCATCAATCTCTCCTTCCTCTTTGCGCTGTGCAAAATCAAGAATAGTATCAATAGATTGCTGTTTGGCATTATCGATAAATCCGCAGGTGTTAATCACTACAATATTACCTTCACCTTCGTGCTCTACTTCTTTGCCATTAGCCTTGAGTTGCCCCATAAGTACTTCAGAATCATAAATATTCTTACTACAGCCAAGGGTAACGACATTAATTTTATTCTTTTTTAGGGATTTTGTCCGCATAGTATAATCTTAAGATTGAAAAACAGAATGTGCAAAATTACGGAAGTTATACCGATTAGAATTATTTTTAAGTCCAATTTGTAATATTTTCTGCAGGTATTATTAGGAATTAAGCGTTAAAAACCTCTGAATGGTCAAGCTTAGCATCTTTTTTTTACGCTTGCAATTCAATTCACTTAACTTGGTTGGTTCTACCATTATTTGTGTGGGTAAAGATTTAGTCCCCCATGAAAAAATAGG
>CAYVJG010000060.1:0-9059 GCA_964451785.1 uncultured Flavobacteriaceae bacterium
TCCTGTGAATCCTAGGTAAAAATACAATTTTGAAAGCAATTCACAACAACTAGTTACATATTAAACTTTTATTTTGACCTGTGAATCCTAGGTAAAAATACAATTTTGAAAGCAATTCACAACACGTTCTTTAAGTCCCATTGATGAAGAGGCCCTGTGAATCCTAGGTAAAAATACAATTTTGAAAGCAATTCACAACAATTTTGATAATTATTCTTTTTTATCTGGTCCTGTGAATCCTAGGTAAAAATACAATTTTGAAAGCAATTCACAACCATCGATTAAAGCAAGCAAAAAGGCCAGGGCCTGTGAATCCTAGGTAAAAATACAATTTTGAAAGCAATTCACAACACTGAAATAGCATCTAATAACAGAGTAAAACCTGTGAATCCTAGGTAAAAATACAATTTTGAAAGCAATTCACAACCTGATGGCGGTGGCGGTAGCGTTATTCCTCCCTGTGAATCCTAGGTAAAAATACAATTTTGAAAGCAATTCACAACTGCTCTAAAGGTTACCGTACATTACGTATTCCTGTGAATCCTAGGTAAAAATACAATTTTGAAAGCAATTCACAACGCGTCTGATAGATATACGCGAAAAAATAACCTGTGAATCCTAGGTAAAAATACAATTTTGAAAGCAATTCACAACAAATAAATATGTTGACCACTATGGGGGCCACCTGTGAATCCTAGGTAAAAATACAATTTTGAAAGCAATTCACAACGGCATTGAATATAGCCGACGTTAGTACCAGCCTGTGAATCCTAGGTAAAAATACAATTTTGAAAGCAATTCACAACAAGCTTCTAAATATATTAACACTAGCATCCGAAAGTTGTAATTTTAAAAATGCCTGAGAATACCGTAAATTGAAAAAGATTTCAAAAATTCTCAAATATGGCATTCTACAGGCGAAGTAAAAATACGGACAAACCTATTCTTAAGCAAATTTCAGATCGGATTCCACCACATTTGTTCCAACTTTCCGTTAAAAAGTATCAGTCAGACAAGGGTTGTAGCAAATACAAAACCTATGACCAACTGGTCGCTTTAATTTTCGGACAGCTGAATAAATGTTACACTCTTTCAGACATAAGTTGCGGATTATCAATCAGTCAAACTTTTTTATCAGACATAGATTTGAAGCAAAGTCCTGCAAAATCGACCATGAGTGACGGCAATAAAAATAGAGACTACCAAGTCTTCGAAACGCTCTATTATAGGCTGTTGAGCTATTACAAACGGAGTTTGAAATTGCAACATAGAGAGTATGTCATTGATGAAATTGAAAACCATAAGATAAAACTCATTGACAGCACCACTTGGATAAACCGGAGCAAGCTGACCCCTCTACCGAAGTGGATTTTAAGTACTGCCATTCCGGCGGATGCTGACCCCCAAAATATTAAAGAAGGAAGTTCATTATGTAAGATTCCGGAGCAAGCTGCCCCCTTAAATTGGATTTTGAGGATTTTATTCCGGAGCATATTGACCCTCTAGTAATAAGTTTGATTTTTAGGTTTTCTTTGGTGTATAACCAAAGGATAAGATGATGGCCGGAAAACCAAAACCTATGAGTCAAGTAAAACAAATACTGCGTATGCGAGAAAGCGGCAAAGGCATCAAGACCATTGTGGTTATTTCGGTTTGATTTGTGCCACTTCAAAAAGAATCGACTGTGAAGTCTATTGATTTGTGCCTCAAATCAATAGACTTCACGGCATAGCTTTTTAAGATCGAGTAAGCTTGTCTGTTCTTAACAAAAGACAAGTCATGGCAAACACACTTGATTTTGAAGGTTTAAAACAAATTTTGAGTTTGCGTATCAATACACCGATTCACAACAGTCTATTTATCAAAGCTAATGTTTACTTTCTTTTTGATAGGGGCTAGTAGATAATAAAAAATCCAAGCAAACCAAGAAATAAAAATAAAGGCCAGAATCCAAGCTAGCTTTTCATTGCCTGAAGTTTTTTTAGAACGGATAATAAAAAATAAGGGCAGTAACCAAACGAGGCTAGCTAGGGCTACGAGTATAGTGAATGGAGACATGTTTAAATGGAATTATTTTTAATTGTGATTTTTCGTTTTAGGTGATACACCGTTTTGCGGCTAGTAAAAAAATATGCTTGTTAAAGCATATGCTATCAAATATACAATAAAATGTTTAAATTTAGACGGTTGTTGAGGATTTTGATGAGCAATGTATTCGTGTTTTTGGCTGCAATTTGTCAATAGCAATAAATTGTACAAGCATTTGTAATAAAATTACAGCCGCAAATTCTAGAAATCTGCGGCTGTAGTAGCATTTATTGAAGTATATAAGACAAATTATTCAGCGTCTTGGGTGTGTTTTTCAACACGTACATTCAGCTTTTCATCGTCTTTATTGAGTTCGAGATAAATTTTATCTCCTTCTTCAATTTGTGAATTGACAATTTTTTGAGCGAGTTCATCTTCGACGTATTTTTGGATAGCGCGTTTAAGGGGACGAGCTCCGTATTGGCGATCAAAACCTTTATCGGCGATAAAGTTTTTAGCTTCATCGGTCATTTCAATATGGTAACCTAAACCTTCAACACGTTTGTAGAGTTTGTTGAGTTCAATATTGATAATTTGGTCAATATGTTCGCGCTCGAGGGCGTTAAAGACAACTACGTCATCAATGCGATTTAAAAACTCAGGGGCAAAGGTTTTTTTAAGTGAATTTTGAATGATACTCTTGGTTTCACTGTCTGATTGATCTTTGCGGGTTTGCGTGCCAAAGCCAACGCCGATTCCGAAATCCTGCACCTTGCGCGCTCCAATATTGGAGGTCATGATGATAATGGTATTTCTAAAATCGATTTTGCGCCCTAGACTATCAGTAATATAGCCATCATCTAAAATTTGAAGTAAAGTGTTAAATACATCGGAGTGAGCTTTTTCAATTTCATCGAGCAACACCACAGAGTAGGGGTGACGGCGTACGCGCTCGGTGAGTTCGCCACCTTCTTCATAACCGACGTATCCCGGAGGAGCGCCAATGAGGCGGGATACGGCAAATTTTTCCATATACTCACTCATGTCAACACGCACAAGGGCATCGCCACTGTCAAAGAGTTCGCGTGATAAGACTTTAGCTAATTGCGTTTTTCCAACTCCGGTTTGTCCTAAAAAGATAAATGAACCAATAGGGCGGTTGGGGTCTTTAAGTCCGGTGCGATTGCGTTGAATGGCTTTGACTACTTTTTCAACAGCTTGATCTTGCCCGATGACATTTTTCTTAATTAAGGTGTCGAGCTCAGCGAGTTTATTTTTTTCGGTTTTAGCAATACGATTAACCGGAATGCCAGTCATCATGGAGACCACATCTTCAACACTTGATTCATCAACCGTTTCTTTGTGTTGTTTTGATTCTTCTTCCCATTTGGCATTCGCCTCATCGAGCTCAGTCATGAGTTTCTTTTCGTCGTCACGTAGCTTAGCAGCTTCTTCGTATTTTTGTTTTTTGACAACTGTATTTTTTGTCTCGCGCACTTCTTCAAGTTGCTTTTCGAGTTTGATGATTTGATCAGGTACTTTAATATTGGTGATATGTACACGTGATCCAGCTTCATCTAAGGCATCGATGGCTTTGTCAGGTAAAAAGCGGTCAGACATATAACGGTTGGTCAACTTGACACAAGCTTCAATCGCTTTGTCAGTATAAATCACATTGTGGTGATTTTCGTATTTGTCTTTGATGTTATTGAGAATTTCAATGGTTTCTGAAACCGAAGTCGGTTCAACCATCACCTTTTGAAAACGGCGTTCAAGGGCGCCATCTTTTTCGATGTGTTGGCGGTATTCATCCATTGTGGTGGCGCCAATACATTGCAACTCACCGCGAGCTAAGGCTGGTTTAAACATATTGCTGGCATCGAGGCTTCCTGTAGCGCCACCAGCGCCGACAATGGTGTGAATTTCATCGATAAACAAGATGATGTCATCATTTTTTTCGAGCTCATTCATCACGGCTTTCATGCGTTCTTCAAACTGTCCACGATATTTTGTACCGGCTACTAAGCTGGCAAGGTCAAGGGCTACCACGCGTTTGTCATAGAGAATACGCGATACTTTGTGTTGTACAATACGTAGCGCCAGGCCTTCAGCTATGGCACTTTTACCAACACCGGGTTCGCCGATAAGTAGCGGATTGTTTTTCTTACGTCGACTGAGGATCTGCGAGACGCGTTCAATTTCTTTTTCGCGTCCCACAACAGGGTCGAGTTTATCTTCATTGGCCATGGCGGTTAAATCGCGACCAAAGTTGTCTAAAACAGGGGTTTTAGATTTTTTATTGCTTTTATTTCCCGGTTTATCGCTGCCGCCAGATTTAAAGGGGTTGCGTTTTTCACCACTGCCCGGATTGTCTTCAGGGTAGTGAGTTTCGGCAGAAGGGCTGCCTATAATATCGTCGTCTTTTGGTGTATTCATAGCTTTAAATTCTCCTTTAACACGATCGTAATTGACATGAAGTTTATTAAGTAATTTTGTTGTGGGGTCATTTTGATTGCGCAAAATACACAACAGTAAGTGCACCGTATTGATCGATGAACTGTGAAAGAGCTTAGCTTCTAAAAAAGTAGTTTTTAAAGCGCGCTCGGCTTGTCGAGTTAAGTGTAGATTTTTTTTGTCATTAGCATTAGTCGTTCCGGGGCTGATGGGGTTTAAACTTTCAATTTTTTGTCTGAGTTGAGTTAAATCAATTTGTATATGCTCTAAAATTGCAATAGCCTTTCCCTCGCCATCACGTAAAATGCCAAGCATTAAATGCTCGGTTCCTATATAATCATGCCCTAAGCGCAGCGCTTCTTCTTTACTATAGGTAATCACGTCTTTTACTCGGGGTGAAAAATTGTCATCCATATTGGTGTCCTCCTATATATTATAGTTCTTTGTGGACTAGTCAAAAACTATTCCCTAATTATTTATTTAGCTAAGATAAGGATTTAATCTTATTTGTTGTCATAATTTACAGTAGAGTTATAAAATTATAAACTCAGATTGTACGGTTAATAAAAAATGTTTAATTCATAATTTTCAGGCGCGTAGTTATTGATATTTTGCTTAAATTGCCTCGCTAATAGAATAAAAATAAGAATTAATTTATGGCAGAAGGAGAAGGGGGTAAGTTAATCCCAATCAATATTGAAGATGAAATGAAGACGGCTTATATTGATTATTCAATGTCCGTCATTGTGTCACGTGCGTTGCCAGATGTGCGTGATGGCTTAAAACCCGTCCATCGCCGCGTGTTATTTGGAATGCACGAGCTCGGATTAGCTTCTAATCGCGCGCATAAAAAATCAGCGCGTATTGTAGGGGAAGTACTCGGTAAGTATCACCCTCATGGTGATTCATCTGTTTACGACACCATGGTGCGTATGGCTCAAGAGTGGAGTATGCGTTATATGCTGGTAGACGGCCAAGGTAACTTTGGTTCGGTTGATGGGGATAGCCCGGCAGCTATGCGTTATACTGAAGCGCGTATGCGCAAGTTGAGTGAGGCTATGCTGACAGATATAGATAAAGAAACTGTTGATCATCAACTTAACTTTGATGATACTATTGAAGAGCCTACGGTCTTGCCAGCACGTATTCCTAACTTGTTGGTCAACGGCGCTAGTGGTATTGCTGTAGGTATGGCTACTAATATGCCACCGCACAACTTGTCTGAAGTGGTTGATGGTACTATTGCTTATATAAACAATAATGCGATAGAAATTGATGAACTTATACAATATATTAAAGCGCCTGATTTTCCTACAGGCGGAACTATCTATGGCTATGACGGCGTGCGCGAAGCCTTTAAAACAGGTCGCGGTCGTGTAGTTATGCGTGCTAAAGCTCATTTTGAAGAAGTGAATGGGCGTGAATGTATTGTAGTGACTGAAATTCCATATCAAGTGAATAAAGCCGATATGATTAAGAAAACGGCTGATATGGTAAACGAGAAAAAGATTGAAGGCATTTCATTGATTCGCGATGAATCTGATCGTAATGGTATGCGTATCGTTTACATTCTTAAGCGCGATGCCATTCCGAATATCGTTTTAAATACGCTTTACAAATACACTGCTTTACAGTCTTCTTTTAGCGTTAATAATATCGCTTTGGTCAATGGGCGCCCAGAACAGCTCAACCTCAAAGATTTAATTAAACACTTTGTCAATCATCGCCATGATGTGGTGACGCGACGCACAAAATACGAACTCAGAAAAGCTGAAGAACGCGCTCATATCTTAGAAGGTTTAATCATTGCTTCTGATAATATTGATGAGGTAATCGCTTTAATAAGAAGTTCTAAAAATGCCGATGAAGCACGTCAAAAATTAATCGATCGTTTTGAGCTGTCAGATATTCAAGCTCGTGCAATTGTTGAAATGCGCTTGAGACAATTAACCGGTCTGGAGCAAGATAAATTGCGCGCTGAGTATGAAGAGTTAATGGCTACCATTGAAGAACTCAAAGCTATTTTGGCTAGCGAAGAGCGCCGTATGGAAATCATTAAAGATGAATTGCTCGAAATCAAAGATCAATTCGGTGATGAACGCCGCTCTAAAATTGAATATTCAAGTGCAGAAGTGAGTATTGAAGATATGATTCCTGACGAGCAGGTGGTCATCTCTATTTCTCATGCCGGCTATATTAAACGTACTCCGCTTACAGAATACAAAAAACAAAGACGTGGTGGCGTAGGCTCTAAAGCTTCAACCACTCGTAACGAAGATTTCTTAGAGTCTTTGTTTGTAGGAACTAACCACCAATACATGATTTTCTTTACCCAATCCGGACAATGTTACTGGATGCGTGTATATGAAATTCCGGAAGGTAGTAAAACCTCAAAAGGACGTGCTATTCAAAACTTGATTAACATCGATAAAAACGATAAAATCAAGGCCTTTATCTGTACGCAAGACCTCAAAGATGAGGAATATATCAACAGCCACTACGTGATTATGGCTACTAAAAAAGGACAAGTTAAAAAGACGATCCTCGAGCAGTATTCACGACCACGTACTAATGGTATTCGCGCCATCAGCATTAAAGAAGATGACGAGTTGCTATCGGCTAAATTAACTTCTGGTGACAGTCAAATTTTACTAGCTAGTAAAAGTGGTAAGTGTATCCGCTTTGAAGAAGAAAAAACACGCCCTATGGGTCGTACTGCTTCTGGTGTTCGCGGTATTCGTTTAGACAGTGATAAAGATGAAGTGATCGGTATGGTAGTCGTAGAATCAAGTGAACCTAATATCTTAGTGGTTTCTGAAAACGGCTATGGTAAACGCTCTGATCTTGAAGATTACCGCGTCACTAACCGCGGTGGTAAAGGGGTGAAAACTATTAATATCACCGATAAAACAGGAGAGTTAGTGGCAATTAAGAAAGTAACCGATGAAGATGACTTGATGATTATCAATAAATCTGGAATTGCTATTCGTATTGCAGTATCTAATCTTCGCGTTATGGGGCGCGCCACACAAGGTGTTCGCTTAATTAATTTAAAAAATAATGACGCTATTGCAGCTGTGGCACGAATTGTGAATGAAGATGATGAAGATGCTGAGTTTGATGAAGAGCAAGAACACTTGACCGATTCAACAGAACCTAATCAACCAGACACTAATCAGGCTGATCAACAGCATTCAGATGAAGAAGAATAATTTTTAAATTTGCATAACCACTGAATCAAAATCTATAATCATGAAATTAGAAACCCTAACTCTAGCCCTAATGTTGGCTGGAACTACTGTTACTTTTGCTCAGAAAAAAGAAGTGAAAAATGCTGAAAAAGCAGTTGAAGATAAAGCTTATACTGAGGCTGTAGAGTATTTGAAGCAAGCTGAACCTAATTTAGCCGAGCTCAATGACAAATATCAAGCGCGTTTTTATATGGCAAAAGGTCAAGCTTACTTGAACATCAGCAAAAAAGACCAATCTATTGAAGGCTTTAAAATTGCAGGTGAAAGCTTTAAAAAAGCTAAAGAACTCGGTGAAGAAGAAGCGCAAAAAGGCCTAGATGCTATAGCTCAAGCTCTAGTAAATGGAGGAATCGCAGATCGCGATGCACAAAAATTTGAATCGGCTTATAAAAAATTGTACGCTGCTTATCAAATGAATCCTTCTGATACCATTTACTTGTATGCTGCTGCAAACAACGCTTATAGCGCAGAAAATGATAAAGTAGCCATTGACTATTACAGTCAATTACAAAATATGGGCTATACCGGTGCTGGCACCTTGTATATGGCTACTAATAAAGCTTCTGGAGAGCAAGAGAGCTTTAACTCTAAAGAACAACGCGATTTATTTGTTAAAACAGGACAATACTCAGACCCGGTTGATGAAACTCAAGAATCAAAAGCTCCGGATGTAGTTAAACATTTAGCTTTCCTTTACTTGCGCAACGATCAACAAGACAAAGCTTTAGAAGCCGTTAATGCTGTTAAAAAAGCAGATCCTAATGATGTAAGTATCCTTAAAGTGGAGGCTATCATCTACCAAAAAATGGGTAAAAATGATAAGTATAAAACATTGATCACTAACTTGATTCAAAAAGATCCTGATGAGGCTGACACCTATTACAACATTTTAGGCGATTGGGCTTTTAATGAAAAGCAATATGATGCTTCTAAAGGCTATTACAAACAAGCTGTTGAAGCTAATCCGGAAAACGCCGATGCTTATAGCGGTTTAGCTAACGTGATTTTGACTAAACAAATGGATATTGTTAAGCAGATGAATTCATTAGGAATGAGCGCTGCCGATAACAAAAAATACAATGAGTTGTCTAAAAAACGTAAAGCTTTACTTAAAGAAGCTTTGCCTTATATGGAAAAAAGCTTAAAGTTGAATCCTGATAATGCTAATCTAATTCAAAGCCTATATCAGTTGAATATGCAATTAGGCAATACTGAAAAGGCTAAAGAATACAAAGCTATGATGAACTAATCATCACAGTTTATTATCTAACACGGAAGTGACATTCAAAATGGACCAATCTTCCTGTTAAAATTACAAATCTCTGC
>CAYVJG010000061.1:0-9038 GCA_964451785.1 uncultured Flavobacteriaceae bacterium
AGATTTGTAATTTTAACAGGAAGATTGGTTCATTTTGAATGTCACTTCCGTATTAGAAACATAATCATTCTTTTATAGTCAACGGTTTAAATCGCTAGCTATAATCTACATCACAAAAGAGATCAGAAAAAACCCTCTATAAATCAGATGTTTAAAGAGGGTTTTATTAAATCACTATTTATTTAAACTTAGGATTTATAAACTCCCAAGGTCTAATGTGAGCATTCCAATGTTCTTTTTGAACGATTTCATCAAATTGCTTGAGTATTTCAGGATGCTTACTAGCTACATCAGTAGTTTCGCCTACATCTTTTTTAAGATTATAAAGTTGCCATGGGGCATCGGGATTCTTCTTTAAATTCGTTTTCACGCCTTTCCATTTTCCTTTTCTAACGGCAACCGAACCGCCTTTCTCTCCAAATTCCCAATAGAGATACTTGTGTTTAATCTGTTGCTTATTCTCCCCTAATAAAGTAGGCAAAAAGCTAATCCCATCTGTATTTTGAAGCGACTGTCCTGTCAAATCAGCCAATGTAGCCATCACATCATACTGTGCACTAATCAATTTAGAAGTTGATCCGGCTTTAACTTTTCCGGGCCACCACACAATAAAAGGTTCGCGAATGCCTCCTTCGTATAAATCGCGTTTAAATCCGCGTAAAGGGCCATTGATATCGAACAATTTATCAGGTACTCCACTTTCTTGAGATCCGCCATTATCACTTGAAAACATAATAATCGTGTTATCGGCTAGGCCTAAAGCTTTGAGTTTTTCAACAAGTTTACCCACTTGCATATCCAGATAAGTAATCATTCCTGCAAATGACGAATAAGGATATTTTACTGGCGCATAACCGTATTGCCCGTAATAGTAAGTCGGTTCATTTTTAAACTTACCGACGTACATATCGCGGTATTTTTCAGGAACTTGCAAACTGACATGTGGCAAGGTCGGTGCAAAATACACAAAGAAAGGTTGATCTTGATTGGCATCAATAAATCGAAGGGTCTCATCTAAAATAACTTTAGGAGCATATTCCTGTCCTACATAAGCTTTAAAATCTTGTGCTGTCGCAGTATCGCGTCCCAGCTTAGTGTGAACAAATTTAGTATGATTATCAAGGGGGATTTTTTTGCCGTTTTTCCATACATGAGTAGGGTAATAATTATGAGCCTGTTTTTGATCTAAAACCCCAAAAAACTCATCAAATCCTTGTCGAGTTGGCGCACCGCTATTGTTAACCATCCCTAGGCCCCATTTGCCAAAACCTCCGGTGACATAACCAGCTTTTTGCAATAGTTCAGGTAATGTATTTGTACCTTCGGGCAATGGCATTTGACCACCTTCATGGGCATCGTCAAATTCCCCTAATTCATAATTGCCGCGAATGTAGGCGTGTCCGGTATGCTTTCCGGTCAACAAAGCGCCACGTGCCGGAGCACAAACTGGAGCACTTGAATAGTGATCTGTAAATAGCATTCCTTCTTCTGCCAACTGTTTTAAATGCGGGGTTTTTATCAATTCATTGCCATAAGGCTCGGTACTACCATAACCTAAATCATCTACATAAATATAAATGATATTAGGGGATTGCTGCTGGGCTAAACTATTTTTAGTAAAGCAAAAACAGAGCATGAGCACACTGATAAACAAAGATTTTTTCATGAGTTTTAGTAGTTATATTAATTTAATCGACATCTTTTACACAACGGAATCCTGTATGTCCCAAACTGGTGTCAGGCGTACTGCTCATGCGTCGCGCCACGCGGTAGCCGCTACAATAGCTTTTATTACAAAGGTAGCTACCGCCGCGTAACACTTTTTTTTGACTGTAAGGGTCACGGGGATCAAATCCTTTTTGAGGACCTTGTGGATTATCTGCCGTTTTATTTGCAAAACTTTGATAATAAGTGGCGCCATACCAATCTAGACACCACTCCCATACATTACCGGCCATATCATATAATCCGTAACCATTAGCCTTAAATTGCTTTATTGGAGCGACACCACTGTATTGGTCGTGACAGGTATTGAGGTAAGGAAATTTCCCTTCCCAGGTATTAGCCTTAGCTTTTCCTTGCTCTAAAGGTTCATTTCCCCATGGAAACTTATGATTTTCTAAGCCGCCACGAGCAGCATATTCCCACTCAGCTTCGGTAGGCAATCGCTTGCCTGCCCATTTACAATACGCTTGCGCATCGTACCAACTCACCTGTACTACAGGATAATTATCTAAACCTTCAATTGAACTTCCGGGACCATAAGGATGGCGCCAATCAGCGCCTTGTTGCCAACGCCACCAAGCACTGTAATTATTCAAATTTACCGGCCCATCAGTCGGAGTAAATACCAATGATGCTGCCACCAACAACGAATCTGCTGGCTTGGGTGTGTCCGGAGGGAGTGTTTTTTTGAGCTCATCCCAATTTGGTTTTTGCTCAGCCGTGGTCACATAACCTGTAGCCTTGACAAAAGCCCGAAATTCAGCATTGGTCACCGGACTGATATCCATATAAAACGAGTTGACCTTCACTTGATGTTTAGGAAATTCATCTTTCGCTGCCATTTTGCCATCGCCCCCCATAGAAAATGTACCGCCTTGAATCAACACCATACCCTGAATACTTGTTTGTGCTGACTGCTGATTTGGCAATGAAGACTTACTCATCACTTGACCAAATCGCGAGGGCGTTTGCATACAGTTGTGCTCTGTTGTAGCCGCTTGTGCCCAACTTATAACTGGCATACATAAACAAATAATAAATAAGTAGTGACGCATTCTGCTCAATTTAGCTTGCATTATAAAACTCCTTTCAATTTTAAATCAGCTTGAAAAGTAAGCTTTTCTATCTGATTAAAATCATTAAAATTAGTTTTTAACACAACACCAAATACTTCCTCTTGGGATAAACAAAAATCGCCTCAACAAAATGTCAAGGCGATTTAGTATAGGGTATTTAAAAAATCTTACTTAGAAGCTTTAGCTTTAATTCCCCAATGGGTTATATCTGCATTTTCAAAGTCTAAACGATATTTTTCAGGAACTTGTCCACCTAGCATTGATCCACAATCAATGGTTGGGAACAGCTCTTCATAAGTGATCATCTCATTGAGCGATACACGTCTATAAATATGTGAGCGCGTCAACTGAACAGGATCTGATAAGCCCGAAGCGCCTACTAGTTCAACTAAGTTTTTCACCGTTTTTTCGTGATAGCTTACTACGCGGTCTTTTTTATCTTCAGGCACAAGACCTATGGTGAGTTTAGGGTCTTGTGTAGTGATTCCGGTAGGACATTTATTAGTATTACACAATAAAGATTGAATACAACCAATAGCCAACTTATTAGCGCGAGCTTGATAACACATATCGGCTCCTAGCGCCATAGCTCGAGCCACGTGAAAGGCTGAAGATATTTTTCCTGAAGCAATCAATTTAATATGTTTGCGAATGCCTAAGCCTCGTAAAATATTATTGACAAAATCAAGCCCATCAATCATAGGTGCACCAACATAGTTTGTAAATTCAGGAGGTGCAGCACCAGTTCCACCTTCACCCCCATCAACAGCAATGTAATCAGGATAGGTATCGAGCTCAATCATAGCCTTACAAATAGAAATAAACTCGCTTTTATGACCAATACACAATTTAAACCCTATAGGTTTACCTCCTGACAAATCTCTCAATTTTTTGATAAACTTAATCATCCCTAGCGGAGTATCAAAAGCCGAGTGATAAGGCGGAGACATCACTTGAGTATGCGGTAATATATGTCGAATTTTCGCAATTTCTTCAGAGTTTTTAGAAGCTGGCAAAATGCCTCCGTGCCCTGGTTTGGCTCCTTGAGAGATTTTCAACTCGATCATTTTTACATGAGGATGTTTTGACTTTTCAGCATATAAATCTTCATCAAAATCACCCTCTTTAGTACGGCAACCAAAGTAACCTGTACCAATTTGCCAAATCAAATCACCACCGTGTTTTAAGTGGTATTCACTAATCCCACCTTCGCCTGTATTATGAGCAAAATTACCGAGCTTTGCTCCCCAGTTTAAAGCTTCAACAGCACGCCCACTAAGCGCCCCAAAACTCATAGCTGAGATATTGAGAATACTAGCCGAATAAGGCTGTTGACAATCTTTGTTCCCCACCATAACGCGAGGGTCGTGATCTAATTCTGTAAAATGTTTAGGGGCTATTGAATGACACATCCATTCGTAACCCTCAGCATACACATCTAATTGGGTTCCAAAAGGAATAGTATCGCGAACAGCTTTAGCGCGTTGATATACTGTTGATCGATCCACGCGATTAAAAGGTCGACCGTCAATGTCTGATTCAATAAAATATTGGTACAACTTAGGTCGCAAATCTTCAAAGAGGTATCGCATCCTTCCCAAAACCGGGAAGACTCGCATTATGGTATGTCTTTTTTGAAACATATCGTAATACCCCATTATACTTAAGGTTAAAACAATAGCAAATACAACATACCAATTCTCGTTGAGGTAAATAGACAAAGCTAGCGTAATTATCAACGATAGAGTCGATATCAGAACAAACTTGCCGCGCATAATTAAATGTTTTTAGATAACTTAATTAATAGATTAACAAACAAGGTATTAGCTCTTTTTTAAATTATAACTTATTGATTACCAATACCATACATAAACATAGTTTACCCGTGCAAGGTACAATTAATTTTGAAAGCTCTGTTTTATATTTCTGAAAAAGTTATGATTATTTTAAGTTTCATAAACACTACTTCATCTGTTTATTCATCATTTTATTTATTTTTTACGCTTTCTATTTATTATTGTCAATATAAAAACAATTGGCTTAAACTAAATTCACGTTTTAAACAACAAACTTACGGAATAAGTATTTTTACTTATTTTTACTTTCAAATTATTGTGTTTTACTTTCATATTTTGAATAAATACAAATTTTAGTGCAGCAATACCAACAAACCCATCATTTTAAAGTGTTAAAATTAGAGATACGTAGATAATTTATCGTTTGTTGATTTTTGTAATTTATACTCGCTCTTAATAACTATAAAAAAACACCAGCAAACCTCTGCTTTTACTTGCCTATCAATTAAAATACTTGTATCTTCACTTAAAATTACGTCGGTTAATGAAACTTATTATACGCATCTTAATTACAGCCTTTATAGTGGTTGGGTTATCAAACTTTTTACCAGGCACTCATATTGCTGATTTTTGGACAGGGATTTGGGTGGCTATTGTCTTAGGACTCATTAATATATTTGTCAAACCCCTTCTCATTTTGCTCACTTTACCGGTTACAGTTATCAGTTTTGGTTTATTTCTACTCGTTATTAATGCCTTACTCATTTTACTTTGCAGTAGTTTAGTTAGTGGATTTTATGTCGATGGCTTTTGGTGGGCCCTGTTATTCAGTCTCTTACTCTCTTTTTGCCAATCTATTTTATTTGCTACCTTGCGTCAGGAAAATCAAAATCACTAAGCTTAAAAACTTGGTGGGCAGACAAATAAATTGTAATTTTGCAACTCAAATTTTAGAAGGAAAAATAACCCAATGAACATTAGTAGAGAAAACATTGATCAACTCAATGCCATCGTAAAGGTGGACATCGCCAAAGAAGACTACCAACCTCGCGTTGAAAAAATCTTGAAAAATTATCGCAAAACAGCTAACATTCCTGGTTTCCGCAAAGGCCATGTCCCTATGGGATTAGTCAAAAAACAATATGGTCAAGCCGTGTTGGTTGACGAAGTAAATAAACTTTTACAAGAAAACCTCAACAAATACCTCACCGAAGAAAAACTCGATGTTTTAGGCAATCCTCTACCTAAAGAGCAAGACAACTTCTCTTGGGATGCTGATAACTATTCATTCGAATTTGAACTCGGATTAGCTCCTGAATTTACTGTTGACATTAACACTAAAGAGCCGGTTACGCTTTACAAACTCATCGCTGATGATGAAATGATTGACAAACAAATCACTCACATCCGCACCCAATACGGCAAACTCAAATCAAAAGATGAGGCTGCTGAAAATGACACGGTTAGTGGGGTCTTTAAAAACGAAGAAAAAGAACTCAGCAATGGCACTACTTTTAGCCTTGACAAAATTAAAGGTAAACGCAACCTCAATAAATTTGTAGGCGCTAAAGTTGATGATATCTTGAGCCTCAAAACAAAAAACCTTTTTGAAGACGAGCAAACTCTAGCTAATCATTTAGGGCTTTCTGCTGAAGACGCTAAAGATCTCGATATTGAAGTGAGCTTCCAAATTACTGAAATTAACGAACAAGAATTAGCTGAGCTCAATGAAGAATTCTTTACTAAAATTTTCGGCGAAAAATCTGAAGTAAAAACTGAGGAAGATTTCCGCTTAAAAATTAAAGAAGACCTCGAAAAACAATTTGAACAACAAAGCAATCAACAATTGCTCAATGATGTTACCGAAACTTTAATTGAAAATACTAGCTTTGACTTGCCAGTCGAGTTTTTACAACGTTGGATTCAGGTCAGTGGTGAAGAACAATTAACCACTGATGAAGCTAAAGATGAATTTGAACGCTCTGAAAAAGGCTTGCGCTACCAGCTCATCGAAAATAAATTGATGCAAGCTAACGAGATCAAAGTTGAATTTACTGATGTTCTTGACTTGACTAAAGAGCGCATTAAAATGCAAATGGCTCAATTTGGTCAACTCGACCCATCTGAGGAAGAACTTGATAACATCGCCAGACGCGTCATCTCTAACGAGCAAGAAGTGCGTAACCTCACCGAACAAGTTAAAAACGAAAAACTCCTCACTTTCTTTAAAGAAAACGCTAATCTTAAAGAAAAAGAATTAACTTATGATGATTTCATCAAAGAAGTGATGGGATAAACAATAAATAATAGACACTCATGGATATTCAAAAAGAATTTGAAAAATTTGCGATCAAAGATCAAGGGATTAATGCCAACTATTACGACAAAGTCATCACGAGTATGTTGCCTGTTGGAATGACGCCTAACATCATTGAAGAACGCAAAATGAATGCCGTGGCTATGGACGTGTTTTCACGTTTAATGATGGATCGCATTATCTTTATGGGAACCGCCATCAATGATCAAGTAGCCAATATTATTCAAGCACAACTCTTGTTTTTAGAGAGTACTGACGCGTCTAAAGACATTCAAATTTATATCAATTCTCCCGGCGGAAGCGTATATGCCGGCTTGGGTATCTATGACACTATGCAACTTATCAAGCCAGACGTAGCCACCATCTGTACAGGGATGGCGGCTTCAATGGCTGCTGTTTTGTTATGTGCCGGTCAAAAAGGTAAACGCAGTGGATTGCCGCACGCACGTGTGATGATTCACCAACCTATGGGTGGCGCTCAAGGCCAAGCTAGTGATATCGAAATTACTGCTCGTGAAATCCTAACCCTAAAAAAGGAACTTTACGAAATTATTTCTAAACACAGTGGCCAAACTTATGACAAAGTATACCAAGACAGCGACCGTGATTTTTGGATGAAAGCCGATCAAGCTAAAGAATATGGCATGATTGATGAAGTCTTAACACGTGATTAACCTTACAAATACCACTTTATGGCTAGAGATAGAGAAGACCTTGAATGTTCTTTTTGTGGACGACGGAAAGCCGAAACTAACATATTAATTGCAGGAATTAATGCGCATATCTGTGATCGCTGTATCGAACAAGCGCACGGCATTGTTATTGAAGAAACACATCTTGAATCTTCAAAAGACCTCAGCAAAGAGCTGATGCTGCGCAAACCTAAAGCAATTAAAGAATTTTTAGACTCCTATGTCATCGGGCAAAACCACGCCAAAAAGGTATTGTCTGTAGCGGTTTATAACCATTATAAACGCCTCTTACAAACCAAAGATGACGACGAAATCGAAATTCAAAAAAGTAACGTTATCCTTGTCGGTGAAACCGGAACCGGAAAAACATTGATGGCACAAACTATTGCCAAAATGCTCAATGTTCCCTTGGCGATTGTCGATGCTACAGTGCTCACTGAAGCTGGCTACGTCGGTGAAGATGTTGAAAGCATCTTAACCCGTCTCATGCAAGCTGCAGATTACGATTTAGAAAAAGCACAACAAGGAATTATCTTTATTGATGAGATTGACAAAGTAGCTCGCAAAAGTGACAACCCTTCCATCACCCGCGATGTTAGCGGTGAAGGGGTCCAACAAGCGCTACTAAAACTTCTTGAAGGCACTACAGTTAATGTACCGCCCAAAGGGGGACGTAAACATCCTGACCAAAAGTTCATTCAAGTTGACACCAGCAATATTCTCTTTATTGCCGGAGGAGCTTTTGATGGCATTCAACGTCATATTTCAAAACGTCTTAACATGCAAGCCGTGGGCTATAGCACCGCGCATACTGCCGAAAGTTATGACCAGGCAAACTTATTGCAATACCTCATCCCTAAGGATTTAAAAGATTTTGGTTTGATTCCTGAAATTATTGGACGCTTACCGGTGTTAACCTTTATGAATCCTTTAGATGCAGCAACTTTGCGTTCAATATTGACTGAACCTAAAAATGCCCTTATCAAACAATACACGAAATTGTTTGCCATGGACAATATTAATCTGGTGATGGACAATGACGCCTTAGACTATATAGTCGATAAAGCCATTGAATACAACCTTGGCGCTCGCGGCTTGCGTTCACTCTGTGAAGCCATCTTAACCGATGCTATGTTTGAATTACCTGACAGTGACACAGAAACCCTTAAGGTGACTAAATCATACGCTCAAAAAGCACTTGATAAATCAAACATCAAACGCCTTAAAGCTGCTTCATAAGCTTTAAGACTTACAAGTATAATTAAGCCTAAATAGCCCACTGCTATTTAGGCTTTTTTAGTTTATCCAGAGATGAAGCTTTCCTAGTATAACTTTCCTAAAGTTCTAAACTTTAGGAAAGTTTTGGAAAAATTAAAATCAGATCGATTCCCATTTTAAAAACTTGAGTCTGCAAGAAAAGTCCAAAGGACTT
>CAYVJG010000062.1:0-8758 GCA_964451785.1 uncultured Flavobacteriaceae bacterium
ACATTTTTTGTCTGCTAATTTAGTAATTCCACAACATTCGTGGTAGAACCTATTTTATTAATGCGTTTTTTTCTATTGAAATACGCTTTTAAATGAGCAGTAAAGCTATTCCAGTACACTCCTATAAAAAAAATGAGCGCAAGTAAAGCAATAAAAAACAACCAATTTTGAAATGAAAATTGTTTATAAAGCTCTCTATCAAATATTAACTCATGTGTAAGTAAAAATTTCCCCATTCGTTTTGCCTTTTTAAGAATACCCTATAACAAATATAAATATTTGTTAACTAAATAACAAATAGATATCAAAAAAGCCGCTAAACTTATAGTCAGCGGCTTGATTAATTAAATTTTAAACAAATTAATATCTGTAATACTCTGGTTTAAAAGGTCCTTCAACTGGCACATCGATATAATCAGCTTGTTTTTTATCGAGTTGCGTAAGTTCTACGCCTATGCGTTTTAGATGTAAAGCAGCTACTTTTTCATCTAACTTTTTGGGTAACATGTACACTTTATTCTCATAATTAGCACTGTTTTTCCACAATTCTATCTGCGCTAGAGTTTGGTTGGTAAACGAATTACTCATCACAAAACTAGGATGCCCGGTAGCACAACCCAAATTGACTAATCGCCCTTCAGCCAATAGAATAATATCACTGCCATCAATAGTATATTTATCTACTTGTGGCTTAATTTCCACTTTTGTATCGCCGTAATTGGCATTGAGCCAAGCCATATCAATTTCGTTATCAAAATGACCGATATTGCAAACAATAGTCTTGTCTTTCATGGCTTTAAAATGCTCACTGCGAACAATATCACAGTTTCCGGTTGTGGTAATCACGATATCCGCCTTGGCGACAACAGTTTCTAAACGTTTTACCTCAAAGCCATCCATGGCAGCTTGCAAAGCACAAATTGGGTCGATCTCAGTTACGGTTACTATCGCACCGGTTCCGCGGAATGAAGCTGCCGTACCTTTACCCACATCACCATAACCACAAACAATCACACGTTTTCCAGCCAACATAATATCTGTAGCACGACGAATCGCATCAACAGCACTTTCACGACAGCCGTATTTGTTGTCAAACTTTGATTTAGTGACCGAATCGTTGACATTGATGGCCGGAATCGGCAAAGTTCCTTTCTTGACACGTTCATATAAACGGTGTACTCCTGTGGTGGTTTCTTCTGATAAACCTTTAACGCCCTTTGCCAATTCAGGATATTTGTCTATCACCATATTAGTCAAGTCGCCACCGTCATCTAAAATCATGTTGAGCGGTTGACGATCTTCTCCAAAAAACAAAGTTTGCTCGATACACCAATCAAATTCTTCTTCGGTCTCTCCTTTCCACGCAAAAACAGGCACTCCCGCCTTAGCAACTGCAGCTGCAGCCTGATCTTGAGTCGAAAAAATATTGCATGAGCTCCAGCGTACCTCAGCTCCTAAAGCTACTAAAGTTTCTATAAGTACTGCCGTTTGAATAGTCATGTGCAAACAACCAGCAATACGAGCGCCTTTAAGTGGTTGCTCTTCTTTATATTCCTCACGCAAAGCCATTAACCCCGGCATTTCAGCCTCTGCTAATTCAATTTCTTTGCGCCCCCAATCAGCTAAAGCAATATCTTTAACTTTATATGTCATTTCGGGCTGTGTTTTTGTGTCCATCTGCGTATATTTGTGTTAACAGCACAAAATTAAACAATTAAAGCCAAATCCTATGCCTCTTTATAAGACAATCCACATCACCCCCACTACTGAAGTATCTATCTGGAAAATAGAGGAATCTTTTGAGGACTTGGCAAAAGATCTCACCTTATCTAGCGAAAGTAAAACACGATTAGAGACCTTAAAAACAGAGCCTCATAAAAAACAACTTTTAAGTATCAGACAGTTGCTCAAACTAAAAGGCGTTTCTGATGATACGCTTTATCACGATGCTAATGGCAAACCGCATCTCAAAAACAATCAACACATTTCTATCAGTCATTCTCACAACTATGCCGCTGTCATTATTAGCGACACCTCTGTAGGTATTGATCTTGAAAAAAAACAGGATAAAATTATACGTCTTGCCAATAAATTTACACCTCTTAGTGAATATAAAACCATAGCTAATGATACGGGCTTAATTCGAAAACTCACTATTGTATGGTGTGCTAAAGAAGCCATTTACAAAGCCGTCAGTATTCCGGGCCTCTCTTTTTTGAATGATATTTATGTAGATGATTTCAATTTTGAAGACCTCAATACGTCTGCTCATGTCAATGTTTTGAATCAAGAAAAATCATTTCGTGTAAATTTTATAGAATTCGATGATTTTTCATGCGTATATGTATTAACTTCGGCCACCGCTTAAAATTCAAGTTTAGCAGATCATAATATCGTAATGATATGTCTAATCAGCCTCAAAATCAAGCCATTCAGCACCCAGCCGATATAGCAGAGCAACTCGCTGCTTTACCGGCTACAGAACGGAATTTGTCGTTTTTAAGGCTGACTGGCGATCAAAAAACGGTAGTCTTTACGCATTTTGACACTGCTGATCAACACGAAATTCTCGAAAGTTTAAGTGATAAAGGCATGCGAGAGCTGATCGAAAATCTCGCTCCTGATGACCGTACACAGTTGTTTTCTGATTTTCCAGATGATTTGATTCGGATTATGATCAACTACCTCAGTCCGGAAAATCGTCGTGAGGCTTTAGCACTATTAGGTTATGAAATGGATAGTATTGGACGGTTAATGACGCCCAATTACATCAAAGCGCGACCTGAATGGACTATCCGAAAAACCTTAAATCACATCCGCATTTACGGTGATCGTGCCGAAACCTTAAACTTTGTGTACATCGTTGATGAAAATAACAAACTCATTGATGACTTGCGTATAGGTCAATTGCTCTTGGTTGACGACGATACCAAAATTTCGGCACTGATGGACCGCTCTTTTGTGTCGATTACCAGTACCGAAAAACTTGAAGATGCCCTTAAAATATTTCAAAAATACGAGCGTGAAGCCTTGCCGATTGTCACCCAACACGGCAGCTTAGTCGGCATTGTTACTTTTGATGATATTCTCGATAAAATTTCTGAACGCGATACTGAAGACATCCAAAAATTTGGTGGTAGTGAAGGCTTAGATTTATCCTATACCGAAACCAAACTGTTCGATATGGTACGCAAACGCGCTGGCTGGTTGGTTTTACTCTTTTTAGGCGAATTATTGACCGCTTCAGCTATGGGGTTTTATGAATCAGAAATAGCTGCAGCCACTGTTTTAGCGCTGTTTTTACCACTGATTATTTCTAGTGGTGGAAACTCTGGATCTCAAGCCGCCTCGCTCATCATTCGTGCCATGGCGCTTAAAGAACTCAAACTACCCGACTGGTGGTATGTGATGCGTAAAGAAATTTTTTCAGGACTCTTACTCGGACTTATCTTAGGGTTTATCGGATTTATTCGCATTGCTATTTGGCAACTTACTGGCTTGTATGATTATGGTCAGTATTGGGTTTGGATTGGCTTAAGTGTGTCATTATCATTAGTAGCCATCGTTTTATGGGGATCTCTATCGGGCTCTTTAATTCCTTTTGTATTACGCAGAATTGGTCTAGACCCTGCAACCGCCTCGGCTCCATTTGTCGCTACACTTGTCGATGTTACCGGACTTATCATTTATTTTAACATCACCCTCCTTCTCCTCGACGGAAAATTGCTCTAAACACCTCTCAGTAGTTTTTTTTGAATGATTTTTTTTGAATCTCACCCCAGATATACTGTTCAACACAACGCTCAGCCAAGCATCGCTATTGTGCATAATTTTGATGTTCTTTTCTAATCGTCTACCTTCTCATCAACCGACCTAGTTGAAGGAATTCACCTTTGCTAAAGTTTAAAACTTTAGCAAAGGATTGACTGAGCATAAATACTAAACTAACCCATACTATCACAAAAATCAACAAATACAAGCGCAAAACTCCGTAGGAGTTTAACTATGATTAACCCCATACAAGCGAAGCGCAGTTTGGGGACACACAACACCGAGACTCCGAACCCCGAAGTGAGTTCAACATTCATTATTGCTACAAAACTGGTAGTATCCTCCGCTGCCGCACGAATCTTTTCGTGTGGTCCTTGAATCCGGCATGATGAAATGCATCAGGCTTGGGTTGTGCCATACAAGCCTGCAGTAGCGGCGTATTCCCTATCCCCTAATTCCTACTCCCCAATTTTTATTACTCATACCCAGATATGTTAAAAATACATCGCTAATCTCTTTAAAATTCCTTACTTTCACCTCCTTAGTTTGTCTGATTTTTTGAGAAAATTAAAACCCTATGAAAATTGTAGCTTACGGAGCCGAATCTACAGGCAAATCCACACTGTGTCAAGCTTTAGCTGAACATTACAAAACGGTTTGGGTTCCTGAATACGCTCGCGAATATTTACAAGACAAATTTGATCGTTCTGGAGAAATCTGCGCCGAGCGTGACCTCTGGCCTATTGCTAAAGGTCAATTAAAGGCAGAACATGAGGCCGAAAAAAAGACGCGTAACAACTTAGTTTTTTGTGACACCAATGTATTGCAAACTTACTATTACGGCAAAGCTTATTACAAAAATTTTGAAGACGAACAACTTTTAAAACTTGCGCTAGAAGAACAATACGATTTTTATTTTCTGACTTATATCGATACCCCCTGGGAAGCTGACGACTTAAGAGATAAACCGGATGAACGCCTAGAGATGCATCGTTTTTTTGAACAATCGTTGATTGACAACAATTTGCCCTACATCTTGTTAAAAGGATCTGAAGAAGAACGTTTGGCTAAAGCTATTGTAAAAATTAACGAATTGAAAGAAAAGTTTAGCTATTCACTATAAAATATTTTAATAGCTTTCGACTTTATACAAGGGCTATTCACAACTATCATGAGCACTTACCAATTGACATCTACCGATAAAATCGAAATCACAGCACACGGCTTGACTATTCAGGCGGTCCGTGAACAACTCAAGCAATTTGACGCTGGTATTCCTTATATACAAATTGCCGCCGCAGCCACGCTCAACAAAGGGATTTTCTCACTTTCAGAAAAACATATTTCTAAACACATTACCCGTTATTCTGCTTCTTCAGCTGACAGTGTCAAATTTGTTCCTGCCAGCGGTGCCGCCACGCGCATGTTTAAACTGGTTCACCAGTTGCTAGAAACCCTGAATACTGAACAGCTCAACTTATCTGAAGCTCTAGCAAAAGACAAATTCAAATCTCTTCACGTCCTCTTTGAACGTCTTGAAGATTTGCCGTTTTACACTATAGCAAATGCAGAATGGCGCACAGCCATGCCGCAAAGTCGTTCACTTCCCGAAAATCAACAAAAAATAAACTTCTTCACGTTTTTATTAACAGATTTACAATACGACAAGCTCCCTAAAGGCTTATTTCCTTTTCATCAATACACCTGCAAAACAGCGACTGCTTTTGAGGAACACCTCTATGAAGCGGCAGCTTATGCCTCAAAAGAAGGAAAAGCACAACTGCATTTTACGGTAAGTAAAGCACATTTAGATCTTTTTAAATCCACTTTTGCAAGCATACAACAGCGCGTTGAAGAAGATACGGATACACAATTTGAAGTCACTTATTCTTTTCAAAAAAAATCTACCGACACCATTGCCGTCAACACCGATAATTCGCCTTTTAGAACTCCTGACGGCAAACTCTTTTTTCGCCCCGGAGGCCATGGTGCTCTGATTCAAAACCTCAACAAAATCAACACCGATATTATTTTTATTAAAAATATTGACAATGTCGTTTCTCAAGAGCAATTGCCCTTTGTGGCGCGCTATAAAAAAGCCTTGGCCGGCATTTTATTACAGGTGCAAGATGAAGTGTTTTCTTTACTCAACAGACTCGAATCTAACGGCCTTTCTGAATTGCTTAAATCTGAGGCACAACAACTCGCCAGCACACATTTTGCCTTCAAAAAAGAATTTCACTCTGCTGAAGAAATTTACGCCTTTTTTCATCGCCCAATACGTATCTGCGGCATGGTTAAAAACGAAGGCGAACCCGGTGGCGGTCCATTTTGGGTTAAAGAGGTAAATGACAGCTTAAGTCTGCAAATTGTCGAAAGTGCCCAAATCGATAAGACTAATGCTGACCAAGTGGATAGTTTACAAAAAGCAACCCATTTTAATCCGGTAGATATTGTATGTGGCGTAAAAGATTTCCGTGGTCAAAAATTTGATTTGAATGATTTTGTAAATCGAGAACGGAGTTTTATCACACACAAATCTCAATTCGGAAAAGAATTAAAAGCACTTGAACTCCCCGGATTATGGAATGGCGGAATGGCGTATTGGAATACTATTTTTGTCGAAGTGCCACTGCAAACTTTTAACCCCGTCAAGACCGTTACAGATTTATTAAAATCAGGACACCAAGTAGAAATAGCCTAAACATTGCCCGTCAACTGTTTTACATCAGTTGACGGATTTATTTCTAAGCCATCAAAAAATCTTTAAGAGTCGCACTTACTGCATCGCGTTGCTCAATATAACTCATGTGCCCTCCCAGCATGGTTTTTAACTCTGCCCCTGTATGTTGCGCCACATGCGTTATCTTACTCAACGGAATCAGGTTGTCATGTTCTCCTGCCACAAGCCATTTTACACCTGCAAAATCAGCTAAGACAGCTTCGCGATCACGACGCTCTTTCATGCCTTTTACCGTAGCCACTATTGCTGAAGTTTCCATACGCATGGCATCGATAATATGGCGTTCTATAGCTTCACTAAACCGCTCTCTATTCACCTCAGCAAATAAATTAGTTATCGCCGAACGCATAAAAATCGGTTTGTGTTTCTGTACAATTTTAATCACCTGCTGACGCTCTTTTTTGCGTATTTCGGAATCTTCCTGAGGCGATGAGTTGAGCAATAATAAACGCGTAACACGCTCCGGATACAAATCGGCCATAGCCATAGCGACATAACCGCCCATAGAATGTCCGATAAAGGCCGCTTGCTCAATTTCCAATTTCTGCATAATAGTCAAAATAGCCTCTGCAAACAGCTCCATACTGTGCATTTCTCCATGTTGTGGCGTTTCACCATGTCCATAAAAATCAGGACATATCAAACGATAGCTCGTCGACAAATCAGCGATAAAGGGATCCCATATCTTACTGTTTTCCAAAAATCCATGTAATAAAAATACTGTAGGGCCTTCCCCGTAAATTTCAACGTGCATCGGGATATCATCGTGACGAATAATCATAGTAAATCTGTTTTATCTGCCTTACAAGATACACAAAATAGAACATATAAACACAGGATATTTTTGACCGTTGACCGTTAGCTGCTGGCTTATTTTTGTACTTTTCCAATTAAGACTAAACCATTTAGCTATTTATTTATAAATCTACCCCATAATGAAAGTTTTCCGTAAGTTCCCATTTGACTCATTATAATACTTAATTTAAGTTTCGGTGTTATTATTATAGGACTCTCTTTTCTTCGAACGAAATAAGCTAATAAGGTTTGATCATTTACCACTATTATTTTACTAAGGCAATAAAGTTTTTCATCTGGATTCCTTGAACCTTATTAGCTTAGTAACCCACAAACAGGACTCAACTATAGACCTTATTCCCTTATGAATCTGTTTGAATATTATTCAAGGGACGACTATATGATTTATCCATACGGTATCTACTAGAAATCAAAACTATATGAACGATCACCGAGCGGAGTCAAAGTGAACTTTTGAAGACTATCCCCTACCCAAAGGCTAATGGCTAAAGGGAGTTTATATCGCTACAAATCTGTTATTTATCAAGGTGATGAAGGTTTTCACTCCACCTTTGTCAAAATCATTGCCGGTTCATCTTCTTGTGGAAAAGGAGGCGCCACATAACCATTAGGGCAATCTGCAGATGTAAACAAGGCTTCGTCAGGATCTATAAACAAGCTCATTTCTGTATCTGAGGCATTGGTCATTTCTAAATACAATACGCCTGAGTCCCCACAGATGGAATAGTGTTTCCCTTGATAGTATGCGGTGTAATACTTATTATTTTCACCTCTAAACAATTCTCCTTCTATCATATAAACATTATCATCAGACAGATTAACATTACTTGCTATAATAACACCCGAATCATTAAAAATATCATAACGTATTCGTAGTTCGTCATATATTGTTCCTGTGCTTGAAATAGAACCTATTTTTTTAGTGATATAAAACTTATAACTCTTGTCGTCATACGTCGCAGTCCACTCACCCACATATTTATCCAATACATGATTAACATCTTTAAAATAAATCCCATCAGGTATTTCTGTGCGAGTTTCCATAAATTCTCGATAATTCTCTAATGGAACAATCATCTGCAATTGGAGATCATTTTGTGCTAAACATACTAGCGGTAAACACATACTCATCATTATCAAAAACAATCTTTTCATAACTTTATATTTTATTTATATCAACAATCTATTTCTTGAGGGTTTCCATTTTCATCGAGACTGACTTCTGACAAGTTTTCTAAACTGCCATCGGCTCCTACATCAAACTTCATCAGGTGAAAGCTGAAGTAAATTGTTAAATACTCCCTTTAGCCAAAGGCAAATGGCTAAAGATAGCTTATATCGCTACAAATCTGTTATTTACCAAGTCAATGAAGTCTTTCACTCCACCTTTGTCAAAATCATTGCCGGTTCATCTTCTTGTGGAAAAGG
>CAYVJG010000063.1:0-8002 GCA_964451785.1 uncultured Flavobacteriaceae bacterium
CAGAAACCTTTATTCCAGTGTCAAATTTTACAGTAACTAAATGAATAACTCTATTGATTTTTTAGCGGACGCATTATTAAAGCTGCCATCATCGGCACATAAGTTAAACAGAGAATAATTGCTCCTAAAACAGCAAATCCAAAGGTGAACGCCATCGGTTTAAACATCTTGCCTTCTACACCTTCTAAAAATAGGATAGGGGTAAAGACAATGAGGATAATTAACTGCCCAAAGAAAGCCGAATTCATCATTGTGCTACTGGCTTCATAGGTGATGTTATCCATCGCTTTTTGGGTAAATTTCAGTTTGCCGGACTTAATGCTTTTTTGAATTAGATGCACGCTGCCTTCAACAATAATTACCGCACCGTCAACGATAATGCCGAAGTCAATAGCGCCAAGACTCATCAGATTAGCCCAAACACCGGTGATGCGCATTAAGATAAAGGCAAATAATAAAGATAACGGAATGACGGAAGCGGTAATTAATCCGCCGCGTAAACTCCCTAATAAAAGCACTAAAACAAAGATGACAATAATGGCACCTTCCACTAAATTTTGGGTTACCGTGCTAATGGTGCTGTTGATTAAGTCACTGCGTTCTAAGAAAGGTTTGATTTCGAGACCTTCGGGAAGTGATTTTTCGATTTCTTGCATACGTTGTTCTACGCGGGCAATGGTGGCATTAGGGTTAGCTCCTTTAAGCATCATTACTTCGCCACCAACAGCTTCTTTTCCATCGTGCGTAAAGGCGCCATATCTTATTTGTGAACCGTAGTGCACTTTTTCAGCAAGAGTTCCAATGGTTAATGGAATGCCATTTTGAGTAGTCACTACAATTTGACGAATATCATCAAGTGATTCTACTAAACCTTCCCCCCGAATAAAATTAGCCATATTGTTTTTGACAATATAAGCACCACCGGTGTTGAGGTTGTTTTTGCTTAAGGCCTCGTACACCTGGTTGATGGTTACCCCAAAGGCATTGAGTTTTTCAGGGTTTAAGGCCACTTCATACTGTTTGGCTTTACCACCGAGGGTGTTTACACCGATAACACCGTCAATCATTGTGAGCTGTCGCGCAACAATCCAATCTTGAATGGTGCGCAGATCAATGAGGCTGTATTTATCTTCATATCCGGGTTTAGGATCGATGGAGTACTGATAAATTCCTCCAAGTCCGGTGGTAATAGGCCCCATAAATGGAGCGCCAAATTTTTCCGGAATTTCTTCTTGTACTTCGTTGAGTTTTTCGCTGACCAGTTGGCGCGGTTTATAAGTGCCCATATCTTCGTCAAAGACAATGGTGACTACCGATAGTCCGAAACGCGAAATAGAGCGAATTTCATTAACGCCGGGCAGGTTGCCCATTGCCAATTCAATGGGATAGGTGACAAACTGCTCAATGTCTTCGGTGCCCAGTGTAGGGGCCGTCGTCATTATTTGTACCTGGTTGTTGGTAATGTCGGGTACAGAGCCCAGCTTGACGGTCGTCATTGAATAGATGCCGGCACCGATAAGCGCTAGGGTGAGCAGCCCAACAATAAATTTATGATTTATGGAAAAGGCTATGATTTTATTAATCATATGGATTTGATTTAAGTGTTATAAAAAAGCTGTTTGAAGTTTTCTAATCGAGTAGTATTCAATAGAAAAAACAGCACAACTCCCTCAAAACAGTGGTATGTTTGAGGGTTATAAAAGCTTAGTGTAAAGGAAATAAGCTTTAAAAAAGAAACACTTAAACGCGAGGCGGTTCAAAAAGCCGCTTAATGGGAGTTAACCCATCATTAGGGATGTAAACGAAATTATGCCCAATGATTTCCGTTTGAGTAATGGACTTAAATTGTAGCGTATTGAATTCTGTAACATGTACATGACAACAGTGACATTGGCAAAAGGGAGAGCATTGATCAGTGCTGTTTTCGGCTTGATGTACATCAAATGAAATGAGTGATTCGGTTTGGTTTTCTTGTAAATGAGAAAAATTATCGGAGCAAGGCATGCCGTTGAGCCCGATGAAATAGAGTGCAAATATGACTGCGATAATTCTCAAAATAAACCGTTTGCTGTTTATTGATAAACCGTTCCAAATATAATAAAAATGAGAACAAATCTTTTAGAGTTCTCCATTTATTTGGGATTATATAAAAAAGCGCTGAATTCATGTGAATTCAGCGCTTTTAAAAATAAAATATTTTTTAGACTTAGAAGTAAACAACTTCAAAAGTAGCTAATGCCTTGCCATCAAGGTCGGTTAACGTCAACGTTTTACCTTCAAGTGTATAGCCTGCAGTATTAGCAAAGACAGTCATAAAAGCTGTTTCGTTAATTTTGACATCAGGACAAGCTTTTAAAGTAGAAGCCATTTTAGCAAAGGTGATGCTGTGGTTGGTTGTATCTAAAATGTATTCCCCATTAAATGTGTTACAGCCTCCAAAACCTTGAATTCTTTTGTCTTTAGTTTTTAAAATAAAGTGTTGTTCTTTTGCTTGGTTTTCAGCCATTTGAACTGAATCACCACTAATAGTGATTAATTTCCAGTACTTTTCAGTGATACCTTCTGAACTGTTATCAGCTTTAGCGGTAGTTTCTTCGGTTTTTTCAGCAGGAACTGCAGTTTCTTCGGCTGTCTTAGCAGCTTTTTTGAATGTTGAAACGGTTTTCCCTTCAGCATTAATTAATGCTAATTGATTACCGGTAATTTTATAAGTTACAGTTTCAGCAAAACTTTTTAAAACTTCATTTTCATTGATTTTAGCATTCATGCAAGCCATACGTGTGCTGGCCATTTGTGAAAAACTCAAGCTGTCGTTTGCAACAGTGTAAGTCCCCATAAAACGGTTGCAACCAGAAAAACCACTAACTTTATTGTCGGTTTCACTTAACTGAAAGCTGATAGCTTTAGGGGCAAGTGTAGAATCAATAGTTTGCCCATTCAAAGCAGTCATTTCCCAAACACCTCCTTTTAAAGGGGCTTTTTCTTTTTTAGCAGTGTTACACGCTATAAACGTAACAGTTAACAATGCTAATGCAATGATTTTCGATTTCATAAGATTGGATTTTAAAATAGTCTAAATTGTTATAGATGTATAGCTAGACTATCTAATTTAAGTAGCAAAATTATTATAATACATTGTAATTGTCAAAAAAATTAACAAAATATATAATGTATCAAAAAAAATATCCTTTATTTTAACCTGTTATATGTTGATTATGAATAGTATTTGTATAAGAATTCTAAGATTCAAGAAATAGACTTTTTAAGAAATAAGTTATATCCGCGGAATTTTGCGTTCAAATTTTTCATGGATTATTTCTTGAACCGGACGATGGTCAATTTTGCTTTCCAACCACGAAATGACATCTAGATATAAGAAGAAACGGCGTTCATATGGATTTTCAGCAACCTTTTCTAAACGTTCTTTTAAGTCGATAAACGCCTGGCGTAATCCGCGAATCCCAAGATAATTGAATTTTTTTAAAAACTTGAGCATCTCGGCTATCACCGGACTGATTTCTTTGTTTTTATTTAAAAATCTATATACCGAAGGAATTAAGTATTCCATTAAATCATAATGCTTTAATTCATAATGGGCTATCAAATGTAAAATGCGCGCAAAACATTGAATATCAGCGCGTAGATTACCGATTTTTAAATTAATGATTTTGTTGAGGTACTGAATGGCTAATTTATTTTCTCCACTGCCAAAATACAGACAAGCTATTTTGTAATAAAACACCAAAATACGATGTTGATCAATGTGTAATTCGTGTTTTTTGAGTTGTCTATTGAATTTAGGAACTAGCGCTAATCCCTCAGTAAAGGTGCCGTTGAGGAAGTGCTTGTTGATTTTTGCCGTATAAGTACTCACAAAGGCTAAGGTATCTGTATTTTGACTGAATTGGCGTTTGTGCTTCGCCCAAAAACTTTCCAATTGCTGTTCTGCTTCTCCAAATTTTTTATAATTCCGATTGAAAAAATGAGCCGTTAATAAATTGTTTACAGCTTTTAAATATACAGCAGGGTCAGAACTTTTTTGCTTAGGAAAGGCATCAAATAAATCTACCCATTTTTGCGAATACCTATAATACAAAATGAAATCCTGTAAAATGTAGGCATACCATGAATAAGCCTGATAGAGGTAAACCTTTTCATAAAAGGTGTCAGCAGACAAAGTTGAAGAGTTATTTGATCCGTCTAAACCGACTTGTTGCAGTTTTAAATTGTCCAGTTTATTCTTAAACATCGTCTTAATCATCGTCGCCTCTTTTTCATTGCGGGCATGACCAGTCTTTAAATACATGCCATACAAGCTTAAGGCAAGGTTGCTCAAATGGCTGAGGTTGGTGAGTTGATTGAGGCATATTTGCGATTCTTCGCTTAGCAATTCTGCTCTATTTTCAATGCTTCGGGTGATGTGTCGCCCTTCGATGAGTTTCTCAAACTCTACAATTTGTACTTTTAATTCGATTTCTTGATGCGTTGTCGCTAAGGCTTTGGCTTTTCCTAACAACTTTAAACTCTGTTGATACAAGCCTTTGTTGTATAATACTCGCGAGTAATCAACCGATTGTCTAATCTGTAAATGAATATCCTTTTGACGCGATAACCAGCGTAAACTTTCTAAAATATGATTGTACAGATTGACCTTTAAGTTAGAGAGTTGTTGCTTTTTAAGTTCTGTGATTTGCTTGATGATTTTCTGTTCATCGTAATCTTTAGCCTTGTCCAAAACGTCAAATAGCTGCATAAATAAAGCCGACTTTCCTTTTTCTGTCGGGGGATGTGCCATCTTAAAATGGCGTTTTTCAGCCTTGGTTAAAGACTTTACTAACACAAATAAAGCATCATTTTTTTGTTTGGGCATTGGAAAGATATTTTGTTAATCTACTAATTGTTAGTTAGTTGTAAATATTTTATAAGCTTTGAATGTTGTATAAATCTTAAAAAAAAGATTTTTCATTTGTAAAGATGCTAATACTTTTGGTCAAAACAATCAAACTAGGAGGAAATTTTATGGGGCAGACGTTGGTAGATAAAATTTGGGACGCACACGTGGTTAATCATCAAGAAAATTACCCTGATGTGCTGTATATTGATACGCATTTAATTCACGAAGTCACGAGTCCACAAGCTTTTAACGGACTTAAGCAGCGCAATATTCCGGTGTTTAGACCGCAACGCACACACGCTACGGCCGATCACAATGTACCTACGCTTAATCAACACTTGCCAATTAAGGAAGCTTTGAGTCGCTTGCAAGTGCAAAAACTCACCGAAAATTGTGATGAATACGGCATTGAACTCTACGGATTAGGACATCCTTTTCAGGGTATTGTGCATATTATTGGACCAGAATTAGGTATTTCTCTTCCGGGGTCAACTATTGTGTGTGGCGATAGCCATACCTCTACACACGGCGCTTTAGGAGCCATTGCTTTTGGTATAGGAACTTCGCAAGTAGAGCAAGTAATGGCTTCGCAATGTTTGTTGCAGTACAAGCCTAAAAAAATGAAAATTCAAGTGGATGGTACTTTAAAAGAAGGCGTTTCTGCTAAGGATATCATCTTACACATCATTTCTAAAATATCATCTTCTGGTGCTACCGGTTATTTTGTAGAATACACGGGTGAGACCATTCGAAATTTGAGTATGGATGCGCGAATGACCATTTGTAATATGAGTATCGAAATGGGTGCGCGCGGCGGATTAATCGCTCCTGATGAAACCACTTTTGAGTATATCAAAGGACGCGAATTTGCGCCTAAAGGCGAAAACTGGGAGCGCGCTTTGGCTTATTGGAAAACCTTGTACTCTGATACAGATGCACAGTTTGATAAAGCGCTACATTTTGATGCTGAAGACATTGAACCAATGATTACCTACGGTACTAACCCGGGAATGGGAGTAGGAGTGACGCACGCTGTGCCACGTGTTGAAGACATTACCCCTAGTGAACGCCCGTCATTCCAGAAAGCCTTAGATTATATGGCGGTGCCTGCAGGTGAATCTATGCTTAATCGCCCAATTGATTATGTGTTTATCGGTAGTTGTACAAATGCGCGTATTGAAGATTTGCGTGCTGTAGCAGCATTTGTCAAAGGAAAGAAAAAAGCCGATAGCGTAGAAGCCTGGATTGTACCGGGTTCGGCACAAGTGGCTCAACAAGCTAAAACCGAAGGTCTAGAAGCCATTTTACAAGACGCAGGCTTTCAGTTGCGCCAACCGGGCTGCTCGGCTTGTTTGGCGATGAATGAAGATAAAATTCCTGCCGGAAAATACTGCGTATCGACCTCTAATCGAAATTTTGAAGGACGCCAAGGACCGCAATCGCGCACCTTTCTGGCTAGTCCACTGACCGCAGCGGCGGCAGCTGTAACCGGAAAAATTGTCGATGTACGCGACTATTTGTAAAAGCCTGTTTAATCGTTCTGAAAAGTTTATTATGAAAAAGAATTTTAATCAAATACAATCAACGGCCGTACCGGTGCCGATTGAAAATATAGATACCGATCAAATTATTCCGGCTCGTTTTCTAAAACAAACCTCTCGAGAAGGTTTTGGCGAAAATTTGTTTAGAGATTGGCGATACACCAATGATGATGTCAATCAACCTAAAGTCGATTTTCCTTTAAATGACGCCAAATACAGCGGCGAAATTCTGTTGGGTGGCAAAAATTTTGGCTGTGGTTCATCGCGTGAGCACGCCGCTTGGGCTATTGCAGATTACGGGTTTCGCGTAGTTGTGAGTAGCTTCTTTGCCGATATTTTTAAAAATAATGCCCTTAACAACTTTTTACTGCCGGTTCAGGTGTCTGAAAGCTTTTTAGAAACGCTCTTTGCCGCTGTTCAAGCTGATCCTGATACACAAATTTTAGTGAATTTACCACAGCAAACCATCAGCCTACCCGCTACAGGAGATTCTGAACAATTTGAAATAGATGCTTACAAAAAGGAATGTCTGAGCAATGGCTATGATGATATTGACTACTTGTTGAGTCAAAAAGAAGCCATTGAAACCTTTGAAACAAATAGACCGGATAATTTTAGATAATGAGTACAGTAAATAAAAATATAGTCGTCATCCCAGGTGATGGCATCGGACAAGAAGTCACCGTTTGGGGCAAAAAAGTTTTGGAACAAATTGCTGAACAATTTGGACACAGCTTTACCTTTTCAAAAGGATTAATGGGGCACGTAGCCATTGAAGCTACCGGAAATCCACTACCTGATGAAACATTAGAAAAAGCTAAAGCTGCCGATGCTATTTTGTTTGGCGCTATCGGCCACGCCAAATACGACAATGACCCGTCGTTAAAAGTGCGCCCGGAACAAGGCTTACTCAAGATTAGAAAATCACTGGGACTTTATGCCAACCTGCGTCCTATTAAATTATTCGACGAGCTACTCAGCGCCTCAAGTATCAAGCCTGAAGTCTTAAAAGGCGCCGATATTTTGTTTTTTCGCGAGTTGACCGGCGATGTGTATTTTGGTGATAAACACACTGAAGAAGACGGCAGTTATGCTTCAGATTTGATGAACTATCACCGCTATGAAGTAGAGCGCATTGCGCGAAAAGCTTTTGACGCCGCTATGACCCGTCGTAAAAAAGTATGTTCAGTAGATAAAGCTAATGTATTGGCCACTTCACGGTTGTGGCGCGATGTGGTGCAAACGGTAGCTAAAGACTATCCGGAAGTAGAAGTACAGCATTTGTTTATTGATAATGCGGCGATGCAACTCATCAAAAATCCACGCCAATTTGATGTGGTGTTGACAGCCAATTTATTTGGGGATATTTTGACAGACGAAGCTTCACAAATTGCCGGCTCAATGGGAATGTTGGCCTCAGCATCAGTAGGCGATAGTATCGGATTTTATGAACCTATTCACGGATCGGCACACGACATCGTAGGGCAAGGCATTGCCAATCCACTAGCTTCCATTTTGTCAGCGGCCTTGTTGCTCGACATTTCCTTTGGCTTAAAAGAAGAAGCTA
>CAYVJG010000064.1:0-7989 GCA_964451785.1 uncultured Flavobacteriaceae bacterium
TACCCGCAGAAAATAGTATAAATCGACTAAAAATAAGTCTAATTGGGGTTACTTTTACAGTCAATTGTTTAGTCAGAGGTTGCGTGGATAATGTCAGCCAATTTAGCCGTTAAATTTTTGCGGTGATATGGTGTTATCTTGTGGGAAGATACAGAGAGGTTCCCTTTTTTATAGGCTTCAAAATAGGTTAACAGCTGGGCTTTTATGTGTTCTTTTTCAGCAAAGTTAAAACAGTGACCGGTATTGGTATCTGTAATGATTTGCGCCACATCCCAACCTTCGGGGCCTATGGCTAAAATGGGCCGACGAGCTTGCATGTATTCAAAAATTTTTCCCGGGATGATTCCTTGAGTTTTCCAACTATTTATTTCAAGAAGTAATAAAACCTGGGCGCTTCTCTGGTACTGCAAGGCCTTTTCATGTGAGACATAGCCTACTAACTCAACATAATCATTCAAATTGTATGTAGAGAGTGACTCTAGTACGGATTTACTTATTTTTCCAATAAATTTTATCTTGACATTATTTTTAAAATCAATAGATTCTTCTGTTAATTCAGATATAGCTTTCCATAAATTTAAAGGATTTCTTTTTTCGAATAAAACTCCAATATGAGAAAGAGTGAAACTTTCATCTAAACTAATATTAAGTATTTTTTCATCATCATACCCATTTGTTATTACATTGACAGGAATTTTTGTTTTCCCTTTAAATTCTTTTTTCGTTGTAAAGCTGGTTACTGTGATGTTGTCAGCAGTATTTAATACTTTTTTTTCTGCTAATTCATGCTTTTTTTGCGAAGATTTGGTAAGCCGTAAACTTTCTTGATAGCCAATATTAGTCCAGGGGTCTCTAAAGTCAGCGATCCATTTGATAGGGAGTAATTTTTTTAAGCCCAGTCCAATCAGGTGCATACTGTGTGGGGGGCCGGTAGTGATTACGGTATCAATATTTTCTTTTTGGAGGTAGTTATTTAGGTAGGAAACAGCGGGTTTAATCCAAAATTTACGAGCGTCGGGGATAAAAAAGTTACCGCGAATATAGAGGAGTGATTTTTGGATAAAGGATTGATTTTTAGGGTCAGCAATTAAGCCGGCGCTCATGGCTTTGGTTGATTTTTTAGCGTATAAATTAGCGTATTTATAGGGTTCAAAAATCGGCAATTTTACAAGTGTCAAATTCGGATCTACCTCATTGTTTAAGCTGGGATCTATTGTGGGGTAGGTCGGATTTTTAGGAATAAAAACGATGGGTTCGATATCAAAATCGGGTAAATATTTAACAAACTTTAGCCAACGTTGCACTCCGGGGCCACCGGCAGGAGGCCAATAATAAGTGATGATGAGTACTTTTTTCATAGTGCGCTTATTGAGCTTTGTGTTTAGATTTTTTAAAGGCGATATAGCACCCACCTAATAGTAAAAGGCCTATGATAATTCCTGCAATAAGGGTAATAGTAACCCCTGTTTTAATAATTTGTGGCTCAAATGTAAAGCTTATGCTGTGCTCGCCTTTAGGCAGATATACAGCACGCAAAACATAATCGGCTTGCGCCATTTTAACCGGTTTGCCATCAATAGAGATTTGCCAACCTTCAGGATAGTACATTTCAGAGAAAATAGCGAGGCGATCTTCAGCAATCTCATAATCATAAATCACTTTGTTAGCCTGATAATGTGTTAAGGTGATGTGATCGTTAGGGTGATTTGTAAATTCGGTTTTCGGAATTAAATCTTTAAATTTGACATTGACAATAGCGGTGGTTTTCGTGTTTAAACTGTCGAGCGCTAACATGGCTTCGTCAGCTGAATGGACAAATTTCACCTCATTGACAAACCAAGCATTTCCATTGACGTTAGGATTGCGTTGAGCGACAAATTTATCATCTTGCTTAACGATATAATATTTAATGTTGAGCATGTTGATAACTTGTTGGTTACCTTTGCTAATGTAAAAGTTAAACAACTCTTGAATACGGCCGGGCTTAGCAGCGTGGTATCCCCCTATAGAATTGTGAAAGTAAGAGGCGCGAGCTGAGTTCATCGGATTGGTAGAAAGATCGAGTACGCGATAATGCGTGGTATCTTTCATAATCTGTAAGTCGGCAGCATTTGGCGTATAAGGATTAGCCAATTTAGCCGGAGTGACAAAGTTAGAGTCGTTGACATAATTGCGATCAACGGCTACTAAATCGATAAGTATGATGATTCCAAAGGCAAGAATGCAACTGTTCTTTTTGAGTTTACCTTTGAGATAAGCCCAAATGCCAGCGGCCATGAGCAGAACAAAAATGAGACTGCGGATGCTGTCAGTGGTGAGCATAGCGATGCGGTCAGCTTTGATAGCATCTAGAAATCCGGCACCTAATTGCTGTGCGTAGTATTGGTCGTGCATGCCGGAAAAATCAAAAAGCCAGGTTTTGAACAGCAAAAAGAATACACAGACGCCTCCGGTGATAATGGTGGCCCATTTTAAAGCGTGCCACTTTTCGGTTTCGGTTTTGTCTTTTGAAAACAATTTAGACAAGCCGTAAATGCCAAAGAAGGGGATAAGTAATTGTAAGAGTACTTGAATCATGGCTACGGTGCGAAACTTGTTGTATAAAGGCACGTAGTTGATAAAGAATTTGGTCAACCAGCCCATGTGGTAGCCCCAAGATAAGCAGAGGGCTAAAAGACTAGAGCCCACAACCCACCATTTTAGGCGACCTTTAATGAGAAAAAGCGCTATGACAAATAAGAAAATGACGCTGGCGCCTATGTAATTAGGTGAAGCGACAATGGGTTGATCACCCCAATACGTTGGTGCATTTTTCAATATTTGTTCGGCTTGATAAGCCGGAACTCCTAGTTGTGTTAAATAGGCATAGCTGTGCGAATCTTTGTCTAAAGTTTCGGTGCTTGCCCCCCCAGTGAATCGCGGAATAAACAAGTTGAGTGTTTCGGCAAAGCCATAGCTATATTCGGTGATATAGTCATAGCTAAGTCCACTTTCGGGTTGTTGATCGCCGGTAGGTGTTATGGTTAATCCAGTGTCGCCACGGGTACTGAATTTGGTGTATTGTTGGGTAGCCAATAAGGCGGTAGCATTGGCTGCCACACCTAAGATGGCTGCAATGACCATAACCCCTATAGCCTTAAAAAATTGCGGTAATTTTTTTTCCTTAAAAGCTTTGTAAAGGTAAACAATACCTAGGATAATTGTAGAAAGGAGTAAGTAGTAAACGATTTGAAAATGTCCGGTATGAATTTCTAAAGCTAAGCTTAGCGCTAGCAAAAGGCCTCCCCAGAGGTAACGTTTTTTAAAGACTAAAAATATGCCTGCTAACACCATGGGCATGTAGGCAATGGCGTGCGCTTTAGAGTTGTGACCAACCCCCAGAATGATGATGAGGTAAGTAGAAAATCCAAAAGCTAAAGCTCCTATAGCAGCTAATTTATAATCCACTTTAAGAACTAGAAATAAAATGTAAAGGCCGACGAAATAGAGGAAAAGATAATCGACCGGTCGCGGTAAAAACATGAGCACGCGGTCAATACCTTTTACAAAATTGTCAGGATAATTAGCCCCTAGAAGATAAGTAGGCATGCCGCCAAAGGCGTTGTCCACCCAGTAGGTTTCGTGCTGGTGTTTTTCTTTAAAGTCGTGCATTTCACGAGCGAGTCCCTGGTATTGATGGATGTCACTTTGAAAAATGCGTTGCCCACTAAGGACGGGCGAAAAATAAGCATAAGATGCAATAGCAAAGCCGATAATAACGAGGAGATGCGGCCAGATTTTTTTGAAGTTAAAGCTCATAGATGGTATCACTTTCAAGTAAAGCGGTAAATCTAATCAATTTCCTCGTAATCTATATACTCGCCCATATCTTTCTTGGTAGAAGAATTGGTTTGTGTTTGTTTATTTATAGTTGTTTTAGCGGGTTCATCAGGGGTGTGCTGTGTGTAATTTTGGTGTGATTTTTTAAATTGCTCTTCGGCTTTTTGACCCATTTTTCTCAGCGCATAGCGCATAAGTATAGGGCCTAAAAATCTAAAAAAAAGTTTAAGTGCAAAGTAAATCAGTAAAAAGGTCAGTAGGATTTCAAAAAAATCACTTAGTGAAGCGTAAGCCATAAATCAGTTTTTTACAAATTTATTAAATCTGACTGTAAAAATAAGTTTTAAAAACCTTAAAATAATTATATTTGAATGCTAAATCCAATCTATATGTTACGAATTTTTTTGTCAGCACTGCTTTTTGTTTTCAGTTGTGGGGTGCAGGCGCAATATACCGAAACCATTAATTCTAACCGACCAGGTTATTCGCACGGTGCCTTTAGTGTGGGGCGTGATATTTTACAATTTGAAGTAGGGCCACATTTTGGACAAACTCAACACGAAATTACAAATTTAGAAGCGGATATTTACGGGTTGCGCTATGAAATTCGCTATGGGGTGTGGAAAGAACAATTCGAAATTAACTTAAAAGGTGATTTTGTACACGCTAACCGGCATTACACCGTTGGCGGTGTTGAGCAGAGTTCGAGTTTTAGTAATTTTAGAACCAATACCTTGGGCGTTAAGTATTTAGTTTATGATCCTTCACGTGCGCATTATTTTGACAAACCAAATGTGTACAGCTGGAAAGCCAACCACCGTGTGCAATGGTGGATGTTGATTCCGGCGGTGTCCATATATGCAGGAGTTAATATGACTTTTGGAGATCGTCCGGCAGGTTATCCGTTTTATGGAGATCAGCTCGGTAATGTCAGTCCAAAAGTAGCCTTGATTACCCAGCACAATTTAGGGCCATTTGTGTTTGTAATGAATTTTATAGCCGATCGATTGACAGATGATCACAAGCGTTATGTGGGTATTTTTACCTTGACCCATGCTATTAATCGCCGTTTTTCAATTTTCGGGGAGTACCAAGCGGTAAAAGATGATTTTTATAGCGACGATATTGCTCGAGCTGGAGCGGCTTATTTAATCAGTAGAAATTTTCAAGTTGATTTAGCCGGGTTGATTAACTTTAAAGATACCCCTAGTCGTTGGCAAGTAGGAGTAGGGGTGTCTTACCGAATTGACATGCATTCAGAGAACGAATTGATCATTAAGAAAAAGAAACAGCAACAATTGCCGGGGGTTAATGATAAGAAGAAGAAAGAAGGCGAAAAGCAAGGTGTAGATCCTAATGATCCGGCGGGGATAAAATAAGCATCAAGGGGTTAAGGAGAAGATGGGGATAGCTCAGTGCCTCGAGTTGCACTTGGGGTTAATCAGATTCAATCCTTGCAAGGTTGTAGGTATAGGTAAAAGTATGCTTTAAAAGGCCGAAGGTCTTTAATGTGAAAAACCCTGTACAAACGCAGTGCAGAGCGGGGGTAAAGTAGAGATAAATTAAAAAATCAGTGCTTTGAAAATTAACTCTTACGGTAAACCGATAGCCATTGGTGATCGTATAAAAAAAATTTGCATAGACTAAAATATGTACATATATTTGTACTGATTTAAATACAATATTATGCAAATTACAACGGTATCCGACTTTAGAAAAAACATCAAAGCTTACTTGGATAGAGTCGTTAGTAACTTTGAAACCTTGATTATCAATAGAGGTAAAGATTCTGGAATTGTGGTTATGTCCTTACAAGAATATAATTCATTAATGGCAACGAATCACGAACTTTCCTCACGGAAGAACGAGATGAGATTGGATTCTGCCATTGAAAAACTTAAAAAGGGAGAATCTTTTGCGAAAGGTCTAATCGAAGACTGACACGATGAAGTATATATTTGTAGATGAGTCTTGGGAGGATTATTTGTACTGGCATAAAACGGATAAAAAGAAATTGAAAAAAATAAACGAGCTTTTAAAGGATATAGCGCGCAACCCTTTTGATGGGATTGGAAAACCAGAACCTTTAAAACACAAATACGTAGGATTTTGGTCCAGGCGAATAGATAGTGAACACAGGCTAATATACCAATACAAAGAAGAAGAAATATTGATTGCAAAATGCAGATTTCACTACGATTGAAAAAATGCGGTTGTTAACAATGGCTATAAGTGCTGTCTACAAAAGGTAACTATTCAATCCTTACAAGGTTGTAGGTATAGGTAAAAGTATGCTTTAAAAGGTCAAAGGCTTTTAATGTGATAAACCCTGTACAAACGCAGTGCAGTGCGGGGTAAGGCAACGTCAGCTCTAACTGAACTCCGAATGGGGTTCAACACTAAAGCGTGCAAAGCTAGTTTTGGCGTGATTTTTGCTTAAAAGTAAAATGAAATATACTGGAGGTCAATAAATTACATAATCTGTAAAACCTAGTTAATTTGTGTTTAAGTCGGTATGATTTTGTATCTTTGCACTCCTTAAAAAATTGAAGAAAGAATTTCTTTGATTTCAAACACTTACAAAACCCAATTTATGAGTCGAGTAAAAAAAGACGACACTGTAAAAGTACACTACACCGGATCCTTAACCAATGGCGAAGTATTTGATAGTTCACTAGAGCGTGAGCCAATTGAATTTAAAGTCGGCGCCGGGATGATGATTCCAGGATTTGAAAAAGGCGTGCTAGACATGGAACTCAATGAAAAGAAAACCATTAACATTCCTGCAGCAGAAGCTTATGGTGCTGTCAATGAAGAATTGTTTCAAGAAATTCCAAAAGACCGTCTTCCTGAAGAAATCAAGCCGGAAGTAGGTATGGGCTTAGCGGCTCAAATGCCTGATGGTAGTCAACGTCAATTGCGCATCTCTGAAGTAAAAGAAGAGGCTATTGTAGTAGATGCTAACCATCCACTAGCTGGAAAAGATTTAAATTTTGACATTGAAGTAGTGGCAATTAACTAGTTGTAGACTTCTTTTAGATACTAAACACAGGCTGTTTATCTTCCTGTGTTTTTTTAGCTTTACATTTTCTGTAAAGAATTTTGTATATTTGCAATATTTTTTTATATTGTAGGTTGTTATTATTTTAAATAAAGTTATTCTAGTCCTATGAGACAACTTAAAATTACCAAACAGGTTACCAACCGCGAGTCTAAATCCTTAGATAAATACCTTCAAGACATCAGTAAAGTCGAGTTGATTACGGCTGAAGAGGAGGTAGAATTGGCACAACGCATTCGCGAAGGTGATCAAATAGCTTTAGAAAAGCTCACCAATGCCAACTTGCGTTTTGTCGTTTCAGTAGCAAAACAGTATCAAAATCAGGGTTTAAAATTGCCGGATTTGATCAATGAAGGGAATGTTGGTTTAGTAAAAGCAGCCAAGCGTTTTGATGAAACTCGAGGCTTTAAGTTTATTTCATATGCTGTTTGGTGGATTCGTCAATCAATTTTGCAAGCTTTGGCAGAACAGTCACGTGTGGTGCGTTTGCCGCTTAACAAAATTGGGGTGATTAATAAAATCAACAAAGCGTTTTCACATCTAGAACAAGAATTACAACGCCCGCCATCTGCTGAAGAAATTGCGCAGGAGTTGGATATGGCGCCTAATCAAGTGAAAGCGGCTATGAAAAACTCAGGGCGTCACTTGTCAATGGATGCGCCGTTTAAAGAAGGCGAGAATGACTCTAATTTATACGATGTATTGAGCTCAGGAGAGTCTCCAAATCCAGATGATGCGTTGATGCAAGATTCATTGAGTATTGAGCTCAATCGCGCATTAGACACTTTGTCGGCTCGTGAGGCAGATGTGATTCGTTTAAATTACGGTATTGGTAATCAACCAGCCATGACCTTGCAAGAGATTGGGGATACTTTCGATTTAAGTCGTGAACGCGTTCGTCAAATTCGCGAAAAAGGTATTCGTCGTTTAAAACACGAATCTAAAAATCGTATGCTTAAAAAATATTTGGGATAATTTTTCCTGTTTGGATTATAACTTTAAACTGCTTTGGCTTTTGGCTGGGGCAGTTTTTTTTTTTTTTTTTTGATTCTATGCCAGAGTCCACGGGCTTTGTCCGCGGTTATGGTATTGAAGTCCTTTGGACTTTT
>CAYVJG010000065.1:0-7681 GCA_964451785.1 uncultured Flavobacteriaceae bacterium
AGCCTAGATTTTTTTGGTTCGTTTTTTCATCAATGGAAAAAATGAACAACATAAACTGTTTAGAACAGAATTGGTTATATACTAACCTATTATTTAAAACAACCTAGATATGCTATCAAAAAAGCCACACTGAAAGGTGTGGCTTTTAAAAAAATGTGAGTTGAACAATTAGTTGCCGAAGAACGCAGACATTTTTTCTTGTTCTTCTTTAGCGAGTTCAGGGTCAACTAAGATGCGACCACTGTGTTCATCAGTAATGATACGTTTGCGCGAAGCGATTTCCATTTGCACTTGTGGCGGAATGGTAAAGAAAGATCCACCTGAAGCTCCACGTTCAATTGGGGCTACGGCTAGGCCATTTTTTACGCTATTGCGAATACGTGTGTATGCCGTAGCTAAGCGTTCTTCAATATTAGTTTTATACTCTTCAGATTTAGCTAGTAAATCTTTTTCTTCTTTTTCAGTTTCTGCTAAAATTGTATCGAGTTCTCCACGTTTGTTGTTGAGGTGATCTTGACGTTGGTCAATTTTCTCTTGTGTTTGCGTGATGACTTCTTTTTTGTGCTCAATTTGCGCAAAGAATTCTTTGATGTGCTTTTCAGCCAATTGAATTTCGAGTTCTTGATATTCAATTTCTTTTGAAATAGCGTTGTATTCACGATTGTTACGCACGTTATCTTGCTGCTTTTTGTAGCGTTTCATCAACTCTTGTGATTCAGCAATAACGTTGCGGCGGTCTTGAATTTTTTGCTCAGTATCTTCCAATTCTTGGTTGAGCTTTGTCAAGCGTGTATTTAAACCTTCAATTTCATCTTCAAGGTCTTCAACTTCCAAAGGTAATTCACCGCGAAGGTTGCGAATCTCATCGATACGTGAATCAATTAATTGTAAGTCATATAAAGCACGTAGTTTATCTTCAGTGCTCATGTCTTTATTTTTCTTTGCCATAATCAACTATATTGAATTGGATTGGTGCTTTTTGCAGATAATTCGATGGCAAAATTACGAAATATTTTTGTAAGATACTTGTACAATAATTCTTTTGTAAACTGTTCGCTTTCATAATGCCCAATATCGGCTAAAATAATTTGATTTTCAGCTTGATAGAAATCGTGATATTTTAAATCGCCGGTGATATACACATCAGCTTGCTGCTGTTTTGCTGCCGAAATACCAAAAGCACCACTGCCTCCTAACACGGCTACACGGCAAATCGGCTTGTCGCGTAAGGCCGAATGGCGAATAACTTTAAGGTTGAATTGTTGTTTTAAGAAGGCAAAAAAATCGGTTTCGCTCATCGGGTGCTCCAATTCGCCATACATCCCGATACCGATGTGTTGGTTGTAGTTGTCAAGCGTTGTGACTTCATAGGCCACTTCTTCATAAGGATGACTGTCAAACAGGGCTTTTAAGATGGCTTTTTCACAGTGCTTGGCATAGGTAAGGTTGAGTTGTGTTTCAGATTCAAAATGGAGTATGCCGCGTTCGCCTAACACAGGATTTGAATTTTCATTGCCTCTAAAACTTCCTTTCCCATCGAGGTTAAAACTGCAGTGATCATAATTACCTATATTGCCGGCTCCAGCCTCAAACAGGGCTTGACGAATACGCTCGGCATCAGCAATTGGCACATAAGTAACGAGTTTTTTGACCGTTCCCTTTTGCGGGATGAGTACACGTTTATTTTGCAAATGGAGCTGCTCACAAATTGCTGCATTAACGCCATTAAAGGAATTGTCAAGGGCGGTGTGTGTGGCGTAAATAGCGATACTGTGGCGTATGGCCTTAATCACTACGCGCTCCACATAGCTTTTGCCTGTAAAACTTTTTAAGCCCTTAAAGACGATGGGATGAAAGCTGATGATGAGGTTGCAGTTTTTAGCAATAGCTTCGTCAATAGTGTCTTCAAGGGTATCGTGAGTGATCAAAACGCCGGTGACTTCAGTATCCGCTTGACCGACGAGTAAGCCTACATTGTCAAAGTCTTCAGCATAGGCTAAAGGAGCTAATTTTTCAATTTCAGATAAGATGGTTTTGATTTGCATTGTCAGAAAGAAGGATAAATAATTAGACTAAAACGGTCAAAATTACAAAAGTGACGGATAAAATTTACCGGTGACACGCGTGTATTTATTGAGCTGTTTAATAGGCGTAAGGTAAGCAATTTTTGAATCTATTTCGAGTTCAGTGGGGTGTTATTTCAATCGTAAAAGATAGACAGTTTAGGAGTTATTTTACGGCAATTATCTTACAGAACTACAAAGTAGTTTTGTAAGATGCGGTTAGCTCGGTACCCCGAGTTGCACGTGGTATTAATCAAATTCAACCATTATATGATTGTTCGTAGATATAAACAGATAAATTTCTTTAAAAGGCCGAAGGTCTTTAATGTGATTAACCCTGTACAAACGCAGTGCAGTACGGGGTGAGATAAGACTTACTCTTACTGAACCCCGAAGGTGGTTCAACTATAAAGAGATTGTACAGGTTATTATTTTTTGTAAAACCGTCATATACCACTAATAATCCAATAAATAAAGTGGCTAATGTAATGATTAAACATAAAATTCCCCAGTCTATAAGTTAACCCCTCAAAACAACATAGCCTCCAATTTTCAGATTATGCCTGACTGTCTTTTGGAGAGAAAATTTGCGCTGTAGTGTCGTTGATAAGCGCTAAGCTTTCAGTAGTTTCTTCGGGAAATGCAAACGGAGACCCTTGATAAGGTAGAGTAGAGGCTGTATGTAAAGCAGAATCTTGGATGAGGTGCAAACTGATTTCGGCCCAAAGCGCCCCTATTGGGCGTTGAGAATGCGTAGAAATACTTTGATAAGTATGCCTCCAAAATTGATGCGAATTTTTAGGAAGTTGAGTTTGTATTTTTTTTAGAACTTCTATCCCGGAGTGCATCAAAAAGTCGACTAAAACCCCCATGACTAGGGTGGAACCCATGGCAGATGATCCTTTACTTATACTCAATAACAAATCAGGATCAGGCATCGTGTTGATCAGGTTATCCTCATCGGCAGTGGCATAAAAGCTCAAAATGCTCATGAGCCCCATACTGATTAATCCTAATTTTTCATTTTTAGGGCGATCTAGAAAGTGCGTTTTAAAGCTTTTGGCATAAAGCTGTGATGTTTGACCTGCTTTTTTGAGTTTTTGAGAAGATGAGGAAACGGTATTTTGGACTGATTTATAGTCGGTTTTAAACTCACTAGCAATTCCATTTTGGACATATTTTTGTGCCTTTTCTTTAGTCGCATTAAAGGTCTTTCCTGAAAAGCGACCTAGTGATTCAAATACACTTTCGGTGTTATGTGTTTGATTTTTATAAGTCTCTATTCCGCTGACTTTGACAATTTCCCAAATGAGCTGGTTTAAGTTTTTATCTTGATAACAGCGCTGTAATGCGTAAAAGAGTTCGCGATGAATTTGTGTGAGTTCACTGGCTTGCTTGGCGTTGAGGACTAGCGTTTTCATAGTAAAATAAAAAATCAAAAATGGGGGCAAACTTTTTTATGAGACAAATCAGGCGGAGTAGCTCCTGTAATCAACTTGAAAAAAAAGCGCTGTTTAGAAAACCTAAAAGCGCTAGTAATCGTTATAAAATAAGTAAGCTTATTTTGCTTTAATTTGTGCGATTTCGCGTTTAACTTCTTCAATTTGACGGCGTGCACGTTCGTCAGCTTTTGAAGAGCTTTTCTTTAAAATTTTGTCTAATTTATCTTCAAAGGTTGCTTTGATATCATCGCTAATTTTTTCTAAATATTCACCGCTGTTTTTAGCTAAAACTTCACGGGTTTCTTTTCCTTTTCGCGGCGCAAAGAGTAAGCCTAAAGCTACGCCAGCTGCTGCGCCGATAACTAATCCGCCTATAGTGTTTTTGTAACTCATAATTGTATGATTGTTTAAGTTTTTTCCCAAAGATAATAAATGTCAGTAAATATAAGAGCTAAGCCTTGTTAATTATAGTTTAAATAGAAATATTACAGCCAATAAAATTAGAATTTGATAATTAACTCAAGTTTCGGAGATACTCTAAAGCGTATGAAAATCAATTTGTTAAAATAGACTAATGCTTGTATGTGTTTGATTTTCAGTAAATACCGAATGGGTGAATTATATAGGTAACTATTCAGCTGTTTTGAAAAAACTAATATTGAACCCACTCCGGGGTTCGTGCGTTGTTTGCTATGGGTTAATCACATTAAACTCCTACGGTGTTTCTTCAAATCCACCTTGAAATCGTAAACTCTTTTTAGGGGGAAATATTGCATTCTGGGAGGTGCCATATTTTTACTCACGGTATTATACCTACAAAAAATATTATAAATAAGGCTAAAAAATAATTCTAATTGGCATAAGTTGTCGTTCTAAATGTAAAAAAAGCAATTCGATTTAATAGATTTGCAATCTGAGTTTGAAGTCAATGCTATTTCAAACTTAGAGTTTATCAAATTAGTACCTATTTTACAATGAAAAAATTATTGCTTTTTATCTTTTTGCCTTTACTGTTAATAGGCTGTCAATCTAAGACTACCCCTGAGCAACGCATGTTGGCCGGAATGGCTTTAGGAACCGACTACCACATCAAGTTTTTTACCGATAAAACATTCGATGTACAAAAAGGAATTGATTCGATTTTTGCCGCCGCCAATAAGTCGATGAGTAACTATCAACCTGATTCAGATATCTCTCGACTCAATGCTGGAGATACAACTATTCATGTAGATCAGATTTTTAGAGATGTCTTTGAATTGTCTAAAAAGATATACAAATCAACTCATGGGTATTTTGATCCTACTATCGGTGATATTGTAAACCTCTATGGCTTTGGTGCACAAAAAATGACCTTAGAACAAGACTCTGCTACCATTGACTCTATGATGCAATATGTAGGCTTTGACAAGGTAAAACTTTCTGATGCTAATCTGCTTGAGCGTACTAACCCTAATATTTACATTGACTTTAATGCCATTGGAAAAGGGTTTACAGTAGATTTAGTCGGTTTGTATTTAGAAGCACAGGGTGTGACAGATTATTTAGTCGAAATAGGAGGAGAGATTCGTACGCGTGGTAAAAACTTAGAATCAGGTCGTGCTTGGCGCTTAGGTATTGATGACCCACGGCTTAAAACGCATGCCGATAATTTTTCAGGAATCGTCAAGTTATACAATCAAGGAATGGCGACTTCGGGTAATTATCGCAAGCATCGTTTAGACTCTGTAACTGGTCAAAAATACGTGCATATTGTTGACCCTACTTCAGGATATATGCATAAAACAAATATTTTAAGCGCTTCTGTAATTGCAAAAAACTGTGCTACTGCTGATGCTTATGCAACGGCTTTTATGGCCATGGGGGTACAGAAATCTATTGATTTGGTCAATCAGTTAGACAGTGTAGAAGTCTTTTTAATTTACGATAATCAAGGCGAATTAAAAACCTATGTTTCTAAAGGTTTTGAAAAGCAATTAGTGGCTCAGAATTAAAACATGGCGCTATGTCGAATAGAGTAGGTTGGTATTTCACTTGTAAAAATCTGACAGGTTTGAATACGTTCTGGAGATGAGCCTGTCGGAGCTTTAACTATTCAACCCTTTCAGGGTTATTGAGCGTGTGGTCTGTTATTTCCCGTAGGCTTTGCCTACGGTTTTAGGTATTCAAGTCCTTTGGACTTTTTCTTACTGACAAGTTGTTAAACATCAAAATCAATCTCATTTAGTTACCCACTCAAAACAACATAGAGTCTCATTAATTTATTCGGGTTTAAAGCAAACCGGAATAATTTCGCCTTTAGTGAGGCAAAAATGACGGATGTCTTCGGCGGAGAGTTGTGCGGTATAATCGACCTCAGAAACCGCAAATCCTATTTGTCTCAACTTGTCAAAATAATCACGCCCATAAACTCTAACGTGGTCGTACTGGCCAAATATCTTAGCGCGTTCTTTAGGATCAGTAATCGAATCATCTTCAAAAGTGGTTGCTCGCGATAAATCTTGTGGAATTTGTAATACGGCCCAACCTCCGGGTTTCATGACGCGAAACAATTCACGCATGGCGGTTGTGTCATCCGGAATATGTTCTAGAACATGGTTGCAAAAGATGACATCATAACTATTGTCTTTAAAAGGAAGTTTACAAATATCAGCTTTCACATCGGCTAAAGGCGAATTGAGGTCGGTGGTAGTATAATCTAAAGATTTCATTTTTCTAAACCGTTTGTAAAAAGCTTGTTCCGGAGCAAAATGAAGCATTTTATGGGGTTTGGTAAAGAAATCAGTTTCGTTTTTTAAATAGAGCCACAATAAGCGATGTCGTTCAAGCGAGAGGGTTGATGGCGATAATACGTTTTCTCGTTGCACCTCATAGCCATAGGGTAAAAATTTCTTAAAGGTTTTGCCATCTATAGGGTCACAATAGGTATGTCCTCGTAAGGCTAAAGTGAGAAAAGGACGTACTAAAAAACTCAATTTAATAAGAATTGGTCGCGGAATAATATTGAGAATGGTTTTGAATAGCTTTTTCATAGGTCCTCAAATATAATGTAATTTTTAATGTGGATAGAAAATAGTTACAGCATGAAGTTGATAAACATCATCAGGGCGGCAGCAATTAAAGAAAAGCCAATCATTTTAGCAATAGATTTTTCTTTGATGTGCGCATTTACTTTATAGCCAATGGCGGCACCAATAGAGAATCCTAAAGCAACAGGCCAGGCTTTTTGCCAGATAATGTGACCTTGCCAATAATGAGAAGCGCTGCCAATTAAGCTGGTCATGGTAATCATAAATAAAGCTGTAGCTGCCGCTATTTTAGCCGGAATTTTAAACACTTTATACATAATAGGTGTTTTTAAAAACCCGCCACCAACACCAAAGAGTCCCGCTAAAGCCCCAGCGGAGAGACCGAAAATGAGATTCATGTATAAACTGATGCGGTACGCAATATGGTTTTTGCGATTTTTAATGATAAATCCAGGTTTTAGCTTGTTGAGTTTATAAAACAGACCTTTAGCATGCGTTGATTTTTGGTCTTGTTTAAAGAAAAAGGATATCCCTAAACTCAATATCATAATGGCGAAAAGAGTTTCTAAAATAGATAAATAGCCATTAGCAGCTAAAAAGGTTAGTAAAAGGCTACCTAAAATTACGCCAATTGTTGTGGGGAGTTCTAATAAGAGCCCCATTTTAAAATCTACATGACCCTGGCGTTTGTTGAGTAAAGTAGAAAGTAGCGTAGAGGGAAAAAGAGAAATCATAGCTGTACCGGCAGCAATATCCATGGGGAAATTAAAAAAGGTAACTAGTATGGGTACCATAAAAATACCGCCACCAAAACCTACAATTGAGCCATAAAAACTAATAATTGCGCCAATTAAAACGAGTAAAATTGAGATGAGCTCAGCTGACATAAGTTATAATCAAAATCTGTGTGTTAGCATAGCTAATGCTAAAGTGTGTTTAAGTGCCGTAAAGGTATTGAATTAGGTTGAATGAATCTTATAGAAATCTAAAAATTATGTATAGTTGAGAAAAACGGAATAGTAGGGCATAAAAAAAGCCTTACAGTATTGAACTATAAGGCTTTTGTACTCGAGACGGGACTTGAACCCGTACGAACGAAATGTTCATTGGATTTTAAGTCCAACGTGTCTACCAATTCCACCACTCGAGC
>CAYVJG010000066.1:0-7292 GCA_964451785.1 uncultured Flavobacteriaceae bacterium
TTATATTTTAGGTATTAGGTCTTGATAACTAGTTATTTTTGTCTTTATAAACAATTCAATATTTGGCGTTTGCGTCTGTATTTGCTAAGTATAAATTTAAAAGCTTTATAATATTCTAGACTATTTTAAATTTTCCTATTTAGATTTATTTTGTTTGTGGTCAACTCAAATTTGGTTATCTATTATAGTTGATATAGAGTACTATTTTATGGCCTACGGTTTAAATATCTAGTTATAAATTTTAGTGATAAGAAACGCATAAACTAGTGAATTAATCTATTTATATTTTTATAAATCAAAAATTATTTTATGACCGATGCTCTTTAAAACGTATTTCTTTTTTTGATAATGAAGTTCAAGTTACAAATTCGGTAGACGAGCAATTAATGAAGCAAACCTCTAATACCGTATGTATAAATTAAATAGTCCAATTTCGACTTTGTCTCATTGTACTAGTAATTTATGAACCACGGTATTATACCTACAAAAAAATATTCTAAATCGACTAAAAAATAATTCTCACAGGCATAATTTGTACGCTCAGCTAGTTGATGTAGTACTAAAATTACTTTTTTCTCTTTTTAAGCCTTTTTAAGAGGGTTTGAATTGATTGGAGGTATTCTGTATCCATGATTTTTTCGAAACAATCTTAAAATCGACCTTTTAAAGTTATTTTTAATAGCGTAAAACTATCATTGTGAAATATTCAATACTTAATTCTTATACTTTAGTTTTAAAAGAGAGACCTCCTTTGAGGTAATGTAGTGTTTTAGTCGAACTAGAATTTGTTTACAAACTATTAAAATAGTTGCTATATGCCATTTTATTTTTTCGTAACTTTATAGGTTAGATAGATGTTGAAAAAAATGACGCAAACAGATCTTATTTTCCAAAAGCTTAAAGCCTTTATTCGCAAGTATTATTACAATAAATTATTGCGCGGATCAATTTTGTTTTTGACAATTGGCTTACTTTATTTTTTTGCTAGTGTGTATTTTGAGTGGTTATTTTGGCTGTCAACTACAGGGCGTCTTATCTTATTTTGGGTATTTGTAGTGGTAGAAAGTATTTTGTTTTTACGTTTTATCTGCTGGCCACTAAGTCAACTATTAAAATGGTCAAAAGGGATTTCTCAACTCGAAGCCGCTCAACTTATCGGTAAATATTTTCCGGAAGTTGACGATAAATTACTCAACATTTTACAGTTGCAGCAGGACGCTCAACACACCCATTCAGATTTGTTGTTGGCAAGTATTGCTCAAAAATCTGAGGCTTTAGCTTTAGTACCTTTTCCTAAAGCTATTTCCTTTAAATCAAATGCAAAATACCTCAAATATTTAGCCATTCCTGTTTTGCTTTTTTTGTTGATTTTCGGCTTGGGAAAAGGAGTCGATTTTTCAAATAGTTACCAACGCTTGATAAATTATCAGCAGGCTTACACGCCGCCGGCGCCTTTTCATTTTGTACTTTTAAATGATAGTCTCAACGCCGTTGAAAAACAAAACTTCACGTTACAAGTCAAAACTATGGGTAAAGTCAAGCCGGAGCAAATTACCTTGTTGATGAATGATGAATCCTATTTACTAACAGAATTAGACAGTGCAGTATTTGCATACCAATTTAAAAACTTGTCTTCTGATGTCCGTTTTCGCTTACAAGCAAACGAACTGATCTCTCCTGAATACACGCTAAAAGTTTTAGAAGTTCCTCAGATTTTAGACTTTAAAATGCAGTTACATTTTCCGAAATATATCAAACGTCAACCTAAAGTTATTTCAGGAACCGGTAACGCCCAAGTGCCTGAAGGAACCAAAATTGATTGGGCGTTAAAAACTGAAAATGCCTCGCAAATCGAATTTATAACGGCTGATACTTCTCAGTTATTTCAATCGCAAAAAAACGCTTTTTTATATACTCAAAAATTCTATTCTGATTTAGATTACGAAGTGGCAACTTCTAATGCTGCTCTTGAAAATTATGAAAAACTAGCTTATCATATTTCTGTGATTAAAGATGCATATCCTGATATAAAATTGCAAAAGAAAATTGATTCTACTGCTGAAGAAAAGTGGTATTTTAAAGGAGAAATAACCGATGATTACGGTTTGTCAAAACTTCAATTGGTGTATTATCCTGTGCAAAATTCTCAAAAAATCACGCGTAAATCTATTCCTGTTAAGCTTGAAAGCTATGCTCAATTTTACGCTCAATTTCCAGGTGATTTAAAGCTGAAATCAGGACAAGCTTATACCTTTTATTTTGAAGTTTTTGACAATGATCAAATCCACGGTGCTAAAAAAACGCGTTCTTCACAATTTACATATTACAAAAAATCGCTAGATGAAGAGAAGCGTGAAATTTTACAAAATACCAAATCGAATTTAAAATCTATCTCGCAAAGTTTAGCCGATTTTCAGCACTCAGATGTAAAGTTTGAAGAGCTTAAACAAATGAATTTGCAAAAGCAAAATTTAAATTACCGCGAGCGCACAAAATTTAAAGATTACATCAATCAAAGTTTACGCGAGCAAAAACAATTGCAGAGTGCTTTTGATAAGATGAAAACCGATTTTAAAAAATTTAAATCAACCGATTCAACTGCGCGCAAAGACAACTTAATTGAACGTATGAAACGCAGTGAAAAACGTTTAAATGAATCAGAAAAAATCATGGAGGAATTACAAAAATACTGGCGTAAAATTCCTACTGATAATATGGTTCAGCAACTCGATAAATTAGCTAAACGCAAATCAAATCACACGCGAAATTTAAAACAGTTACTCGAGTTGACTAAACGCTATTACGTAGAAGAAAAAACAAAAGCCTTGGCACAACAACTTCAAAAAATGGCCGATGAGCAAGAACGCTTAGCAAAGGAGAATCTAGAGCAGAAAGAGACTCAACAACAAGCAGAATTAAATAAGAAATTTAATGCACTTAAAAAAGAATTAGACGCTTTACAAAAAGAAAATGCTAACCTAAAATCGCCTTTTAAGCTCGATTTAGAACAGCAAAAACAAGAGGCTATAGCTAAAGAACAGCAACAGGCTTTGCAAAATTTACAACAACAATCTCCGCAAAAAAACACTTCACAGCAACAACAACAAGCGCAGCCGCATCAACAATCTGCAGGACAAAAAATGCGCAGCCTTAGTCAGAAAATGCAAGGTCAAATGCAGAGCGGTAATCGCCAACAATTGAAAGCGGATATTAAAACTTTGCGCTTGATTTTAGATAATCTGATTACCTTTTCTGAATCACAAGAAGGTTTGATGGATTGGTTTCAAGCAGCTTCAAATGAACATCCTGATTTCGGTAATAAACTCAATCGTCAGCAAATGTTGAAGGATAATTTTGAACATGTTGACGACAGTTTATACACCCTAGCCTTGCATAATCCTATGATTTCAGATAAGGTGTTGACAACCTTGAATGAGGTCAATTTTAATATGGATAAAGCACTAGAACGCTTGGCTAATAACAAACTCAATACGGGGACTTCTAGTCAGCAATATGTAATGACAAATAGTAATGAATTAGCAAATATGCTAGATGCTATTTTGCAAAATATGCAGATGCAAATGCAAGGTTCTGGTCAAGGTCAGGGCATGCCGAAACCCGGTCAAGGTCAACCTTCACCAGGACGTGGATTTCAATTGCCTGACATTATTAAAAAACAAGGCGAATTAGGTAAAAAAATGAAAGGTTTGGGTCAAAAACCGGGAGAACAACAAGGAAAGAAATCAGGTAAAAAAGGTCAAAAATCAGGTTCTGGTCAATCCGAGAAATCAGGAGGTTTAAAAGGAAATCAATCCGGAAAGGGTAATTCAGAAGGCAATGCTGCTCAAGGCGAAAAACAATCAGAAAATGGACGTTGGAGTGCGCAGCTCTACGAACTTTATAAGCAGCAAATGCAATTAAAAAACCAGTTAAAAGATTTAATCCAAAAAGAAGGCTATGACGAAAATTACAAAAGAATGTTGCATTCTATGGATGAACTTGGTGCTGAGTTATTGCGCAAAGGTGTGTCTCGAAAAGCACAAGTTTTACAACAACAAATTCAGCAAGAACTGTGGAAAATGAAAGATGCAGCTTATCGTCAACAACAAAAAAATCAGCGCCAATCACAAACCAATTTAAAAGAATTTACAAATCCTATTCAGATGGATATGAAAAAAGTAGAAGACTATTTTCATACTATTGAAATATTAAATAGACAAAGTTTACCTTTGCAACCGTATTACAAACGTATTGTACAAGATTATTTTATAAACGATGATAGAGTTTCTAACTAAAAACACTTATAATATCCCTGAAGAAAAGCAAGCTAAATATGCCGATTGGATAGAGCGTGCTATTGCTTCAGAAGATAAAATTTGCGGTGATATTACCTATACTTTTTGTGATGATGCTGATTTAGATGTGTTGAATCAAGAGTATTTAAATCATGTGGATTACACCGATATTATAAGTTTTGATGCAACGGTCGGCAATATTATTGCTGGTGATATTTTTATCAGTACAGAGCGCGTTGAAGAGAATGCAAAAACCTTTGACGTCAGTTTTGATGAAGAGCTTTTACGGGTGTTGGTGCACGGGGTGTTACACTACTGTGGCTATAAAGATAAATCGCCTGAAGAATCGACTTTAATGCGTCAAAAAGAACAAGAAAAAATGGCAATGTTCCACGTGGAACAATCTTAATTTAAGCGTTATGGTGTTTGAAGAAAAATATGATGTAATTGTTGTTGGTGCTGGTCACGCTGGTAGTGAAGCGGCAGCAGCAGCAGCTAATATGGGAAGTCGCACACTTTTGGTGACAATGAACTTACAAAACATCGCTCAAATGTCGTGCAATCCTGCTATGGGCGGTATTGCTAAAGGACAAATTGTACGCGAAATTGACGCCCTTGGCGGCTATGCGGGTATTGTTTCTGATAAGAGTGCTATTCAATTTAGAATGCTCAACCGCTCTAAAGGACCAGCCATGTGGAGTCCACGTGTGCAAAGCGACCGGATGTTGTTTTCTGCTACCTGGAGAGCTATGCTTGAGCAGACTGAAAATCTCGATTTTTATCAGGAAATGGTCAACGGAATCTTGACTGAAAACAACCGAATTGTCGGTATTAAAACCTCTACAGGAAATGTTATTAAGGCTAAAACAGTGGTCTTGACTAATGGTACTTTTCTCAATGGATTGATTCATATTGGTGACCACAGTTATGGCGGCGGACGCTCAGGCGAACGCGCGGCAACTGGCATTACTGAAGACCTGGTGAAACTCGGCTTTCAAGCTGGACGTATGAAAACTGGAACTCCTCCGCGTGTGGATGGTCGTTCACTCGATTTTTCTAAAATGGAAGAGCAAGCTGGAGATGTTGATCCCGGTAAATTTTCATACCTCGATGTGACTTCTAAATTGACGCAACAGCGCTCTTGTCATATTACGTTTACTTCACCTGAAGTACACGACACTTTGCGTGAAGGTTTTGATCGATCACCGATGTTTAACGGTCGTATTAAAAGTACAGGGCCGCGTTATTGCCCAAGTATTGAAGATAAAATTGATCGCTTTGCAACTAAAAATCGCCACCAGATTTTTGTGGAACCTGAAGGCTGGAATACAGTTGAATATTATGTCAATGGTTTCTCAACATCACTACCGCAAGACATCCAATACAAAGCTTTAAAATTGGTTCCCGGATTTGAAAATGTCAAGTTTTTTAGACCGGGTTATGCTATAGAATACGATTATTTTCCGCCTACACAATTAAAGCACACCCTCGAAACTAAATTGATTTCTGGTTTGTTTTTTGCCGGACAAATTAATGGAACTACTGGCTATGAAGAAGCCGGATGCCAAGGCTTGATGGCTGGTATAAATGCTGCCTTGCAAGTGCAAGAACGCGATGAATTTATCTTGCAACGCAACGAAGCTTATATAGGTGTGCTGATTGATGATTTGATTACTAAAGGTACTAAAGAACCGTATCGCATGTTTACTTCACGCGCAGAGTACCGCACTTTATTGCGTCAAGATAATGCCGATTTTCGTTTAACACCTAAGGCTTATGATTTAGGAATTGCTACGGAAGAACGCTTGCGTCGCATGGAACACAAACGTGATGCATCAACTCATTTTGTAGAATTTTTAAATGAAACTAGCGTTGATCCTGAAGCTATAAATCCGGCTTTGGAAGCTAAAGGTTCTTCACCGGTCAAACAAAAAGATAAGATCTTTAAAGTCCTTAAACGACCACATATTTGGATGGAAGACTTACAGGAAGCTCCTGTTGTTAAAAATTATATTGACGAACATAAACTCGATGAAGAGGTGATTGCTCAAGCTGAAATTCAAGTGAAATATTCAGGCTACATCGAAAAAGAAAAGTTGAATGCTGATAAGCTTAATCGCTTAGAAGGTTTGCGGATTCCTGATAATTTTGATTACAGCAAATTGGCAAGCATGTCTTATGAAGGACGTCAAAAATTAAGCGAAATACAACCGCGCACTGTATCACAAGCTTCTCGTGTTAGCGGTGTGCGTCCAAGTGATATTTCGGCGCTTCTGGTTTATCTAGGACGCTAATTGATTTAAAAAAGTAAATGACTTAAAGCGATGTTTCACGTGGAACATCGCTTTTCTATTTTAAAGCGAATAGGCCTATTAGCTTTAACGTTATACGGGAATGATTTTTAAAATAGACTAACTATTTTGTCGTTAAAATTTCAAAGCTCAAGGCAAAAAGCACAGGCATAGCCATAGCTATGACGAGCATTTATAACGCAGAGATTTGTAATTTTAACAGGAAGATTGGTCCATTTTGAATGTCACTTCCGTATTAAAACTATCTGTTGATCTGTGACCTTAAATAGATTTAGTGGATTTTTTATGAGGATTAAATTATAAGCAGCACCCATATTGCTAACTCTGTATGTTGTTTTTGTGAAAGTTAATCGACTTGATTTTAATTACTTACAATTGGTCTCTCCCCTACCCTAGCGCCCTGTGGTAGGTTTTTAGTTGTATCAATTTTATTTTTTAAAACTCAAAAATAGCAACTGATTTTACAAATAAATCAATTCTATTTTTTTAAAAAGGCATTTATTTAAAGTGTTACTTTAAGTAGATTTAAAGTCTTAGCTTACATAGAAAAAACTTAAAGGCTTCGCTAGTTATTCCAATTATACCAGGGCGGATTCAAGTCGCTAATGCAAGAGCAAAAGATTGAACCCACTTCGGGGTTCGTAGTTTCAGTTTTGTGTGGCCCCCACACGGCGCTTCGCTTGTA
>CAYVJG010000067.1:0-5994 GCA_964451785.1 uncultured Flavobacteriaceae bacterium
TGATTGCCGCTCCTTTTACCCCAATGAAAAAAGATGGCAGTGTTAACCCGGAGGCTGTTAAGTCGTACTATCAATTTTTAAAACGCAATGGTGTTATTGGCGCCTTTATTAATGGCTCAACGGGTGAAGGTGTTTCGCAGACCCAAGAGGAAAAGAAGCTAATTATGAAAGCTTGGGCTGAAGCTGTAGCTGGTGATACTGATTTTAAAGTTATTGCCTTAGCTGGAGGAACCTGCCTAAATGATGCTATTGAATTAGCTCAATATGCTGATGAATGTAAATTGGATGCCGTAGCCTTGACAGCGCCTTACTATTTTAAACCCGCTAACATCGAGCGGTTAGCAGCAACTTGCCAAGTGGTAGCTGAGGCCGCGCCGACACTTCCTTTTTACTATTACCATATTCCGGTTTTAAATGGAACTAATTTGCCGATGTATGCATTGTTGCAAGCTGTAGATGGACGCATAGAAAATTTTGCAGGCATTAAGTATACACATGAAGATTTTATGGATTTCCTCAGTTGCTTAAACTATAAATCCGGTAAATACGATATGCTGTGGGGACGTGATGAAAACATGCTTTCTGCGCTAGTATTAGGAACAGAAGGCGCTGTGGGCAGTACATATAACTACGCCGCTCCTCTTTATAACGATATGATTGCAGCTTTTCAAGATAACGATTTAGTGAAAGCTCGTGCTTTACAACAACAATCTATTGACATGATTCGCTTATTAGGAAAGTATGGCGGTATTGCAACAGGGAAAGCTTTTATGAAGTTAGTCGGGGTAGATTGTGGCGAATTTAGATTACCTGTAAGTAATATGTCTGCACAGCAATTTGAAGCGTTTAAAGAAGACGTGAAGCAAGTTGGTTTCGAATCTTTTAGATCTAAATAACGATGCGCACTCAGTCCTGTCTGGCAGTAGTCTGTTTAATTCTATGGGTCAGTTCTTGTAAAAAATCTCCTATGTCTTCAACTCAAAATCCCCCTAATTTCACTTGGCAAGAAGCCGGTCATTTACCAACTTTAGAAAATGGAAATCCTTCTCCTGGATTAGCTGGTCCTGTCACAGGCGTGTCACACGATGTTTTATTCTTTGGTGGCGGTTCTAATTTTCCGGATGCCGCTCCTTGGAAGGGCGGACATAAAACTTACTATTCTACGTTACATCTTTTTAAAAAAGTTGCTGATTCACTCATAGCCTTGCCTACTGAAGTCGAGTTACCTTATCCTGTAGCCTATAGTGCTAATATAACCACTTCAAGAGGTGTAGTTGTTGCCGGTGGAGAGAATGCTCAAGGCGCTATTGCTCAGGTATTACTACTAAATTGGCGAGATGACAGCTTGCAGATTGAAGTTCTTCCTGACTTACCACAAGCGCTTACCGGAGCTTCGGCCACGGTGCAAGACGATGTGGTTTATCTTGTGGGAGGGCAGAATGAGAATCAGGTTTCTGATCAACTTTATCGCTTAGATTTAACCGCGCCAGATAAAGGATGGGTTGCCTTGCCAGCATTGCCTTATGCGGTTAGTCATACTGTATTGTATGCTGCTAATTACAAGGACTCACCAAGTTTGTTTGTTGTCGGTGGACGCCAAGGGCAACCTCAATCGCCGAGTTTGTTGTTTGATAAAGTATATAGATTTGATATTGCTTCACAGCAGTGGCACAAAGCTACAGCCTTGCCTTATGCCTTATCAGCAGCTACAGGTGTCACTTGGAAAGATGAAGGATTGTTAGTGTTTTCAGGTGATCAAGGGGCAACTTTTCACAAAACAGAAGAATTGATTTTTGCTATTGCTAAAGCGCAAGATACGACTAAGGTTGAGCGCTTGACAGCTGAAAAAAATACCTTACAAGCTAATCACCCTGGCTTTGAAAGCGTGGTATTGTGGTATGATTTTGCTACACAAAACTGGCAGAAAATCGATACAATTCCTTTTCCGGGTCAAGTAACTACTACAGCTTTGCTTTGGGATAGCGAAATTGTAATTCCCGGAGGAGAAATTAGAGCTGGTGTGCGTACGCCGCAAATTATCGTTGGAAAACTAAACTAAAATATTGCGTTTTTAGGCTTGGTTAACCACCAGATTACGCTCTAAAAACAAGTCAGAATAAACTTAAACTTATAAAAATGAGTCAGAAAAAAATATACCCTTGGGTAGTTGTTGCCCTACTGTGGGGTGTCGGAATGATGAACTATTTAGACAGGCAAATGCTAGCGACCATGCGGCCGGCAATGCAAATAGACATTGAGGCTTTACAGTCAGCTACAAAATTTGGCTTCTTAATGGGGATTTTTCTTTGGGTATATGGCTTTATGAGTCCTGTAGCCGGCATTCTGGCTGATAAACTCAATCGTAAATGGTTGATTGTCGGAAGTTTACTAGTGTGGTCAGGCGTAACTTATGGAATGGGGTATGCCACCACCTATGATCAACTCTATGTGTTGCGCGCCATCATGGGAATTAGTGAAGCGCTCTATCTCCCCACAGGTCTAGCTTTAATAGCAGATTATCACAAAAAAGAAACACGCTCTTTAGCTATAGGTATTCATATGACAGGCTTGTATTTAGGGTCGGCCTTAGGTGGTTTTGGAGCCACTATTGCGGCTGCTTACACTTGGCATGTGACTTTTCATACCTTTGGGTTAATCGGAATTGCTTATGCCTTAATTGTCGCCGTATTTTTAAAGGAACACAAAGGACATAAAACGGTTAAATCTCAAGTGGGTAATTCTAAAAAACCTCCATTCTTAAAAGGGCTGGCAGTTTTGTTTACAAATGTCTCTTTTTGGGTCATCTTACTTTACTTTGCGGTGCCGAGTTTACCGGGCTGGGCAACGAAAAACTGGTTGCCGACTTTATTTGCTAATAACCTAGATATGCCAATGGCCTCGGCTGGTCCACTCTCTACAATCACTTTAGCTGTTGCTTCATTTGTGGGCGTTATTTTCGGCGGTTGGTTGTCTGATAGATGGGTGCAAAAAAATGTAAAAGGACGTGTATATACAGGAGCTATAGGTTTAGGATTGATGGTGCCGGGCTTACTCTTTTTAGGATTTGGTCAGAGTGTGGTTGCCTTGATGGGAGCTGGAATCTGTTTCGGAATCGGTTTTGGTATGTTTGATGCCAATAATATGCCTATTCTTTGTCAATTTATATCGTCAAAATATCGCGCTACAGGTTATGGCGTGTTAAATATGATGGGGGTTTTCTTAGGCGCATTTATTACAGATTTTTTAGGGAAAGCTACAGATGCGGGGCATTTAGGGCGTGATTTTGTTGTTCTAGGAGGTGTTGTTTTAGTGGCGCTATTGATACAAGTAACTTGTTTAAATCCTAAGGCTAATGATTTTGATGAGGTTGAAACATTAGAAAACTAAATTTTACAATGATTGATTTTACAGCATATAAAAAACAGTATAAAGACGAGTTGCTCAATAAGGTGATTCCCTTTTGGATGCATCACTCTGAAGATACTGAATACGGTGGATATTTTACCTGTCTCGATCGTGAAGGAAAGGTTTTTGATACCGATAAATTCGTTTGGCTACAATGCCGACAAGTATGGTTGTTTGCTAAGTTATATAATACCGTTGGACAGCGCGAAGACTGGTTGAAATTTGCGCTAAATGGCGCTGATTTTTTGCAGAAACACGGCATGGATGCACAGGGAAATTGGTATTTTTCTTTAAATAGACAAGGCCACCCGTTAGTGCAACCGTACAATATCTTTTCAGATTGTTTTGCCGCCATGGCTTTTGGACAGCTTTATAAAGCGACAAAACGCGAAGAATATGCTGATTTGGCAAATAAAACCTTTCGCAATATTCTAAATCGGCAAGCTAACCCTAAAGGGAAATACTCTAAAGCTTTTCCGGGAACACGTGACTTGAAAAATTTTGCGCTTCCAATGATCTTAAGTAACCTGGTGTTGGAATTAGCTCATTTTCTCGATAAAGATTTAATCGATTCAACTATTCAGCATGGCATTCACACCGTGATGAATGAGTTTTATCGTCCTGATTTAGGGGTGATTTTAGAGAATATTCACGCCGATAATTCCTTTTCAGATTCATTTGAAGGACGATTAGTAAATCCGGGACACGGCTTAGAAGCGATGTGGTTTATGATGGATTTGGGTGAAAAACTTGGCGATACAAGTTTGATTGAAAAAGCAAAAGATATCGGATTGCAACTGCTCGATTACGGTTGGGATAAATCGCATGACGGTATTTTTTATTTTATGGATGTAAAGGGAAACCCTCCTCAACAATTAGAATGGGATCAGAAATTGTGGTGGGTACATTTAGAGGCGATAATAGCGATGTTAAAAGGCTATAAACACACTAAAGACGAAAGATGTTGGCAGTGGTTTGAGCGTTTGCACGATTACAGTTGGCAACATTTTGCAGATGAAGAACACGACGAATGGTACGGTTATCTCAACAGACAAGGTGAAGTTTTACTGCCGCTTAAAGGTGGTAAATGGAAAGGTTGCTTTCACGTGCCTAGAGCCATGTTGCAAGCTTGGGAGACTTTAGACTCCATATAAAGAGTGTTTTGTATATATTTGGATAGCAAAATCCCTTATACTTCTGTTTAGTGTAGGGGGTTTGAATTTTATAAACTTAGCGCCGTCTAAATTCCCATGGCGGGGTAGGGTGCTTGTCATGCCATAAACCGCGATGAGTGTTTTGAGCTTCTTGTTGGGCTTTAGCATAAGAACTGTCTTCTGAATACTTTGAATAGTGCCAAGCCATTCCTTTTTCTACCATGCGTTTGTTGATGTTTTGACCGTTGAGGTATAAGGTGACTATGAGTCGACCGTAGCCATCGAATTTTCCATTGGTCCTAACGGTAACTTTTTTGCCATCTATCCAATTTTTTAAAGTCTGTTTGGCTTTTTTACCGTAGGCTTGTCCGCCTCGAGTTTCAGGCGCATCTATGTGTTCAAATCGAAGAGTGATGGTTAAATCGTGATACAACATTTTGGCAGTGTCTCCATCGGATACATGTGTAATGAGTGCCTTAAATTCGAGTTTGTGCGTGTCATTGTCAGTAGTGGAACTGGTGCTGTTGCAGGAAAAGCTGACTATTACAAAAAGTAGGAGGAATAAGTGCTTCATCATAAAATTAAGACATGAATAGGCTGGCAAATATAATTCTTTTTAGCTCCTCAGACTGGACTCGAACCAGTGACCCTCTGATTAATCCCGCAGGTGCGGGACTCTAACCAACTGCGCCAATTTTCCGTTTGGGATAAAATCTGTTTGGATAAGCTTTTCGATAAGCGTTCTACTTTTTTGTTTTTCTTCGGAATTATAAAAATCTCAAGTTTCAGGGTTATTTGACTGTGATTTTTATTGTAGAACTACTTCGTAGTTCTGTAAGATACAGTCATCTCAGTGCCCCGAGTTGCACTCGGGGTTAATTATATTCAACCATTCCATGGTTGGCCGTCAATATAAACAGGTGTATTTTTTAAAAAGGCCGAAGACCTTTAATGTGATTAACCCTGTACAAACGAAGTGAAGTGCGGGGGCAAGGTAACGCCTACCTCTGCTGAACCCCGAAGGGTGTTCAATAGCAAAGGAATTGTACGAGTTATTATTTTTTTGTAAAATTGTTCTACACCATCGATTATCAAATAAATAAGGTGTAGAACATCACATTCTTAAATATCTAATCATCTAACATCTAATTTGTTACCAACTCCGGAACTTTAGTAAAAATGTAAAATTTATTTTTTGGTTTAAAATAAATATCAATTTCTTATAAGAAAATACTTTTAGCTCCCAAGGTCTAAATTTAGAAGTAAAAGTATTGAAAGGAGAGGCGTTGTGTTTTACAAGTCGTTGCCACGGATCTTGCGAAGACCCGATATAAAAAGTATCCGCCGATTCGGAATATATGATGTATAGGTAGAACTTGTCCATAAATTTAGGGCATAAAAAAAGGAGTTACGATTGTAACTCCTAAAGCTCCTC
>CAYVJG010000068.1:0-5753 GCA_964451785.1 uncultured Flavobacteriaceae bacterium
TCCTGATAGATTAGTTTTTTTATAAGCTACTACTATGCTGTTTTTGATTGTATCTTTTACAGAATTTAGTTGTATTAATGTAACAAAATCATAATCTTGTTTAGCTTGATCTCCTGAAACTCTTGTGCTAAAATGCGCACCGGCATTACCGGTTTGATTTACTTCATTATAGTAGTCCTTCTGCATCTTTAGTACAGATACGGGTTTACCATCGCCAAATAATACCAGCTCTAATATATCCTCAACCTCGTTGTCGATATAACCGTAAAAATTACCTAAATTGGTGCTGTTAGTTGATTTTACATACACCCTGTTTTTTACTTTTACCGGTCGATCGCTAAAATCTCCATTTCCGGTAACATCGTTTAGCGTGGCTGCTAACAAGGACTTCAAAGCATCTACAGATATTTCATTATAACCACCGCTAGCATTACCTATTAATATCTTCTTTTTTCCAATCGAAGTCTTTCCGGTACCACCCTCTGCTACTGGCAATACAGAAAAATCATCTTTCTTCCCCGCTATTTGATTAAGAACAGTAGTTGAGAAATTAGGATCATTACCTAGCGCTGCAGCAAGTTCATTAAGCGTATCTAGTGCTGCCGGTGAGCTTGCTACTAAGTCGGCTATCTTTTGTTGAACGTAGGTTTTGGGCGCTAAATTTTGGTTATTAACCCAGCTTTCTGACGCTAGTCCGGCTATGTCAGAGGCTTCTAACTTTTGCGCGAGCTTTGTGGCAAGATTGAGTATGTTTTCAATCTTGATTTGCTCGATTTGACCGATTGTTATTTTTTTACTGCTGCTCATCTTAACTGAATTGATAGGATTTACCTGATTTTATAATTGTTGTGCGAAATGGGAAGGCGTCTTTAGGCACGCGTTTAATAGTGTTAAGAAGTGACTTACTCCCCGTAAAGAGCACTCTTCTTTTATCGTTAACTTTTATTTGAAGCCACAAACACTCCTCAGAATTAAGGTGTTCGAATTTTGATTTTTTCACCTTATAATCTTCAACGACAATTTTTAAATTGATGATGTCATTGACCTTAACTTTGCTCCCTACAAAATTAGATGCTGATGTTGCTATTCCTAAATCTTTAAACTCAATCATTGATGATCACTTTATGATTAATCCCTTGTTTATCGATTTCTTGCTGAATTTCCTCGCTCGACACCGGAAGACTGCAACGAACTTGATCGTAGTCATAGCTATCCACAGAAGTCGTCTCTTCCGTTAATTGAGAGTGAACGATATTGAAATTGTAATAATACGTTCCATCGCCTAAATGCTCTATTTGAGGCGGCTTTTCAAATGTTCTATTTGCTTTCATACGTTTAATTTTTTTAGTAAATGCTTACTATCACAATGAACAGCCCAGCCTTTGTAGGACTGAATGCTGCTCCTGCTTTTATTTTTCTTTACAGCCTTAGCAAATGATTTCTTAATTGATTTGCGCAAGCCAACATGCGTGTGATAAAACCGGTAACCAACAAAATCAATACCTCTTGATTGAACAGGGAATACTTGACGATTTTCTTTAACGGTTAACTTTAAATTGCTCTTTAAGTACGCTTCAACATCGTTTAAAAGCTCGTGTAAGTATCTCTTGTTATCAGCCAAAAACACCATGTCATCTGCGTACCTAAAGTAGTATTTCACTTTCAGTTCTTCTTTCAACCAATGATCAAAATAAGTCAGGTAGAAATTACTTAGATATTGACTTAAATAATTTCCTATAGGCAAGCCTTTGGCTGACTCTATTATTTCATCAAGCAGCCACAATAGCTCTTTATCCTTAATTTTTCTGCGGAGTAACGATTTCAAAACTTTGTGGTTAACCGAGGGGTAAAACTTTTTAATGTCGATTTTTAAACAATACTTTGTACCCTCTGAATCTTCCCGTAAAACATCTCTAAGCTTGCGCATACACAAGTGTATTCCTCTGCCCGGAATGCAGCTATAAGTATCACTCGTGAAGGATTTCACAAACATATCCTGTAACACATTCATCACAGCATGATGAACAATACGATCAGGAAAATAAGGCAACCGATAAATGTGTCGCTCTTTTGGTTTGTAAATTTTGAACACGTCATACGGCGATGTTCTGTATGTTTGATTACTAAGCATTTCGCTTAACCTATTTAAGTTATCTTTTCTATTCTTGTCATGAACACGCACCCCATAGCTCTGCGTTTTGTGTCGTCTCGCTTTTTCATCAGCAATCATCAAGTTCTCAACGTTACTTATATGTTCAAAAACGTTTGTAATCCTTTTCATTTTGCATTTTCTAAAGTCTTCTTCCCTCTCGGTACCAAAGCCCTTGTTTAACTCGTGTTTTTTTGCCAAGAGGCAAGGCTACAAGAAACCTTTATTTTTTTGCATAGGTGAGAGCCGATATTCGCGTTCGAATTCGCAGGAACGTTATTCGCGTTCGAAGCAAACGAACCTGCTTGCGCCCCATTATTCGACGTGCCTGAACACAGCAGCCCTGTTTCTTGTCAACCTATTTTTTTTTCGCGGCGCCTGCGCCTAAATTACGCAAAGGCGAGAGCCGAAATTCGCGTTCGAAAACGCAGGAACGAAAAACGCGCGCGAAGCAAACGAACCCGCTAGCGCCCCAGTATTCGACGCGCCCGAACACAGCAGCCCTCTAAAGCCGGAGTTGTACCAAAAATAATCTGTCCAATATGTCGTTGAGCTTGCTCCTTGTGTTTCTACAGGTACAATATCTCCTAACTCACCAATAGCCATCTGTGAAATGTAGCCATTGTTTTTTGCCATTTTAACAGGGCGATAACCCTGGTAACCTGTTGGACTCACTTCTGAATTAACCCGTATATATGCCGTTATATCACCGTTCACTTCATTAATATTGATTCCGTTTGTCCACTCCCAGATATCCCCGAAAAAACTCTCGATACCCCGATAACTCATTACCTGCGTTGTTCTTGAATTACCGGTGGTGGGAAAATCTTGAAGTACAACTGCCACTTCACCAGTCGAATTACCAAGAGAATTAGTCAATCCACAATTAAATAATGGAAAGTATGAATTGAAGCTACTCCAATCTCCGGAACTTAAATCAGTAGCCCCCACCCCAAGCGCGCCTTGCTTAAAACCTTCAGGAGTCAATGTGTCATTTTGAGCTGCCTGATGATGTCGGGTGGCATACTCAATAGTAATCAGCCAAGACACCGCTTTTCTAATGATGTAATCACCTTCATTCCATCCGTCAGCTCCGCGATTAAGCGCATACTGATGAAACTGAATCCGGTCTTTTTGTGTAACTGGTTTCCCGCGAAGATCTTTAATTGTGTTGTCCCACGAAGATTGATTATTGCCTCCTCTAAAATCATTCGAAGTATTACACACTGAGGCTAATTTATTATTAACTCGATCGAGCGAAGATTTGTATGCCGATATATAGAGAGGGCGTCGCTGATGTACAGAGCGCACCTCATGAGCGCCTGAAAAGGGTTGCAGCGATATCCAAGCATTCCAAATATTTTTGACAACTGACACGCATTCAAATCGACGCCAATGAATAGGGATTTCGACCACTACTTGGCCATCAGCTCCGGTCAAATTTGCAGTTGTTCCGTCTTCTTTTTTAGTACTGTCGTTCGGATCTAAATAATAATTCACACTGTAATCATCATTAAGTAAGCATCGCTTCATCGATGATTGTACTGGAAGTGTTTTGTGACAATCCATATTTCCGATTCGCTTCACTTCCGGCGCAGCTATTGATTGATTAATTTGAACGCCATATACCTGTGTGTTTTTGGTTGAGACACTGTAATCTATTTGAATCACATCGCCTAACTCCAATGTATCTAAAATTTCAACGCCTTTATATATCGGTCTATATTGAGCTTGTTGCAGCAATCTAACGCCATTCCTGTATACTTTTTTTACGACGCCAGCGTAATGAGTTTGAAAAGTATTATCACTTCCATTATAAGTAAAACTATCCGTCAACTCAACATCGTCGTGACTTGATTGCATTTGAACACTTCGTTCATTAAGCTTGTCTGCTATAAAATCAAACGCCTCCGTATTGTTATTCTTAATGGAATTGACTGCATCAAATATTTCAGTTCTCCAATTTGCCATTCTCTTAGAAGTTTAATTGTTGCTGCATGTCTGCTTTCCAATCAGGAATTGCTATAGCGGCTAACGTTTGATTTTTGTAATTATCTAAATTTGACTGAACGGCTGCCGTTTTCGAATCAACGTATGATATTTTAGCATAAGCACTAAGGTCAGTAACACCGCCTAAGCTATCCCAACCGTTACCTAAGTCGCCGTCAGTACCACCTACCCACACGTAATTCATCCCTGTACTTGTTACATTTCGCACGTCTCCAATCGCATTACCTGTAGTAGGAAGTGCGCTAACAGTAGCTACAGAAGGTTTCGGTTTATAAGCCCCAGCAATAGCCGCGTCTATCTTGCTATCTGTTTGTGACTTCGTATATTTATCGCCCCAACCCGCTATATCAGCTGCACTAATACCGTCTAAAACAGACTTATTGGCGTGGGTGTGGAAACGCGAATCATTACCTTTTGCTACAGTGCCAGCAGTTGTACCAAAATTTTTGTTAAAAGCCGTATTCTTAGTAATTTTAGGCTCATACTTCGCGTCTGTTTCGGTCTTTTTGTAATAATTACCTAAAGTAGAATTATTTACCTTGCCGGACAGCAAGTCCTTTATCTTTGTAGAGCTAAACGTGCTTGTGGTAGACGCCGTAGCATCGTCTATTATAGCGTTTATTTTTGTTAATAATTCGTTTAACTTATCACCTATAAAAGTGAATGTAGCTGTACTATTCGTTTTTATTTCGTTGACAGCATCCGCTATCGTTGTTCTCCAATTTGCCATTTTGTTTTCGTTTTAAAAATTTAGTTGTGTTTCTAAGTTTGTTTTCCAGTTGGGAATGGGTGATATATTCACAAAATCCAGCCCTATGTTTTTTTGAGCTTGTTGCTTTTGAGTTTTCGTTAAATTTTGTGGTGTGTATTTAACAGAATCGTCTCCACCTTCTCCCCCTTCATTATATATTGATCCCAACATATTTTAATTTTTTACTGCTTTAAAAACATAAATTGCCCCAATTCCTAATAGAGAGAGTATTAACAATGTGGCTTTTCCTTTTTTTTTACAAACTCACCCAGCCACTCCGAAGGTACTTTTGCCAACATATCATCTTCAATTTCTCCTTTTGTAATTTTGTAATCGCCGTTATTATCAAAAGAAGGGTTGGCCGCGGCTATTTTATACTGCATAGCGTAAGTACCGCCTAGCACGTAATCTCTAGGTTTACCCACTGCTGCCGGGTAAAAAGTGGTTAAATACAAGTCTATATAACTGTTTAGGCGGCTCCGGTAACGGCGGTAATATTCTTCTACAAAATCTAACTGCCGTAAAGCCGTCATGTTTTTTAAATCGTATATAGTGGTACCCAGCCACTCTGCCGTGTCGGGCATAAACTGAATTAACCCGGTGGCCAAGGTGTTTGGGTTTTGCACCGAAGGACTAAACGTGCGCGCACTTTCCCAATACATAATCTGCATTAACCAATTAGGGTTAATTCCTAAGCTTTTAGAAATACTAATCACTTTTTCAATAAAAGGCTCGCGATAAGCTGCCGGTACTTTATTTTGGTAAATTAATTTCATCCTTACAATGTTATTTTTTTTGCGTGTTTTTCTGCCGTTAGTATTAGTAGAGCTGTGGCCACTCCGG
>CAYVJG010000069.1:0-5631 GCA_964451785.1 uncultured Flavobacteriaceae bacterium
CCAAGGCAGTAACCACCATTACTGCTGAAGACATCCAAGACCGTCCAAACGCTTCGGCTATCAGCTCTTTACAAGGTAAAGTTGCTGGTTTAAATATCGGTAGCAACAGTGGGCAACCTGGAACCTCAGGAACGGTTATCTTACGTGGGGTCGGCTCTATCAATGGTAACATTGAACCGCTTTTTGTGGTTGATGGAATCCCTACTACAAAAGATAACTTCACCAACATCAACCCTAACGCCATTGCCAGCATCAGTGTCTTAAAAGGCCCTAATGCAACTTCTGTATATGGTAACCGCGGTTCAAATGGAGTAATTGTGGTGACTACTAAAAGTGGTAAATACAACAGCAAAATGAAAATCAATTACCGTTCTCAATACGGATTTTCTGAGCTTATGCCGCTCAACTTGGAGTTGATGAATGCTAAACAAAAATTGACCTTTCAACGCAACAACAATATTGCAAACAGTATTGGCCTAGGCATGACCGACCAAGAAATTGCTGCTTACGCTCATGGCACAAATACTTATTGGACTGATTATTTCTTTAGAACTGCGCAAACCAACCAACAAAACTTGAGCATAACATCAGGTGGTGAAAACTTGCGTAATGCTACCGCTATTAACTATATGGAGCAAGAAGGAACCTTTTTAGCTTCACAACTTCAACGCTTTGGCTTCCGCAATAAATTCAGCGGTAAAACCAGTGACGATAAATTTCACTACAGCACCAACATTCAAATGTCTTTTTCTAAATCAGACTTTAGCAATGATGCCGGTAGCCGAGCTATTTATTTCAATTCTTTCTTAAATGCTATGCAAGGCTCGCCACTTTTGAGCCCTTTTGACCCGGATGGTTCTGTAACTATTGATGGCGGTTTAATTCCTGGTGACCCTGCTTCAATAAAACCTTTCTACGCGCCAATTGTACTGCTAAATTCTACACATTACAACACACAACGTGAGGAGCAATTAAACATCCTTGGTGGCTTACACGCTGATTGGAACTTTATCAGCCATTTTACAGCCGGTGTTGATGTCAATGTAAACTACACCACATACCGCAATACTAACATCACTAGCCCACTTTCTCTACTAGGACCATTCCAAGTTGACCAACGCGCAGAATACGGTGGTATACAAGGTGAAAGTTACACACGTGATGCACGCTTTACAGTACGCACCAATTTAAACTACAACAACACCTTTGGAATTGATAACAAACACTCTGTCAATGTCAACCTCTATACAGAATACCACAAAAATCACTATTACGGTATGGGCTATAGCACCAGAGGTCTTGATCCAAAACTCATAGGAACTTCTAATGCTTTTAATCTTCTCACAAGAGAAGACCTTGATGGAGATGGCGTTTTAGACTACCCATATGCAGAAAGAACTAGCTTAAGTTTAAGTAATGTTAGCACTGGTTTATTCTCATACTTTGCTACTGCCGATTATGACTACGATGACCGTTTTGGACTTCAAGCTTCTATTCGTCGTGATGCTTCATTGCGTTTTATTGACGATAACAAATGGGGAACCTTCTGGTCTGTTGCCGGACGTTGGAACATCGATAAAGAGGCATGGATGGAAGATTCAGCTTTCAATTTGCTAAAATTACGTGCAGGATATGGTACTTCTGGTAACCAATCTATTGCTGGTGGGTTTTATGGCGGTTTAGATTTATTCCGCAATCTATATACTGGTGGTAATGGTTATAACGGAACAAATTCTTATGTTGCTGCCACTATCGCCAACCCTTCGTTGCGTTGGGAAACCACTAAAACTCTCAATATCGGTGTTGATTTTGGCGTGTGGAAAAACAGATTAAACGGTAAATTAGACATCTATGAAAAGAAAACAACTGACCTCTATCAAAGTCGCCCGGTTTCTTTAGTTTTTGCTACCTCTTCAATTAACGCTAATGTTGGTTCATTGCGCAACCGCGGTATTGAACTCGCTTTAGAATACACCATCTTCAACAATTTAGATTGGGATATTAAAGTGTATGGAAATGCTTCATACAACAAAAATGAAATTTTAGAATTGCCGGGGGCTGATGAAAACGGTTCTATCAGAGATGGTAGTACAGGAACATTAACTGAAGGACAATCAATTGGTGAATATTTTGTAGCAAAATACGCTGGTGTCAACCCGGCTAATGGTCATGCTTTATTTTATGACATCAATGGTAACTTAACAGAACAGTTACGTGATGCAGACCGTGTATATACTGGTGATTATCAAGTATTCCCTGAAATTCAAGGAGGATTTGGAGCTATTATTTCTTACAAAGGATTCTCTTTAGCTCAAGATTGGGTGTTTTTTGCTAATGTAGATCGCTTAAACTTAGATTTAGCTGATTTAGAAGGTAGTGCAAACTATATTAACTATAACTCTGCAGCCTCTCTATTACGCGCATGGAAACAACCAGGAGATATTACTGATATCCCAGGACTTTATCCCTCTATCTCAACAATTGATCACATCAATGGTGATGACCGTTATATCCAAGACGCATCCTATTTACGCTTGCGCAACGTGAGTTTAGGGTATACCTTTAGTAAAGATTTACTTCAAGGTTTACCGGTTAACTCTATCAAAATTTACGCCCAAGCTGAAAACCTATTGACCTTTACAAAATTTGAAGGCTTTGATCCACAAAGTTCTTACACCGGTATCGAATCTTCTCGCTACCCAAGTGCTAAAACTTATACCATAGGATTAAACGTTTCTTTCTAAAAAATACACTATGAAAACGAACATAAAATTATTTGCTTTACTGCTTTTTATCGGCCTGTTCACTTCATGTGAAGATGCTACCGATATTATGCAGCCGGGCATGCTTGATGATCAATCTACATTTGAGTCTGTAAGTGATTTACAAAAAGGCTTAAGTGGCGTATATGTATCTTACTCTAATTTTAGCGCCATCAACTTTAATGCGGTCTTTACAGACAACGTTAAAAACGGTGCATCAAGTAACGGACAAAACCAACAGCGTTATAACCATACGCTAACAGCCGCTAATGCCCCTGGAATTTATAGCAGCCGCTATGCCACGATTAACTTTGCGAATCGTGTGATTGAAGGCTATGAAGCTCTTGACATTACAGATCAAGCTACTCAAGACGAGGCCAATGTCATTTTAGGGCAACTTTACGCTTTACGCGCTTTAGCCCATTTTGACCTCTTGCAATATTATGCTGAAAGTTATACTGATGACAGTGCTTTAGGTATTACCATTATGGATTTTGTGCCACATGACTTAAATTTTCAACCTAGCCGAAACACAGTAGGTGAAGTTTATGACTTTGTCAATACAGATATTGACAACGCCATCAACTTGTTAAGTGGTACAAGCTTTGACCCTATCTATATGAGTGCCGATGCCATGAAGGCCTTAAAAGCACGCGTCATGTTGTTTCATGCCGGAAATACCGATACACAAACACTTACTGATTTAATTACACTATGTGATCAAATCTTGGCCGCTCACCCTATTGCAAATGCTACACAATATCCGGATGTCTTTAAAGACCAAAACACTGCTGGAGTGATTTTCAAAAAGAAATACCTCACAGGTGACGGAAATATTGCTGGCTTATTTTATTTTAACAACGTAGGTTCAGCAGGTGACCCATATGTTGAAGTATCTAATGGTCTCTACAACATTTTAAATAATGATGACATCCGAAAAGATGTCTTGGTTAAAAACCCAGGACTTTCTGAAGGCTCTAATTATGTAGGCATCAACTCACCTGATAATTTACTATTGATTTACAAATATCCAGGACTTTCTGATCGTGGTTTACTTGTTAACGATGCTAAAATCTTTAGAAGCGCTGAAATCTTATTGATTAAAGCTGAGGCCCAAGCCCGCTTAAACCAACCTAGCGCAGCTGCAGCTACTGTTCAACAATTGCTCAATAATCGCTATGTTTCTAATATACCTACAGTAAGTTATACTAACAAAGAAGCTGCCTTACGCGGTATCTTAAAACAACGTCGTATCGAACTCGCTTATGAAGGTCACCGCTATTTAGACCTTAAACGCTTTAGAAACGACCTCAATATCGGTATCAGTCGTAACCCAGTTGATTGTGCGTCTTATAGCGCTGATCAATGCAGTTTACCAAAAGATGATCACCGTTGGATTTTACCTATTCCTCAAGCAGAATTGAATGCCAACGCTAATATGGTTCAAAATCCTGGATACTAAAAAATGAAGACTATGAAATTTACATTTAAAATAATGCTAATTGCTCTTTTAGCCGTTTTCGCAACTTCATGCTCTGATCCTGATCGTGAAATTTATGACGGCAATGTAGCCACTAATCAAACGCTGTTACGTATTGCTAATCAGTCTTATGACATCCAACTCGATGCCAATGGACAAGGTAGCGTATCAGTTGGAGTACAAGCGAGTACTAAAGCTCCACAAGATCGTACTTATTCAATTATTGAACTCAGTAATGACCTTGAACCTGGAATAGTTGTCAACTATCAAGTAGCTTCAGAAGTAACTATTCCTGCTAATGAATATTTAGGTAGCTTTGAAGTAAACGTGTTGAATAGCAACTTGACCACAAAAAACTATACGCTTAAAATTGCGATAGATTCTACTGTGGCTTCAGACCAAATTGTATTAGAAAACAGTAATACAACCATTAACTTTATTCCGTTTAACAATTAATATCCTGACATAATGAAAACTAAATTAGTTTTTCTATTTGCCGCTATACTGGGACTGTTTGTAATGAGCTCTTGCGATCACAACAACCCCAACAACGACAAATTTGGCGCTACGCCCGCTGAGGGTTATTTAGTATTTGAAGGCCGTACACCGGTAATTACTCCTACAATGGACTCCTTACATTTGGTGGTCAAAAATATGGCGCCTTCATACAGCCAAAATCCTCACCCCATTGAGATAACTTATGAGTTAGTGCAAACAGCTGGGGTCGACCCGAATACCTTCCTTCACCGCGATAGTCAATCTTTTACTATCCCGGCCGGAGAAAACACTGCCCCTTTAGATTTTGCTATTGACCAAACTGTTCAACAACAAATTTTACAAAGCGCTGAGCAGATTAAATTTAGTATTATCTTAAAAACCAACGATCAACAAGTAGCGGCTATAGACGTTTCCTCAATAGATTTAATATATCCGTGTACTATTGATCCAGCACCTAGCTATGCCGGAGAACTCTCGGCTCCTGATATTGGCTGGGATGCTAGCAACTTTGAAGATTATACCGTCACAATGACTGAAATTGCCCCTAACTTTTATCACGTTGACGATTTATTTTCAAAAGATTGGGTATCTACTTTAACTGGAGATAACTCTAATTATGGTGGCTTTCCATTTCCTGCTACTTTAATTGTTGACCCGGCTACTTTTGAAGTCACTGTTCAACCAGAGAACCCTCAATTAGCTAGTGGCGGAAGTGGTTTTTATGATCCGTGCAATGATACCTGGACTTTAGACATTGACCAAACGTTATTCGGTGGTGATCCATTTAGAATTCACATTGAATTAAAACCTGAATAAACACATTTTGTTATCATGAGAAATCCCGCTTTTTTAAGAGCGGGATTTTTTTTAATTTTACACCATGAAAAAAAA
>CAYVJG010000070.1:0-5567 GCA_964451785.1 uncultured Flavobacteriaceae bacterium
CAATCCCTTGCGTTGGGGCAATCCCTTGCGGTTGCCCTTCTTTATTCGGGGCGACCACGAGGGGCGCCTCAACGATTTCCAAAATGGCGTGAAAATGGTTGGGCATCACCACGTATTCGCGTAAATGTCTATTTTTAAAACGATTTTTTAATTGTAACAGGAAGATTGGTTTATTTTGAATGTCACTTCCGTATAACCATTCGGTTTCAATCATTTTGCATCGTTTAATAGCATTTGTCCATTGTTTATTTTACCAAACAAATGTGCGCGATTTTGTGTGCAGATGGTCACAAAATACAATCTCTTTTGAAGGCAAGTCAGCTTCCTTTAAAAGAGTGAAGGAAGCGCCTTGTGGATTGTATTAGTCTTGTTTCCCTTCTCAAACCGAGCTGCCTTTTTGACGTAGCTCCTTCTCCTTGCTGCACAGCGAATAGCGACACTCACCACTCATCACTCATCACTCATCACTATCTTCTTTACATTTCCCCAATGATTAGGACTTCCTTCTTAACTAAAGGGTAACCTTATCTTGAAGTAAACCTACAACTTCTCAATATCTAATTTCCTTCTTTTACATCCCAGAAACAAGAGGCGCTATCACGTGATTGCATTGCAGTTTGATGTAGCTGAATAGGGCTGAAAATAGAGTAGTAATTCCTCCTGTTTGACAAGTGAAAACTTGTGTGATAACCGTTAAACCGATCAACTCAATAATTGAGGTGAATTGAAGCTTTTGAACGAGCCTAAAATAGAGATTTTGCACCGTAAATACACCGTTTTTACACGCTGTATACACTACCCAAATGGAGTAAGAAAACTCTTTTATGGCCAATTTAAAAGTATTTAAAAGCCTTGTCAAACTAATTACTATATAATAAAATGACTATTTGTTCTTGTTTTTCTCGTATTAAGGTGTCCTGTTATTTGTGCGGGATGATTTTTTGGACTTGTTTTTTTATGACCTCTCAGCTTCAGGCGCAAACCGATCAGCGCGTACTGAAAGGTTTGGTGGTAGATGACAATAGCCTGCCCTTACCCGGAGCTTCTGTCTTGATTAAAGGTACTTCCAAAGGGGCGGTGACAGATTTTAATGGCAATTTTAAATTGCAAGTGGCTACTACACCTACTGATTTGGTGATTAGCTATATAGGTTTTGAAACTAAAGAAGTGACTGTAAACCAATCTGATAGTATACGCGTAGTATTGACACCAAGCCTAAATGCGTTAGACCAAGTGGTGATCACGGCATTGGGAATTAAAAGAGAAGAGAAAAAATTAGGCTATTCTCAGGCTACAGTCCAGTCTAGTGATTTAGCCCAAACCATGCCTAATAACTGGTCTTCGGGCTTAAAAGGCAAGGTTGCCGGGCTTAATATTACTTCGGCTGCTTCCGGACCTATTAATTCACAGAGCATCCAGCTTCGTGGAAATAATTCATTAGATCCCAATGGAAATGATGCCTTAATTGTAGTTGACGGTGTGCCGATTAATAGTCAAATGACCACTTCAGGGTCGTCAACAGCTTATGGAGGAGCCGATTCTCCAATTGATTATGGCAATGGGATTTCAAATCTCAGTACGCTTGATATAAAAAGCGTTACCGTTTTAAAAGGGCCGGGAGCTACAGCGCTTTATGGAAGCCGAGCAGCAAATGGAGTGTTGATTATAACCACAAAATCTGGTGAAGAATCTAAAGGTCTTGGCGTGTCATATACCTCAAGTGCTACTTTTGACGTCATTCAGCGTTGGCCGGATTATCAATATAAATACGGGCAAGGTACAGGCAATGCCATAGATGCTGATGGCAATCCTTATTATTCTTACGGCGATTCTGAAGATGGTCCTAGCACAGGAGGAACCAGTAGTGCCTGGGGACCTGAGTTTAAAGGACAATATTTCTATCAATATGATCCAACTATTGAAGGCCAATCTTTAGAGCGTCAACTTTGGCGCCCTTATAAAAATAACCGCAAAGGATTTTGGCGAACAGGTGTTACGCTAAACAACAATGTGTCTGTACAGGGATCTAGCGAAAAAGGAGCAATAAGAACATCTATAGGACATATTAAGAACGAGTGGATTATGCCTAATACAGGCTATGAAAAAATTTCGGCCTCACTCAATAGTTCTTATCAGGTTTCAGATCACATCAAGCTTAAAGCTATTGTCAATTACAATGATCAAACGAGTGATAACCTGCCGAGTACAGGTTATAATAATGGATCAATTGCGTATTTTATGATATTCCAAAATCCCAATGTCGATTTAGATTGGTATAGAGCTATTTGGCAAAAAGGACAGGAACAAGTGCAGCAAATTCACCCGTTCAGCTCTTATATTGACAATCCTTATTTGATTGCTTATGAGGCGACAAATCCTTTGGAAAGTCATCAGTTGATTGGCACCTTAAGCGCAGAAATCCAACTGGCAGAAAACTTAGACCTTCGCCTGCGCACGTCTTTAAACTCCCTCAATAGTGATCGCGAACAAAAACGGCCTTATAGTATAAATAGATACGCTAGAGGATTTTATAAACGACAAGATATTTTTAAACAAGAAATTAATGCTGATTTCTTAGTATCTTACGCAAAACAGCTGGGTGATCATTGGGATTTTTCGGCTTCTGTGGGAGGAAATAGAATGCAGTATCGCTATCGCCGAACGGATGCCTCAATTGATGGACTTGTGGTGCCGGGAGTGTATAAATTAGCCAATGGAATTAATAATCCTACAGTCTCCACCCATGACCGTGACAAAACTGTTAATAGTCTTTATGGCCTTTTTTCGGTGGCTTATCAAAATAAAATCTTTTTAGATGTTACAGGAAGAAATGATTGGTCGAGTACCTTACCGGTTAAAAATAGTTCGTTCTTTTATCCATCAGTGGGTACCAGCATTATTCTTTCAGAACTGTTTGCGCTCCCCGAAACTTTTGATTATTTAAAATACAGATTCTCATTTGCGCAAGTCGGTAACGATACCGGTCCTTATAAAACGAGTAAATACTACAGCCAAAATTCATTTCCGAGTTCGGCTACAGTGCCGCTCACCTTATACAATGCTGATTTTAAACCCGAAATTACAACGAGTTACGAAACGGGTGTCAATATGAAATTGTGGAATAATCTGGTTAACCTCGATGCTACGGTATACCAAACCTTGACAAAAAATCAAATTATTTCCGTGCCGCTTGATATCACTACAGGTTACAGCAGAGCCATTTTAAATTCAGGCGAAGTGCGCAACCGCGGAGTTGAACTCTCGCTTACCCTTAATCCTATTAATACCTCTAATTTTAGTTGGTCCTCATCTTTAGTGTGGGCGCGCAATTGGAATAAAGTCCTTTCTCTAGCTGAAGGATTAGATGGGCAACAAGTGATTGGATCTGCAGGTCAAGCGTCTATCATTGCTAAAGTAGGCGGAACGACAACGGCCATTTACGGAGCTGCTTTTGTGCGCTCTCCCAAAGGTGAAATTGTTTATGACGAGGCTGGATTACCTGCTTATCCCGATGGCGATTCGTATATAGGCGATGCGAGTCCTGATTGGAGTGCCGGGTGGACTAATAATTTTCGTTTAGGAAATTTTAATTTGAGCGTTGTGCTCGATGGACAATACGGCGGAATCATTTACTCGCAAACCCATCATAAACTCATGCAGCAAGGTAAATTAAAGTCTAGCTTTTACGGAAGAGAAACAGGTTATATTATTGGCGATGGAGTTGTGTTAAACGGCGATGGGACCTATTCACCTAATACCACAAAAGTAGAAACGCCGGCTTGGTATAATCGCTATTACCGCCGTGCTAATGTAGAGTCAAATTCATTTGATGCTTCTTATATCAAATTGAGAGAAGTATCCTTGACTTATAATTTCCCTAAGAAATGGTTGTCAAATTCCTTTATTCAGGGCGTGAGTCTCTCTGTTTTTGGGTCTAATCTAGCCGTGATTTCCGATTTTCCAATTTATGATCCCGAAACTGCAGCCTTAAACGGTAATACTATTTTGCCGGGTATGGAAATGGGGCAAATGCCGTCGCCTGCTTCTTATGGATTTAATATAAATGTCAAATTATAGCAGTATGAAAAAAATTAAAACGCTCCTGTTTAGCTTAGTGGTGTTAGTGCTCACTAATGCTTGTACAAATGATTTTGAAGAAATTAATACCGATCCTAATCGCATTTCAGAAATAAGTCCTGGAAGCTTGCTAAATCCTATCATTTATGGCATTGCAGCTCATAATGTAGATCGCAGTGCAAAAATAACTTTCGATTTGATGCAGGTAACACTCCCTTTTCCTAGCCCTATTGGTGGCTTACACCGCTATGATGTGAGTGTGAATATCGGTAATTCTTCCTGGTATCACTATTACAAATGGCTTAATAATATCAAAGAAATGCGTCGTGCAGCTGAAAAAATCGATGCAGTGAATTATCAGGCTATAGCTTTAACCTTAAATGCCTTGGTGTATGCTAATTTAACCGATTTGTTTGGCCCTGTGCCCATGACGGAGGCCTCACAAGCTGAAGAAGGAAACTTGTATCCTGCTTTTGATTCTCAAAAATTTATTTACGAAACTATTTTAGCCGATTTAAAACAAGCTAATGCACTTTACGATTTAGAACGCGAGATGATTTATGGCGATGATATCCTATTTCATAATGATATAACACGTTGGCAAAAGTTTACAAATTCACTGCGGATGCGCTTGCTGCTTAGAGTTTCAAATCGTCCGGAAATGAATGCTTTTCAGCAGCTGACCGAAATGGTTCAAGATCCCGCCACTTATCCTGTTTTTGAGAATACTGAAGAATCGGCTGTTTTACAAGTTACCGGAGTAACCCCTAATGTATCACCCTGGGGACGTCCTCAAGATTTTAGATTGAGTACTAAGATGGCTGAATTTTTTATAGACAACCTCAATGCACTTGAAGACCCTAGGCGAAGTGTTATTTCAACAACTGCTACAAGTATTGAAAATGAACCTATAGGTTATGTCGGTATTCCCAGCGCTTATGCCGGATCTGAATCTCAATTTAACTTTAGCGCTTCAACCTTAATGATTGAACAAGTCGAAAACCCAATGCAAATAATTTTGATGACTTATGCCGAAGTTGAATTTATTAAGGCTGAACTCGCACAACGCGGATTTATTACCGATGCAGAACAGCATTATAAAAACGGAGTGAAAGCAGCGATGATTCAGATGGGAGTGGAGCTGCCCGAAAATTATTTCCAAAATGATCTGGCGGCTTATGATGGCAGTTTAAAACGTATTATGCTGCAAAAGTATTATGCCTTATACTTTACGGATTATCAACAGTGGTTTGAATACAGACGTACAGGTTTTCCTGAGCTGCCAACCACAGAAGTGATGTATAATAATGCTGTAATGCCTTCCAGATTTTATTATCCACAAGATGTCAAAACTAATAATCCACAAAATTACCAAGAGGCGGTTCAGTTATTAGGAGCTGATGATATTAACACTAAAGTGTGGTGGGACAATTAATTAATACGGAAATGATTTTTAAAATAGACTAAATATTTTGTCGTTAAAATTTCAA
>CAYVJG010000071.1:0-4772 GCA_964451785.1 uncultured Flavobacteriaceae bacterium
ACCTCCAAACCCTGCTGCTTTAGCTTTTGGTTTGTCGCCGGTGATGGTGCCGGTAGAATTTGTTGAGCCATTATTCATATTATTATCAGTATTACCAGGTGAGGGGTTAGAAACAACTGAATCACCTATATTGTTATCAATCTTATCCAAAATAGAAGGACGCATACCTACTATTTCATTAGGCACTCTTACACTATCTTCGGATTGATCCTCTAAATCACTTATGGTAGAAGGATCAATTGCATCAGATGCTAAAGAGAGTAACTCTATTGTTGTAGAAACTTTTTTGTTAAAATCAAATTTTTCAGGCGTATCTACTTTGTAATCAGATGTCAGAGTGTACTTTTTTACCTTTGCAACTAGATTCTTATCTTTGTAACTGGCGTACATGGCTTCTCTTATGCCAGTGATAACAGATACTATAATCTCTGATTTTTGAGCATAGAAATAGGACAGGTCGTTTTTTTCTTTGCTCTTATATCGGTAATACATTTCTGCATAGTGCAAAGATTTTAACACATAGTTGAATTTATCCACAAAATCCTTACTCTGCATATCACTAGCAGTTGCATTGCCATTAATTCGCTTAACTAACTTATTTAGCCAAGGTTTTAATTTTTTAGCAACCCAAGCATTTACATCTTTACCTGGTTTAAGCGTTAAATTGGGTAAATTCATACCATTACTCTTATCAACTAATCCATAATCTTGAGGAGTAAAAATCGTAGCGCCAAAGATGCGCAATGGCGCATCTTTATCACCAAATACGTATCTATTGATAGACCACGAAACCGCAGCACCTACTGCCGCGCCTATGGGACCACCGATTATAGCGCCTAGAGCTGAGCCCAATCCTTTTAATAATTTTCCAAAAAAACTCATCTATTTTTTAATCTTTTTAATAGATTTTTTTTGATAATTCATATATACCAACCCGCCTATAATACCCAAAGGAAGCAGCCACCCCATTCCAGCTTCTTTTTTGCCGTTGTTATTGCCTTGAACAGTACCGTTGTTATTATTAGGCGGCACAAGAACACCTGGGCGAATATCGTCGATGTCATATATAGGATGACCTGTATTTGAACCACCCGTATTAGAGCCACCCGTATTAAAGCCACCCGTATTAGAACCACTAGAATTGTTATTTTCATTACCAATACTAGGGGTATTGTAATCACCCAACTGGTCTATCATACCAGGTTTTGGCGTAAACTGCCAAACAGGAGCTGTATGTGTCATTGGATCTTCATCTATAGGATATAGCTCTTTGCTAATTTTACCAAATGAAACCGTTAACTTTCCTGCTTTTTTGCGAGTAAAATACGGTTCTAAGATTTCAGAATTAATTTTTCGACGCTTGTCTCCAATTTGATAAATAATAAATTGAACAGTGTTATGTAAGTTTTTACGCGTGCATTTATTGCGATGATCCATTGCATAACGTGCAATTTTATCATAAACTTTCCACCATATAGCCTCTGTAGCTTCTAATCTCGCGTAATCTTCTCCTATTTTGGAATAGTTTTTTGAGTTTAAATCTCTTTTAAATTGATTCAGAAGATTAGTGAATATATTAATCATTATTTCCCTGTCCTTCTTAGCTGTATCAGCGTCATAAGCAGAGCCGCCCCAGCAGTCAATAGGTGTTGAGAAAATGTCACCACCTATAATATCACCTAATTTATCCATGATGTTGCCAAAATCAATTTTAGACTTAGCTAAACCCACCGGCGCATTCAATCCTTGATACTTTAATCCACTCATTAGTCTATCTTTTTTTACTAAAAAATCACCTTCTGTATTGGTGTGTTTTGTTGCGTCTATAACGCAGTAGCCTTTTTTTAGGCTATTGTTTTTTTGATTGATAGGAACTACTACATAGACGTGGGTAAACTGCTCGGGGTAAAAGCCCGGTTGCTTAATTTGCCGTATGTAAGCTGACAAACCTAAATTGTGCAAAATGCACATGGTAAAAATAGTGTAGCTTTTACAGTCAACTCCTTGGTAGCGTTGCTGCCAAGCACAAGCTGGTGAGCGCAATTGCTGCAAGGCGCCGTCGGCGGTGTATTGTATGTGATTGTAGAGAAAATTGTAGATACCGTTAGCGGTTTTAGCTAAATCGGTTTTACTCACTTTTCCTTCACGCAATAGCGCGGCGGTTAACTTTTCAGTTTGCCACGAATATTTTTTAATCCATTGCGTCATAAAATCAACGCCCTCTATGGTATTATTACTACCGTCGCCTAGATTTGTTGCTTCGCAACTTACGCGGGGTAATAACCCGGCGTATTGTGCGCCTTTTTTGATGTGGCGTTTTAGAGGGGCTGAAATTTCTAATACATTCGTCATATAATCCTATAAATCAATGATCATAGAACAAACGTAATTCTAAAGTTTGATAATGTGGCGCGAAAGTCGCAAAAGGAACAGAACTGCACGAAAGGCACAGAACTGTAAGGAGAATGTGTAAAAAAATAACGCCGTGTTATGATTGCGGCGTTGTAATACTAAGTATGAAGTGTGTGGTTAGAATAAATCGCTATGGGTGCCGGTATTCATTAAAAGGTTAATATCGCAACCTCGTTTCTTGCATTTCTTTAGATCTTTATTGAAACGATTAGTTGTTTTTACTCGATACATTTAGCCCAACACCTTATTAAATAAATCATCTACATCTTTATAAGCATTAACCTTTCCTTGTTTAATTTCTTGTAAAGATTCATCGACTTTAGTCACCCTTTTGAAAATACCTAAAGAGAGTATATAAGCTAAAGTTTTTTTAGCAAAAGGGTTTCTACCATCATATTTTAGAGTTATTTGTGCCATAGTGTTATTGGTTTTACAGTGCAAAGATAATCAAAAATAATACCACCGCGTTAGGAAAGCGTTAATCATCAGTGTAATGCCCCATTGCTGAAACAACGGTTACCACTACTTTGTGGCCGTCAATACTATATATCATACGATCTTTTTTATTGATGCGTCTTGACCAATACCCGGATAGGTTGTGTTTGAGCTGTTCAGGCTTGCCGGTGCCGGTGGCAGGGTGGCTCTCTAACTCAATAAGTATTTTTTCTATTTTATTGATAGTAGACTTATTACCCGATTTGAGTTGCTTATCAATATGTTTTCTCGCTTTACTCGTTACTTCAACCCTAAACTTCCCCATACGTCATCTGTATCAATTACATATCGCTTTTTACTGGCTGCCGATTTTTTAACCATTTTTACAAACTCCGGATCGTAGGGGCTTTCGGTTTTGGGTTTAGACAAGCCTTTTTCTTTATTGGGTTTATCTATTATTTGAACATCATCATTGGTTGATGCTGTCATCTTAATAAGGTTGTAGAAATACTTACCGAATTTAGTACGTCTGTTTATTTTTATCGTAATTTCCATAGCGTTAGTGGTTTTATATTGCAAAGATAATCAAAAAAATACCGCCACAGTTAAGGCGGCGGTATTAGCTGTTATCATTTTTTTAGTTTTCGTTTTTAAAATTTCGATTCATTTCCTGAACAGTCTTGAAAATTTGTAGTGCCACTTGCGGTACTATGGCGTTTCCATAAGCCTTTATGCTTTCATTCCTCCATTTAGAAAAGGTAATTCCGTCCAATTGGGTGGAAATCCCATCATTTCCGCTACAAATTGGGTGTTGAGTTGGGAATTTTCTCCAATAGTCGTGCTTCTCATTATTTGCCCTGGTAGCGAATTTCTTACTCGTTGACTTTTTGGAAAGGTGGAGTTCCCTGCGTCGTTTGCCGTTGGCGTGAACATTAAGTCTTCCTTTACCCGAAATTCGACATTCGCTTCCAAATAACTCATCGCTTTTTTGTGACCTTGGCGTTTTTTTCTCGTTTCGTACCCTTCCTGACCTGACGCTGTCGGGGTAGGTAGCATCTCCATAACAAGAAAGTTCTCCAAATACATAGCTCTCGTTTTTCCGTTGTAATACTTCTTTCTTTTTAACGTCTGCTCTTTTGTTACTTTTCTTGTTTGCGCCATTGGTGTGGGCAACAAACCAGACCCTGTCTCGTCTATGCGGCGCGTTGACGGCCGCAGCTGGCAATACATACGGTTGGACTTCGTAGCCCGAAGCTTCCAAGTCAGCCTGCACCTGGTCGAAAACCATTCCGTTTGACCAATTAATAATGCCGTAAACATTCTCGCCCACGATCCATTCTGGTTGAATCTCTTGAATTGCTCTAAGCATTTCAGGCCAGAGGTGTCGGTTATCCGCTGTTCCCTTTCTCTTCCCTGCATTACTGAACGGTTGACAAGGGAAGCCTCCTGTAAGGATGTCGATTTTACCTCTCCAAATAGTGAAATCTGTTGTTTTGATATTTTCATAACTGTGCGATTTAGGCCAATAGTATTGCAGGATTTTACGAGCAAAAGGGTTTATCTCACAATGAAATAGGTTTTTCCAACCCATTTTTTGTGAAGCATAATCAAAACCGCCTATTCCTGAAAATAAACTACCGTGCGTCATTTGTTTCATTCTTCAATTCAATTAACATCAGGCGGCGTTGTGAACGCAAATATACCTCTGTATAATGCTCACCAGTGGTAAAGCTATCGGTGTAGCCCATGGGTGCCCCTGTGTATTCTGCAAACAGCTCGGCCAGCTCTTCGGGCAGCATGTTTTTTTTGCCGCACTTGCCGCGGCGGTGGTGGCGCTGTACTTCATTGCACCATTCCATTAATCGCTTGTGTGACATATTGGGAAACATGGCTTTAAGCTCTTTTTTTGAGCAGCCTATAGGTAG
>CAYVJG010000072.1:0-1561 GCA_964451785.1 uncultured Flavobacteriaceae bacterium
TTTACAAAAAAGTGGTTTAAAATTTGTTTTTATCGAAAACATATCTCTAACTTTGCTCCCACAAACAAACGTGAACAATGACTACTGCAACTTTCTTTTTTAACTACTTTTATTACTTTAGTATAAAAAACTGAGGTTGCTTTGATTATGTATAAATTTTAGAGGCCTCAGTTATTCTGAGGCCTTTTTTTATGATTTTAATGAACGACAATGCGATTGCTTAACATTCCTACATATTATCACTTCTTTTTTTACTTTTTCTACTTTAAAAGCAAGGTGGCAGGATCGTTAATGAATTAAATTGAACTTACATTTATTAAAATCCTGCCTATAAGGCGGGATTTTTTTTACCCAATAATTTTACCAACAAGCACACATTAAATGAAAAAAATAATTGCAATACAGGGTTTTGAAGGATGTTTTCACCAAATAGCTGCCGAAAATTACTTTGGCAAAACAATTTCTACTTTACCTTGTGACAGCTTTACAAAAGTGGTTGACAGCGTTACCTCCGGGGCTGCAGATGCAGGTTTGATGGCTATTGAAAATTCAACAGCCGGCAGCATTTTATCAAATTATGATTTGTTGCAACAATCAGATTTGCACATCACCGGCGAAATTTATTTGCACATCCGTCAACACTTAATTACGCTGCCAGACACCAAATTAGAAGAAATCAGTGAAGTGCGTTCACATCCGATGGCTTTATTGCAATGCCGCCCATTTTTAAAAACACGCCAATGGCACCTTCGTGAAACTGAAGACACTGCCTTAAGTGCTAAACAATTGCGCGATGAAAATTTGGTTAACACCGCTGCAATTGCCAGTGATTTGGCTGCTAATCTTTACGGATTAAAAATTATTCAAGAAGATATTCACAGCGAAAAAAACAATTACACGCGATTCTTAGTCTTGAATAAAACGCCAAAAACTAAAGATATGGAACACGATCACAAAGCTTCACTTTACTTTCAAGTTGACAACAATCCCGGTCAGTTAGGAAAAGTTTTGGCCGAAATCAGCTCGAGAGGCATCAATTTATCGAAGTTACAATCGTTCCCTATTCAGCATTTAGAATGGCAATATTATTTTCACTGCGATTTAGAATTTTCAGAAATGAATCAACTAGATAGCACCTTAACTGCTATTCAACCTTTAACTCAAAAACTCCGCGTTTTAGGCGTTTACGAAAAAGGAATGACAATTTAAACCCTTATTGCTTTCACCTTAAAAATCAAAACACAATGCATATTTCAGTAGCTAACCGACTAGGAGAAACCAAAGAATATTACTTCTCAAAAAAATTAAGAGAAATTGCTGCGATGAATGCCGCCGGACACCAAGTGATTAACCTCGGAATTGGTAGTCCTGACCGTCCTCCACATCCTGAAGTGATTGCCACTTTACAAGCAGAAGCAGCAAAAGCAACTACTCACGGTTATCAAAGCTATAAAGGCGCGCCGCAATTGCGTCAAGCTTTTGCAGACTGGTATGCACGTTTCTTTAACATCACGGTTAATCCTGATTCTGAAGTGATGCCGCTCATCGGTTCAAAAGAAGG
>CAYVJG010000072.1:1661-4006 GCA_964451785.1 uncultured Flavobacteriaceae bacterium
TTTAAAAGCAATATGGATTCGGGTACCTTTTTACCGATGCAATTAGCCGCCGCTAAAGCCTTGTCTTTAGGAAACGACTGGTTTACAGAACTCAATTCTACTTACGCTTTGCGCAAAGAAAAAGCAAAACAACTTTTAGAATTGCTCAACTGTTCATTCAGTGATGATCAACAAGGTATGTTTCTTTGGGCTAAAGTGCCTAATCAATATAAAGATGGATTTGCTTTAGCTGATAAAATTTTAGAAGAAGCGAAGGTGTTTATCACACCTGGAGGCATTTTTGGTAAAAGCGGAGAACAATTTATTCGCATCAGTCTTTGTAGCGATATTACAACAATTGAAAAAGCAATACAGCGCGTAGCAAAAGTTATCAAACACGCGCCCATTGCACTAGAAATAGCATAACGATGACAATTACTTTAATAGGTGTAGGATTAATGGGAGGCTCAATGGTACTCTCCCTAAAAGAAAGAGAATTTGCCCACAAGATTATCGGTGTAGACAAAAGCGAAGCTAATTTAGAGCGCGCTTTACAACTTGGCATCATCGATGAAAAGGCTGAACTCACGCCAGCAATTAAAAAAGCTGATCTCATCATTGCTGCTATTCCGGTAAATTCTATTGAAACGCTCTTGCCGCAAATTTTGGATCAAATTAACGACCAACAAATCGTCATTGATTTAGGATCGACTAAGTCTGCTGCCTTAAAGTCCATAAAAGATCACCCGCGTCGTGGGCGTTTTGTAGCCACTCACCCTATGACCGGTACAGAATTTTCTGGTCCTAATGCGGCTTTTGAAGGCTTATATGACGACAAATGTACCGTTTTGTGCGATAGTGAACACAGTGATAAAGATGCTGTTGATACGGTAAAACAACTTTACAAGACCCTCAATATGCGCATTCTTGAAATGAATGCTGAAGAGCACGATATGCACACCGCTTATGTATCGCATATTTCGCACATCAGTTCATTTGCTTTAGCCTTGACGGTTTTAGAGAAAGAAAAAGAAGAAAAGCATATCTTTGACCTAGCTAGCGGTGGTTTTAGATCAACTGTTCGATTAGCCAAAAGTTCGTCAGCTATGTGGGTGCCTATTTTTATGCAGAATCGACACAATGTTTTAGATGTTTTATACGAATTGATTTTTCAATTAAAAAAGATGAAACAACTCCTCATCGATAAAGATGCTGAAGGTTTTGATCGCCTTATTAAAGAAGCCAATCAAATTAAACGAATTATATAACTCACAGAATACTGACCCCTTATTAACATTAACAATTATGGAAATGACTGCAACACTCAAAAACGTTTGGACAAAACTCGAAAACAAAGAGCCCATCATCATCTCAGGCCCTTGTAGTGCTGAAACCGAAGAGCAACTTACCAATACGGCTTTGCGCTTAGCTAAAACCGGAAAAATTGATATGCTGCGTGCCGGCATCTGGAAGCCACGTACCAAACCCGGAAACTTTGAAGGCGTTGGCGCCGTAGGTTTACCTTGGTTACAAAAAGCACGTTCCCTTACCGGGCTCCCTATTACTGTTGAAGTTGCCAAAGCTTCACACGTTGAAGAAGCCTTAAAACACGAAGCCGATGTGCTTTGGATTGGTGCGCGCACCACCACTAATCCGTTTTCTGTACAAGAAATTGCCGATGCTTTAAAAGGCGTTGATATTCCGGTATTCATCAAAAATCCGATTAACCCGGATTTACAATTGTGGATCGGTGGTATTGAGCGTATCCAAAAAGCAGGCATCACAAAAATTGGGGCTATTCACCGCGGATTTTCTAACTTCGGAAACACTGAATACCGCAATGCCCCAATGTGGCACCTCCCAATTGAACTCAAACGTTTATTGCCTGAATTGCCTATTATCTGCGACCCTAGTCATATTTGTGGACGTCGTGATACCTTGCAAAAAGTAGCGCAAAAAGCAGCTGACCTTGATTACGATGGGTTGATGCTTGAATCACACATCACCCCTGATGAGGCTTGGAGCGATGCTAAACAACAGGTGACTCCTGAGCAACTTGCTGATTTATTAGACAGCATTACTTGGCGCCACGAAAATTCACAAAAAGAAGAATTTGTCAATGCGTTAGCTAAACTCAGAGAGCAAATCAATCAAATTGATGATGAAATCTTGACCTTGTTAGGTAACCGTATGAAAGTTGCAGAACAAATTGGGGTATACAAAAAAGAAAATGACATCACCATTTTACAAACCAATCGCTGGACCGAGGTACTTGAAAAAGCTATTGCCAAAGGTGCAAAAGTAGGCTTAACTAAAGATTTTATCTTAAAACACCTCGATGCTGTGCATTTAGAATCTATCAACCG
>CAYVJG010000073.1:0-3917 GCA_964451785.1 uncultured Flavobacteriaceae bacterium
ACCTCCAAACCCTGCTGCTTTAGCTTTTGGTTTGTCGCCGGTGATGGTGCCGGTATTATTACCTTGATTTATTTTATCATAAATACCAGGGCGTAAATCACCAATATTAAAGTCAGGTATAGTGGTATGATCTCCACTATCAATACCACCGCCTGTGCCTGTGCCTGTTCCAAAATCAGGAACTGAAACATCAGCGTCACTGTATAATGGTGTCATCTTAAATACCGTAAAAGAAGCACTCATGTTATCTTCATCGCGCAGCCATAGTGGTTCAAAGTCTTTGCCTAAATTGACGGTAACTGTACTAGAATTTCTTAATTTAAAGTTGCTCTTTAAGCTACTTCCAAATGAATCAATCATAGTATTCATTGTATTGATTAAATCAAGCGTAGCCTTAAAACCTTCACGACTGCAACTGTTCCAATCTGTACTTTTAGACGAAACTGTATAAGCATCTTTAAGTAACTTTAAAGAAGCCTGTACAAACGCATAATTTCGAGCCAACTGGTCATAATTTCCGCTTTTGATAGCCGAACGCATAGCGTTAATTTTTGGCGTTAATTTGTCTCGAATCACTTTTTGATCCTTACTAGATTTGCTTAAAGGATAGCCGGAGCCACCTATACAATCAATATGGCCACTAAAGATTTTTGAAAAGAAATCGCCAATCTTACTTGTCAAACTTTTAAAAATTCCGCCAAGCTTTTTATCTAGCCCTAGTGCTTTGCCAGCTGCTAGAGCTCCAGCAGCCGCAACGCCAAGTCCTTTTTCATTGTCTTCAGGAAAAAACTTATCACCAACCATAACGCCGTTGTTGTAAGTTTTAAGCGTTGGAATTACTCCTTTTTTGGTGTATTGAGAAAAATAAACTCTAACCTCATTAACCCGGCTTAGTGAAAAACCTTGATTAATTAACAGCTTGCAAAAATCATCGAAATTATCTTTCAACATTTCCAGTTTTAAACTGTCATCACCTCCCACCGGCGCATTCAATCCTTGATACTTTAATCCACTCATTAGTCTATCTTTTTTTACTAAAAAATCACCTTCTGTATTGGTGTGTTTTGTTGCGTCTATAACGCAGTAGCCTTTTTTTAGGCTATTGTTTTTTTGATTGATAGGAACTACTACATAGACGTGGGTAAACTGCTCGGGGTAAAAGCCTGGTTGCTTAATTTGCCGGATGTAAGCTGACAAACCCAAGTTTTGCAAAATGCACATTGAAAAAATAGTGTAGCTTTTACAGTCAACACCGTCAAAACGTTGCTGCCAAGCACAAGCGGGTGAGCGCAATTGCTGCAAGGCGCCGTCTGCTTGATACTGCATATACTCGTAAAGAAAGTTGTATATACCTTGTGCGGTTTTAGCTACATCTGTTTGGCTAATTTTGCCTTGTTTTAATAGCTTTTGGGTGAGTTTTTCAGTTTGAAAAGCGTACTTCTTAACCCAATTAACCATAAATTCAACACCTTCAATAGTATCATTGCTACCATCACCTAAATCAAAAGCGTTACAACTTACATTTGGTAAAAGTTCGTCATATTGACGTGAAGTGTTAACGCGGCGTTTAAGCGGTGCTGAAATATCAATTACATTCTTCATATAGTCCTATAAATCAATGATCATAGAACAAACGTAATTCTAAAGTTTGATAATGTGGCGCGAAAGTCGCAAAAGGCACAGAACTGCACGAAAGTCGCAGAACTGCAAGGAGAATGTGTAAAAAAATAACGCCGTGTTATTATTGTGGCGTTGTAATACTAAGTGTGAAGTGTATGGTTAGAATAAATCGCTATGGGTGCCGGTATTCATTAAAATAAGCACTAAATCACAATCGTTTTGTTGCCAAACTAGCAACCAGTCGGATTTAATGTGGCACTCCCAACAGTTTTTATAGTTTCCTGATAGTTTGTGAGGTTTATATTTCTTTGGGAGTTTACCGTCTTTGACTAGTTTTTTAATAACGCTATTTAGCAGGTTAATATCATAACCTCGCTTCTTGCATTTTTTTAAATCTTTATTAAAGCGATTAGTAGTGTTTACTTGATACATTTAGCCCAACACCTTATTAAATAAATCATCTACATCTTTATAAGCATTAACCTTTCCTTGTTTAATTTCTTGTAAAGATTCATCGACTTTAGTCACCCTTTTGAAAATACCTAAAGAGAGTATATAAGCTAAAGTTTTTTTAGCAAAAGGGTTTCTACCATCATATTTTAGAGTTATTTGTGCCATAGTGTTATTGGTTTTACAGTGCAAAGATAATCAAAAATAATACCACCGCGTTAGGAAAGCGTTAATCATCAGTGTAATGCCCCATTGCCGAAACAACGGTTACCACTACTTTGTGGCCGTCAATACTGTATATCATACGATCTTTTTTATTGATGCGTCTTGACCAATAGCCGGATAGGTTGTGTTTTAGTTTTTCAGGTTTACCTGTGCCAGTGGTGGGGTGCGTTTTTAGCTCCTCTAATATCTTCTTAATCTTCTTTTCAGTAGCTTTATTGCCTGACTTCTTATGTCGCTTAAAATCCTTTTTAGCCTTATCGGTATATGAAATTATAAACTTTCCCAAAACTCATCTATATCATTAATTACATATCTCTTTTTACTGGCTGCCGATTTTTTAACCATTTTTACAAACTCGGGGTTGTAAGGGCTTTCGGTTTTGGGTTTAGACAAGCCTTTTTCTTTAACTTCTACAAAAGGTAGAGCTTTTAGGTATTTAAAAAAAGCTTTAGCGGCCTTGGTGCGCATATCTATTTTTATCGTTACTTCCATAGCATTAGTGGTTTTATATTGCAAAGATAAACAAAAATACCGCCACGGTGATTGTGGCGGTATGAGTATTAATTAATCAATTAACTTCTATTTAGTTAAATCAATTTCATTGATTATGAATATTTCATCAATTGAATTTAAATAATTAGTTACATCTCTGACTAATTCATTGGGGTTTATTTCTGAACCCGATAAACTGTCAACATAAATCATAGTTTTTAAAAAACCTATATAATCTATATTATCAATTTCTCTTAATGATATAAACGTATGTATTTCGTTATAAAACTTATCTAAGTGAAGTCTTTTAGCTTTCAACATACTGAAAATTTGTTTTAAAAAACCGCGTAAGCCAAAAAAGGCTATTTCGTTTTTTTTGCGCTCATCTTCACTAACGCGGGATTCTTTAGTTTTAGAGCTAATGATAAAGTCTAGGTAGTTAATGTAAAGTTCATTAAGGAGCTCAGGATAGTCGCAATAGCTTATATTATTGCGTCTTAACAATGTGTAGCTTAATTCTCCTAACTTACTCTTTTCTGAATGAGTGAGTTGACCTACTTCTTTGATTGTTGTTTGTTGGGTTAACATAATTTAGATTTTTTGACTTGTAAGCAGAAAAACGGCGCCTACTACCCGTGTATTAAGGACGTAAAAAAAACGGCGTCCATTACCCGTTGTCAAAATCTCTAAATAGGATTTGCATTAACCATTACAGTTGATGCACGGAATGAACGCCGCGATATGTTTAGGTATAAAAAAAGCCCGAAACAGCGTCGGACAACTTGCGTTATCCTATTTAGAATGATTTTGACGCTGCTAAGATATGACTTTTTTAGAAACAAATGCAAGTTTTAGTCATTGTTTTTTAAATCAAGCAATAAAAGGCGGCGTTGTGAACGCAGATATACATCTGTATAGGTTTCGCCTGTGCTAAAGGTGTCGGTATAGCCCATGGGTGCCCCTGTGTATTCTGCAAACAGCTCGGCCAGTTCTTCGGGCAACATGTTTTTTTTGCCGCACTTCCCGCGGCGGTGGTGGCGCTGTACTTCATTGCACCAAGCCATTAATCGCTTGGGTGACATATTGGGAAACATGGCTTTAAGCTCTTTTTTTGAGCAGCCTATAGGTAG
>CAYVJG010000074.1:0-3440 GCA_964451785.1 uncultured Flavobacteriaceae bacterium
TTTTCCACGCCAAATTATTATCCAATACCACTTTATCCACCAAGACGCTAGTCTTTGACACCCCTTCATTGTCGTTAACTTTAATTTCAGCTACAAGATGTAGTTGTTTGTCATTTTGTTTAGCTGACAGCTTCCAAGGAATGGCCACAATAGCCTCTTCTCCAGGAGTTAATTTAGGTAATTTAGCTGAACCTATTTTATGTGGTGATAAATTTATTGCATTAGGCCAGTGTTGCTGTTCTGCTGCAAAGCGATACAAATTTACACGCTCATTTCCCGAAGAAATCCGGCAGCTGCGGTTGGTTACGCGCACATACACATAGTTTTGCGCTCCCGACTTAGGCGATTGGGATTGTCTGTACACGTGCCCATCTTCTTGATGACGTACCCAAATATCAGGACTGTCAAAACTGTAATTTGCACCTAGATAAGGTGTATCTCCAAAGTCATCTAATCCACCGCGAATCATCAAATCTAATGTCTGCAAAGTATCTGAAGCCATGCATTTAGCCGTCAATACGGCGCGATAGGCATTTAATCGCCCTTGTCCTAAGGTGCCGGCAAATCGTTCGTTATAAGAAATATAACTAATATCATCGGCTGTATTTAGGATGATCGCTCGCAGTTGTTGTCCTGTCAAATCAGGATTTACAGCTAACATCAATGCCGCTGTGCCGGTGACATAACCCGCGGCTTCTGAAGTTCCCGAACCATCGTATTGATACGTGTTGTTTTTTTGTGGAAAACGCAAATGATAACCCGGCGCACAAATATCTACAGCATCGTTATGCGTATGCGTATTAGGCGAGGCAGTTAACGGACTGTTATCGTGGCAGTCTTTCCAAGCGGTATAACCGTATTTTTTATCTTTATTTCCGATTAGAAATTTGTGGCCTACAGAAGTCACCGAAATCACATTGTCATAACTATAAGACGCCGGATAGCGGTAACCGTTTATTTTATCTGAATCGTTTAATCGACAGTGTTGCACTTCGCCATTTCCTGCAGAAGCAACCACTAAAACACCGTGTTTTTGCAAGCGTTTCATCACTGTATCCAAGCGTTTTTTAAGTCTTTTACCGGGATGACAATATCCCCAACTACAATTTATCACCTTAATACCCGGAATTTTTGACAACGAATCCAAGCCTTCTACTAGCGAATAATTTCCTACAACTACAGCCAATTTTGTATGCCGACCTACACTAGCTAAGCCTTTTCCATTGTCGGTTTTTCCGGCTATAATACCCGCTATTCCGGTGCCGTGATCTGATGATGAAAGATTGCCAAGCTGAATGACCCGCGCAAATTTGCCTTGTAACTCTTCGTGATCAAAATCGAATCCGCGATCAACCATCCCAACTACAACAGATGAATCACCAGTTGTAATTTGCCAAGCTTGGGGTGCTCTAATCAGTTGCAAAGCGGTCATAGGTTTTCCTAAACTGTCGTAATAATCATTAGGAAAGCTCTCCCGTAAGTCTGGCTGCCCAAAAGGCGTCATTGACAAGACTTCGGGGCGCTTTAAAAAGGCTGATAGCTCAACACTATCTCTTAAAACGACTTTATATAAGCCTTGTAAATTTGGTAATTGACTCTCAGGATACAAGGATTTAATTTCAGTTATCTTCGCTTTATTTAAAAAGGCTGTCCAACTTGACGACGCGGTTTTAACACGCACAAAGGGACTGAAAAATCTAGTTTTTACAGATTGTACAGCATATTGAGACTGAACTGCCAGCATATAATTCTCCGCAGTTTGCGCAGAAACCAAACTCGGTCGCCAAAAGGCAAAAAATAAAACAAAGCACAGCAGGCTGCATTTTTGCTGATTGAATACTAGCATAAGAAAGGTCTTCTATAACGAACAATGGATATTTAAGAGCAGAACAAAATCCTCCTGCCTAAAATTACTAAAAATACCCGAGAAAGCTTTTATCGCTTTAATAAATAAGCCGTTGCCTTCGCTACAGCAAGCTTATATCCTGTTACACAACCAAAATCAAGCGTCATCCTGAGTGTTTTTGTGGAGCCTGCGGAGCAAAAATGTAGCTAAGGGTGAACGCGGTCACTGAGTCTGTCGAAGTGGCTGGGGCAAAAGGCGAGGAAAAGATGCCATGTAAAAATCAAGCGTCCTCACCAAAGAAGAAGCAAAAAGAATCGACCTACTTTTAATTTGCGTATAAAACCCACTGCCACCACCACTACCGCACGATTGCACCCTGTAGTTAACCTTAGTTAAATTTTAAAACCACGCGAAAGGATTCGCGCGGGAGCGAGGGAACAGAGATACTCAGGCAAGAGTTTTGCTATTCATGGCTACTGCTCATTATTTCATAAAATATTCATTGACAATAATTGTGTCGTTTTTCACTATGACTTTGTAAAATATATCTGATGGGATTCCATTGGAATAATACCCAAAGCCCTTATTTATAACTGTATCGGAATAATGTACTGTTATGTTGTAATTACCATCATATTTTGGACCATTTTTATAAAAATCTAAAAATCCGGTATATTGCCCCTTTTTCTTAAGGTTATTTACACTAATTTTATTAAGACCATTCGAGAAAATAATCAGTTCTATATTGCTGTCACTTTTGTTTTCTATCTTAAAATGTGTCCCGGATTCACACGATGATATTAAGATTGTACTAATAAACAATAAACAAAGTTTTACTTTCATTGATTTGTTGGGGTTAGTTGAGTATTTACTGTGATTCCATGAGAGCCATCATTTGGCATAGGAGTATTTGGATTGTCCCAAAAATTAGGAGCACTATAATTAATAGAGGACAGATAGCGCAATTCTCCCTCTAATAATGCTTGATATATATCATTTATTAATTGAGAATCTGAATGACTCGTGAAATCTAATTGCGCATCATGGCCTACCGCATTGTTGAACAAATCCATCTGTTTTTCTAAAATTAGATTATTTGGAACTTCACTCTCATGGGCATTTGCAAATAACTCAGCCATATATGCCCCTACATCCATTGTGTTTATTGCATTGAAATAAGCATATCTAAACGCATCTGATTTATCATTCAGTCCGTTTTGACCAAATTTTGTTACAGTCACTTCTGTAGCAATTGACCTATTTTTAAAAATTTGATATGCTTGCATAGGAAAAGATAGTATTAAATCCTTTTCTTCCTCAGTTAATCTACCCCATATATCATATGGATCCTGAGTAATATAGCCAACTTCTATACTTTCATTCACCAATGCCTCTAAGGCCTGAATAGCTATCGCCTCATCCCCGCCATTATTTAGAAAATCTTTAATCTCACTCACCACATCCGGATGATTATTCCACCAACCTTTTTCTTCTGCATTTAAATCGCCATAAAACTGCGCCCAAGGTTTGAGTTCTACGTCAATAGGCGTTGTCGGTATAGACACATCATCGCCAGGTTCTGGATATTGTGTTC
>CAYVJG010000075.1:0-3238 GCA_964451785.1 uncultured Flavobacteriaceae bacterium
ATTTTGTCAGCGGCCTTGTTGCTCGACATTTCCTTTGGCTTAAAAGAAGAAGCTAATACGGTAATTTCAGCTGTAGAACAAGTCTTAAAAGCCGGTTACCGCACGGCTGATTTAGCACAAGCCGATACCCCGGAAGACAAACGCTTAAACACTACCCAAATGGGAGAATGTGTTTTAAAATATATTAAACAAAACGAATTAACCGCAGTTAAATCCTAACCTTATGAAAGATCAAAATCGGGTATTTATTTTTGATACCACTTTACGCGATGGAGAACAAGTGCCAGGCTGTCAATTGACCACGCCAGAGAAAGTTGAAATAGCGAAGGAATTAGAACTGCTGGGAGTTGATGTTATCGAAGCCGGATTTCCGATTTCAAGTCCGGGTGATTTTAACAGCGTCGTCGAAATTTCAAAAGCGGTTTCAAAACCTATTATTTGTGCTTTGACACGCGCCAACAAAAAGGATATCGAAGTGGCAGCCGAATCGCTTAAGTACGCTAAACGCAAACGTATTCACACCGGAATTGGCGTGTCAGATATTCACATTAAAAACAAATTTAACAGCACACGCGAAGAGATTATCAAACGCGGCGTTGAAGCGGTGGCTTACGCTAAAACCTTTGTAGATGATGTGCAATTTTATGCTGAAGATGCCGGGCGTGCAGACAAGGTGTATTTAGCGCAGATGATTGAAGCGGTGATTGCGGCAGGGGCAACGGTAGTCAATATTCCGGATACCAATGGGTATTGCTTGCCGGAGCAGTATGCTGAAAAAATAGCTTACCTCAAAAACAATGTTTCCAATATAGATCAAGCCGTCATTTCAGTGCATTGCCACAACGATTTAGGCTTAGCTACCGCCAATTCGATAGCTGGGTTGCAAGCTGGGGCACGTCAAATTGAAGGCACTATAAATGGCATCGGCGAACGCGCTGGCAATGCATCACTTGAAGAAGTAGGGATGTTGCTAAAAGTACACGAACAGCAAATGCAGTTTAGCACAGAACTTAACTCTAAGCGCTTTTATGCCATTAGCAAGTTGGTAGAAAACCGTATGCATATGCCGGTACAAGCCAATAAAGCCATTATCGGTAAAAATGCCTTTGCCCATAGCTCAGGTATTCACCAAGACGGCGTACTTAAAAACAAAGAGAATTATCAAATTATGAACCCTGAGGATATAGGAATCCCTTCGCACTCTATCATCCTTACGGCGCGCAGTGGGCGTCACGCCTTAAAACACAGATTAGCAAAAGTGGGCTATGAATTAGAAAAAGCAGAACTGGAAGAGGTTTATACGCAATTTTTAGACTTAGCCGATAAAATTAGAGAAGTGCACAATAAAGATTTAGAAGATTTGATGCACAGCTACCACTCTCATAAAGCAAAAGCAGTAGGCTTTTAACGCCTATTAAAAATTTAAGTTGGTTGTTTTTTTGGGCCTGCAATTTCAAGTGAAGTTGTGGGCCTTTTTGGTGTGTGGGGATTTTATACCTACTTACTAGTACAATGAGACAAAATCGAGATTGGACGAGTTAATTTATCCATACGATATTAGTTAAAATTTATTTTTTAGCTAAAAATAAGTTTGTTTTTTTAACTCAGTTGCACCAACTAAAAAAACTATATGATGCGTAAATTTCTCCTTCTTTCTTTCTTTCTTTCTTGTGTAAGCCTATGGGCTCAATCTATTACCATAACAGGTCCTTCTGAGGTGGAAGTAGGAAAACCATATACTTATAAACTCAAATTCAACCCCGCTCCGGGACAGGGATCGTATGAAATAACTCAATGGGAAGTTCAGGTTGATTGGTTGAGTAGCGGAATTATCCCCGGATCTATAGCGGGAGAGAGTTCACCTTATTATGTCAACAACAATCCTCCTGGTGGAGGAACTTTGACAATTCCTATACAAAGGGGAAATCTAGATAAAAATAAGCATTTTTAGATTGTTTTAGGTCACCAACTAGACTCTGGAAATTATTTTCTAGAATGTACTGATCAAAAAGGCAATAAAAAAATCACACAAATCATTTTAAGCCGTTAATATGAAATCAGTACTGTTGTATATACTGCTGTTGTGCTTCCCTTTTTTAGGGAGTGCACAAGAGAAAGGAGATTGGGTAATTGCTGTGGAAGGAGGGGTATTTCGCTTTGATCGTATTAATTATGAATTATCGATGCCATTTATGAAAACTGACCCTAGAGATGTTTTAAAGCGCGATGAGCGTTTTTTTTTCAGGAATGCTTTTGGGGATAAATATTAGAAGATACTGGAAAGAGAATTGGAGCATAGGAGTAGGTATTGATTATACCGCTCAAAATGAGAAATATGAATTTGAATGGCTTGATTTTGACGAGGGTTATGAAAGGTATGATTATAATTTTAAGTATATCAAATTGCCGGTTTTTGTGCAGTGGGATTTAGAACTATCATCACAAGCTAAGTGGTCATTATTTTTTAGGCAAGGCGTACAACTTTCCTATTTAGCGAGCTATAGAGCACAGAGAGATACTAAATTTCAAATGGGAGCACCTAGTGAAGGGTATGAACTTACAACAGATATCCTTACTAATGGGAAAAAGATTCAAAAAAGAGCTGAAGGAGTGAAGATTTTTGATGGTATTTATAGGCCTTATCACAGATTCGTTTTAAGGTTGACAGGAGGAGTAGGTGTGCGTAAGGAGTTGACTGAAAATTGGTCATTACATACCTATGTGTATTATGATTTTGATTTGACCAATTCAGATAAAAAAGGAATTCCTTTTCAAGGAGATATATCAGGCACTATACATAATTTTAGGCTAGGCCTATCACTAGGGGTGAGTTATAAATTTACACAATCGCCTTTTGTTAAGGGGATATTGTAAAAAATCATAGGCTCTATGTCGTATATAGTGGGTTATTATTCCACTTGTAAAAACCTGAGAGTTATCCCGGAAGTTTAAAAATATTGATGTAATAAGTTAGTGAATAGTGTTTTACCAACAATGATGAATTTTAAGCTCTTTTAATTTTGAATTTTAACAAGGGGTAAAAATAATAAATCAATAATGTCCAAAAACGTTTTTCGGAAATCTCAGCAAAACCCTTGCATACTTTGTTCTTAAGCGATATAGTATTGAAGAGATTGTTTTTAAAAAATTTTACTTTTTTGGCCTATCGAAAATTTATCGTGAAATTTGAAGTGAAAATACCGTAAAATTTTAGGCTGTTCGAGCTGGATGTATTTTT
>CAYVJG010000076.1:0-3100 GCA_964451785.1 uncultured Flavobacteriaceae bacterium
TACCGGCACCATCACCGGCGACAAACCAAAAGCTAAAGCAGCAGGGTTTGGAGGTGCTTTACTTCCTTTAGGCTTGGTTTTAGGGCTTGTTTTCTTGGGTTATAGCGAAAAGAAAGCTGGAGAAAAAGAAGCAAAACGCAAGGCGGCAAAAAAGAAGAATAACTCAAAACACAACTAACTGCTATACTATAGTGTTGAATTAAATCAAAAACAAAATGAAAAAAAACACAATTAATCAATCCACGATCACTGATTCTCTAGTTATGGCATTAGGCGTAGCAGGAGGTGTGGCGCTAAGTGGATCATTGAAAAACTTGGCAAAAGCTTATTTACCAACTGATTTTGGCGATGAAATCGGTCAAGTGGGCGTTGCCGGATTAGGTCTGTTAGGCTCTGCAATGGTAAAGCCTGACAATAAAGACGACAAATTAGGGCAAGCTGTTAAGGCTTTGGCCATTGGTGTGGCCGCTAAGTCAGCTTATGATTTAGTATCAAAAGCCGTAACACCATCAATCACTGTTAAGCCAACTGACCAACGTACAGCCATGGATCATGTGCTTTATGGCGCGGTAGGATTAGGTTGCGCTTGCCAAAGCAATAGTTACGGCCATATTGGTATGAATGCCGCGTTACCTGTTAACCCAATTGTTGAGTTTGCTCCTATTGAGCCAGACACACAAAACGAATATGCAGCTTTACTAGGTGAGGCTGATCAAGTTGAAGCTGCTAGTTTAATGTAGTGGATAGACCATAAGGTCAAAAAATAAGTATAATTTTTTCAAAAAACCAAAAATGAAAAATCAATTAGAAAACCTAAAAGCAGCTCACCAACTTTTTTCAGGAGCTGCAAAAGAAGGACGTTTCTCTGACGAGCTTAACCGTTTAATCGTAGCTGGTCAAGTAAGTTTAAAGACTGAAAGTCTTTATGTAAAATCTGACATTACAGGAGGTTCAGGCCGTCAAAACATCATTGACGAAAACACCACAAAAGTAGATGGTATTTCTGCTTTCCGCGGCAATAAATTGCCTAAAAACCGTGGGGTTTTGATTAACAAAATTGGCATTGACTATGCAGAAGGTGATGCAGGAAAAGTTGGTGAAGCTGATTTTTCTAAAAAATTGCCGGCTGCTTTAGCTAACGCTGTTTTCGGCATCCGCCAACGTGGCGTTACGATCATTGAGCGCCCTGTAAGCGACTTTGATGCTAACGGAACAGCACAAGCGCCAGCCGAACAAGTTTTAGAGCTTGATGTACCGTCTTTCCTTCGTGATGACGACGCTATCGAAATGTATTTTGTATTCCCTTCCGGTGCTGCTGTTCCAGCTGTTACCGACAAAATTAACCTTGCACAGGTTAAGCTTTGGGGGGTTGCAACAGACCGCAAAGCATAGCAGTTAATCCAAACACAAATGTAGTTTCATCACAAACGCCTTGCTCTAATCGGGGCAAGGCGTTTTTTAATTCAAAGAAGAAATGAAATCGGTATATAACAAAATTAAAATGACGATTAAAGCCGGGCAAACAAGCGCTGAAAAATATGCAAATGTTGATCCGGGCAAACGCGTCTTTGCGCTCGCAGTAGCTAAACCGGCACAAGACCAAATTGTCGATTTAGGACTGTTTGAAAATTCTACAGAAATACACCCACAAATGGATGTTTCTGTATATGACGGCAAAATTGGCTCGTTTGAACAACGCGGTGTTCAAGTTAACTATAACGGTGGTTCAGAGATTACCGCTAGAGCTGCAATTAAAACCGCGGCTACAGATGATATTGATATTGAGGTAATATTCTTATCGCTTCAAGAAAACCAACAATGTAACGATGACTAATTACAGATTTGGCAGCAAAATAATTGATCAAGATGAGTTCAATTTTTCGTTAGAAGGAAAAATTGAGCCGCGTTTTGTAGTTAACGGTACCGGCTTGGTGCGCATTGAAGATGTAGAGTTGAAGCAAAAAGATTCTTTTGTTGCGGGAGCCGTTGGCGGTATCATGCACGGCACTATTAAAATTGAATTTGTTGACGATAGCGCAGACAATCGAGTGACTTGCTTTTATTGTGAAGAAATTCCGCTTGACAAAACAAGCTGTTAAGCATTGTGGCAATTAACTGAAAAAAGAGAAACAATGGAATTAAACGAAGACATAGCATGGCTAAAAGCTAAAGAAAAACGCCGTTTTGAAATTTACGACGCGACAACAGAAATGTTAATATTTAAAGGTATTTCGGCTGCTGAAATTATTTCACAATACGGCGATTTTGAAGCCTTTTTTGACAGCTTAAAAAGCAAAGGACATTCAAAAATTGCTATTCAGAAAGCACACAAACACGGCAGTGGTCAAATACGCGATGGTATCATGCACAAGTATCAACTTATAGGCGATGACAGCCCAAAAAGTCAGTTAGTTGCCGGAGGGGGTAAGGCGCAAGCCGCCCCTTCACCAACTAGCGTTTTACCCGCTCAAAACCCAGCCGGGTTAATGGGATCTATGGGTTTAGGTTTTGCGGATGTGATGCGTATGAATACTGAGGCAGAGAATTACCGCACCGAAAAAGAAAAAGCCGACCGTTTGCAGCGTAAAATTGAGCAGCTTGAAGCAGAAAATAAAAAATTAGAGCGTGATAATTTGCGCTATGAACTAGGAGTTGAAGCTAAGCCAGGTGCCGTTGAAAAGCTGTTGAATATGGTGAGTGAAAATCCTGAATTAGTAACTACTGCAATTCAAGCATTAGCACAAGCTAAGCAACCCGCTACAGCTGCGCTCAATGCCCCGGTAGATAGTCAAGTAAGCAAGCTAAAAGCCGCATTAATTCAAGCCTTGCATCAAGATAGCGTTACTGATGAGCTGGCTATGATGCTTTATCACGTAATACGTCAGTCAACTAATGACGTGTTTATAGATGAATTTAAGACATTGATTAGAAATCATATAGAGAACTAAAAATCTTATGGAATTTCAACTAAAATATTATGACACAACTAACAATTAAAGCGGATAACCCAATTAGTGAAGACTTACGGGTTAATACACTGGCTTATTTGCAAGACAATTTAAGCGACACAGAGCTTGTAAGACTTTGCGAGATTGCTAAA
>CAYVJG010000077.1:0-2989 GCA_964451785.1 uncultured Flavobacteriaceae bacterium
AATTCTTAATTTTTATAACAACCAACACTTAGCTTTATAATTCATATTTTTCATGGCTGACTATAAATACGATAAAGACAAGCTTCTCGATGCTACTAACGGGGGGTTAGATGTTTTTTTACACTATTTTCCAAACTGTAAAAAAGGAAATCATTCTTTTCCTCACTTTAAACTTCGTGAAGAAGAACGTACCCCCAGCGCTAATGTTTTTAAAAGCGGCGATGTTTATTTGATTAAAGATCACGGCAGCGGAAAAACATACAATGCCTTTGGTATAGTTATGGAAAAAGAAGGTATTGATTTTTCCGAATCCTGTAAGTGGATAGCCGCAACATTTGGGGTGTCAGGTGAAAAAGTGAGTTTTTCAAACGCTAAAATAGAGGTTATACCGGCCTTAAATAGTCAATTTGACAATCAATATGTTTATGACTATATGGAGGCAATACCTGAAAATTGGTTAAAGAATATTTCACCATTTTTAACCAACGAAATATGTCAGCGGTTCAATCTTTATGCGGTTAATAGCTTTACACAAGTCAAAACCTACCCGGCTGACACCTCGCTTCATAAAAGCAAAAACACGCACAAATATGCCGGAAAAACGATGCAAATCGTTACAAAATCTACAGCTGATTATCCTATTATGGTCTATGATCAAGGTGACTGGCAAAAGATATACCAACCTAAAGGTGGTGATTATAGATTTCGTCATGCTCCTAAAGGTGCCAAGACAGACGATTACCTTTTTGGTTTAGAGGACTTAAAAAAACAATATGATTATTTTGTAAATCATTATGATGGTGATGATGAACACCCAAAGCTGGACAAAGTAGTTATTGCTAGTGGTGGAAGTGATGGGCTTAATATCGCTGCGTTAGGTTGTCCTGTGGTATGGGGTAATTCAGAAACTTTTGACTTGGATTATAAAGACTATCAACTTCTTAAAGAATTTGCTAAGAATATCTATTATTTAGGCGATTTAGACAACACAGGTGTTCGAGAAGCTCTAAAGTTAGGACGCAAATACATTGATATAAAATTGATTTGGTTGCCGCAATCCCTTAAGAATAAGAAGATTAAAGGCAAAGCCGGAAAAGATTTTAAAGACTATGTGTTTTCATCATCTATTTCAGATTATGAGCATTTAAAAAGAAAATTTGAGGCCTTGCTTTATGATGCTTTGCCCTATAGATTTTGGGATTTATTGCCGAAAAAAAAAGAAACTGATCCTAGTAAATATTTTCTCAATAATGAGGCGTTATACAGGTTTTTACGCTACAATGGGTTTTACAGATTTGAAGATGATGCTGAAAAAGAGGATTTTTCATTTGTAAGGGAAAATAAGGGTATAGTTAAGCGCGTTAAGCAACACCACGTTAGCACATTTCCTGCTGATTATGTCAGAAAAACCCGGTCAAATATACAGCTGCTTAATTTTGTACACCGTTCAGGACAGCTTTCAGAAAAGAGTTTAATGAATTTGCGTTTAAAAGATTTCAACTTTAAGGACTGTGGCTACAATCATCAACTATTATTCTTCAAAAATGGGATATGGCGTATAGAAAAAGACGGTGTTAAGAAGTTTGAATACGGTAGTAAGTATATTCACACTCAGGTGTGGGAAGATAAGATTATACCACATGATGTAACCTTAAATTCTGAACCTATATTTGAGATAACTAAGCTTAAAAAGCTGTTTGATATCGATATCAAAAAAAATGACAATCACTTTTTAAACTACTTGGTACAAACAAGTCGTGTACACTGGCGCAAGCTGGGCGACAAGCCTTTTAAAAATGCTTTAAAAAAACTTGACGAAAACGCTGCCGACTATGACAGTAAAGTTGAAGCAATAGCTAAAAACCGAAAAGAATACACTGAAAAAACGCGGTTTAATATAGCTGAACCAGGACTTACAGCTTCTGAAATAAAAGAGCAAAAACAACACTTGATTAACAAGATTTTTACGTTTGGTTATCTATGCCACAAGCAAAAGATAATGGATAGGGCGTGGTGCGCATTTGGCATGGACTATCGAGTAAGCAGTGTAAAAGATAGTAACGGAGGTTCAGGTAAGAGTTTATTTTTCAACGTGGCGGTACGTCAAGTGTTGATGAATTGCAAATCGTTTAATGGACGTGATAAAAAGCTGTTTGATAATGCTCATAAATACGATGGCATCACCAAACATTCTGATTACGTATTATTTGATGATTTGAATCAATATTTCCCTTTTGATGCTATTTTTTCTGAAATTACAGGAGATTTTAATGTAAACCCAAAGAACAATAAGCCTTATTCACTTTCTTTTGATGAATCGCCAAAATTTGCTATGACTTCCAATTTTGGAATTTTTAATAATGATCCGACTACTGAACGCCGCCTATTATACACTATTTTTTCAGATATATATCACCCTAAGTTGGGGGAGGATAAAACAGAACATAAGCCGGCTGATGATTTTGGTAAGATGCTGTTTCAGCAATTTACCGATCAAGAGTGGAGTGATTTTTTCAATTTTGTAGCACAATCTATTCAATTTTATTTGTCTTGTGATGAAAAAATAAACCCACCTATGGCTTCTGTACACAAACGCAACAGCTTGCAGAGTATAGGCGATGATTTTAAAGAGTGGGCAGATAACTTCTTTACTGATGAAAATGAAACGCTCAATAATCAGGTAGTAAAAGATTTTGCTTACGACAATTTTAAAGAAAAATCGGGTTTAAATTGGAAAATAACCGCGTTCAAAAAAAGCGTGGCCACTTGGTGTGAGTTTTATAACTATCAATTCAACCCACCTGAGGTTCAAAACACTCAAGGTAAAAACAAGCATCACGATAGTGACTTAGGTAAGATAACCGAATACTTTTATATCAAAACACCTAATGTGAAAAAGGTTAATAAAACCTCTAAATCTGACGACAGCTTAATTGACGGCATACCATTTTAAAACCCTAAACTATGACTGATACAGACACTTTTGCGG
>CAYVJG010000078.1:0-2923 GCA_964451785.1 uncultured Flavobacteriaceae bacterium
AAATTCAGATTGTCTATTTTGGGCGCGTTCTTCGGCTGTACAGTTTGTACAGTCTACAGCTGGATCTGACTCGCCTACGCCTTCGCCTGTTATGCGTGAAGCGTCGATGCCGTGGTCAACTATATATTGTACGGTGCTTGCGGCACGGCGTTCGGATAGTTTTTGGTTGTAGGCTGTTGAACCTATGTTGTCCGTATGCGCTATCACGTGTATCACCATTTCTGGATGTTTTTTCATCACATCGACCAAGGTGTCTAATACAAAGGCGCCTTGTTCTGTAATTGCAGATTTATCAAAGTCGAAGTGAATTGGGCTCAATACGATTTTTTCTTCTTGGATAATCTCTTCTATCGGTTGTAATTCAACCACCATATTGATTTTGCCTTCAGGCTGGTATTTCACCGGTACTGATTCCGGATGGTATCCTGTGGCGGCTACTTGTAGAGCGTAGTGATTTTCACCTCCTGGCAATTCAAATACGGCTGTTGCTGTGCCATCGACAGATTTTTCTCCCATTTTGGCATTCTGCTTATACACGCCAACGCTGGCTGCTGTGATTGGACGTCCGGTTTCGGCGTCTATCACTTTAGCATAAATCATGATTTCTTGTTGCTGTATCTTTATCACGCGATAGATGTCATCATTAGCAATCACGGCATCTTCACTGGCTAAGCCTGAACGGTTTGATGATACATAACCGCGCTTTTCTTCTGGAAAATAACTGAATGAAAAATCATCTGAGCGACTATTCACATCTTTTCCCATATTAGTTACTTCTCCAAAACCATTTCCTTGAGCTTCGGCTTTAAATACATCTAATCCCCCTAATCCTAAATGAGCATCACTTGAAAAGTAAAGCGTCCCTTCGCTATCTACAAAAGGAAAGGTTTCTTTTCCCGGGGTATTTATTTGTGAACCTAAATTTTCAGGTTCACCAAAACTACCATCTTCATTTATTGATACCCGATACAAATCGGATTCGCCATAGCCTCCGGGCATATCGCTTACAAAATAAAGGGTCTGTTCATCTGGAGATAAGGCTACATGGCCTGTTGAATATTCAGAATTATTAAACGGTACTTCTTGTACATCGCCCCAGCCTTTATCGACACGGGTAGCGCGATAGATTTTTAACTGACCTATACCGCCTTCGCTCTTTTTGTATTTGCCATTGGTGTAGTCATTTCTTGTAAAATACATGGTGTTGCCATCTTGGGTTATCACCACGGCGCCTTCGTTGTATTTTGAATTTACATCGCCTTTGAGCAAATCTGCCTCACCTACTTTCCCGGCTGCTAGTGGGGCTACGTAAACATCTAAAGTAGATTGTCCATTCCAACCATAAGATTTACGTCCGCGATTTCGGGCCGATACAAAGTACAGATTTCCGTCGTGTTCATAAGCTCCAAAATCTTGCACGTCTGTATTCAAATCTAGATCTTCTAACTTATACTGACGTTCACTATCTACTAATTCTGACAAGTAATTTGGGTTTGCTTTAAAAGCTTTGGCACGCACATCATTAGGTGATAATTCTGCAAACTTTTGCATATATTGATTACTCTGAGCGTCTTTACTTTGCGATTTGAGCAACTGTGCATAGCGGTAATACAGCTCTGGAGACACACTTCCTGCTTCGGCAGCATCTAAATACTGTCCGTAATAAGTTGTCGCATTTTTAGCGTCATTAATCTTGTAATAAGCCGTCGCTAATTGCTTGTAGACATAAGCTGAACCATGGTCTCGCTTGATTACTTTTTGATAATCTTTAATCGCTTTGAGGTATTCTAAGCGATTGTAGTGCTTATCAGCTTGCTTAGTATATTTATTTTGTGCTAATAAGGATGACACACAAAATGTTAGTGCCATACCGGTGAGTATATATTTCTTCATTTGTCGGTGCTTTATAAGGATTAGAAGTAACGTGGTGAACGGTAAGCTTTCTTATTGAAGGCTACATTAAACAATACAAAGGCTTCATAGGAAGGTTCATCTATATCATAGATGTTATGGTCATAAGCAAATCCGATTTGCATCCAACTTGTGGGGCGTACTCCGATGATTCCGCTAAAGGAGTCTTCATAACGGTACGATACCCCTAACTCAAAGCGTTCATAAAACAACGCATTTAAGTTTACATCAAACGAAATTGGGGTATCAAACGTTCCTTTTACTAAAGTTGAAGGTTTCAATTTTACATTTTCACTCACTTGGAAAACATAACCTGCTGTAGCAAAAAAATGCTGTGCGTCTTCGCCAAAATTTCGGTCGGATACATTTAAATATTTTGCGTTCAGAATGTTTGGAACCGAAAAACCTACGTACCAATTATCGGTGTAATACAATAATCCCGCACCAAAATTTGGGGTTGTTTCGTTGTAGTTTTCGCTAAAGGCTATGTCACTAGGGTCTTGCAAATCTAAATCAGTTAGACCCACATCGTGAAAGGTCGCTCCTAATTTTACGCCAAAGGCTAAATTGCCTGAGTTCGCAAATTTTATGGTATAAGACACATCGGCATAAGCATTTGTCTCTGTTACAGGACCTGCTTTATCGGATATGGCTGACACGCCTAAGCCTAAGCCATTGCCTACCGGTGCATGGGCATTAAAGGTAAATGTGCGCGGGGCGCCATCAAAGCCGGCCCATTGATCGCGGTATAATAACCCGATGGACAAGCTCTCTTTAGAGCCTGCATAGGCCGGGTTGACCACGTTCATATTATACATATACTGTGTGTATTGTGGATCTTGCTGACCAAAAGACAACTGGCTTAGAAACAGTCCAAATACACAGAATAAGAGGTGAGTATTTTTCATCATTTTTTTCGTATTTTGATTGAAATAAGAGCCTTTACCTCAACAGCGATAAAGGCTCTTAAAAGATTTTAATTGACAGCTTGGTTGATATAAATCCAACCTTT
>CAYVJG010000079.1:0-2690 GCA_964451785.1 uncultured Flavobacteriaceae bacterium
AATGTCGTATTGTTCTCCCGCAGCTTTTACGGCAGATTTTAAAATTGAGAATTCAATCGGATTGTCAGAAGTAATCATTGCTGTAGCGCTGTCTAAATCGACCTTAGCCTGAGTAACTTCGGGAATCGCATTGAGGGCGTCTTCAACGTGCTGACGGCAACCATTGCAAGACATTCCGGAAATAATATACTGTGTTGTCATAATCTTCGCATTTGATAGAAGCAAAGTTATCGAGATTATAACCGGAAGAGTTTTATAATAAAGGTTGAGATTTATAGAATTTTGTCATACTCTAGTCTATTCCAGTCTCGACTGTCTTTATAAGCGCTCATAGTCAATCCAGTGACGGTTTTAAATTGGCTAGATAAATGACTGATAGAATTGTATCCCAATTGATAAGCAATTTCTGAAAACGATAATTGTTGTAACTGGATGAGTTCTTTTACTTTTTCTATTTTGAGTTTGATAACGTATTTTTCTATGGTTTGTCCTTCAATTTTTTTAAAAAGTTTACTCATAACCGAATAATCTTTGTGCAATTCTACTGCCAGGTAGGTTGTGAAATTTTTAGCCTGTTCAGGTGTGTTGAGAAGATGAAGCAATTGCACTTTAATTGTTTCGACGAGTTGTAAGTCAGGATCTTGAATCAATTCAAAACCGTTTTCTTCTAGCGCTCGAGTAAATTGAGTTAAATTAAATAGAGGAGTCGTATCGAGCTGAATACGCCCTAATTCAACAGATTTTACAAGTGCATGTTGCTGCATAATTAATTTAGAAACACTGTTTTTACAGCGATCACAAACCATATTTTTGATGTAAAAGGTGCGTAAACTCATAGCTTAGAAATCTAGTAAACAAAATTAAGGCTTTGATTTTAGAATGCAAAACCAAAGCCTTAATGTAGATTGTATGCTAATGCGAAAATTACTGATAATTTTTTAATTCATCATCTACCCAATTGATGATGGCTTGACGTTCTTCTTTAGAAAGACGACTTTCGGCGTGCATCAGCTTATATGAGTCTAAAGGCATAACATCTTTTTCCATCACAAAGCGAATGCCTTTGAGTTTCTTTTGTTGTTTTTTAGGCGTATAAGTTTCGAATTCGTTAAAATTCAAACCGCGTTTAGCATCGATAATGTGTCCTTCTAAAAACCAGGCAAAAGGTTGAATTTTATCATACCACGGATAGTTAGTATTGTTACTGTGACAGTCGTAACACGCATTGTGCAGCAATGTAGCTACTTGAGAAGGCACTTCGCGTGACTGAATTAAATCGGTTGCTGGCACTAAGTCGCTTTTATTCTCCATAGTTGGAAAGAACTGAATAACAATGAGGCCAACTACAAGGATGATGAGGATGTAACGCAATAATTTCATATGCAGTAAACTGAGTTAAAATGATTTTGAAGATTGAATAAAACGGCTATTAATTAAGTATCCGATAAATGACAGGATTAGTTTCAAATTTATAAAAAAATGAGATATGCTGTATAAATTGTGATCGTAAAAGAACAAATTAATCCTAAAAAAATAAAACGCTAACTCAAAATTGAATTAGCGTTTTTAAAAGTTTTGTAGCGAGACCGAGATTTGAAAACCTCAATTTAACGCTATTTCTTCAACCTTTGGACGCTCGTTTTCAGTTAGTTACATAATTATGTTTTTGTTGGTTTGACCCAAATATGACCCGGGGCAAACGCTGTTAGTAGCAGTATTTACAAGGCTTACAAGCAAAGCTTGTAAAAAAAAATCACGCCGTAGGCGTTCCTATTATTTGCGCTCCTTTTTGCCTTCAGCCTGCTCGTAGCGAGAAAACCCCCGCTTTTTAGGGGGGATAGGGAAAGGTAAAGTTTACCGCAACCCCCACACCCCCATAAAATTGAAAAATGATTTTTGTAACATTTATAAGAAATTGAAAAAAAAGAAGCGGTTTTGTTGCCATATCAATAATGAGAAAACCTCTATTATACTACCCTTTATTTTATATCTTTTATACTATATTTTTTGTAAGAATTGTAAGAAGTAGTATAATAGTATAATAATCAACTAGTTACGAGCTTACAAATTTTCTTACAAATCTTACAATCTTACAAATTTTTTGAGTTTAGGTAAAAAAAGACTGTTAACGCCGCCTTACCCACACCACTTTTAGCCGGCTTTACTTTTACGCGCACCCAGCGCGCCTTGTAGGCACGTAATAAGATCGTCTTTTAGTTGGTTGTTTTCTTTTTGCAGCTCGGCCACCTCTTTTTTTAGCGCCGCCACTTCACTTTCATTATTACTTACCCCCGCGTTACTTTTTAACATTTCGCCCTCGCCTGTAAGAAGCCAAGAAGGACTAACTTCCGGGTAATAATCGAGAAATCTCAATGTATTATCTTCGCTCATCCCGTTCTTTTGAGTTAGGATACCTCTACTTATCCCTGTTTCCTTGTAAAATTTATAAGCCGTAATACCCTTATAATCAAGGAATTTTAAAATATTTGCTTTAATAGTCGAATTTTCTTGCATAATTATTTGGATTAATCGAATTATCTTGCCTATATTTGCCTAAGTAAACAACACAAGTAAACAAATATAAACAAAAACAATGCTACTAACTGTAAAACAACGTAAAAGGCTTAAAAAATACTACCGCCGGGGCGATATAGACCGCTTGGCAGATGTGTGCGATTGCAGTCGTGCCA
>CAYVJG010000080.1:0-2617 GCA_964451785.1 uncultured Flavobacteriaceae bacterium
CTTCGGTTGAAGTTTTGTGGTGAAAATCAGCCACTGCGGCAAGCTGCCAGACGTTATGTGGCATATTGAAAAACTGCGAGCTAATAGTGTATTTTCCACGGAAAAACAATATCTTTACAGAAAATAATTTTTTGAAATGGAACTCACAAAAGAATATATAAAGACGGTGAAGAAAGATGAAAATGCCATTATAGATATGGTAGATAAATTGCACAACGACAGTTCCAAAGTCAATTATATACTTGAGAATCTCGGATACTTACCAAAAGACTATGATGGGGTTTGGCTTTTTGATTTAGCCAAACACAAAAACCATAAAATAAGAATGTCCGCAATAAAAAATATAGGGAAACTCAAACTAAATGGTGAACTTAATGAATTATATAAACTTTTTGAAGAAGAAGAACGGACAGAAATTCGTAGAGAGATAATTTCTTCTATAGGAAGGCAAAGAAATGAAAAAACACAAGGATTCTTACTAAAAGTACTCAAAGATGATGATCCTAAAGTTGTTTGTCAAGCTATTAGAGCATTGCTTGTTTTCAAATCGGACAAAAACATATCAAATCATTTAAAACAACTTCGTAATCATAGAAATGAAATGGTACAGTCGGTTATTGAAAAAGAATTTTTTGCAAAACAAACAAAAAGTGATTTGCCACACATACAAACCTACAAATTTCTAAAAAACACGATAGTTCACGGGGATGTCAATAAAATTCTAAAATCTGTACCGAACGAAAGTATTCATTTAACTTTCACATCCCCACCATATTACAACGCAAGGGATTATTCAATTTACCCAAGCTATGAAGACTATCTACAATTCTTAGAGAAAGTATTTAAAGAAGTCCATAGAGTAACAAAAGAAGGTCGTTTTTTGTTAATTAACACTTCACCAATTATTATACCTCGCATAAGCCGACAACATTCAAGTAAGCGTTATCCTATACCTTTTGACCTACATCATTACATTGTAAAAATGGGTTGGGAGTATATTGATGATATTATTTGGTTAAAACCCGAAGCAAGCGTTAAAAATCGTGTTGGTGGTTTTCAGCAACACCGAAAACCACTTGGTTATAAGCCAAATACAGTAACTGAAATGATAATGGTTTATCGAAAAAAAACAACTAAGTTATTGGATTGGAACATTCGCCAATATCCAAAAAATATTGTTGAAAACAGTAAAGTAAAAGGAGAGTTTGAATCAACAAATGTGTGGAAAATTGATCCTGTTTATAGTAAAAAACATTCGGCTGTATTCCCGTCCGAATTATGCAAAAAAGTGATAGAGTATTATTCTTTTGAAGGCGATTTGGTTTTTGACCCTTTTGGTGGTAGTGGAACTTTTGGAAGGGCTGCAAAAGCACTCAATAGAAGATTCTTTTTAACTGAGTTGAATGATGAATATTTCGATTATATGAAGTCAACTAAGAAACAAACTAAATCTCTTTTCAACGAACCTGAAACCAATTTTTTAGAATATAACGAGTTTAAAAAAATCGCTAATGACATTAACGGAGCAAGTAACTAAGAACATAATCAAAAAACTCATAAAAGGAGATGATTATCGAATTGAAATTGTAACACTTATAAACGCAGAATTCTTACAATTCTCTATTGACTTTTTTAAAAGGGTAACCTTTGCAAAAATTAAGAATGAAAACATATCGACAGATTGGTATAAAAAGGAGATGCTAAACTTGGATTTGCCATCAGACGAGATTGCCATAAATTCGGGTTTAAACAAGAAAACGATTACTAATATGTACAATTCGGGTAAACGTCAAGTAGTGATTGATGCATCATACGAGCATTATGACACTCTTTACAATGCTATTGATGAGCTTACTCAAATTGAAGATATAGATTTGACGCTAACAATTAAATTCAACAAAGTTAGCGTAGATCTAAACATAAATGAAAGTTTGATAATCATAAATACTTTAGCTGTAAAACGTGCAGCTTTAAGGGGTGGCTTATGGAGTACGGCAGGAAAGCAAACTGAAGGACCTTTAATGGTAACCTTATGTAAGATTTTTGAAGTACCAGAAAAACATTTTGCTCTAAAACCCAAAGCTAAACGCATAAGGAAAGGAGATGTTAATCGTGAAGTAGATTTCTTTCTATACCAAGGTGATAATACTTACAAGTGCGAAGTCAAACTAATGGGAAAAGGAAACCCTGAAAGTGCGGATGCTGTAATTGCGAGAGATAGTAGAGTTTTTGTTGCTGATAAACTTTCAGACCAAAATAAAGCACAATTAACTAATTTAGGAGTAGAATGGGTTGAATTACGAAATGACAATGGATTTATGCGTTTTAAAACAGTATTACAAAACCTAAATATTCCTCACACAGATTTAACGGAAAATATTGATACAAAACTTAGTAAAATTACAAAAGAGCTTTTCCAATAAAAAGAAATACGCCACATAACAAGCGGTTTGAACGCAAGAGCGGGTAAACGGCTTCGATTGAACATTTTTTACTAATTTTAGCGTGTCGGCTTCGGGCTGAAGATAGTATTAAAAATCCGCTCCTGCGTCAAGCCGCCAGCCGTTAGCAGAAATGTCAAATGAAAGTACTGCATAAAACACTTTTCTTAATTATT
>CAYVJG010000081.1:0-1981 GCA_964451785.1 uncultured Flavobacteriaceae bacterium
TTTCAACCCTTTACTCATTGCCTTAACCTTGTTTTCAACCGTAATATTAAATCGGCTGTCATCGTTGTTATCTAAAATTTGTTGCAATTTTTTAGCAATATGGGTTTGCCCTTCGCGGTTTGCTCGGGCGATCATCTCGCTAACTTCTTGACGAGTTAATACAGTGTTGTTTAATGCGTTATATTCGGCTACAGTGGTCATATTTTTTTAGATTTTAAGCGTCAATGGTAAATGTTTTTCCGAAAACTTCTAGTTCTACTTTTATTTTTAACTGGTCAGGATCGGAGAATAGTGATAATGCAGTGATCACTACATTATTTATATCAGCCAAAGGAATAACCACCGGCATGTTATTAACCACAATGCTGCTATTAGCGGCTACTTCTATGCGAGTTATATCTAATTTTGAGGTACCTATGAGTTGATTGGATTTATCATAGAAATAGATTTTCTTTAGCAATATTGACCCGCCACCATCAAAAGACAAGTCTGTCGGACTTTGATTGCGGATCATTAAATTGACAAACAGCGTTAATGCACCATTGTCAAATTTAACATTAGCTATTTTAACAAGCTTCATGCTGATGTTGTTCATCAATACTTGAACATCATTGTACTTTTTTTTGCCGTAGTAATATACGGCACCTAGTATGGCACCAAGGCCTAGTAATTTTTTCATAACCACCAGTTTTTAAAATTGATTTTTTTCTTGAAATAAAAAAGAGCGGCAATAACGCCTAAAATCAACAACAACCACACCCAAATAGCCGTGCCGCCCTCTTTATGTTTTTCTTTTTGTTTTGACTGTACATCTGTTTTTTTATTAGATTTCTTGTCAACATTTTTATTAACAGTCGCCTGGACCTCTGTGATTTTTAATGCACTGTCTGTATCTTGCTGATTAACAGTCTTATTTAGTCTCGATTTCAACTCACTTCGTTGATTTGACAAGTTTAATGCCGCATTGATCCATTTATATTTCTTACCATTTACCGTGGCTGAGCTTGGCTTATTAGGATTAATAGGCGTAAGCTTCATAGTAGATGAACTATCAACGCTAACCACTTCTGCATTTTTATTTTTGCTGCTTTGCTCCGCTTTTTGAGTTCTGACGGCTTCTTTAAAATCAATATTGCTATCAACGTTAATTTTAGACTGCTCATTAACCTGCTCGTGCGTATTTTTAACTGATTTGACCTTTTCTTTTGATTTGCACCCAAAAAGGAGCAGAAATGAAAGTGTAAAAAGAGCTACTTGCAACACTTGTACTATGTATTTATGCCACTTTTTCATTTGTTATTTTTTTTTGGATTAGCTTAGCTAGCAAATCAAGTGTTTTAGGATCGTCCTTAAATTTATCTTCTAAAATAGGTATGATAACGTCCATGCGTATGCGCATTGCTTCTAGTTGGTCTTTAAGCAAGTCTATTTCTTTAGCCTGTTGCTTAATGATTTCCTTTTGGTGGTCAATGCGTTGGTTTAAGTTTTTCACGTTATGATGCTTTGTATCGAGTTTCTTTGTAAAATAATTGCATACTGATTCCCAAAGCTTCGGCAATCCCAACGCTCCCAATATTGCGGCTAACGAACCTATTATTGCTAGTGTAGTTTTTTCTTCCATATTTTTTAAGACTGTTTTTACCCTATTCTTAACCAGTTTACGTCATCACTTATGAGCTTCATATACCTAACCATTCCAGTTGGAAAACTCCCTCGATCTAAAATTGGAGCAGAATTGGTAAATCCAAAAGGACAGTCAATACTTCCGTTAGGCACTGATACTAATGTTAATATCTTATTTTTATTACCTACAGGAGAAGGCAATAGCCCGTCATAAAAACTAGCTGTTGGACAACCAGCAGATTCGTCGCTAAGCATATATATTGTTTCAACAGCGTCCGCATCAAGAACAAACGGTACATTCAATCCTGATAGATTAGTTTTTTTATAAGCTACTACTATGCTGTTTTTGATTGTATCT
>CAYVJG010000082.1:0-1952 GCA_964451785.1 uncultured Flavobacteriaceae bacterium
ACCTGATATTCTTCACCGTTTGAAAAAATGACGACCAGTTTTCCATCATAGACAAATGCTAAATATTTGATTTCATTTATCGTTTCAAAATAGGCGTTTGAGTCATAGTCTTTTATTTTTTTAGCATAGAGGATTTTATGTTCAAAATCAAGAATCCAATTGTAATTATGGATAAAACCTTGGCCGACATAGGCTTCGTTGATATCTATTTCTTTTACAATATCCACAATATTTTCACCAATAGGTACTCCCTCAATAGAAATTGGTACATCTTGAAAGACCAAGCTCTTCTCAGGAATAATATTCCCCGAAATTGAAGCGAACATGCTTTTACCATGCACTTTTGATTCTATATCCTTGTTTTTAAAGATATTTTTGGAAAGCATAATAAATCCATTGTATCCCGTATCGAATAAAAAATCCATTTTTTCTCCGGCAATCGTGCCGTGAAGATATATGGCATTGCCTTTAAAGGAAGCATCGACTTTGTGAAAGTCTTGAGGAATTTGGGAAGTTTCTGACAGGATTTTTATCAAGTTGTTTTTGTAGTCCAGTAAAACGGGTTTGGGATTTTCTGCCTCCGCAAAGGCATCTAAACCATATAAACCATCGTATTTTAAAAGACTAGGGAAACACTTGCCTATTTTTGCGGTAGCCATATCATAAATAGCTATTTTTTGATTGGTGCTGTGAGAAACCTTTGTGTTTAGGCTTTTTGTCTGATAGGCTATTGTTGTAATCAAACCACTTCCGCTATGTCCTTTTTGAGTAGTATGGTTCTCCTTGGTCAAGACCGCTTTACCGCCTATCATAGCAATATCGGTCAGAAAAGTTTCCGTTGCACCGGTATCAAATTTTAATTTTAGCGTTTGAGCACTATCCACTTTAACATAGATATATTGCCCATGGATAAGGCTATCCATCGCGGAAACCTGTAAAACAACTTGTGGTTCTTCAAAAATTTTTGAAGAACCACAAGAGATTGATATTAATGCAAGTAGGAAAGAAAAGACTTTATAAACTGTTTTCATAATTGTGTTTTGTTAATGAGACAGGACTATTATAACCAGCCTATTGCTTTAATAATAGTAATAATTTTTGATATTTGTTCTAAACCGTTCTTCCAGCGTGGCTTACTATCTTTATCGGGACCATCACTCGTTAGCCAATCCCAAACACCTACTGCTGCCTTTTTTATCCCATTCCGAATATCACCGAAAAAAACCAGACGCCGTGTGACCAGGTTCTATGCCCAAAAGGTACTGATTCATACTGTTGCTAAAAGATAGATCTGTCCCGTTATCTATATTTTGTTGAGCTACATATTCTATCGCTTTCATCAATTCGCCTCCATGTATATCATCTTCGGCTGTATTGTTCACAATATGGTAATAAGCTTTATGCAATAATCGATCTCCAGCTACACTCATATTTCCCAAATTGGTTCGAGGATCTATTGAATGCTTTAATTCAGCATACGACATTCCATTGGTATACCGGGTTTTGACTTTGTCAATAAAAGCTAGCATGCTATTATGAGCAAATTGAAGGACAGCAGCTGTATCGATCTTAGGAGTGGTAGATAAAGCTGTTGATTTTTGAGGCAATTGGCTAGCATTTTTTGTTAGAATATCAGATTCCTGTAAACAAGAACTAAGACTCAATCCGAAGGCCGTGATTAGCACGACCAAAATAATGTTTTTTTTTATTTTATGTTTTAATTAAATTAATTTTTACAAATATAAATAAAAAACATATACACAAGTATTATAAGATAAAATTATGTTCATCTCTCAAATAATTTAAAAGTAAGCTTATTCAACGCTTAAAAGAAGGAGGTAGACGGCATTTATGAGGATTGTCTTAGACAGTTATTCTATTATGAGATAGCCCTGGAAAAAGTCTCGCAATCTACTGACAACCCTCTTAAATCTATCAACCAGCGACATACG
>CAYVJG010000083.1:0-1630 GCA_964451785.1 uncultured Flavobacteriaceae bacterium
TTTGTATGGCTGACTTGTAAAAAAATTGAACTTGCGTATTTTGTATATATTTTTAAGTGATGATTTATACAAATAGTGCATGTTTATTTGAAATACGCAGTTTTTTTGTAACTTAGTGTAAATTAAATAGTTATTTATGGCATTTCAGGTTGATAAATATAAGTATAAACTGGGAGAACACCGCGATAAATCGGTGATATGGATTTATTTTCCATTTGATGTAGCGCTTAAAGCGCATCTTAAAAAATATATTAAGGCAAAGTGGAGTCGTTCGGAAAAAACATGGTATGTCTTGGATAATGAACAGTATAGAAAATTGTTTGGTTTGCCTGAAAAGGTGGTGGGAAAGGGGGCTTTGGCTAAGATAAAACCGATTAATCAAAAGCCATTTCAAACTTATATTGATTTACTCAAGTTAAAAGGATATAGCGCCAATACAATCCGTACTTATACTACTGAATTTGCGCAATTGCTGTACCTTTTAAAAGATCATCCGGTACAACAATTGACGCCTGAAAAATTGCGCAGCTATATTTTGTTTTGCATCAAACGACAAAAACTTTCTGAAAATCAGATTCACAGTCGACTTAACGCGATAAAATTTTACTTTGATCAGGTATTGCATAAAGACAAGTTTTTTATGGATATTCCACGTCCTAAAAAACAGGCTAAGTTGCCAAAGGTGTTATCGACTAGAGAGGTACATCATTTGTTTGCGGTAACCACCAATTTAAAACACCGGTTAGTGTTAAAGCTGTGTTACGGAATGGGCTTGCGAGTGAGCGAGGTGGTGGCACTTAAATTAGAGGATATAGATAGTCAACGCATGTTGGTACACATTCGCAGAGCTAAAGGGAAACGCGATCGCTATGTGCCTTTGCCGGCATCGGTGCTAAAAGAATTAAAGGCGTATTATCAGCAGTACTGTCCTGGTGATTATGTATTTGAAGGGCAATATGGAGGCGCTTATTCTAAACGCAGTGCTCAGGCTGTATTTAAAGTGGCTATGAAGAAGGCCGGTATCCACAAGCCAGTAGGAATTCACAGTCTTCGTCACAGTTATGCTACACATTTGTTAGAGTATGGCACAGATATGTCTTTCATTCAGCAGTTGTTGGGACATGCTAATATTAAAACGACAGCTGTTTATGCGCATATTTCAGAAACACATCTGGGTAAAGTGAAGAGTCCTTTGGATAGAATGGAGGAGTAGTACTTCGATAGACTCAATGACCGCACTTCGACAGGCTCAGTAACCACACTTCGATAGGTCATTAAAAGTAGGCCGATTCTTTTTGATCATTCTTTGAAGGGGACGCTTGGAAGGGGGGCGAGCTTTCTTGGCTGCCTTTGGCTGTTGGCTCTTAGCTTGTCATCCTGAAAAATTTCGACCTCAGGAGAAATTTATTCAGGATCTCCCATCTGTTATAAAAGGTCGTTCATATTACCGGCCTACGGGATTCTGAAATGAGCATGGAATGATAGGTTAGGTGGTGTTGTGACTAATGTGTTCCGACTTACTGAATACCGTCTTACAGAATACTGAATACTAAATTTTACAACTTTTCTCTTCGACAACCGTGTTTCACCCTTCGATACAACGTTTTTCTTGCTGCGCTGCGAATAACGC